>DATFFP010000023.1:0-38515 GCA_035249985.1 Gemmatimonadaceae bacterium
ACGCACATCCCCCCGCGCCATGAAGATCTCCGACCTCTCCATCCGCCGGCCCGTCCTCACCAGCATGCTCGCCGTGGCGCTCGTGCTGTTTGGCGTCCTCGGCTACGTGAACCTGTCGGTGCGCGAGTATCCCGACGTCGATGCACCGGTGATCTCGGTCTCGACGTTCCTGCGCGGCGCCAATCCGCGCGTCATGGAATCAGCGGTCACCGACATTCTCGAGGAAGAGCTGAGCACGGTGCCGGGACTGCGCACGCTCACCAGCACGAGCGCGGAGCAGTTCAGCAATATCACCCTCGAGTTCACGCTCGATCGCGACATCGAGACCGTGGCGCAAGACGTTCGCGACAAGGTCTCACGTGTCCGCGACCGGCTGCCTGACGACATCGAGGAGCCCGTCATCGCCAAGGAGGATGCCGACGCGCAGCCGTTCTACTGGATGGCGCTGACATCGGACACCTACAACCTGCTCCAGCTCTCCGACATCGGCGACCGGCTCGTGAAGCCGCGGCTGCAGACGGTGAGCGGCGTCGGCCGCGCGCAGGTCTTCGGCGAGCGGCGTCTGGCCATGCGAGTGTGGGTGTCGCCCAGCGAGTTGGCCGCGCGGGGGTTGACGGTGCAGGACATCTCGTCGGCGATCCAGAGTCGCAACGTCGAGGTGCCGGCCGGCCGCATCGAGAGCGACCGGCGGGAGTTCACGGTGCGGTCGATGGGCGAGCTCAAGACGCCTGACGAGTTCGGCGACATCGTCGTGGCGAATACCGCCGGGCAAATGATTCGGCTCAGGGACGTGGCGAACGTCGAGCTGGGACCCGAGGACGATCGGAGTACGCTCCGGTACAATCAGACCCCGGCGGTGGCGATCGGCGTGATCCGGCAGTCCAAGGCGAACCTCGTCGACGTGGCCGATGGCGTCAAAGCGGAGCTGCCGGCGATCCAGGCGGCGCTGCCGCCCGGCGTGAGGCTCATCGAGGCCTTCGATGCCTCGGTGTTCGTGAAGCGATCCATTCAGGAAGCCGAGGAGACGCTGCTCATCGCCGGCCTGCTCGTCGTGCTCATCATTTTCATCTTTCTGCGCAACCTGCGGGCAACGATCATCCCCGCGCTCGCCATTCCCACGTCGATCGTTGCCACCTTCGGCGTCATGTACTTCCTCGGCTTCTCGATCAACAACCTCACGCTGCTCGCGCTGACGCTGGCGATCGGTATCGTCGTCGATGACGCGATCATCGTGCTCGAGAACGCCTATCGACACCAGGAGGAGCTGAAGGAGAGCCCGGAAGTGGCCGCCGTGAACGGGACGCGCGAGATCGCGTTCGCGGTCATCGCGACGACGATCTCGCTCATTGCCGTGTTCACGCCACTGGCCTTCCTGCAAGGGAACACGGGACGGCTCTTCAACGAGTTCGGGATCGCGGTGGCCGGCGCCGTCGCCGTCTCGGGCTTCGTGGCCCTGACGTTGACGCCGATGTTGTGCGCGAAGATCCTCCGCGTGCCGCCACGGCATGGCCCGTTGTACCAAAAGCTCGAGCGTGGCTTCGAGTCGCTCGCTTCGGGATACAAGCGGGCACTCGGCTGGTCGGTCGCGCATCGGCGCCTGACCGTGGGCGCGTCGGCACTGATCATCGTGGCGGCGGTGTTCATCTTCCGGGCGCTCGAGCGCGAGTTCGTGCCGCCCGAGGATCGCGGCTTCTTCTTCACCATCGTGATCGCGCCGGAGGGCTCGTCCCTCGGCTACACCGACGGGTACCAGAAGCAAGCGGAAGCGATCCTGGCGCGCACCAAGGATGTCGAAGGCACGTTCAGCATCGTCGGCGGCTGGGGGCCGGTCAGCCAGGGATTCCTGATCAGCCGCCTCACGGACTGGTCGGACCGCGATCGCTCGGTGCACGACATCATCGGCGAGGTTCAGGGCCAGTTCTTCGGCATTCCGGGCGTCTTCGCGTTCGCGAACAACCCGCCCGCGTTCGGCTGGGGCAACCCGCTGCAGTTCGTCGTCAGGCATCCCGACTTCGATTCGTTGACGAAGGGCATGGCCGTACTCACGCAGCGTGCCGCCGCCATCCCGGGTCTGATCAACATCGACACCGATCTCAAGATCAACAAGCCGGAGCTGAACGTCACCTTCGACCGCGATCGCGCCGAGGACCTCGGTGTTCCCATTCGCGACATCGCGGGGACGTTAGGAACGATGCTCGGGGGCGGGCGGGTGAGCACGTTCACCATGAACAACAAGCTGTACGACGTGATGGTGCAGCTCGCTCCCGACGAGCGCGCGACGCCGAGCGACATGTCGGGGCTGTACGTGCGCGGCAACGACGGCCAGCTGGTGCAGTTGAGTGCCGTCGCACGGGTGAACGAGACCGTGGGGCCGCAGGGACTCAACCATTTCAACCGCGTTCGGTCGTTCACCCTCAGCGCGAGCCTGGCGCCAGGGTTGACGCTCGGTGCCGCGCTCGATTCGCTCGACCGCGTCGCGCGGGAGATTCTCCCGGCGGGGAGCACCATCGAGCTCGCCGGTGAATCGCGCGAGCTGGAGGAGAGCGGCGGGGCGCTGTACTTCGCGTTCGCCCTGGCGCTCATCGTCGTCTTCATGGTGCTCGCCTCGCAGTTCGAGTCGCTGGTGCACCCGTTCACGGTGCTGCTGGCGGTACCGCTCGCGGTGACGGGCGCGCTGGCGACGCTGCTCATCGCGGGATCGACGCTCAACCTGTACAGCCAGATCGCGATGGTGCTCCTCATCGGCCTGGTGACGAAGAACTCGATTCTGCTCGTCGAATACGCCAACCAACTGAAGGAGCGCGGGCTCTCGACGGTCGAGGCGATGCTCGAATCGGGGCGCGTCCGGCTGCGCCCGATCCTCATGACCTCGGTGGCGACGATCATGGGCGCGCTTCCCATCGCGCTCGGCCTCGGCGCCGGCTCGGCGAGCCGCCGCCCGTTAGGCTACGCGATCGTCGGCGGCTTGCTCTTCTCGACGATCCTGACATTGTTCCTCGTTCCGGCCGTGTACGTGATGATGGACCACGCGCGCGCGGGTGTGCGCTCGAAGCGCGAGGAACGCGCCCGGCGAAAGCACGCCGAGGAACCGGCTTTGGCGATGGAGGACGCGCGGTGATCGTCGGACTTTCATTGATCCTGCAAACCGCGGCGGCGGGAGATTCACTCCCGCGGGTCACGCTGGCCGAAGTGCTCCAGCGGTCGGCGCGTCTCGACCCGCAGTACGTCACCGCGCGCGGCGACGTGGACAATGCCGTGTGGTCACGGCGTGCCGCGTGGTACGCGATCGTGACGCCGCAGGTGCGACTGGCGGGCGATCTCGCACAGTTCTCGACACCGACCTTCGTTCTTGGAGCCGATCAGCCGCAGGGTCGCTCGGTCACGGCCCGGGCCGAGGCGTTCTACGAGGTGTTCAGCGGAGGGCGGAAGTTTGCGGAGTTGAGCGGCAGTCGAGCCCTGTTGACGGCGGCAGAGGCGCTCGAGGTTCGGGAGCGCTTCGATGCCGAGCTGCGAGCCGAATCCGATTACTACCAGGTGCTCGCTGACCAGGAGCTGACACGTGTGGCGGCGGAGCGGGTGCGCCGAGCGCGCGAGCAACTCGGCGTGGCGCGCGCGCGGGTGATTTCCGGTGCGGCCGTCTCGACCGATTCATTACAGCTGCTGCTCGAGCTCAACCGCGCGCGGGTAGCGGAGTTGCGGCAGGTCACCGCGCTCCGTGTCTCACGTCTGCAGCTGGGCCGCCGGATCGGGATGGACAGCCCGGTGGACGCCATCCCGCTCGGGGATGCGCGGTCCCCCGAGCTGACGATCTCCCTGGCGGACGCGGTCGCCCAGGCGGCGCGGTCCGGTCCGACCACCGTGGCGGCGCGGGCGGCGGAAGACGCCGCAGAGGCTCTGGTCAAGGCGCAGCGAGGATCGTATCTTCCCAACCTGACGTTAGGCGCGACGACGGCGACCTACGACACACGTTTCTTTCCCGACGCGACGTCGCGCACCTCGCTCATCTTTTCGGCGACGCTGCCGATCTGGAACGGCGGACAGCGCGAAGTCCTCATGTCGCAGGCTCGCGTGACGCGGGAGATCGCACGCGTGACGCGCCTCGATGCGGAGCGTGCGGTCGCACGTGACGTCACCGAAACGTACGAAGGCTACACCACCGCGCGCGCGACCACGCAGCTCGCGGAGGAGGCGGTTCTGGTTGCCCGGGAGAACTACCGCGTGCAGGACACACGCTATCGCGCGGGGGCGACCACCATCCTCGACCTGATCGAGGCGCAGATCCGCCTGACGGAGGCGGAAGCGGAGTTCGTGCAATCACGGTATGCGACCCGGTTGGCGCTGGGGCGGTTCGAGGCGCAGCTGGGCAGACGGCTCTTCAACGATGGGGCGCGACAGTGAGAACGGTATTGGGAGTGGCGCTCGCCGCGGTGGTGCTTGCCGCGTGCGGTGGTGGGGAGGAGGCGCAGTCGGCGCAGACGGGCGCGGCGATGGAAACCGCCAACGGCGAGAGCGCCGGAGCGGATAGTGGCAACAAAGGCGTAGGGGGCGCTGAAGGCGCTGAAGGCGCTGGCGGGCCCCCTGCGGGCGGCATGCCCCCCATGCCCGTCGAGGTGGCGGTGGCGAAAAGCGAAACGGTCATCGACGAGATCCAGGCGACGGGAACGGTCGAGGCGGTGCAGAGCATCGAGCTGCGTCCGGAGGCCGAGGGCCGTCTCGTGCAGATCTACGTGCGCGAAGGGAGCGTCGTTGGGCGCGGCGCGCCGCTGTTCAAGATCGATGACCAGGCCCTGCGGGCGCAGGTCGCTCGCGCCGAGGCCGAGCGTGATCTCGCGCAGCAGGCGCTGACGCGAACACGCCAGCTGCTGCAACAGAACGCAACGAGCGCCAGCGAGCTGGAGCGTGCGGAAGCGACGGCGCGGAGCACGCAGGCATCCCTCGATCTTCTCCAGCTTTCCCTGACGCGCACGACGGTGCGAGCCCCATTCGGCGGTGTCGCCGGCCGACGGCTCGTGTCGTTAGGTGATTACGTGACGCCGCAGCGGCCGCTCATCTCGCTCCAGACCTACAATCCGCAGCGCGCGGTCTTCCAGGTTCCCGAGCGCTTCGCGGACCGGGTACGGAACGGCCAGCGCGTGCAGTTCAACGTCGCCGCGCTTCCCGGGAAAACGTTCACCGGCGTGGTGGACTTCGTCGACCCGGTGGTGCAGCTGCCCGGCCGCACCGTGCTGGTGAAGGCGAGCGTGCCCAACCCGCGCCGCGAGCTGCAAGCCGGCATGTTCATCGAGGCGAGCCTGGCGACGGCGACTCGGCCTAACGCGGTGGTGGTTCCCGAGGATGCCGTGCTGACCTCGCTCAACCAGCGCGTGACGTGGGTCGTGTTGCCCGATAACAAGGTCGACCGCCGCGAAGTCACGATCGGCGTCCGTCGTTCGGGCTTCGTCGAGATCACCGAGGGCGTGAAAGCGGGCGAAAAGGTGGTCGTCGGTGGCGCGGAGCGTCTGCAGCCGGGCGCGCCCGTGATGCCCGTCGAAAGACAATAGGTCGTCCCCGAGCGAGCCAAAGGCGTCAATCCTAGAGACACAGAGGGCACGGAGAACGGCGAACTGCTCCACCAGCAGTTCGCCGTTTCTCCGTGCCCTCTGTGTCTCTGTGGTTATGCCTCTTCGGGCCGCCTCTTCAGTTCGGAATTCGTAATCCCCCTCGCGGAACATCCGGCTGGCTCGCATTGTCCTATAGAGACACGAGAAACCCCTCCAGAGGCCAGGCACTCCATGCACGTTCTTCCGTTCGCACTCCTCCTGCTCGCCCAGCAGGGGGCGCAGGGGGCACCGCAGACCGCGCAGCCGAGCCCCATTTCCCGCATAGTCATCTCGCCATCGACGCGCACGGTGCGCGCGGGCGATACCGTGCAGTTCACCGCGCAAGCGTACGACGCGAGTGGGGCGGTGCTTCAGAACGTCAGCGTCCGCTTCGGAGGCGGCGGCTCGGGCGCCATCGACTCGACGGGGACGGTCATCGCCAGCGCCATCGGCAAGATGCCGATCGTGGCGGTGGCGACGGTGCCTGGCGCGAAGCCGTTCGTCGAGCGCCGGGAGATCGAGATCATTCCCGCACCGGCGTCGCGCGTGGACATTCGGGTCGCACCGACGAAGCTCGTCGTCGGGCAGCAGGCACGCGTCGAAGCCGTGGGGTACTCGCGGGCCAATGATCGCGCGATCGAGCCCATGCAGTGGACGTCGAGCGCACCGGCGATCGTCCGCGCCGAGAACGGGCTCGTCACGGCGGTTGCCGCTGGCCGGGCGACCCTGACGGCGACGGCCGGGACGGCAAAGGCGACGGTCACCGTGCAAGTCGTGCCCAACACCATCACCTCGCTGACGATCGCGCCCGCGCGTCCCAAGGTCCGCACTGGTGATGTGGTCACGTTCACGGCGCGCGCCCGGTCGTCATCGGGCGACGTCACCGGGCTCACGCCGACATGGGCGATGCAGGGGAACGGCGTCATCGACGCCGAAGGCGTCTTCGTGGCGTACGAGCCCGGGCCGGTCGTCGTGACGGCGACGTTAGGCAATCGCTCGGCGTCCACGATCGTCGATGTCGAGGAGCGCGCCATTCGCCGTCCGGTCTCGATCGTGGGGCGCCTCCCGCGCACCGAGTTCACGACGGCGGAAGTCTGGGTGCATCCGAACGGCAAGGTCGCCTACCTCGGCACGCACGGGGGCGGCGATCGCGTGTACACGATCGACATCTCGAATCCCGCCGCACCGACGGTCGTCGACTCGCTGGTGCTGAACACGCGCCTGGTGAACGACGTCATGACGGACAAGGCGGGCACGGTGCTCGTGATGACGCGGGAGGGTGCGGCGGATCGCAAGAACGGCATCGTGATCGCGTCCCTCGAGGATCCGCTGCGTCCCAAGGTGATCTCGGAGTTCACCGAGGGTGTGACGGCCGGCGTGCACTCGGCGTTCGTCTACACGCAGCCGAAGCACGGGACGCACATCTATCTCACGAACGACGGCACCGGGGCCGTGCACGTCATCGACATCAACGATCCGAAGAATCCCAGGGAAGTCGCGCAGTGGCGGACGACCAACCGTCCCGATGCCGGCCGCTACGTGCACGACATCGACGTGCAGGATGGGCTGCTGTATGCCAGCTATTGGGATGACGGGCTCGTCGTCCTCGACGTCGGGAAGGGGATCAAGGGCGGCTCGCCGGCGAATCCCAAGATCGTGACGCAGTTCAAGTACAATCTCGATTCGCTGTATCGTCAGGTGGAGGCGGAATCGGGACCAGGGTTCACCCGCGGAACGCACACGGCGTGGCGACACAAGAACTACGTCTTCATCGCCGACGAGGTCTACCGCGCGAGCCCGGTGAAGGGCGCGAAGGACGAGGCCGCCGATCGCATGTACGGCACGTTGCAGGTGATCGACGTGAGCAACATCGAGGAGCCCAGGTCGGTGGCGTGGTACACGCCGGAGAACGGCGGCGTGCACAACGTGTGGATCGCGGGCGACACCCTCTACATGGGCGCGTACGACGGTGGCTTTCGCGTGTTCGACATCGCGGGGGAGCTCAAGGGCGACCTCCGGGCACAGGGCCGCGAGATCGCGTTCGTGAGCACCGCCGACATGCAGGGCAAGATTCAGAACCAGGCGATGACCTGGGGTGTGGTCGTGAATCCGGCCGACGGGCTCGCGTACGTGAACGATTTCTACAACGGGCTCTGGATCGTGCGGGTCGAGCCCAAGGCGCCGCCGGTGCCTTGACGGCGAGGTAGGCGACGTGATCAAGGTCGTCGAAGTGATCAAGGCGAGGGGCTCGGGCGTTCCGGGCCCCTCGATTGTTCTGTCCGCGGTTGCCCTCCTCGTCGGCGCGCCGGCGGAAGGGCAGCGGTCTCAATCAGTTCGATCCCTCGATCCCGCGGTTCTCCGGCCGGCCTTCGACCGCGCGGCTGAGCTTCCCAAGCTCCGCAGTCTCCTGATCGCCGTGGATGGAAGCATCGTCGGCGAGCGGTACTATCGCGGCGCGACGCGCACGCGCACGGCCAACGTGAAGTCGGTCTCGAAGAGCATCGTCTCGGCGCTGGTCGGGATCGCGATCGCCGAGGGAAAGCTCGAGGGCGTCGATCAGACGATCGCGGAGTTTTTTCCACGCGACCTGCGTGATAGCGCCGCCGCCGAGAAGGCGCAGATCACGATCGCGGACCTCCTGTCGATGCGCGCCGGGCTCGAATCGACGAGCTTCGATGGGTACGGTCGATGGGTCACCAGCGCAAACTGGGTGCGGTCGGCGCTCGCGCGGCCGATGGTCGCGCCGCGCGGCGGCCCCATGATCTACAGCACCGGCAACACGCATCTGTTATCGGCGATTCTGACGAAGGCAACGGGGATGAGCACGTGGGCGTACGCCCGGCTGAAGCTGGGCGTGCCGTTAGGCATCGACATCCCGCGCTGGCCGCGCGATCCGCAGGGCATCTATTTCGGCGGGAACGACATGCGGCTGACACCGCGGGCAATGGTGGCCGTCGGCGAGCTCTATCGCAACGATGGCCGCGCGGGCCGGCGACAGGTCGTCCCGGCGTGGTGGGTAGACAGCTCGTTCGTCGTGCGCACGCACTCACCGTTCAACGGCCACGGATACGGCTGGGGATGGTGGACGCGGACCGCCATGGATTACCGCGTGAACTTCGCCTGGGGCTACGGGGGCCAGTTCATCTTCATCATCCCGGCGCTGCGCGCGACGGTGGTGATGACATCCGACGCCGAGGGCCGGCGCGAGTGGGGTCACCTCGATGCGCTGCACGACTTGATCGATTCGCACGTGATCCCCGTGCTCGAGAACTATCGATGCGAGCGGATGAGGGCGTGCTGAACGCCAATCGTCTTCGCTATCGTCGAGCCCGCTGATTCGCGACGATCGCCTTCCACCGCGCCGCGCGCTCTCGAGGCGACAGGGCCAGCGCCTCATCCCACGCCCGGGGGTACGGTCCGCGGCGCCGCTTCTCGACGGCGACTTGCGCGTCGGCGAACTCCTGTCCGTACAGCGATACCCACACGTCGTACAGCCACAGAAACAGCGGGCCGTGCTCCTCGTCGGTCCGGCGAAAGAGCGGTGACTGGAGGCGGTGTCCGAGCTCGTGGATGAGCGTGGCGCGCTTGGTGTCGATGGGGTAGCTCGCGCGCAGGCGCATCGGCGTGTCGCCGACGCCTGACGAGCTCACGCCCTCGAACACAATGGCCGTGATCGCGGTATCGGAAAAGGTGAGTCCCGACACCTCCTGCATCGTGCGCGCAATGCGGGCGGCGTCAGCGGCCCAGATGCGCTCGTATTCGCCAACGGCGGCCGCGAAGGTCTCCGATTGCGGAACGAACTCGAGGCGCGGGAGACGGACGGGCTCGCCTGGAGAGCGCAGCGTCGGATTCGCACTACAGGCCGCGAGGCACAGAAAAGCTGCGAACTGCGAACTGCGAACAAGAGGCCTCGGGAAGCTCATACGAGCGCCGGCCACAGCTGATGGTTCGCAGTTCGCAGTTCGCAACTCGCAGCTGTCATTCAGTCCTCAAGTGACCGTGAACTGCCTCGCCATGCCGTGCAGGAAGTGCGGCTTGCCGTCGTTCTTGTCGGGGACGAAGCAGATGGCGACGTACTCACCCGCGGGCAGATCGACCTCGAAGTAATTGGTCGTGCCGGGCTTCATGCTCGCGATGCCACCGGCGGCCCGTCCTGGCGGAGGCCCGGACATGTTCGTGATCCACTGCTGCATGTCCGCGAGCGTCTTGCCCGAGTCGAGCTGAATCAACTGGATCTCGTGATCCTGTGCTGCGGGATTCGTCACCTTGATCGTGTGACGGCCAGCGGTCAGCGGCTTGTCGAAGTTGAAGACGTAATCGTCGAGCACGAGGTTGACGTCGGCCGTCGGCGCCATGGCATGCGTCGCCGCGCCGGTGACGGTGAAGCCGTGCACCATTCCCTTGGCGAAGTGCGGCACCTTGTCGGGCGTGTCGACGAAGCAGATGAGCGCGTAGTTCCCCGGCGCCAGATCGACGGTCGCGTTCGCCTCGGCACCCGGATCGGGGACGTTCGGCCCGCCGACGAAGGTCACCCACGACGGCGGCGGACCTGGCGTCTTGAACGCGGTCTGGAGATCCGCGACGGTCTTCCCGTCATCGAGCCGCGCGATCGTGGCGTGATGGATCTGCTGTCCTGCGCCTTTGAGCACGAACTTCGTGAGGCCCGCGGGAATCGAGGCCGGCGCATCGAACTTGAAATCGGTGGCGACGACCGTGACGACGTTGGGCATGGCGTGGCCAGCGTGCTCGGCCGCGGAATCGGCGGTGGCGGCCCGGTCGGCGTCATCCTTGGCGCAGGCGCCAAGGACCCCAGCCGCCGCGGCGGCGATCAGAATGGAACGGATGTGCATGGTTGGGTCTGAGGTTCGTTGGGGTTTGGTACTGCTGGTGGACATCGAATGCGGGCCGGAAAGGTGGCCGAGGTCGTCGAGGATGTCGAGGTGATCGAGGTGCAGTCGTCAGTGTGACCGCCGTCTCCTCGACCACCTCGATCACCTCGACACCCTCGACGACCTCGCCTTCAGGCACACCCATTGCCCCCGCAGCGTGGGCGTACCCATTCGGAGCCTTAAATGGACATTCTTACCTGGATCATCGTCGGTCTGGTCGCGGGCGTGCTCGCCTCACTGGTCGTGGGCGGCGGATTCGGAATCATCGCCGACATCGTCATCGGAATCGTGGGCGCGTTCGTCGGCGCCTGGCTATTCCGGACGCTGGGCGTCAACAGCCCGTTCGGCGGGATGGCGGGGACGATCTTCATCGCCTTCGTCGGTGCGTGCGTGCTGCTGTTGATTCTGAGGGCGTTCAGGAGGAGTAGCGTCTAAGAGCAGGTCCTCAGGGTCCTCAGGGTCCTCGGGGTCCTCAGGGTGCGAACCCCTGAGCACCTCGCACCCCGAGGACCCTGAGGACCCCGAGGACCCCGAGGACCCCGAGGACCCCGAGGACCCTGAGGACCCTGAGGACCCTGAGGACCCTTATTGATACGGCCTCAGATTCCACTCCAGGAACGCCCACACTCGGTTCCAGGAGTCGCGCTGCTCCGGCGTGTCATCACGCTCGAGCGTCTCCCGATTCACTCGCCGCGAAAAGCTGTGGCCACCCGCGGGATCGACGTAGACCTTCGTCTCCGCCAGGTCGGGCTTCTTCGCGCGCAGCGCGCTGATGATCTGCTCACCCTCGACGAAGTTGACGTCATCGTCGTTGGTCGCCACGTGCACGAGCAGTGGCACGTTCAGCTTGTCGACATGATAGAGTGGGGACCGCTCCACGTAGATCTCCCGCTTCTCGAAGGGCAAACCGCCGATCCGGCGCTGGGTGGCGAAGCTGCGCTGATAGTTGGGACCCTTGTACGAAAGGCGGAAGATCAGGTTCGTCACCGGCACGATCGCGACGCCCGCCTTGAACGGATGCGAGTCGCGAAAAAGCAGGAGATTCGTGATGTACCCGCCGTGGCTCCATCCCATGATGCCGATGCGAGCCGGGTCGACATGCGGCAAGCGCTTCAGGTAGTCCACCGCCGTCTGCACATCGTCGAGCTCGTACCCGCCATAGTCGATCGCGTTGTGGAAGTCGCGACCGTACCCTGTGCTTCCACGATACTCCGGCGCGATCACGACGTAGCCGCGGTCCACCGCCTCGCGCACGAACGGCCAGTACATCTCCGACCAGCTTCCGTGAACCCCGCCATGCACCCATACCAGCGCCGCGTGCCGCCGGGCACCGCGCTTGGTGACCGGCTGAAAGACGTAGGCGGGAATGTCCATGTCGCCGACGCTACTGCGGTAGGTGACCTTTTGATAGTCGACGACACCTCGGGTACGTGCGCGATAGATGCTGTCGGTGCGCGCCTTGGCGGCCATGTCGCGCGCGAAGTCGCGCGGCGGGTGGTCCTCCCACCTGGTGCTGACGTACAGTGATTCGGCGCGTGTCGTGGGACGCGCTCGCTGCCCGTCCTGCGCGGGTGCGATGTTCACGCAGGAGATGAGAACGGCCGTGCCAAGCAGGAATTGGATCCGCATTGAAACCCCAGGTGGTCGAGGTGGTCGATGTCGTCGAGGTGATCCAGGTCTTCCTCATTCCTCGTTCCTCGTTCATGATGTGTCATCCGTCCCACACAAAGGCAACCCGGTTTCCATGCGTCCCCTAGCGCTGCTCATGGGCCTTCTCGCGGCGTGCGCACCCCCCGCGACAGTCCACACGACTACTCCCACCTATGACCTGCTGATCACCGGCGGCACGGTCATCGACGGCACCGGGGGCGCGAGCTATCGAGCCGACGTCGCGATCAGCGGGGGCCGCATCGCGCTCGTCTCCCGAAGCGCCCTGGCGGCCTCTGCCGCACGACGGACGATCGATGCCAGCGGCCTCATCGTCGCCCCAGGCTTCATCGATCTGCACGCGCACATCGAGCCACTGCTCCGAATGCCGGACGCCGAGAGCCACGTGCGCCAAGGTGTGACGACGGCACTCGGCGGCCCCGATGGGGGCGGCCCATGGCCCTTCGCCGCCTACCTCGACTCGGCGGCATCGTTAGGTGTGGGCATGAACGTCGGCTTTCTCGTCGGTCACAACACCGTCCGGCGCAACGTCATGCAGCTGGCCAATCGCGATCCCACGCCGGCGGAGCTCGACCAGATGCGGGCGATGGTCGCGCAGGGCATGCACGAAGGGGCGTTTGGCCTCTCGACCGGACTGCGATATCTCCCCGGCACGTTCGCGAAGACGGATGAGGTCGTCGCGCTGTCCAGGGTGGCCGCCGACTCCGGCGGGATCTACACCTCGCACCTTCGAGAGGAAGGACTCGGCGTCATCGCGGGAGTCGCCGAGGCGATCGACATCGGCCGACGCACGGGGATCACCGTCGTGTTGACGCATCACAAGGTCATCGGCAAGCCAATGTGGGGACAGAGCGTGCGCACATTGGCGATGGTCGACAGCGCCCGCACCGCCGGCGTCGACGTGCGCATCGATCAGTATCCGTATACCGCGACCTCCACCGGCATCGGAGTGCTCGTTCCGACGTGGGCGCTCGCCGGAGGTGACAGTGCCTTCGAGCGACGACTCGCGGATTCGGTGCTCCGGGACAGCATAACGCGCGGCATCGTGGAGCTCCTGCTCACCGATCGTGGTGGTGGCGATCTGTCTCGAGTGCAGTTCGCGGGTGTTTCGTGGCAGCGATCGCTCGAAGGACGCACGCTGCAGGACTGGGCGGTCGAGCGGGGGCTCCCGCCGACGCCGGAAACGGGCGCACAGCTCGTGATCGACGCGGTACGCCGCGGCGGGGCATCGGCGATCTACCACGTGCTCGATGAAGCCGACGTCGAGCGCATCATGCGCCATCCACAGACGATGATCGCGTCGGACGGGCGGCTCTCGAGTCCCGGGAACGGCCACCCGCATCCGCGCGCGTACGGCACGTTTCCGCGCATCCTCGGGCGCTACGTTCGCGAGCGCAACGTGCTGACGTTGGAGAACGCGATCCACAAGATGACCGGGATGCCGGCGGCCACGCTCCGTCTCTCGGATATCGGCGTCGTACGCACCGGTGCCCGTGCCGACCTCACGATCTTCAACGCGGACTCCGTCGTTGACCGCGCGACGTTCCAGGAGCCGCATCAGTATCCGACGGGCATCCCGTACGTGATCGTCAACGGTACGCTGGCCGTCGACAGCGGCCGCTTCACCGGCGCACGGGCTGGCCGGGTGCTTCGCAGAGGACGCCCATGATCATCCATGCACTGCTGTTCGCGCTCCTGGCGCCGTTGCTCGCGGCCTGCGCCGGCGCGCAAACGCCCCGGCCATCCGCGCCGTCAGCCATCGCGCAACGTCCGAGCGTTCGGGCCGCGCTGGACAAGATTCGCGTCGACAATGCGTGGACGCTCGAGCAGCAGGTCTCGATCTGTGAGATCCCGGCGCCGCCGTTCGGCGAGGCGAGGCGCGCCGAGGAATTCCGTCGACGTCTCGTTGGGCTTGGGCTGACCGACGCGCGGATCGATGCGGAGGGCAACGTCATCGCGAGACGCCGCGGAGTCGCGCGGCACCCGACGGTGGTGCTGTCGGGACATCTCGACACCGTGTTTCCCGAGAGCACGAACGTGACCGTCACGCGTCAGGGAACGCTCTTCAAGGGGCCGGGCATCGGCGACGACTGTCGCGGGCTGGCGATCGTGCTCGCCGTGGCGCGCGCGCTGGCAAGTGCCGGGGTACAAACGCAAGGCGACATCCTCTTCGTCGGGACCGTGGGCGAGGAGGGTCCGGGGAACCTGCGCGGGGTGCGTCACCTCTTCACGAAGGAAATGAAGGATTCGATCGACTACTTCATCTCCGTCGATGGCACGGGACTGGGCCTAACGAATCGCGCGGTGGGCAGTCATCGCTACCGCGTGTTCTATGAGGGTCCGGGAGGCCACAGCTACGGCGCCTTCGGGATGCCGAATCCAGCGCATGCCCTGGGACGCGCGATCGCTGGAATCGCCGAGCTGCGTGTGCCGAGCGATCCGAAGACGACGTTCAGCGTGGGGGTACTCGAGGGAGGGACGTCGGTGAACTCGATTCCCGCGTCGGTCGCCATGGACGTCGATCTTCGCTCGGAGTCGCGCGCGGCGCTCGACTCACTCGATGCCGACTTCCGCGTCGCGCTCCAGCGCGCCCTGGAGGCAGAACGCGCGCGGTGGCCGGGGTCTCGTGTGCCGCTGCAGTTGCGCATCGACACGACGGGCATTCGTCCCGCCGGTGCTCAGGCCGACACGGCGCGCATCGTTCGCGCGGGCCTGGATGCGGGTCGCGCGCTCGGCTTCACGTCCGAGCTCTCCGCTGGGAGCACCGACGCGAATCTGCCAATGAGTCTCGGTGTTCCTGCAATCACGATCGACGGAGGTGGAACAGGCCGAGGTGCGCATTCGCTCGCGGAGGAGTACGACGACGGCGAGCGAGGGTGGCTGGGGCCGCAATGGGCGGCGCTCATCGTGCTGAGCTTGGTGGGGGTGAGGTAGGAAGAACGAGAACGAGGAACGAGGAAGCGCGACGGGAGCTCTCCTGGCGCTTCCTCGTTCCTCGTTCGCGCTTCTACTATCCCGCCTAGCCCGACTTTCGAAGCTCCGCCCCCCCGCTGCCCGAAACGATCGTGATTCGGCGTCCGCCGCCGCCGATCGTACCGCGGAGGCGGCGCGGGTCGAGGCGGCCTTCCACGCGAACCGGGAAATCGCTGTCGAGGCGGCCATTCGGGAGG
Organism: Gemmatimonadaceae bacterium; assembly: GCA_035249985.1. Lineage (GTDB taxonomy): Bacteria > Gemmatimonadota > Gemmatimonadetes > Gemmatimonadales > Gemmatimonadaceae > JAICNG01. The sequence goes on from DATFFP010000023.1 coordinate 15,307, forward strand.
CGCGCGTCGATCTCGCCCTCGAAGTTCGCGGGGAGCGTGACGATGACATCGCCGTTGCCCGTGCGGAACGCCATGTCCGCGGTGCCGGCCAGCGACGCCATTCGTGCGTCGATGCTGCCGTTGCCGGTCGAGGCGGAGACGGGACCGCTGCGGGTGGTGACACGGATGTCCCCATTGCCACTCCGCGCCTCGACTTCGCCGCCCGCCTCGCTGACCTCGATGTCGCCGTTGCCTGACGAGGCCGAGACCGGCCCGCCGCTCGACGCGACACTCACCGCTCCGTTCCCGGAGGCGGCGTGCACCTGGGCCGTCGCGCCGCTGATCAGCACTTCCCCGTTGCCGGACAGCGCACGGATCTTCACGCCGCGCGGCAGACGCACCTCGAAGTCGACGCTTCCCTCACCGTCGTGACTCCACTTGCGGGACGAGCGAATACCTTCGGTGTCGCACTGAGCGCCCTCGAAGTACGCGCAGATGGTGACGTCATCCCCATTACGCAACGTGGTGATGCGAAGCTCGGCCGCGTCGTCCCCGCTCTTGCGACCGATGACCTCGACTTCGCTGCCGGAGGCGGCAGTCACGCGAATGTCGCCGTGGGTAGAATGCACGCGAAGCCACGCGCCCGACGGCACGCGCTCGCTGAATCTGAAGTCGCGATCCCGGTCCTGCGCCCCCGCGAGAACGGGCATGGCGAGTGCAGTCACGAGGAGGAGAACGGTCTGACGCATGGACAACTCCGTGTACGGTCGCAGATATGACAGCGGAAACCGGGCCGAGGTTTGAACCGGCGGAACGGTTTTGTCACCCTCGAGAGGAGGCATGATGCGGTTAACGCTCGCTCCACGGCAACTAGGCCGGTTGGGGGCCATCTGTCTCGTCGCCGTGGCCTGCATGGTCTCGCGCGAGGAGCCCGCTGGAGAAACGCCTGTGGGTAGTGCCGCGCCCTCACCGGCCTCACCCTCTATCACGACTGATCAACAGTCATATCGCGCCCGGCGCACCGCGGACGCGCTCGAGCTGGACATCGTGACGACGTTCACCAATCGCACCAGTGACACCGTTCGGCTGCACCCCTGTGGAAGCACCAGCCAGCCGTCGTTCTCGCTCGAGAAGTGGGTGGATGGGGCCTGGAAGCCGGCGTATGGCCAGGCATGCCCCGCGATCCTCATGCTCGATCCTCCGAAAGTCGCTCCCGGCGCGTCTCGCACCGACACGGCTCGTGTGCGTGCGATGCTGGCGGCGAATGCGATGCCCCGCTTCGAGGTCGATCCGATTGCGGGAGAGTATCGCGTCGTGTATGCGCAAGCCTATGGCTCGTGGCGCCCTAACGAGGGCCCAGGAGAATTACTCCCGCTGGACCAGCGCGTCTCGAACACGTTCCGAATCGAGGACTGATGTCGTGATGCTTGCCTCGATCACCTCACCGGAGGATCCCATGGCCCAGAACCAGAAGCTCACCTGCGACGCCTGCGGCACCGAGTTCGACTCTCAGGAGCAGCTCGAGCAGCACAACCGGCGGGAGCACGCCCACGAGGCCCAGCCCAAGTCGCCACTGTCGACGGAGACGTCATCCCCGCGGCGCGAGGACCGTGCACCAGGGCAGGAATCAGTCGAATAGAGCTCTTCGACGTTCTACGAATTCCCGGGACCAGACTCGAACTCAGGCGCGTCGACGTGGCGGACGTCGCCGAGCTCCACGCGTCCGCCCGTCGCCATCGCCTTCATTACCTTGAACAAGGCGATGACTCGCGGGGTATCGGATTTCATATACGTCGCCTCCCGCGCCTCGATCTCGATCAGGAGAATCCGCGGATCGTCGGGGCCGCCATCCCGCTCGCCACCTTCATCGCCCAGCCAGGCCTTCCAGTCCTTTTGGTAGACCTCGTGAATCAGCGCGCGGTCGCTGGACAGTGTCGCGATGCCGCTCACTGAGACCCATTCGCGAGACTTGTTGTTGTAATAGGCGACGTTCACCTGCGGGTGCCGCCGCAGAACGTCCGCCTTGTGTGTCTCCAGGCTGGTCATGAACCACAAGTCGACGCCCTCGCGACGCTTCTGCGTGGCCATGGGACGCGAGGTCAGTGATCCGTCGGCCTCGACGGTCGTCAACATGGCGATCTCGATGCCCTCAATGAGCTCATAGAGCTCGTCGAGCTTCTTGTCCGATGAAATGGAGTCGGCGAGAGGCCTTCGCGACATGGGTATCTCACTGAATCAGGTTACTCAGGAAAAAGGCGATTCTTATGCCAGCCCAGGTAGTCCACGGCGTCGAGGATCTCGAGGTGATCAACGCAAAATCATCTCGATCACCTCGACATCCTCGATATCCTCGATGACCTTCTTCAGATGATCGTGCCCGTCGTCGCGTTTCTCGCTCTGCTCTTCGGCGAGCCGCAAGCGCCGTCTCTTCCTGAGCCCGCGGTGAGACCGGGTGTCGAGCAGTTTCTCGCCGACGTTCCTGCGCCCCTCCGTGGCAAGCGCGTGGGACTCATCACGAATCACACCGGTGTCGACGCGCGCGGCGTCAGCATCATCGACCGCCTCTTCGCCTCACGGGATGTGAAGCTCGTCGCGCTCTTCGCTCCCGAGCACGGACTCCGCGGCACCGCCGCCGACGGCGCGAAGATCTCGTCAGGCGTCGATCGAGGAACCGGGCTGCCGATTCACTCGCTGTACGGCGACGTGCGCAGGCCGACGCCCCGCATGCTCGCGAACGTGGACGCCCTGCTATTCGACATGCAGGACATCGGCGCTCGACCCTACACCTACATCTCGACGATGGGGTTGGCGATGCGGGCGGCGCGGGAGAAGGGAATCCCGTTCATCGTCCTCGATCGCCCCAACCCCATAGGCGGGCACATCGTCGAAGGAAGCATGCTCGATAGCGCATTCCGCTCGTTCACGGGCATCTATCCGATCGCCCTGCGACATGGGATGACGATCGGCGAGCTGGCGCGGATGTTCAACGATCGCTTCGGTATTGGCGCCGAGCTCGTTGTCGTGCCGATGCTTGGCTGGAAGCGCGAGATGTGGTTCGATGAGACGGGACTCCCATGGGTGAATCCCTCCCCGAACATTCGCCGCCTGGAGACGGCGATTCATTATCCCGGCACCGTGTTCATCGAGGCGACGAACCTGTCGGAAGCGCGAGGGACCGATCGCCCGCTGGAGCAGGCAGGCGCGCCCTGGCTCCGAGCGCGAGAAGTCGCCGACTCCATGAATGCGCTGGTCCTCCCAGGGGTGCGCTTCGAGGCCACCCGGTTCATGTCGGTGCGAGGCACGGCGAAGTACCCTAACGCCTCCATCCCGGCCGTTCGGTTCGTCATGACCGATCGCGAGGTCTACCGGCCGGTGTCTACTGTTCTGCTCTTCATCGACCTCGTCAGGCGCCTGCATCCGGGCAAGTTTCGGTGGCAGGAACGCGGCGCCGGCGTCGATCGCCTGGCGGGCACCGACGCCCTTCGCAAGGCGATCACCGAGGGCCGGTTGCATCAGCTGCTCGCCGACTGGGAGGCGCAGTCGAGGGAGTTTCTTTCGATACGGCGCGAGTATCTCTTGTACGAGTAAGGGACCAGGAAGTTGTTTGGGCACGCACTGGCCGATCGACTTCCTCGTTTCTCGTTCCTCCTGTACGGGTTTGGTGAGTTGTGCCGGTCCCGGCTGGCCGACTTCACGGATATTTCACACTTTGGTGCCATGCTCGTCCCCCTCCTGTTGTTCGCGCAGCTGCAGACCGCCGCGAACATCGCAACGCCCGCCGTCCATTCCGGACGAGATGATCGCACCGCCGTCCGCCCGCCGCGCTCCGAGATGTCCGTGTCCATCGACGGCGTGCTCGACGAGCCGGTATGGGCCCAGGCCGTCGTTCTCTCCGGCTTCTCGCAGTTCGCTCCCGTCGACGGCGTAGCCGCCAACGACTCGACGCAGGTCCTCCTCTGGTACTCGCCGACGGCAATCCATTTCGGTGTCCGCGCGTTCGAGGCGCACGGCGGCGTGCACGCCACCCTCGCCGACCGCGACCGCATTTTCGCCGACGACCACATCCAGATCCTCCTCGGCACCTTCGATGACGGTCGTCAGGCTACGGTATTCGCCGTCAACCCGCTCGGCGTACAAGCCGATGGCACACTCGTCGAGCAGGGGGGAACACGAGCGGGCTCGTTCAGTGCCGCGCAGGTCGCGCGCGAGAGCGCCGACCTCAACCCGGACTTCGTTTTTCAATCGAAGGGACGCGTCACCGAGCAGGGGTACGAGATCGAGATCCGGATCCCGTTCAAGACGCTGCGCTATCAATCACGCCCGGAGCAGCGGTGGGGATTGCACATCCTGCGACGGGTGCAGCACTCCGGCTACGAAGACTCCTGGGTGCCGGCGAAGCGCGACGCGGCCTCGTTCCTCGCCCAGTCCGGGCATATCGAAGGGCTGACCGATCTTCGACGCGGGCTCGTGCTCGATGTCAATCCGGAGGTGACGGCGCGCACCGTCGGCGCTCGCGCGGCCGACGGAACGTGGACGTCCGAGACTGACCATCCCGAAGTCGGTGGGAATGTGCGGTGGGGGATCACGAACAACCTGACCATGAACGGGACGGTCAATCCCGACTTCTCCCAGATCGAGGCCGACGCCGGCCAACTCGCCTTCGATCCACGCGCGGCCCTCTTCTTCTCCGAGAAGCGACCATTCTTTCTCGATGGCAGCGAGCAGTTCAGGACGCCGAGCAACCTCATCTACACGCGTCGCATCGTCCAGCCGTTAGGTGCGGTGAAGCTGGCGGGCAAGGTATCGGGGACCGACATCGCGTTCCTGACCGCTGTCGACGACGACCTGCCCACGACCAACGGGCACCGCCCGCGCTTCGTCATCGGCCGCGTGCAACGCGACGTGGGCTCGCAGTCGCGCGTTGGGCTCGCCTATACCGATCGGGCCGTGGGTGACGACTGGAATCGCGTCGCCAACGCCGACGCGCGTGTCGTCTTCGGAAAGATCTACGATGCGCGCGTCCAATGGGCGCAGAGCTTCAGCCACGAGGGTGGGCGCGAATGGAACGCGCCGCTCTGGGACGCGCGCTTCGCCCGCAACGGGCGGCGATTCGGTATGCGCTACAGCATCAACGCGATCGATCCCGAGTTCGTCACGCGCAGCGGATTCATCTCGCGGCCGGGGATCGCGAACGCCGGCTTCTCGCACCGCCTCACGACGTTCGGTGCGCGAGGCTCGCTCGTCGAGACCTTCAGCACCGAGCTGAATCTGCTCGGGACCTGGCAGTACGACGTCTTCACGCGCGGCGGCGACGCGCAGGACAAGAAGGCGCATCTCAATACGACCACGACGTTCCGCGGCGGGTGGTCGCTGGGTGCCTCGCTGCTCGTCGAGACGTTCGGCTACGATCCGGACCTGTATTCGGGAATTCTCATCGAGGCACCGAGGCCGGCCGGCGGGGTCGACACGATTCCGTTCACCGGTACTCCGGATCTTCCGAATCTCGATTACGTGCTTACGATCGGCACCCCGGAATGGAAGCGCGGATCGGCAAGCCTCTTCGTCGTGTGGGGGAAGGACGAGAACTTCGACGAGTGGTCCTCGGCCGACATCCTCATCGGAACGCTGGAAGGGGATTGGCGGCCGACCGAGAAGATGCGCGTGAACGCGACGTACAACATGCAGAAGTACAACCGACGCACCGATGGGAGCACGGTGCGCATCCGTCGCATTCCCAGGCTCAAGCTCGAGTATCAGATCGCGCGCCCGCTATTCGTGCGCCTGGTCGGTGAATACGACGCCGAGGACGTGGACGCATTGCGCGACGACTCGCGCACTAACGGCGTGCTCTTGATCCCGAACGGCGATGGGACCTATTCGCCATCGCAGCCCTCGTCAGCCAACGTCTTTCGCGGCGATTTCCTGTTCTCGTACCAGCCGCTCCCCGGCACGGTGGTCTTCGCCGGTTATGGAAGCGTCATGGACGAGCCCCTCGCCTTCAAGTTCGGGGAGCTCCAGCGGCGGACGGACGGGTTTTTTGTGAAGGCGTCGTACCTGTTCCGACTGTAGCCGAGGGGTCAGGAGTCAGGAGTCACGGATCAGGGGGTTACAGGGACAAGGGATCAGGAACGCCACGCGCCGTTCTCTCCTGAAACCCATTCCCCTGACACCCCCTGATCCCTGACTCCTGACTCCTGACCCCTAGGCTGTACGGATTGCGTTAGGGCTATTGCCCTCCACGCGCCGAAGGCCAACCCTTTACAAGTGTCCATCTTCAGACTCCGTCGTTCGTTACGGGCTCAGCCGCGCTCCACGATCACGCTGGCGCTGCTGCTGTTCGCGCTCGTCCTGACCGCGCTGCTCGCGCGACAGGCGCACGTCGCCGCCAAGTCGCACCGGGAGACGGCGGAGCAGGCGCTCTACGACTATGCCTCCCTCGCCGCCTGGGAGTTCACGCGCTATGCGCGCGCCGACATGCAGGCGACGCTCATGTCCGCATTCGTGCCCTCGCTACTACGGCTGCCCGACGGCGATGCGACGAAGGGGAAGCTCGCGCCGGAAGACCTCGCCGAGTCGGCGATTCGGCGGACGCAGTTCTGTGGGTGCCTGGATTCGGCGCGCTTCTTCTTCCGCTTCGAGTTCCGGGATTCGACACTCGCGACCAGTGGCATTCCCGTATCGCGCGAGCTCGCCGCGTGGGTGCGTGACACGATCCGCGGTCACTACACGGCGACGGAGATCGCTGGAGAGCCGGTGCGCACCGTATACGGATCGGTCGATGGCCGCACCGAGATGTCGATCGTTCTCACGAACGATGCGTACATCACGATCGTCGCGCGTGTCGACGGCGCCCTCCGCATGCTCGGGTACGTCCTGACCCGCGATTACGATGGCCACCCCGTCGGGGCGTATGGGTTCGAGAGCGATCCCACGCATTTCACGAAGGCGCTGTTCAGCGAGATCGTTGCCAGGCAGGTGTTGCTGCCGCCATCGCTCTTGCGAGGGCTTCGGAGCGATTCCGTCCTGTCGATCAGCGTTCACGACCCTGCCGGCGACGCCATCTATCGCTCCACCGCCCGCTTCCCTCCTCGTTATGCCCGAGAGGACACGCTGGGGAGCCGCTTCGGCAATCTTCACGTTCGCGTGGCGATCCGGCCCGAGCTCGCCGGACAGCTGGTCGTCGGCGGCTTACCGCGCTCGCGCATGCCGATGCTGCTCGCGCTGTTCATTCTCACGTCCGGCTTGCTGCTGATCGCGCTGCTCAACCTCCGCCGCCAGCAGGAGCTGGCGCGACTGCGCACGAATTTCGTGTCGAGCGTCTCGCACGAGCTGCGCACGCCGCTGGCGCAGATCCGCCTGTTCGCGGAGCTCCTCACGATGGACAAGCTTCGCTCCGACGAAGAGCGCCGGCGCTCGGCACGCATCATCGATCAGGAGGCTCGACGCCTGACGTATCTCGTGGAGAACGTGCTCAACTTCGCGAGATCGGAGCGGCGTGCGAACCGGCTGCGGGTGGAGGACACGGAAGTTGCTCGCGAGATCCGCGACGTGCTCGACACGTTCGCTCCGCTCACGCGGGCGAAGGACGTCACGCTCCACGCCGAGCTCACCGACGGCCTGGTGGCGAGCGTCGACCGCGCCGCGCTGCATCAGATCCTGTTGAACCTGCTGGACAATGCGGTGAAGTACGGACCCGCCGGGCAGACGATCACGGTGCGCGCGCGCGCGGCAGCCGATCGCCTGCTCATCGAGGTCATCGACGAGGGCGCCGGAATTCCCGCTGAAGAGCGGGAGCGAATCTGGGAGCCATACCACCGGCTCGAGCGCGACGCCAAGTCGGTCGCCGGCAGCGGCATCGGTCTCGCCGTCGCGCGCGAGCTGGTCGATCTGCATGGAGGTCGCGCGTGGGTCGAGGATGCTCGCCCGCGCGGTGCGCGATTCATCGTCGCGCTGCCTCTCGCTGGTGCCGTGGCGACGACGTCACGGGAACCCGCGCCCGCTGAACCCGTGTCCATCTGACCCATGACGCAGATCCTCATCGTCGAAGACAACGCGGACCTGGCGTTCGGACTCAGCACGAGCCTCGAGGTCGAGGGGTATGAGGTTGCCGTCGCCAACGACGGACCGACGGGACTCACCGCCGCGCGCGATCGCAACCCCGACGTCATCATTCTCGACCTGATGCTTCCCGGGCTCGACGGGTATCGCGTGCTCCGGACACTGCGCGAGGAGGGTCGGGAGATGCCGGTGCTCATCCTCACGGCGCGTGGCGAGGAGGCCGACAAGGTGCTCGGCTTCCGACTCGGCGCTGACGATTACGTGACAAAGCCTGTCGGCGTGCTCGAGCTGCTGGCGCGCGTGAATGCGCTGCTCCGGCGCGCGCGGGCGCCGGAGAAGAAGGAAACGGCGAACGAGAAGTTCGGGAGCGTGGAGATCATACCGTCGTCGCGCACCGTGCTTCGCAACGGCTCGCAGGTGGCGCTGACGCCCAAGGAGTTCGACCTCCTGCTCGCGCTGGTACGCCGGCGTGGTGCGGTCGCCTCACGATTCGAGCTGCTCAAGGAAGTCTGGGGACACCGGACCGCCGTCATGACGCGCACCGTGGATATCCACATCCGCGAGCTCCGCCGCAAGCTCGAGGACAATCCCGCCGAGCCGAGACATATCCTGACAGTGTGGAAAGCGGGGTATCGGCTGGAGGCCTAAGCCCGAAAGGCTGCGTACTGCGTACTGCGTCTGTTTGGTTTTGGTACGCAGTACGCAGTACGCAGTCGTTTCTTTACATTTCCGTCATGCGATGAAGCAAACCCTCGATCACTCTCGTAGTGTCGAACACGAGGAAACCAGAGAGTGACGTCATGGCCATCGCATTCACGGAGTACTCGTTGCGACGTGCGAACGACGAGTTATCCAACGGAAATCGTCAGCCCGGCGCGGCGTCGGTGCTGCCCTTCGCGTCCTCGCTCGATCGAGCCTCACAGGTTCCACTCGTCAGGTTCGCGCTCACGCTCAACGAGCTCGAGCTGCATCGCGTCGTTCAGCTGCTGCAGCGGGGCGGGGTCGATATCTCGCGCGCGAACGTCGAGGAAGTCGGCGAGACGGCCAGCGCCGAGTCGCCGCGCGAGGATGATGCCACCGGCCTGAGCTTCGGCGCGATCGAGGTGAACCTCGCCGCGCGCACCGTTCGCCGCGACGGGGTGGATGTTCACCTCGCCCCGAAGGAGTTCGACCTGCTCGTGGCACTCCTTCGCCGCGAAGGCGCAGCGGCCTCGCGGGAAGAGCTGGCGCGCGAAGTATGGGGAAGTGAGGTCGCTGCCTCGGGTCGAACGATCGACACGCACGTGTGTGCGCTGCGGCGGAAGCTCGAGGCCGATCAACGACGGCCGAGGCACATTCGTGTGGTCTCGAAGGTGGGGTATCGGCTCGAGCGGTAGTTCAGCGCGCAACGGACGCACTGCGTAACCACAGAGACACAGAGGCACGGAGAAGGGCGAACTGCAGGTAGCCGCAGTTCGCCCTTCTCCGTGTCTCTGTGGTTACGCAGTGCGGCGTTCTGCGCTGCTTATTGGCGCACCTCGACGAGGACGCTGTGCCCGTGCCCATCATCGACCAGCGGGATCGCGTCCCCCTCGAGACGCCGGCCGTCGACAGTCACGCCCGCAGCGTCTCCTGACACCTTGACCTCGATCGTGTACTGAGTCGCCCCGAACCGGTACTCGATCGTGAATCCGGGCCAGCCTCTCGGGATACACGGCTCCAAACGCAGCGTATCGCCCGTTTTCCGGAAGCCCAGGATCGCCTCGAGCGCGACACGGTACATCCAGCTCGCCGAGCCCGTGTACCAGGTCCATCCGCCGCGGCCGATGTGACCTTCCGCCGTGTAGACGTCGGCGGCGACGACGTACGGCTCCACCTTGTATGTGGCGACGCCGGTCGCATCTCCCGTGTGGGAGACTGGATTGATCATCTGCCAGAGCGCGAGCGCACGCTCGTCGTTGCCCATCATCGCGGTGGCCAGCACCACCCACAGCGCGGCGTGGGTGTATTGGGCCCCGTTCTCGCGGACCCCCGGCAAATAGCCCTTGATGTAGCCTGGATCGTTCGGCGTCTTGTCGAACGCCGGCGTCAGCAGCTTGATGATCCCGTGGTGGTTGTCCACGAGGTGCCTTTCGAGCGATGACATGGCCGTGCGCGCACGCTCCGGATCGGCGGCGCCGGAGATCACGCCCCACGTTTGCGCGAGCGAATCGATCTTGCACTCGTCGTTCGCGTGGGATCCGAGTGGCGTTCCGTCATCGAAGTACGCTCGGCGATACCACTCACCGTCCCATGACGTGTCCTCGACGGCGGCGACGTACTCGTTCGCGGTCGTCTCCAGCCATTCCCACACTCCCGCGTGGCCGCGATCGCGTGCATACCCGGCGAACGACCGCATGATCGTGGTGAGGAACCAGCCCATCCACACGCTCTCGCCCTTACCCTCGATCCCCACGCGGTTCATGCCGTCGTTCCAGTCGCCGATGCCAATCAAGGGCAGGCCGTGATCGCCTTTGGTCGCGGCGCGACGAAGCGCTCGCAAACAGTGCTCGTAGACGGTGGCGCGCTCCGCCGAGATCCCCGGCAGATCGAACACTTCGTGCTCGTCAGGCGCCAGCGGCCGCATCTCGAGGAACGGAACGCTCTCGTCGAGCACGCTCGCATCGCCGGTGACGCGCACGTAGTGATCGACGACGAGCGGGAGCCAGGCGAGATCGTCGGAGAAGCGGGTCCGAATTCCGCGTCCCTCGGGCGGATGCCACCAGTGCTGCACGTCGCCCTCGACGAACTGTCGCGACGCGGCACGCAGAATGTGTGCGCGCGCGATCGCCGGCTCGGCGTACACGAGGGCCATCACGTCCTGCAGCTGATCGCGAAAGCCATACGCCCCGCTCGATTGGTAGACGGCCGAGCGTCCCCAGATACGGCAGGCGAGCGCCTGATACAGGAGCCACCGATTCACCATGACATCGAATCGGGGATCGGGTGTTTTGACGACGACCGCCGACAGCAGACGGTCCCATGACGCGAGCTGCCGGTCGAGCTCGGCCGCCGCCTGTTGTGGAGAACGGTGCCGGCCGAGCAGGTCACGAACGGCGGCCTCGCCGTGATCGGCGCCGAGCAGCGCGATGATCTCACGGGTCTCGCCCGGTTTGAGATCGACCACGCATTGCAGCGCCGCGCATGGGTCGAGGGCGGCTCCAGCCGTCTCGTGGAGCAGCGCACCCGCCTCCCGCAGTGCCGCCGGTTCGCTCGCGGCGCCGTGGCGACCGAGGAACTCGCGACGATCGGCCGTCCACGTGTGCACGCGCTCGCTCAGCGCCGCGAACGCCACCATCCCCGCGAACGGCGCATCGGTCGTATTGCGCGCGAGAATGGCGCCGAGCTTCCGGTCGTAATCGGTCACCACCTGATGCTGCGTGTGCTCGCGCTGGACGCCGAGCGTCCACTCGGCAAAGTAGGTGACTGTTAGGCGCTTCTTCTTCCGCCCGCGGTTCGTCAGGCGCAGACGCGTGATCTTCACCGGGTCACGCTCGGCCACGCCGACGTGCAGCGTGGATTCCACCTCGCGATGCAGGTGCTGGAACGTGCTGAAGCCGGCGCCGTGCGTCACGACGTACTCCGTCTCGTGGCGGATCGGCGTGGGGGTCGGCGTCCAGAGCGCCCCACCGTCTTCCTCGCGGATGTAGAGCACCTCGCCGGGCGGGTCGGTCACCGGATCGTTGTACCACGGCGTGAGCCGGAAGTACTGGGAGTTGTCGACCCATGCGAAGCCGCCGCCGGCCTCGGTGACGCAGCATCCGGCGCGCTCATTGGCGATCACGTTCGCCCACGGCGCCGGCGGCAGCGCGTCGCCGCGCAAGGTCATGCGGTAGTTGCCCGTCTCGTCGAACTGATGCTCGAGCGCGGTGGGGGCCTGTACGGCCTTCTGGACGGGGCGTATGGCGTAGGCCGCCCGCTCCAATCGCGCGACGGACGGCTCGCGCAGCCCGGTCTCCGGCAAGTCGAGCACGCTGTCGAGCCGGGTACCGTCGCACCGCACGTGCACGCGCGCGACCCCGCGCGCGACGGCCCAGTCCTCCTCGCTAATGATATCGCGCCGACGAATGTGGACGCCGCCCGATCGGTCGACGAGCCCCGCCTCGGCCGAGGACATCACGGTCGTCGTGATGGCCTCGTTCAGCTCCTGGAGGTATGAAGCGGGTCGCGTGTTGACCAGCAGCAGGTCGAACGTCATTCCCTTGAGCCTGAGGTACTGGTGCGCGTCGAGCAGCTGCCTAACGGTCGGCAATCCCTCCGGCGCCTCGATCATGGCGAGCAGGATCGGCCAGTCCCCCGAGAGTCCCATCGCCCACAGCGACTGGAGCGACGCCTTCGATGACGTGCCACTCGGCGGCGAGGGCCGCAGCGCAGGATGCCCGTGCAGGAGATGGCCGGCCAGCTCCTGGTACAAGGCGGCATCGGACGGCGTGATGCCAAGGTCGCGCAGCTCGACCTGCGTGCGTGTCCAGGAGAGGTCGAGCGCGCGCTGTGCCGCGTACGGCTCATCGTAGCGATCCACCAGCTCTATGGCGCGCTCGCGACTCTCCGCCATGAGGGTCGTGAACGCCACCCGTGCCGAGCCACCGGCGGGTATCGTCACCCGCGCGCGCAGCGCGAACACCGGATCGAGCACGGCACCCGTGGTGTTCGACAAGGGCCCGGGTATATCGAGGGCCACGGGCCCGCGCGGTGTGCGACCTCGACCGAGGAATCGTGCGCGATCGGTCTCACACGTGATCGCGGAGCGCAGGTGTGATTCCACCGCGAGGACGTGCGCGCCCCAGAGCCTCTTCTCGGTGGACCCTCGCGGACGACGGCTCGCCAGGATCGCGGAGTGCTCCGGGAGCCATTCCGTCTCGACGAACAGATTCGTGAACGCCGGGTGAGCGCGGTCGCCGTCGATCGACCCGATGACGACTTCGGAGTAGCTCGTGACCTCGACCTGCCGCTCCTCCCCGGAACGATTGGTGACGATGACGCGACGCACTTCGGCGCCGTCGTCAGGCACGACGGCGATCTCGGTCGTCGTCTCCAAATCGCCATCCTGGCGGTGGAACATCACGCGGTCGAGCGCGAAGACCGCGCTGTAGCTGTCTGCGGGGGCGGCGAGCGGCTGGTGCGCCACCGACCAGGCGAGATCGGAGGTGAGATCGCGTACGTAGCAGAACTGCCCGTAATGATCGCGCGTTCCGTCATTGCGCCACCGCGTGACCGCGAGCCCGTTCGCGCGCGAATAGCCGCAGCCGGCCGCCGTGACCATGATCGCGTAGGGGGCGTTGCCGAGCAGCGCGATACGCGGCTGAGGGGTGTCGGGAGACGTGAACTCGCGCACCGCGGGGCGCTCCGTTTCCCCAGGTATTCGCACGCCCTCCAGCTGCGGCTGCTGCGCCTCCTGCCACACGAAGCGACGGGGAATGCGCTCGAAGAGCAGGAGCTCGGCGGCGCGCACCATCGGGTCGCGGTGGAAGCGCTGTTGCCACCGCAGCTGCGTCAGCATGTTCGTCAGCGAGGCGAGCCCCATTCCCAGATGGTGCGCCATGAACGCGCGGACGACGCCAAATCGGGAGCCCTCGGGCCGCGTCCAGTCGAGCGCATCCCGGAAGCCAAAGCTGCCGAGCGCACCAAGCTCTTCGAGCGCCGCCGCGTTCCGCAGCGCGGCGTGCGGCTCCACGTGCATCGCCAGCAGCGTCGCGTACGGCGCGATGACCAGATCCTTCGCGAGCCCGCGCTTGAGCGCGAGATCGGGAACACCGAACGCGCGGTACTGATACGTGCCCGCTCGGTCCCGCAGGTTGTACGCCGATTCGGAAATCCCCCAGGGGACGCCGCGCTCGTGCGCATACGTCATGTGGCGGCGCACCGCGCCCTGATACGTCTGGTCGAGCAAGGTGAACGGATACGAGCGCATGACGAGGAGCGGCATGAGATACTCGAACATGCTGCCGCTCCACGACACGAGCGCCGTCGCTCCGGACCGCTGCGTGAGGGTACGTCCGAGTCGGAACCAGTGCTCCACCGGGACGTCGTCCTTCGCGATGGCGATGAAGCTCGCCAGGCGAGCTTCCGACGCGAGCAGATCATAGAAAGAGTTGTCGAGACCGCCGCGCGACACATCGTACCCGATCGAGAAGAGCTTCCGACGGTTGTCGAAAAGGAAGCGGAAGTCCATCTCCATCGCGTAGTCGTGGGCCCGATTGGCCAACACTGCGAGGCGGCCCGTTTGCTCGGAGAGGACGGTGGAGTCCGATGCCAGCGTCCCGATCGGCGCCCTCATCGATGACGGCTTCGCCCCGACCGCCGCCAGCTCGGCACGGTGACGCTCGGCAAGCGCCGTCGCCCAGTCGAGCCATGCGACCGCCTTCGCGAGCGTCTCGCGGGCGGCGCCGGCACGCCGAAGAGTATCGGCGGTCTCGCGTGTCTCCCTGGCGATGCGCTCCAGCAGGGGTAATGGATCGTCCGCCGCGGCTTCCCGCGCGATCGTCGCGCGCAGCGTGCGGGCCCAACGCGTGGCATCGGTCACCGCGCGCCACGCCACCGGGTCTCCGACACGTCCCGCGGAGAGCGGCTCCTTGGCGGCATCTTCGGCGAGGGCCAACGCCGCCTGCAACGCCTCGTGCACGCGCGTGTCGACGATCGGCTCATTCGAGATGTGGAGACATGCCTGCTTCAACGCCAACATGCATCCGGCGAGGTTGCCGCTGTCGACGGTGGAGACGTAGGCCGGCTCGAGAACGCGAAGGTCGGTCAGCTCGTACCAGTTGTAGAAGTGACCGCGAAAGCGACGCATGCGCTCGAGCGAGCGGAACGTGCCTTCCAGGCGGTCGATCATTTCACTGCGCGTGATGAACCCCAAGTCGTATGCGCTGACGACCGAGAGCAGCTGCAGTCCGATATTCGTCGGTGACGTACGGTTGGCGACGACCGGCTCCGGGTCCTCCTGAAAATTGTCCGGCGCGAGCCCGTGGGTCGCCTCGGTGACGAACTGCTCGAAGAACCGCCAATGCAGGAGCGCATATCGCATCGACTGCGCGCGCTCCTCGGCGCTCAGGCGGAGCTCGCGTCGCACCGCCGGCGCGCTGGACCCATGCGCGACCTGCGGCGCGCCGATCCAACCCGCGACCAGCGGGACCGTGCAGAGAAGGAACAGGAGCCACGCGCCACCGTTGGCGCCGTCCCGCGCATCGGCGAACGACGGGACGTACGGTGGCATCCCCATCACCGCGATCCCGAGCACGAGCAGACCCACCAACAGCGCGATGGCGACCGCCAGTGACATGCGCTTCCAGACCTCGAGGCTCGCGCGGGACGTCGCCCGCTCGGTCTGCGACGCCGTCTGCCACTCGAGCAGGTTGCGATGCGAGATGAGCAGGCGCCACAGCGTACGGACGATCGCGTCGACCGACACAGCGGCCTGGTGCGGAAGGAATACGAGCGCGAGCCCAAGCTGATGGAGACTCGTCACGGCGTCCCGTCCCACGGCCGCGTAGTACGCGCGCCACGACGTGCCGCGCGGTGGACGGATCAGCGCGAGAAGCGCCGAGAACACCCACGGGAACGCGATCGTCGTCAGGGCGATCAGCGTCCAGAGCCACGGCGAGCCCGGCAGCACTAGCCAACCCAGCAGGAACAGGGCGAGCTGGGCGATCTCCACCGTGGAGCGGCGCAAGTTGTCGAAGATCTTCCACCGCTGAATGGCGCCCAGGACGTTCGAGGCACGACCATCGGCGGCGGGAACGGTGGGGAACAACCAGGGCAGGAGCTGCCAATCGCCGCGGATCCAGCGGTGCTTGCGACGTGTGTACGTGAGGTACCGGGTGGGATAGTCGTCGAAGACCTCCACATCGGTCACGAGCGCCGCACGCGCATACGAGCTCTCGATGAGGTCGTGGCTCAATAACGCGTTCTCGGGGAATCGCCCCTGCGTCGCGCGATCGAAGGCATCGACGTCGTAGATGCCCTTGCCGGTGAAGCTTCCTTCGCCGAACAGGTCCTGGTAGACGTCGGACACCGCCGTGGTATACGGATCGACGCCGGGATGCCCGGAGTGAATCGCCGCAAATCGTGAGCGATGCGCACTCGTGAGGCTCACCCCCACGCGCGGCTGCAGGATGGCGTACCCTTGCGAGACCACGCCCCGCGACTCGTCGAACACCGGCCGGTTTAGCGGATGCGCGAGGGTCCCGATCAGAATCTGCGCCGCATCGTGCGGCAGAACCGTATCGGAGTCGAGCGTGATGACGAAGCGCGTCTCCCGCAGCGGGTCGACGTCGCCGACGATCGTCGCGAACGCGTCCCGCGCACCTCCACGCAGAAAGGCGTTGAACTCCGCGAGCTTCCCGCGCTTGCGCTCCCACCCCATCCACACCCGCTGACTCGCGTTCCATTTGCGCGGGCGGTGAAAGAGATAGAACACGTCGTCCGCACCGCCGGCGTACCGGGTGTTGAGCTCGCGAATGCCGGCGGTGGCGGCGGCGAGAATGGCTTCGTCGGCGGGAAGCGTCTCGCTGGTGGCGTCGGTGAAATCGGACAGCAGCGCGAAGTGGAGTCGCGGATCGCGATTCGCCAGATACTGAATCTCGAGATGCTCGAGGGCTTCACGCACCGCGTCGACGGATGGCAACAGCGTGGGAACGACGACCGCCGTCCTGTACACCGGGGGTACGCCATGCTCGCGCATGTCCAGCTTCGGTACGATGCGCGGGCGCACGATCCACGTGGCCAGCTGATTGACGGCTCCCACCGCCATCTCGCTGACTGGAACCAACGCCACGAGCACCGCGGCCAGGATCGCGCCCGCGCTGGCTGGTGGGAGAAGCGATACGAGAAGCGCGAGACCGCCCAGCAGCAGCACGAGGATCGAGCCGAAGTAGACCGCCACGGCGTTCGACAGCACCCCGCGATACAGCCGCTCGCCAATCCTGGGTACGTATTCGGTGGCGCGCTCGAGCTCCGGCAGGCCATCGCCGACGAGGTAATACCCCACGTGCGCCTTGCGCTGATCGCGCGGCATGCGCTCAACGGCGTCGCGCGCGAGTGCGATCGCCGCACGGGCGACGTCCGCCTCCGGCAGACGGGCTCGCTTCGCGATACGCTCGACGACGTGGCGGTAGCGATCGCGCGTCTCGAAGGTCATGAGGGCGTGCACGCCGGCCGGATCTTCGCGCAGCACCTGCTCGACGACGCTTTGGGACTCGACGAAGCCCTGCCAGTCGAGCCGCGCGATCGCGCGCAGGCTGGTGATGCTGTTCGCGACGGTGATCTGCGTGATGGCGAGTCGCTGGTTCGAGCTCGCCGCCGCCGCTTCGTGGCTCATGCCGTCCTCGGCCATCCACTGCTCGAGCCAGAGCAGGGGAGTGAAGTCCGTCTGGTACGAGCGGATCTGCTGGAGGAACCGTGTGACGAAAGCCGGCGTCAGCGGCGGGTGACTATCGACGAACGCGGCGAGATCGTCGGCCAGCGCCTGCGGCGTACGCTCGGATGCATCCCGGAGTCTTCGCGCCCAGTCGTCCGCGAGCTCGACCTCGCGCGTGCGCGACATGACGCGCAACGCCATCCGGCGAATGTTTTCGACCAGGCCAAGCCGGAACATCGTGGGAATCGCCCACAGCTCACCGACGGTGAGCAGGGAAACGCGCTGGAACTCGCGGGTGAAGAGATCGATCGTCGCGAGCTCGAGGTGCCCTTCGGTGTGCGCGATCAGCTCGATGGCGAGCTCGTACACCCGCGGATATCCAGCGAGTGGCCCCGACGCCAGCTTGGGAAGCTCCCGGTAGAAACCCTGCGGCATGCTCGCGCCGATCTCTCGAATGTGCTCGAGGATGACGTACCAGTTGTCGAGCAGCCATTCGCCCGCCGGCGAGATGTCGACGCCCCGGTCGCTCGCCTGCGCCAGCTCGTGGCGCGCGTCGTCGAGGATGCGGCGGGATTCCGCCAGCCGAGAGAGGAGCGGCCCCGGTCCCAGCGTTAGGCGGCTCGGCGCCTCGACCAGCCGCTGGCCGCGCGCGATGGCGCGCGCGTGCTCAGCGAGCCGGTCGGCGCCGAACAGCTCGCCGCGGATGGGCCCGACGAGTGGGGGCGCGCCGCCATCACCGCCGAGCGATCGGAAGCGGGCGAGGAGTTTTCGGGTGCGGCTCAGTGGGGAGGTCGTCGCCATATGCGTGCGCACGGCTGCGTCGACGGCGCGGCGCCGCGAGCCTATGGCTTGGCCTCCTCGACCTTCGACTTCGTGCGGTCGCTCTGTGCCTCGAGGGCATAGCGCTTGAGACGCGCGACGATGGCGTTGAGCCCGACCTCGCGGGCTCCCAGGCCGATGTTCGACATCACGGTGCTCACGAAGTCAGAGGGCAAGGCGAGTGTCGTCTCCGGTGGGTGATCGTTGACTGCCGCGAACACTATCGCAAGAAAAGCGGCGACGGTCGGGGACTGGCGCGTGTCGACGGCCGCGTAGAAGTGGAGATTGCCGTCGCGCATCTCGGGAATGATGTCGACGGGCGTTTGGCACTCGTGCACATGGAAGGCCGCCCGGTCGATCGTCCGAAAGCGTTCCGGTAGCGGTTCGAGCTTTCGTGAGTACGCGAGGAGCGTCTGCATCTTGTCCTCGCGCGAAAGACTGGCGAAGCGCTTGAGGGTCTTCGTGATGGGCTCGGGCGTCGCCGAGGCCGGCGAGATGGAGTCGGGCATGCCGGATTTTAGCGGAATCGCCCGGGACTTGCGCATTCTTAACTAAACGATTAATTAATACCCCATGACCTCCACCGCCCCCGTCACCAGCCGCGACGCGATCCTCGACGCTGCCATCCGCTGCTTCGCAGCGACGGGGTTCGCCGCGACGACCATCAAGGACCTCGCGTCGGAGGCGGAAGTGAACTCGGCGTTGTTGTACTACTACTTCACCGATAAGCAGACCCTGTATCGCGAAACGCTCCGCCACGTCGCGCAGCGGCTCTCGGACTCCGCCGGCCGGAGGCTCGACGAGGATTCTCCGCCCGAAGAAGTCATTCGGCGCTTCGTGCAGCAGCAGGCGGAGTTTCTCATCGCCAACCCGCACGTCCCGCGACTGCTGCTGCGCGAGATGCTCGAGCACACCGGGCGGAATGCCGAAGAGGCGATCGTGTCACTGATCGGCGGCGTCTTCACGACGCTCTGCGACGTCATCCGACGCGGCCAGGAGCAGGGCCTGTTTCGCCCGGACGTCGATCCCAAATACGCGGCCATCTCGACCGTGTCACTCGTCGCCTATTTCGTGATCGCGCGACCGGTCGTCGGGGTCGCCCTCGGCGACGGCCTAACGGGTCCGACCGAGAAGCGCACGCGTGAATATGGGCAGCATGCGGCCGACTTCGCGGTCGCGGCTCTCGCGGCTCGTGGGCGACGGGGCGTATGAGGGTGCTTTTTCGCGCGGGCAAGGAACCGCAGAAGGCCGCAATGGGACACGTATCGAGCCGCGGCCAAGGGGCAGCTCCCTCGTCCGAATGGCCGCAGAAAACATCAGCCCAGGTTGTATCTGCGGTGATTAGAACTAGGGCGGGGAGCTTTATGCGGTGGCGGAGGAGTGTCCCCTGGCGGCCTTCTGCGGTTGCCCCGATCCTCAGCCTCCTCGCGATGCTGATCGGAGCGTGTTCACGCGACGATACCGACGCCATCGAGGCGGTCGGCACGGTCGAGATTCGCGAGCATGACGTCGCCCCGATGACCGCGGCGCGGGTCGTGCGCCTGCTGGTCGATGAAGGTGCGGCGGTCGAGGCTGGCGACACTGTCGCGGTGCTGTCAGTGTCCACGTTGGCCGCAGATATCGAGCAGGCCCGCGCGCGACTCGCGACCACGCAGGCCGCGCTGCGTGAGGCGGAGGCCGGACCACGCACCGCCGAGATCGAGCGGGCGGAAGCGGAGCTGCGCGGAGCGGAGGCCGAGGCCGACCGCGCCGCCAAGGATCTCGTGCGGATCCAGGCCCTGACGGAGAGCGGCGCGCTTTCCGAGCAGCAGCTCGATGCCGCGCGCACGCTCGCGACGACCACGGCGAATCGGCGTGACGCACTCCGCGAGACGCTCCGGCTCCTTCGTCAGGGCACGCGCCCCGAGCGCATCGCCGGAGCGCGTGCAGAAGTGGCAAACGCGCAAGCGGCGCTCGCCTCCGCGCAGGCCACACGCTCCGACCTGGTCCTGCTCTCCCCGGTGAACGGCATCGTCCTCGGCCGGCACGCGGAGGCAGGCGAGGTCGTGCCGCCGGGCACGCCGGTGATGACCGTCGGCGAGTCGGCAAAGCCGTGGGTACGCGTCTACATCTCCCCAGCCGACGCGGCGCGCCTAACGGTCGGCGACCCCGCCGTGGCAACGCTCGATGATCTGCCCGGTCGGGAGTTCCCCGGCCGGATCGTATCACTGGCGACAAAGGCGGAGTTCACCCCCCGCGTCGCTCTCACCGAAGACGAGCGGGCTGACCTGCTCTTCGCGGTCCGGGTGGAGCTGGACGACTCGGCGGGGACGCTGAAGCCGGGACTGCCGGTGACGGTACGAATCGGAACGAGGAAGGAGGAACGAGGAAGTCAGGCGAATGGGGGACGTGCCCCATGACCGCGCCTCCTCATTCGTCGGTCCTCGCTCCCGCCGTCACGACGTCCCGACTCCGAAAAACCTTCGGCTCCCTCGTCGCCGTCGAGTCGCTCGACCTCGAGATCGAGCGCGGTGAGGTGTTCGGCCTGCTCGGGCCGAACGGCTCCGGCAAGACCACCACGATTCGCATGCTCACCGGTCTCATGCCGCCGACCTCGGGCGAGGCGACGGTGGTTGGGTACGATGTGCGGCGGGAGTCCGAGGCGATTCGTCGCAACATCGGCTACATGTCGCAGAAGTTCGGGCTGTACAGCGACCTCACGATCGCGGAGAACATTCGCTTCTACGCCGGCGTCTACGGCCTCGTGGGTACCGAGCGCGAAGCACGCATGGCGGAGCTCATGGATGAGCTGGGGCTGGCCGAGCGAGCGAATCAGCTCGCTGGAACGCTCTCGGGGGGGTGGAAGCAGCGGCTGGCGCTCGCGTGCGCCACGGCGCATCGGCCGGCGATGCTCTTCCTCGATGAGCCGACCGCCGGGGTCGATCCCGCCGCCCGGCGCCGCTTCTGGGAGATCATCTACCTGCTCGCCTCGAAAGGCACCACGATCCTCGTGACGACGCACTACATGGACGAGGCGGAGCGGTGTCAGCGCCTCGCCTTCCTGTCACGCGGCCACCTGATCGGTGTCGGGACGGGGCAGCAGATTCTGGAGCAGTTCAAGATGCCGTCGATCGAGGACGTATTCATCGAGCTTCAGCGCCGCGATGAAGGAGCGGCCGCGTGAACGTCGTCGAGCGACTTCGGCGCGCGTCGTTCTGGCCGATGCTCCGCAAGGAGTTCATCGAGATGCGCCGGGACCGATTCACGCTGGCGATGCTCATTGGCATCCCGGCGATTCAGCTGGTCCTGTTCGGCTACGCGGTGCAGACGGATGTGCGCAATGTCCCAACCGTCGTGCTCGACGAATCCCGCACGTCGCAGAGCCGACGTCTGGTCGACATGATGGCGAACACGCGCAACTTCCGGGTCGTCGGACACGTGACGAATCGCGACGAGGTTCGTGAGGCCATCGAGCGTGGCGATGCGGCGGCGGCGATCATCATCCCACCCGAGTTCGCGAGCGATCTCAAGCGGGGGCACGGGGCGCAGGCGCAGGTCATCGTCGACGCGGCCGATCCCTTGTCATCGCAGGCGGCCATCAGCGCGGCGACGCTTGCTGGGGCGCGCTCGGGCGCGGAGCTGTCTCTGCGGCCGATCGCGATCGTGGCACCGGCGGTCGAAGTGCGCGTGCGCCCCTGGTACAACCCGGAGGGACGCAATTCGCCGTACATCGTGCCGGGGATCATCGGCATCCTCCTGACGATGACGATGGTCTCGATCACGGGAGCGGCGATCGTCCGCGAGCGCGAGCGCGGAACACTCGAGCAGCTCGTCGTGACGCCGATCGGGAAAACGAGCCTCATGCTCGGCAAGACGATTCCGTTCGCCGTCGTCGGGTATCTCCAGGTGACGGTGATTCTGCTGCTCGGCAAGGTGCTGTTCGACGTGCCGATGCGGGGAAGTCTCGTGCTGCTCTACGTGCTGATCGCGCCCTTCATCATCGCGAGTCTCGGGATGGGCCTCTTCATCTCGGCGGTGACGAAGACGCAGATCCAGGCGATGCAGCTGAGCTTCTTTTTCATCCTGCCGAACATCCTGCTGTCGGGATTCATCTTTCCGCGATCGGCGATGCCCGAGCCCGCACAATGGGTGGGCGCGGCACTCCCGCTGACGTATTTCCTGACGGTGATGCGCAGCGTGCTGCTCAAGGGCGTGGAGTTTGCCGACGTCTGGCGACAGGCGCTTGTGTTGACCGGGTTCGCCATCCTGCTCGTGGGAATGTCTGTTCGGAAGTTCTCGAAGACTGTCGAATAGGGCCACCAGCATCCTCGATGCCCGGAACCCCTGGCCCGCGTCGTATCACCCGATTTACTTGGGCAAAGACCCAAAACCGGAGCACGCATGCCGACACGGAAATCCAGCGCCACGTGGGAAGGCGGACTCAAGGGCGGGAAGGGCAGCTTCAAGGGCGAATCGGGGCTCGGGGGCAGCTACTCGTTCGGCTCGCGCTTCGAGAACGCTCCGCAGTCGAACCCCGAAGAGCTCCTCGCGGCCGCGCTCGCCGCGTGCTACAGCATGGCGCTCAGTGGCGGACTCGAGAAGAACGGCACGCCGCCCACGCGCGTTTCGACCGACGTCGCCTGCACGATCGAGAAAGTGGGGGAGGGCTTCAAGATCACCAAGATGCACCTCACCGTCCGGGCCCAGGTGCCTAACGTCGATGCCGCGACGTTCGACAAGCTGGCGCAGGGAACCAAGGATGGCTGCCCGGTGTCGCAGGTGTTCAAGGGGAACGTGCCGATGACGCTCGAGGCGCGATTGGAGTGAAGGGTCCTCAGGGTCCTCAGGGTCCTCAGGGTCCTCGGTGTGCTAGGTGCTCAGGGTGTGGCACCCCGAGGACCCCGAGGACCCCGAGGACCCCGAGGACCCCGAGGACCCTGAGGACCCTGAGGACCCTTCACTCCAATCGCGCCTCGAGCGTCATCGGCACGTTCCCCTTGA
>DATFFP010000024.1:0-11616 GCA_035249985.1 Gemmatimonadaceae bacterium
TCAGCGGGCAAAGTCCACCGCCCGCGTCTCGCGGATCACCACGACCTTGATTTGCCCAGGATACTGAAGCTCGGACTCGATGCGCCGAGCGATCTCCTCGGACAGGGAGGTCATCCGGACGTCGTCGACCTCGTCCGGCCGGACAACGACGCGAACCTCGCGGCCCGCCTGGATGGCAAAGACCTTCTCCACGCCGCGGTAGCTGCCCGCGATCTTCTCGATCCCTTCGAGGCGCTTCACGTATGTCTCGAACGCCTCACGACGCGCGCCGGGACGCGAGCCGGAGATCGCGTCGGCAGCTTGCACCAGCACGGAGATTTCGGTCTCGTGCGGCACGTCGTCGTGGTGTGCGGCGATGCAGTTCACCACCAGCGGGTTCTCGCCGTACTTCGTCGCTACCTCGACGCCGAGCTGCACGTGCGTCCCCTCGTGCTCGTGCGTGAGAACCTTGCCGATGTCGTGCAGCAGCGCCCCGCGGCGAGCCATCACGGCGTCGAGCGCGAGCTCCTGCGCCATGATTCCGGCGAGGTGCGCGACCTCCTTGGAGTGAAGCAGGATGTTCTGCCCGTAGCTCGTACGATAGTGCATGCGGCCCACGAGCTTCACGAGCTCGGGGTGCAGCCCGTTGACGCCGGACTCGTAGGCGGCCTGCTCAC
Organism: Gemmatimonadaceae bacterium; assembly: GCA_035249985.1. Lineage (GTDB taxonomy): Bacteria > Gemmatimonadota > Gemmatimonadetes > Gemmatimonadales > Gemmatimonadaceae > JAICNG01. The sequence goes on from DATFFP010000024.1 coordinate 657, forward strand.
CCATCTCCTGAATCGACTGCTCGACTTCCTTGCGCGACTTCGCGACGACTTCCTCGATGCGCCCGGGGTGAATACGCCCGTCGGCGACGAGCTTCTGAAGCGACAGGCGCGCGATCTCCCGGCGCACCGGGTCGAAGCCCGAAACGACTACCGTGTCCGGGGTGTCATCGATGATCACGTCGACACCGGTCGCCAGCTCGAACGCACGGATGTTGCGACCTTCGCGGCCGATGATCCGCCCCTTCATTTCATCGTTTGGCAGTGCGACCGATGACACGGTGATCTCCGCGGTGTGATCCGCGGCGACCCGCTGGACCGCCAGGGCCACGATCTTCTTGGCCTCCCGTTCGGCATTCCGGCGGGCGCTCTCGCGGATCTCGCGAAGGCTGTTCGCGGCGTCAGCGCGGGCCTGCTCCTCCAATCGTCCGATGAGCTCCGCCTTCGCCTGCTCCGCCGACATCCCGGCCAACGCTTCGAGGCGCCGCCGCTCGTCGGCCAGCATGCGGTCGAGCTCGGCGTCACGCTCCGAAACGGTCTTCTCCTTGCGGCCGAGCTCGCTGGCGCGGCGCCCGATTTCCTTGTCGCGCTGCTCGAGGATGTCGAACTTCCGATCGAGCGCCGTCTCCCGCTCCTGCACCCGCTTTTCGCCCCTCTCGATCTCCTCGCGACGACGTGAGGCTTCGGCTTCCCATGATTCGCGAAGTCTGATCGTCTCCTCCTTCCCGGCCACCACCGCCGATTTGCGGAGCGTATCGGCTTCACGCTGCGCCTCGTCGAGGATCCGCTTCGCTGTTTCCTCCGCCCCCGCGCGGGCCGCTGCTGCCGCCTTGCGCTCCGCCGTCCGGCCGGCCGCTCTTCCCACAAAGAAAAAGGCCGCGGAGGCGAGGATGACGAGCACGCCCAGCGCGGCATAGATCGCGATTTCGTTCATGTATTTATGCTCCAACGCGGCGGTTACCCGCCGCGGAGTCAGGAAGAACACCGTTGGGCCGACCCGGTCCCTCGGAGTTGCGCCGCTCGGTCGAGCGCCGGCGAAGGGCGCGTGACGGAACGGCTAACTACAAAGGGCGCTTGGGCCTACGCCAAACGCGGTGACTGCGGAGAAACTACGTCCCGGTGGGACAAAAGGCAACGCGCGTCATCGTTCAGCGGTTTCCCCGCTCACGCGCTTCGCCGGTGGGAGCCGGCGCCTGATCTCGGAGCTGAGCTGCTGCATCCCCTCGGCGATCTCCTCCGACTGCGCGCGCGCCTGGAAGAGATCGTCGGTGATCTGAAGGGCGGCCAGGATGGCGGCCTTCCGAGTCTCGGCAACCGCCCCGCTGTTCATGATCTCGCGAATCGCACGATCGACGTGCTCGGCCACCGCGCGCGTATGCTCGGGCGAGGCGTCGCTCCGAATCGTGTATTCCTCGCCGACGATCGTGACACGCACGCTGCTTTTCCGGCCATTCATCGCGTGGCCCCCTTCTCTCCCTGCTGGCGCAGGAACCGGGTTCGATCAAGAAGATGCTGTACGCGGTCCCGGGCCGCGTCGAGGCGGGCCCGCAGCTCCGCGTTTTCCTTTTCGAGGGAGGCGGTGTGCCTGGAGCCCTTGGCCTGCGGGGCCGCCGACTCGAGCTCCTTCACCCGGGCTTCCGCGGTTTGTGCGCGGCGGCGCCATCCCGCCATCTCTTCGCCGAGCTGCCCGATGAGATGGGCAAGCTCGCGAAATGCGACCAGGTCAGGCCGTTCGCTGTCGGACACCCAGTTCCTCCTCGAGCGCGCGCAGCAGCTTCTCCCTGCGACCGGAGACTTCCTTGTCGCGAAGGGTGCGCTCGGGATGACGGAACGTCAACCGCCACGCCACGCTGCGCATACCCGCCGGAAGTCCGGTACCGCGGAATTCATCGAAAAGAGCGAGTCGCTCGAGCAGCTCCCCCGCATTCCTGCGGATGACTTCTTCGACCTTCGCGGCGGACATCTCGTTGGGTACGAGGAGCGCGAGATCGAACTCCGCTGCCGGCGTTACTGGAAGCGAGCGGAACGGCGTCACAGGCGCGGGGCCGCGCATCGCGCCCTCGCGCGCGTACGCCGCTCGCCGCGGAGGCGCAACGTCGGCCGACGCGACCTTTTCGAGCGCGATCTCGATGCCGAACGCGGGCGATGCCCATACCGGCGCGTCGAGCCGCACTCGGGTCACCTCGCCCACGCGACGATCATCGAGATGCACCTCCCAGAGCGTCTCGCCCTCGCCGGGAACGAGCGTGAAGGAGCGCCCGCGGAACGCAGTCTCGCCGATCACCTCGGCGATTGCCTTCGCATCCCACTCGTCGAACGCGGGAGGCTTCGGCTCGGTGAAATGTGGAGGCCGCCGAGCGCCCATGATCAACACGCCGACGCGAACCTCCTCGTGAGGCAGGCGCGCGCCCGAGGGAGCGAAGACGTTGCCGACCTCGAAGAGGCGCACGTTACCCTGCATGTGCGACAGGTTGTGCTCCGCGCGTCTGGCCAGAGACTCCATGATCGCCCGCCGCAGAAACGCCTCGTTCTCGGCAAGTGGGTTACGCACGCGGACGTAGCCCTCGCCCCCGCTCACGAACGGCATCGGGCGCACCTCGTACAGTCCCCAGTTGGCGAGCACGGTGCGCAGGCGACTCGCGAGCAGCTCGATCGGCGCATCGGGCACCGTACCAATCCGGAATGGCCGCAGCTCGCTCGAGAACGCGTCGTATCCATGGAGTCGGGCGACCTCCTCGATGAGATCGACCTCGTGCCCGATATCGAGGCGCCACGATGGCGGGATGACGTGCAGCTCCTGGTCGCCGTGGAGCATCTCCGTACCGGGAACCCATTCCACGACGAACCCAATGGACCGAAGAAGCGAGATGGTCTCCTGAGCGGTGATCGGCGCACCGAGTAGTTGCGCGATGCGCGCCACGCGCAGCTTCAGCGGCGCCAGCGTCCGCGGCTCGGGGTACAGGTCGACGTCCTCCTCGGCGGTGCCGCCGGCGAGACTCGTGATGAGGGCAACGGCATGCGAAAGCCAGAAGGGAGCCCATTCGATGTCGACACCCCGCTCGAAGCGATAGCTCGCGTCGGTCGTCAGGCCGAGCGCGCGTCGCGCAGCGCGAGTAGCGCGGCGATCGAAGTTCGCGACCTCGAGGAAGATGTCGGTCGTGTTCTCGGTTACTTCGCTATCGCGCCCGCCCATGATCCCGGCGAGCGCCTGGGCGCGCTCCGCATCGGCGATCACGGTGATCGAGGGATCGAGCGTACGCTCGACGCCATCGAGCGTCACGAGCCGCTCACCGGCGCGTGCTCGCCTGACGATGACCGAGCTGCCCACGAGCTTGTCGACGTCGAACGCGTGCATCGGTTGTCCGAACCCGTGCAGCATGAAGTTGGTGGCGTCGACGACGTTGTTGATGGGACGTGCGCCCACTGCGCCGAGCCGATCGACGAGCCATTGCGGGCTGGGCGCGATCTTCACGCCACGGATGACGACACCGCAATAGCGGGGCGCCCCCTCCGCATCCTCGAGCACAACGCGCACCTTGCCGGCGTTCCCTTGCCTAACGCCCTTGTGGCGCGGCCGGTCGGGCATGCTTCGCACCGCGTCGATGAGCGACGCCGCGTCCTCGCTTTCTTCGCCGACGACGGTCGTGACCGCCTTCGCGAGGGCGGTGGCGTCGAACCGCTCGCCGGCAATCGCCATCGGCAGCTCATCGAGGAGGCGCAGTGTCATCGACTCCTGCTCGGGCGATGGTGCACCGAGGAAGTCGTGAGCGCCGGTCCAGATGAGCGGGCGGATATCCCTGCCCAGGGCCGCGGCGATCTCGCGCGCGACACCCAGGTGCGAGAGGAGATCCGGTCGACTGGGTGACACATCGAGCACGAGCCGCGTGTCTCCAACGGGAAAGGCATCGAGAAAGCGGGTGCCGGGCGCCGCCTCGATGTCGAGCTCCATGATGCCTTCGTGCTCGTCGCCGAGACCGAGCTCGCGCGCGGAGCACAGCATACCCGCGCTGACGGCGCCACGGATCTTCCGCCGCTCGATCTTCATCCCGCCGGGCATCGTGGTGCCGACCGGCGCGAAGGGATAGATCTTTCCGGCCTGTACGTTCGGTGCGCCGCACACGACATCGAGCAGCTCGCCGGTGCCGGCATCGACCTTCGTGACGCTGAGATGGTCGGAGTCCGGGTGGCGCGCGCACTCCACCACGCGACCGATGACGATCGGCGCGAGGTCAGATCGGAGCGCCAGCACCTCGTCGACCGTGACGACCCGTTGCGTCAGCAAGTCGCGCAGCGCATTCGGCTCGAGATCGAAGTCGACGAACGTCTTGAGCCAGGCGTACGAGACGTTCATTGCGCGAGCTGCTCCAGGAAGCGGACGTCGGAGTCGTAGAGCAATCGGATGTCGGGGATTCCCCAGCGACTGAGCGCGACGCGCGCCGGCCCCATGCCGAACGCCCAACCGGTGTACCTCTCGCTGTCGACTCCACACGCCTCGAGTACGGCGGGATGCACCATGCCGGAGCCGAGGATCTCGACCCATCCCGTCTGCTTGCACGTTGGACAGCCGGATCCGCCGCACACGCCGCATTGCACATCGAGCTCGGCCGATGGCTCGGTGAATGGGAAATAGCTGGGCCGAAAGCGCGTCGGGCGCTTTCCGAAGAAGCGATTCGCGAAGTTCACGAGCGTCGCCTTGAGGTCGACGAAGCCGATGCCCTCGTCGACGGCGAGACCCTCGATCTGCGAGAACATCGGAGCGTGCGACGGGTCGAAGAAGTCGCGACGGTACACGTTGCCCGGTGCGATCACCCGCACGGGGGGCGGGTACGACTGCAGCGTCCGCACCTGAACGGGCGACGTGTGCGTGCGGAGCAGCGTGTCGTCGCTCAGGTAGAGCGTGTCGTGCATGTCCATCGCCGGATGATCAACCGGAAAGTTCAGCGCTCCGAAGTTGTACCACTCCGTCTCTGCCTCGGGGCCGACGGCGACGGTGAAGCCGAGCTCGCGGAAGATGTCGCGGATCTCGTCGATCACCACGGTCACCGGGTGTACGGCGCCGCGCCATGTGCGGCGCGCGGGCATGGTCAGATCGAGCCGCGGTTCGGCCGGGGCACTGCCTCGGAGCTCCGCCGCACGAGCGTCGAGCGCCGCTTCGATGGCCTCCTTGGCGCGATTGACGGCGGCACCCGCCTCACGACGCGCGTCGGGCGCGAGCGCGGGAAGCGCTTTCATCAGGTCGGTGAGGCGGCCACTCTTGCGACCGACGAGCGTGGTGCGGGCCGTAGCAAGCTCGTCGCCTGTCGAGGCGCGCGCGATGAGGTCGCGGCCCTCGCGCTCGAGTGAACGGGCTGCTTCCACCAATTCGTCCAGCGTCACGTGCGAGTGGGTGTAGGAGTGAAACGAAGCGGGCGACGGCTGCGCCTTCCGAAGAGTGCGCGGCCGTCGCCCGTGTCGAGCATCGCCCCGAAGGGGCGGCGACTCAAGCCGCGTTCAGCGCGGACCGCGCCTTGTCGGCGAGCTCGCCAAACGCCTGCGGGTCGCGCACGGCGAGGTCGGCCAGAATCTTCCGGTCCACCTCGATGCCCGCCTTCCGCAACCCGCTGATCAGCGCGTTGTAGCTCATCTCGTGCTGCCGGGCCGCGGCGTTGATGCGGATGATCCAGAGCCGACGAAAATCGCGCTTCTTGTTCTTGCGATCGCGGTAGGCGTAGCGCCAGCCGCGCTCGACGGTCTCCTTGGCCGCCTTCCACAATTTGCTGCGGCCGCCAAAGGCGCCGCGAGCGGCCTTCATCACCTGCTTCTTGCGCTTCAGGCGCGCGACGTTCGATCTGACGCGAGGCATCGGATGGTCTCCTTACGCCGAAAGCAGGCGCTTGATGTTCTTCGCTTCGCCACGGGTGCTGATCAGACCGGGGCGACGCAGGCGGCGCTTCCGCTTCGCGCTCTTCTTGGTGAGGATGTGACTCTTGTTGGCTTTAAACCGCTTCACCTTGCCGGAGCCGGTGATCTTGAAGCGCTTCACGGCGCCGCGGTGGGTTTTCATCTTCGGCATGCGATTACACTCGGTATGGTCGAGCCGTTATTTCGGCGCGAGGATCATGGTCATGTTCTTCCCTTCCAGCTTCGCGTCCGTCTCGATCTTGCCGATGTCGGCAAGCTCGGTCGCTACGCGGTCGAGCACTTCCTTTCCGAGCTCGGGGTGGGCCACCTGACGGCCACGAAACATCATCGTGACCTTCACCTTGTTGCCCTCTTCGATGAAGCGCCGCGCGTGCCGTGTCTTCGTGTCGAAGTCGTGATCGTCGATGCCCGGGCGGTACTTCACTTCCTTGAGCAGGATGACGTGCTGCTTCTTCTTCGCCTGTCGCGCCTGCTTGGCCTGCTCGAACTTGAACTTCCCGTAATCCATGATGCGAACGACGGGCGGGCGCGCCGTGGGGGCCACTTCGACCAGATCCAACCCTTCTTCCTGAGCCCTGGCGAGCGCGACATCCACTTCGAGAATGCCGAGCTGCGAGCCATCGGGAGCGATCACGCGAACCGGGCTAATGCGAATTTGCCGATTGACGCGGACTCGCTTGGTACTGTCCTGAATAGTTGGTGCTCCCCCGAGAAGGAAAACGAAAATCGCGGACCCTTTGGAGTCCGCGATGGGAACACGCGCCCCACTCGCGGGCTCGTGCCTCGATCAGGAACTCCTACAGCACACCCGCCTGCGCGGGGCCGAAGGGTGAGGGCAGTACGCCCTACTTAGCTGGTTGTCGGAGCGAAACTTAGCCGTGTTGGGCGAGGGCGTCAACTGTAACGGCAGCTGCGAACGGCGAACGGCTGCGAAACTGCGAACTGCGACCCAAAACCCTCGGGAGGCTACCAGTGCCAACGGGTGGCCTCCCGAGGGTTCTAGGTCGCAGTTCGCAGCCGTTCGCCGTTCTTATCCCTCGAGACGGTAGGACTTCCCGTCGTGCACGATCCTTCCCCACGACACGGCGGCATCGTGTTCGAAGACGAGAAGCCAACCCTCGTCCGCAGCGAGCCGGAGGTATTTGCGCTTCGTCTCCAGCGTGACGAGCGGCTCCACGTCGTAGCCCATGATCCATGGCAGCGGCAGGTGGGCCGCCGTCGGAACGAGGTCGCCAAGGAAGAACGCGATTTCACCGCGCGACTCGAGCACGATGCTCTGATGGTGTGGGGTATGCCCCGGCGTGCGGACGACGCGGATCCCCGGGACGATCTCCCGGTCGCCTTCGACGAGGTCGAGCAGACCCGCCGCCTTCACCGGCTCGAAGTTGTTCGGGAAGTAGCTCGCCGCAGTACGCTCGTTCGTCCGGGTCGCCCACTCGTATTCCCCGCGCTGCACGATATAGCGCGCGCTGGGAAAGCTCGGCAGGATCCGACCGTCGGCATCGCGATACGTGTTGCCCCCGGCGTGATCGAAGTGCAAGTGCGTGTCGATCATGAGCGCGACGTCCTCCGGCCGGTGCCCCAGCGCTCGGAGACCATCCTCGAGCAACGTTCGTCCGTCGGCTCCAGCGTTCTCGATGCCGTAGATGTCGAGGAACTTCGCGGTCTCCTTGTTCCCCGCGCCGTTGTCGATCAACACGAGGCCAATGTCGTGCTCGACGAGCAGGCACCGCATGCCGAGGGGGATGCGGTTGCGTGCGTCGGCGGGGATGCGGCGCTCCCAGAGCGGCTTTGGAACGACGCCGAACATCGCGCCGCCGTCGAGTGCCTGCCCGCCCGCTTGAATCGCGTGCACGGTCCAGGCGCCCAGCGTTCGCGTTTCGACGAGGGGTTGTGGGACCGTCACGCCGTCGTGTCTCGATCGACGGGACGCGGCATCGCGCTGCGGCGGCGCTTGCGCGATCGCACGATCATGCGACCCAGAAGCGCCTCGAGGTCGGGCCAGCAATGACACTCGCGCGACCGCGCGTCGCGGAGCAGCCTGACGAGAATCTCCGCCGTCGCTACCGCGTCTCCGCCCGCGCGGTGCCGTGCGGTGATATTCACCCCGTAATGCATGGCGAGGTAGTCGAGCCGTCGGGAGCGCAGTTGCGGAAGCAGCTTGCGCGCGAGCCGGACCGTACACAGCCGGCGGCCGGCGAGTTGGCGCCCCGTCGCGCGCTCCACCTCCGTCGTCACGAAGCGCCAGTCGAACTGGGCGTTGTGCGCGACGAAGATCGCGCCATCCATCGCGCGCACGACATCGTCGCAGATGTCCCGGAAGCGGGGCGCGTCCTTGACCATGTCCCACGAGATGTTGGTGAGCCTGCTGATCCACGGCGGGATCGGACGCTCGGGGTTCACCAACGTCTCGAAAGTGTCCGCGACGACGCCGCCGCGCACGGCGACCACCGCAATCTCCGTGATGCGATCGCCCGCCCAGCATCGCGTCCCGGTGGTTTCGACGTCGACCACGGCATAGTCGAGCGACAGGAGATCGGGATGAGAGAACTGCGAACTGCGATCTGCGAACTGTGAATCGCGAGCGGCGAGCTGGGAGCTGCGAGCTGCTTCGGGGGCGACATGGCGCTCGGCGAGTCGCCAGCGACCGTCGACGTCGCGCACGAACTCCGTGCGCTCCCCAAGCAGTGCGCGCGCCATGTGCTCGGCGACGACGCGCGGCGCGCCCGGTATCTGACACACATGCTCGATGAGCGGTACGACATCGGCCGGTCCCGCGGCCAGAAAGTCCCGCGCCCGCGACGCCAGGAACGTCTCGGCCGGTCGAAGCACGACGCCGCCATCTCTGCGAAATGATGCCGGGGCGGTCATGCCCTCAGCTCCACGGATCGTCGCGCGAGATCGGGAGCGTCATGCATCGTGGCCCGCCGCCGCCGCGCACCAGCTCCCCGCCCTCGAAAGTGATCGCTGCCCGCTCGCCTTCGCGTATTGGAGCGTCTCCGGTGAGAAACTCGTTTGCGGGAATGACGCGAAACCCCATTTTTTCCAGCTCCCGAAGCGTGGCCTCATTGCGGCCATATGACGTGACGACGCCCGGCCGCATCGCACAAAAGTTACAGCCGGACGACCATTGCTCCCGTTCCTGATAGACTCGGCGCTCACCGCCGCAGAAGATCGGCTCCAGCGGCAGATTCACCGCCTGCAACGCCGCGAACACGTTCGGCATCTCGCGCATTTGCGCCTGCCCTTTGCGGCGATGCAGCACCGCGAGCCGTTCCGGGCCGACGAAATGCGGTGGGTACACGACGCAGAGCTCGTGATCCACCTGCGTGAAGATCATGTCGAGATGGATTGCCGTATTCTCCTTCGGCATAACGACGATGATGACATCCTCGATCGGGGTGTGCTCGAACAACAGCGACGTGAGGTGATCGATCGCGGCCGGGCTCGAGCGCTCGCTGAAGCCGATCATGACGAGGTCGCGCCGCAGCGGGTGGATGTCACCGCCCTCGAGCGTGTAATTGAGTCGTCGCTCCACCGACCCGTCGTACAGCAGCCCGTTGTTGGCGAGCTGCGGATGATGGAGAAAGAGCGCCTTCATGATGAGCTCCTCCGACCACCGCGCACCGTAGCGCATCGAGCCGATCATCACGTGCTGTCCAATCGCCATCGCGACGTCGCGCGTGAAGTAGAGATTCGGGAGCGGCGGCAGCTCGTAGCCCCACTCGTTGAGCGTGAGCGCGAGCGGACCCTGCTGCTCCTCTTTCCCCTCGATCAGCATCCGCACGATGGTCTCGGGCGGCTCCTCGCCGAGGCTCCGCGCCAGCGGCGTGGAGGGGACGACGTCCATCGTCTCCTGGATCAACAGCTTGCGGACGGCATCGCTCTGCACGACTTCGCCGAGCAGATCGCGGACGTAATGGACCTGGGCGAACCGCTCGAGGATGGCGACGAACCGCCGGTGCTCGCGCTGCGCGATCTCGACGTCGATGATGTCGTCGTAGAGGTAGTCTTCGCGCGTGGAGGGCGTAACGGCGAGGAGCTCGGGTCCGGGCGTGTGCACCAGGACGGAGCGCAGCCGGCCGATTTCGGAGGTGACGTTGACCGGCATGATACCGAAAGGTGGTCAAGGAGGCCAGGGTTGTCGAGGTCGTCGAGGTCGTCTAGGGAACCGCAACGGCTCGGGCCGTAAGCCTCGGCACCTTCGACTACCTCGACGGCCTCGGTCACCTCCGGTCGAGGCTTCGCGAACCAACCCCGGCCCATTAGCATTGTGAAGGAATTCACAAGCCAGTCTGCCCACGTGAAACGGATCGCTGAATCCACCGTCCGCCGCCTGTCGCTCTACCTTCGCTTCCTCGAGGATTTCGAGGAGCGCGGACTCGCCACCATCTCGAGCGATGAGCTCGCCGCGCGCGGAGGCACGACTTCGGCGCAGGTCCGAAAAGACCTCTCGTTCTTCGGGTCGTTCGGGAAGCGCGGCCTCGGATACGCCGTCCCCGAGCTCGCCGCGCGCCTCCGCGACATCCTCGGCCTCGGCCGCGAGTGGCGTGTGATCATCATCGGCGCCGGCAAGATCGGGAGCGCCCTCGCTCAGTATCGGGGGTTCACGCAACGCGGCTTTCACGTCGTCGGGGTCTATGACAGCGATCCGGGGAAGATCGGGAAGCGGATCGATGGCTTCACCGTTCGCGATCTTTCTACCCTGGAGAAGGATGTTGCGCGCGAGGAGGTCGACATCGCGGTGCTGACCGTGCCCGCCGAGGCGGCGCAACAAGTCGTGACGCGGGTGGTGAAGTCGGGGATTGCCGCGGTGATGAACTTCGCTCCCGTGCAGCTTCAGGTGCCCGACCACATCGCGCTGAAGAACGTGAACATGGCGATGGAGCTGGAGGGACTGTCGTTCGCGTTGGCCAACCGGACGGGCCTCGATGAGTGAACCCTGGTTCGCAACTGCATTTACCGCTGAGGCACAGAGGGCACAGAGAACCCCGAACGGCGGATCCGCCGTTCGGGGTTCTCTGTGCCCTCTGTGCCTCAGTGGTAAATGCGTTTGCCCCTT
>DATFFP010000025.1:0-3799 GCA_035249985.1 Gemmatimonadaceae bacterium
GGGATACAACATGGGCACGTTCTGCATCGAGCCTGGGTCGAACAGGAGGAAGCCGAAGCCCGCTCCTCGCTTGTTGGCGAGATTCTCGACGCGAATCGAGCCCTCGAATGGGCCGCCGATGAGGCGCAGACCGGCGTCGAACAGATGGACGCCGAGTACCTGCGCCGTGTTTTCGTCGTCGAGCCAGCTCCGGGATGTGGCGCTGTGCGCGAAGGTCAGCATGACGTTAGGCTGCACCGGCACGGACAGGGCGGTCTGGGTGGAGAAACGCGGGAGGTTCTTGAGCTGGTTTCCCTGGTACGGTCCGGTTCGGAACCGCGCGCGCCCGAATGTGAGAGCGTTGCGCAGCTCGATGTCGCGCCAGAGGTGGCCGAGGGTGAGCAGCTCGAGCGATTGGTGCCGGCTGCGCTTGATGTTGCCGTAGCGGAAAGTGGCGAGGTCGAAGTCGATCTCGTCCTCGAGGTCGCGGAGGTACGCCGAGAGCGAGATCTCGAGCGATGAGCGCGCGAACGGAACGCGTTGATAGACCCCCGCCTCGATTTCGCGCGCGTGCTGAGGCTGAAGTGCCGGGTTGGAGATGCCGATGAAGGTGTCGTCGCCTACCGGTGTCAGCCGGCTGTCGTACAGCTGATCGAGCGTTGGAGTCTTGAAGCTCGTCGATCCGACGACGTAGAGGTTGCCACCGGCGTCGTCGTCTTCTCGATAGGCATAATTGACCCCGAGGCGCCCTGACCACGCGCTGAACGTCGCGTCTTCATCTCGACCATTGACCGTCGCGTCGGGGGTGACGCGGTCGTACCGTGCGCCTATGGAAGCGCGGAGCCGACGTGTGAGCTCTTGCTGTCCCTCGGTATAGAGGGCAAGTGCCAGTCGGCTGCCCGAGGCACTGCTCAGCTCATCACCCGTCGACGGGCTTCGGTATGAGCTCTCGTAGCTTGCGCGGGCGACCTCGACTCCGGTGACGAGCTTCGACGTCGTGCTCAACCGATCTCTCTGCGCTCGGACCCAAAACCCCTGATCGGTCTCGTGGTGGAACTGCGTGTCGCCGAACGATGGTGAAAGCAGCAGCGTCCGCGTGCGTCCCTGTCGCGCGCCGTGCACGCGCGCGGCAAAGCGGAGCATCTCCGAGCCGCTCAGTGCGTGGTCGAAGATTCCCGTGACCTCCGCCGCATCGCGCGTTCGCTCGTCGGCCTCGAACAGGCTGTTCGCACGAGTGGGATCGGCGCTGAAGGCGACGTCGTCGAGAGGGCCCGGGTCCTCGTTTTCCAGGCGGTCGTACTGGAGCGCGAACCGTGCGCGCTGCGCGGGGCGCGTTTTCTCGACCGAGCTGGAAAGGCCGATGCGACGAGAAAAGCCATGCGCGCGGGTGTTCCGTCCCTCCGCCGACGACGCGCTTCCCGCGACACCCCACGCTTCGCCCACCTTCCGCGTGAGTTGAATGGCGGCGTCCCGCCCTCCATGGTTGGCGAGCCCGAGCTCGGCGCGGGAGCCGTTCGTGGTCGGTGCGCGCGTGATGACGTTGATGACGCCGCCGATCGCCGCGTCGCCGTAGAGGACGGAGCCGGATCCGCGGAAGACCTCGATGCGCTCGATCGTGGCGACGGGAATGCTCATCCACTCCGCGAGCGTCGTGCGCGTGGTGTTGACGGGAATTCCGTCGATCAGGAGGAGGACGTACTCGTTCTCGCCGCCGCCGAAGAATCCGCGCGCGCTGGCGACGGGAAGGGAACCGCTGCCATCCAGGCTGGTGAAGCGAAGTCCCGGGATGAAGCGAAGTGCATCGGGGAGGGTGCGCGCCTGCGTTCGGTCGAGATCGGCGCGTGTGATGACGCTAACCGCCGCGGTGGACGCACGCAGGTCCGTGCCGATGCGGTGCGCGACGACGACGGTGGCGTCGAGCTGGTGGGTCGTGGTGAGAGAATCGGACTGCGCGGCCGCCTGGGCGCCGTACAGGAGGAGCACTGCCCACGGGGAGGCACGACGTCGATTCATAGTGACCTCGAACGTACGGCCGGGCTCGCTCGCGAGGTAGAGTTGCTTCCTTTTACCGCAGAGGACGCGGAGGACGCAGAGGGAACGTCAACTGCAGGAGCCTTTCTCAAAGCATTTGCCGTTGAAGTTCCTCCGCGTCCTCTGCGTCCTCTGCGGTAAAACAAAGGCGATGAACCAGCGTCACCGCATCAGCAACGCGGTGATCACCGAGCCCACGATCGCGCCAACGCCGACGCTCAAGCCAATGAGCGTCGCGTACGCGCGCTTGCGAGTCGTGAGCGCGTTGGTCTGCTTCCGCGGCTCGAGCCACACGTCCTCGGCGCGGCAGGTCGTCGTCGATCCCCAGCGATCGCTCAGCATGAGGAATTGCGTGGGTGCGTGGTACGAGATGACCTCGCAGCTCCACGGCCCCCACCAGGGCCAGTGGTACATCACGCGTTGACCGGGAACGAACGAGCAGGGCTTGACCTCATCGACCGTTACGACCTGCTCGCCTCCCTTCAGAAAGCTGACGCGGATGTCGTCCCCCGAGATCGAGACGACGTCAGCGATGTGAAACTTTCCGTCGGCGGATTTCGCGAAGACACGGTCGCCCACGACGGGCGCGGGAGCAAAATCGAGGCGCTCGCGAAGCGCGCTCTCGACGGCGGCGCGGGTGAGTCCGATGCCTTCGCCAGCCTCGATCACAGCGTCGATCTCGCCCTGCATCTGATTGGCGCGCCGCGTCGTCCGCTGAATCTCCTCGGCGCGCTGGAGAACGTCATTGAGCTCGTCGTCCGTCAATCGCATAGTGTCGCTCGCGTTCGTCACGTAAGAGATTGGTTACGACACCAATCTGCCCAACGGTGGCCGTCCGGGCGAGGTTTCACCCTGAGCTTTCGCGCGCCCAGGCGGGGTTCGAGCTGCTAGTCGAAGGCCTTTTTTACCGCAGAGGACGCAGAGGACGCAGAGGAACGTCAACGGCGAAAGCTTTTAACAACAGCTCTTGCAGTTGAAGTTCCTCCGCGCCCTCTGCGTCCTCTGCGGTAAAAAAAGAGCCCTTCGTTGCGGCACGTCAGCGAAGGAGCCGCGGCGTGCCCGGGCCCCGCCTTGTGAGTACCAGTCCTACGGACGCAACTTAGAGGACGCGCACCCCGCAGGATGACTCCTCGAAAACCACCCTCCGTCGCCGACTTTCAATGACGGACATCCCGTCCGGCATTACACCGCGCGGATTGCTTCGCGCGCTCCGTGACTGGATGTCGGGCGCGACGCCCGCGGCACATCGCTCGTCGACGTACACGAGCGCCGCCACTTCTGGAGATCCTCTGCCGACGCGCGTTGCGCACTACGTCATCGAGCGCAAGCTCGGTGAAGGCGGCATGGGCGTGGTGTTCGCCGCACGAGATGAGCGACTCGACCGCACGGTCGCTCTCAAGATGATGTCGTCGTTCAGCGGCGACGACACGGCGCGCCGGCGCTTCTGGCGCGAAGCGCGCGCGGCCGCCAGCGTCAATCATCCGAACATCTGCCAGCTCTACGACATCGGCGAGGATGAGGGCGAGCTCTTCATCGCCATGGAGCTGCTCGAGGGGGAGCCGCTGGGCGAGCGCCTTGCACGCGGTGCCCTGACCGTCTCGGAGGCGATACCGATCGCCCTCGGAGTGCTGGCGGCGCTGAGCGCGCTGCACGCGCGCGGCATCGTGCACCGCGACCTCAAGCCGTCGAACGTGTTCCTCACCGCGCACGGCGTGAAGCTGCTCGATTTCGGTCTGGCGCGGCCGGCCAATCCCGCGCTGGCGCAATCGCTCCGCTCGTCAGGCAACCT
>DATFFP010000026.1:0-7453 GCA_035249985.1 Gemmatimonadaceae bacterium
CGGATGTACATCCCGATCCCCTCGGGATACTGGGGCGCGGTGAGGTAGATGCTCCACAGCGGAAAGACAAAGACGCTGAGCAGGAGCACCGCCGCCGCGGCCACCAGTATCCGAGAGGTTCGTGGCAGGTTCACGGCCCTATCTCTCCACGGGCCGAGCCGTCGGCAGCTCGCGAGCGCGTGCCGCCTGCGTCGCCGCGCGCGGACTCACGTTCGCCACGAGCGGAACGCGTGAGCCGGCCGGCGAGACGCGGACATATCCCGACATCTCCTGGTGAAGCGCCGAGCAGAAATCCGTGCAGTAGAACGGATAGACTCCGGGATTACGCGGGACCCACTTCAGCGTGCGGGTCTCGCCCGGACCGATGATCAGCTCGGCGTTGTTCGCTCCCAGCACGGCGAATCCGTGCAGGATGTCCCAGTCCTGCTCGATGTTGGTGACGTGGAACAGGACGGTGTCACCGAGCTGAATGCCCTCGATATTGTCCGGCGTGAAGTGGCTGCGAATGGCGACCATCTTCACGTGCACCGTCTTGCCAGTGCGTGAGATCCCCGCCTCGGTCTCGGCCTTCGAGACGTGCGGGTGCGTGCTCTCGGAGAGCCGGTGGAACTTGAGCGACTTGTCCTTGATCAGCGAGGCGGGGAGCGCCTGTGCGTAGTGCGGCTCGCCGGTGGTCGGGAAATCGAGGAGCATCTTCATCTTCTCGCCGCTGATGTCGATCAGCTGCGCGGACTGCGCGAGCTCGGGGCCGGTGGGGAGGAACCGATCCTTGGTGATCTTGTTCATCGCCAGCACGTACTTGCCCCACGGCTGCTTCGAGTCGCCGCCGGGAATCATGAGGTGCCCGATCGAATAGTAGACCGGCATCCGGTCGACGACCTCCCACGTTCCAAGCTTCCACTTTACGACCTCGGACGAGATGAACATCGACGTGTACGCGAAACCGCGACCATCGAACTCGGTGTGCAGCGGCCCGAGGCCGGGGTTCTGTACTTCGCCGGCCATCGTCGCATCGTATTTCAGGATCGGGATGCCATCGATCTCGCCATCGAACGCCTTCTGCTCGATGGCGCGCGCCATCTTCGTGAACGAGTGCACGGGAATCACGGTGGCGAGCTTTCCGCCGCCGACGATGTACTCACCCGTCGGGTCGACATCGACACCGTGCGGCGACTTCGGAGTCGGCAGCAGGTAGAGTGCGCCCGGGCAGTCGCGCGGGTCGATCATCCTGACGCTCGTGTTCCGCGTCGAGGTCGCGATGCGCGAGTGCGGATCGACGTAGTTGTGACGGTAGTCCGCGCGCGCCTGCTGTGCCTTCCCCGCGCCCACGCACTGTTCCATCGCGCGATAGTTGATCGCGGCGATGAAATCCTTGTCGTTCTTCGAGGCGTTCAGCTCGAGCTTGGTATACGCCTGCTCGGAGTTGTACGTCGTAAAGAAGAACCAGCCATCGGACGGTCCCTTGCCGGCGTGACCGAGGTCGTAGTTGTAGCCGGGCATGAGGACCTGGAACGCGATGTCCATCTTGCCGGGCTCGTCCGCCTTGATGAACGACACCGTGCCCCGGAAGTTCTTCTGGTAGGTCTCGATCGGCACGTCGGTGTTAGGCACCGGTACGCTGAACCGCGTGGCGCTCACGACGAACCGCCCGTCGGGCGTGGTGAAGGGCGATGCGTGCCCGCCCGCGGCGTTCGGAATCTCGAGGATCTCGCTCGTCTCGAACGTCGTCAGATCGATGCGAGCGATGCGCGGCGTGTTGTTGCCATTAATGAAAAGCCAGCGGCCGTCGGGCACGCCGTTGGTCTGCGACAGCTCGGGATGGTGCGTGTCGTCCCAGGGAACGAAGCCGTGGGACGTCTCGAACATCGGCTTCGACTCCTCGTTGTAGCCGTAGCCGGTTTCGGGGTTTTGCGAGAAGACGCCGATGACCTTGAGCAGGCGCCCGGAGGGGAGCCCGTAGACTCCGATCTGGCCGTTGAACCCGCCGGAGAGGAAGGCGTAGTACTCGTCGTATTGCCCGGGCGGGACGTAGACCTTCCCCGCCACATCGCCAGCAGTGAGCACCTGGCGACCGGTCGGCCGGCACGCGTATGCGAACCCGGCCAGGAGGACCGCGATGCCCGCGGTGAGCACGACCGTCCTGACGTTGGCTTTCATGGATACCTCACGAGAGAGTCGACAAAGGAGTGCCGACAGTATCGTGGGCCTTGGCGGGGGCAGCAGTCGGGAGGGCTCCGGGTTCTCCTCAGGGAATCCCGGACAGCGAGGTAGTCGGGGAGTGTCAGTGGGAACGAGGAACGACGAACGAGGAAGTGGCCGTTCGAGTTCGGCGCGCCAAAGCGTTCACGCTGCTTCCTCGTTCGTCGTTCCTCGTTCCAGTGCCCCCTCGAGCACCTCTTAGAGCACCGGCATCACCAGCACCGAGCACCGCGCCGCCCTGACGAGTGCCGTCGGCACCGCGCCGATCACCGAGCCGCGGAACGTGCTGAACCCGCGGCTTCCCGTCGCGATCAGCTCGATGCCCTCCTGCTCGGCAAAGGCGAGCAGCTCCTTCGCCGGGTCGCCACGCAATACGACGGTGCGCGCATCGACGTGCCGCGGGATGCCCAACGACGTTCGGAGGTCCTTCAGCGACGTTTCGATATCGGGCTCGTACGTCGCCTGCGCCTCACCGGCAAAGGGCACGTACGTCCGTGGTGCGACGTGCGCCAGGTAGAGGGGCCCGGTACCTCCGATGATGCGCAGCGCTTCGCGCGCGGCGGCGATGCTGGATGGGCTGAAGTCGATCGCGACCAGCGTGCGGCACGGGATCGTGCGGCGATTGCTGTCGACAGCCAACACCGGACAGGTAGCGCGACGCGCGACCTGGAGCACCGTCTCTCGGCCCAGCCACCGGTCGGTCCGCGAGTGGACGTGAAGTCCCATCACGATCAGCCGGCGCTGTGCGTGGTCCGCCAGGTCGACGATCGTGTTGGCCGGCTGGCCGTACGCGATCGCGAGCGGCCAGCTGTCGGCGGCGGCGTTCGTCGTGCGCGCGCGCTGACGCGCCAGGCGCAGGTGCAGCTCCCGCTGCTGAATCGTGGCGAGCGCATGATCGCCACCGAAGCGCTCGAGCTCCTCGACGGCAACCAGCTCATGCGCCTCGCCGTCGCGATGCGCGAGCGATCGTCCGACGACGATCGCCGCATCGGCAGCCGGTTGGCCGTCGGTAGCGATCAGCAGGCCGAGACGCGTACGGCTGGTCGGCGTCTCGCGTTCAGTGGGCAGCGCTTCGCGGGCCGGGATCTCCAATGTTCCACGCATACGAGCTCTCCAGGGCGAAAGTCGAGGCAGCGCGCTCGATCGTTGGCTGCCACTCGCATCTGATGGTATGAGCTCGTGAAAGCGCTCAGAATCAGCGAAACACGAGATACGTGTCGGTCATTTCCCGACCGTCAGGCAGGCGAATCGCTGTCCAGGGGAATGGAGAAGCCGAAGAGGCTCCCGGAGCCGAGCTCGCTCTCGACCCACATTCGGCCGCCGTGCGCCTCGACGATGCCCTTCGCGATCGCGAGGCCGAGGCCTGCGCCCCCCCGGCGCGCACCGCGTGCCTGCCAGAACCGATCGAAGAGATGCGGAAGATTCTCCGACGGGATGCCCGACCCGGTGTCGCGCACGGACACCAGAATTTCGCCGTTCGTGGCTTCGGCGTGAATGCGAATCTCCCCGCCCGCCGCGGTGTGCTTCACCGCATTCGACACGAGATTCTCGAGCACCTGGACGATGCGCCTCGAATCCACGTTCGCGCGCGGAAGGTAATCCGGCAGCTCCTCACGCAAGGTGAGCGATTTCTCCGCGATCAGCGGCTCGAGCATCATGGTCGCCTCGCTGATGACCCGCACGAGATCGTGCGGATTCCGCTCGAGCGCGAGCCGACCCGCCTCCACCCGCGCCACATCCAGCAGGTCCTCGATGAGACGGTTCATCCAGGCGGTCGAGCTCTCGATCGTCCTGACGAGGCTGTGCGCGGCGTCGTCAGGCGGGAGCTTGTCCGACAACGATGCCGCACACATGTCGATCACGCTGAGCGGGTTGCGCAGATCGTGCGACACCACTGCCAGCACCTCGTCGCGGGTACGGAGCGCCACCTCCGCGGCCGCCCGCGCTGAACGCTCGGCGTCGAGCAGTCGAGCCCGTTCCTGCTCGGCCGCCCGGCGATCGGTGATGTCACGCAGGACCGCGGTGAACACGCGCCGGTCGCCGAGATCGAACTTCGAGATCGAGGCCTCGGCGGGAAAGATCTCACCGTTTTTTCGCCGCCCGCGCACTTCGCTTCGCTCGCCCATGCGGCGAGCGGATTCGCCCGTTCGCGAAAAGTGCCGAATGTGCTCGCGATGGATCTCGTGCACATCGGGCGGAAGCAGCAGATCGAGCGGTTTCCCGATGACCTCCGCCGCGGTGTACCCGAAAATCCGCTCCGCGCCCTGATTGAAGAGGGTGATGACCTGCTCATCGTCCACCGAAACGATGGCGTCGGCGGCAATGTCGACGATCGACGCGAAGCGAAACTCCGAGGTGCGCAACGCCTCCATCGCCGCGCGGTGCTCGGTGATGTCGCGCCCGTCGGGAAAGCCGCCAATGGGAGTGTGCATTCCAGAAACATGTGCGGTCTGCGATGCGCGTCAATCGTCAGGGATTGTCTTACGGATTTCCGCACATCGGCTGACTGACCCGCAATCGCCCTGGCAACACCGTGTACACAGGTCTTTTCCGGAGCGTGCCATGACGACCAATACGACGGAGCTGGTTCAGTCGGAAGTCACTTCCGAGCCATCGACGCGGGTTTATCCCTGGGTTCTTACCGGACCGATTCTCGTGGCGACCGACGGAGGCGAGACGAGCAACGCAGCGTTGCGTGTTGCCGAAGCGATCGCCAGGGACCACGGGCTCTCGGTGCAGGTGATCTCCGTGCTCGAGCCACTCGCAAGCATGTATGCCCCAGTCGACGGCTTGATGATCGCGCTTCCACCCACGATCGACGACATGACGCGGGCGGAGCTGCGCTGGAGGGAGGTGCACGACCGTGTCCGCAAGACGCTTCGGACTGCCGACTCCTGGAAGGTTCAGGTGAAAGTCGGGCAGGTCGCGGCGTCGATCGTGGAGGCAGCGACCGAGATCGATGCATCGCTCATCGTGCTCGGTCTCGGAAAGCATCGGCCGATCGATCGCCTGCTCGGCGACGAGATCGCTGCCCAGGTGGCGCGACGTGCCTCGTGTCCAATCCTGGCCGTTCCGTCGGACGCAACCGCCCCGCTGCGCCGCGCCGTGGTCGGGATGGACTTCTCCCGCGCGAGCGTGCGAGCGGCTCGAGCGGCCGTCACCTTGACGACCCCTCCCGGTCACGTCTGGCTGGCGCACGTGAAGGCGCCGCTCGAGATCCCGACCGAGGCGTACGAAGGCGGGATGATGATCTACAAGCAGGGCGTCCTGGCCGCGTTCAAGAAGATCGAGGAGCGGCTCGAGAACGTCGACCTGCTCGAAGTGAGGCCGGTCATCCTGGAAGGAAAGGCCGCCGAGGAGCTGCTCGCGTTCGCCGCGAGTCACCGCGCGGACCTGATGGTGACGGGCGCGCACGGGCGGACGCTCGTCGAGCGGATGCTGATCGGCAGCGTGACGACGAAGCTGCTGCGCGCGGCGCGCTGTGCGGTGCTCGTCATCCCTCCGTACCGTGGCGAGCCGCAGTGACCATGTCACTACCTGTCGTGAGGAGAGTTCCATGAAAACATCGACGCGTAGAGTTGCCAGAATGGTCGGCGGGAGCGCCGGCGCCATCGCGCTTCTCGGAGTCGGGTACCTCGCGAAGAACTGGTACGGCTATGGGAAGGTGTCCAACACGGGCGTGCCGGATTTGCTGCTCGATCGGTTCATGCCGACCTACGAGGTGCGTGAGTACCACGAGATTCGCGTCGCGGCGCGACTGGACGTTGCGTACGACGCCGTGCGAGCGATGGACATCAATCGCTCGCCGCTCGTCAAGGGAATTTTCCGCGCGCGTCAGCTGGCGCTCGGGGGAAACGACTCGGCGTCGCCTCCTCGCCCGTTGCTCGAGGAGACGCAGGCGCTCGGCTGGCGCGTGCTCGCGGAGGATCCGGGACGAGAGATCGTTCTCGGTGCGGTGACGCAGCCCTGGGTGGCCAACGTCAAGTTCGACGGGCTCGAGGCCGGCGAGTTCGCGGCGTTCGATCGCCCGGGCTACGTCAAGATCGCGTTTACCCTCGCGGCCGACCCGATCGATGCCGAGACGTCGCTGGTGAGGACCGAAACGCGGGTCGCGACGACCGACCGATACGCGCGTGAGCACTTCCGCCGGTACTGGACCCTCGTATCCCCCGGCGTTCGGCTCATTCGCTTCGAGGGCATGCGGCTCGTTAGGGCCGAGGCCGAGCGGCGGGCGCGCGCTACCCGCGACACTGCGATGGCGGAGGCGGGCCTATGAGAGTCGCAATCGCGGTCGCGATGGTGCTGCACGGCGCGGCCCATCTCGTCGGCTTCGCCGAGTCGTGGCAGATAGCCGCGACGGACAGCGCGCCATTCAAGACCACCGTGCTCAGCGGCCGTCTGGATCTCGGCCTGGTGGGGATTCGCCTTGGTGGAGTGCTGTGGCTGCTCGCAGCGCTGGCGTTCGGGCTGGTTGCCGCCGGTGCCCTGATGAACACGGAGTGGTGGGTGTCCATGGCGATGCCCACGGCTGTCTCGTCGCTCGTACTCAGCCTGATCTGGTGGCCCGAGTCGCGGATGGGCGTCGCCGTCAACGTGGCATTGATTGCCGCGCTACTGGTGGGACGGCACCTCGGATTCGTCTGAGAGTACCGCCATGCCATTCACGGCGGCCGAGTTCTTCGACGTATTCCGACGCTACAACGAAGCCGTGTGGCCGCTACAGTTCTTGTTGGCGGCCGCCGGCCTCGTCGTGGTGATCCTCGCCCTGCGTTCGCACCCGAGGGCAGGTCGAATCGCGATGCTCGTGATGGCCCTGCTCTGGGTATGGATGGGCGTGGTATACCACGTTGCGTTCTTCCGTCGCATCAACCCGACGGCCTCACTGTTCGGCGTTGTGTTCGTGATGCAGGCGGCGCTCTTCATCTGGTTGGGCACTCGCGCGAAGCACATCGCAATCCGCGTCCGACGCGACGGTGTGGGAGCGACCGGCGCGTTGCTCATCCTCTATGCTCTCGTGCTCTACCCTGTGGTCGGATTTCTCGCCGGCCATCGGTATCCCGCGGCGCCGACCTTCGGCCTGCCGTGCCCGACGACCATCTTTACCCTTGGTCTGCTTCTGTGGGTCGAGCCCCCTCTGCCAAGGTCCGTTGTGATTGTCCCCGCGCTTTGGTCGGCCGTTGCTACCGTCGCCGCGGTGCAGCTGGGCGTCCCTCAGGATTTCGGGCTTACCGTAGCCGCCGTGATCGCGATCCCG
>DATFFP010000027.1:0-85032 GCA_035249985.1 Gemmatimonadaceae bacterium
GCGGCAGGAAAATGATCGTCGTGCTCGCGGTCCTCATCACCGCCGGCGCGGCCGCGGCAGCCATCAATCGGGGCGGCGTCACCGAATCGAGAGGCGTGGCCGACGCGCCGACGCGCGAGTTTCGCCCGGCGCCGCGCAAGCAGCGCCCAACTCGTGTCGTTCGGCCGAGTGTCGATTCGCTCGCCGCCGCGGTCCGTGACTCCGTGGCGCTGCTGATCGGGACACCTCCCGCAGCGACGCCACCGGCGCAGCGGGGGCCCGGCGGGTCGCAGGAGATCAACGTCCCGGCGCCGCTTCAGCGCAGCGATCCGCTCGCGCGGCAGATCGAGCAGATGCTGCCGACCACTCGTCAGGCAGAGCCCGAGACATCGCTGCCTCCCGCCGCGAACCTCAACAGGGCCGGCGCCGCCGCCGAGGTGAGCGCGGCCAACGCGATGGCGCGCATCGATTCCGCCACGCGCCGGGACGTCAGCCCGACATTCAGCGCGAAAAGGCCGAGGTAGGCGAAAGAGCCGGGGAGGCGCGGTCGTCGAGGTCATCCAGGGGATCGAGGCAACCGCGGCAGGTTAGCCAGGCGCTTTCACGCTCGACTACGTCGACTACGTCAACGACCTCCACGACCTCGACGACCTCGTCTCATCACCTTGAGCACTTCGACGCCCGCGAGCACCTTCCTTCGCACGGCACACCACCATTGCGAAGGGAGCGCGCATGGCAGCGGACGTAATCGACTACCGGCTCATCGGCGATGACCTGCAAGCGGTCATCGTGACCCTGGATCCAGGCGAAGGGGTGATCGCCGAGGCGGGGGCCATGATGTACATGGAAGAGGGGATCGAGATGGCGACGACTCTCGACCCGTCGGGCGCGGGGGGCGGGCTGATGAGCAAGCTCCTCGGCGCTGGCAAACGGATGCTGACGGGGGAGTCGTTCTTCATTACGCTCTTCGCCAACCAGGCGCACGTGCGGCGTGACGTCGCGTTTTCGTCTCCATATCCGGGGAAAATTCAGCCGATCGATCTCAAGGATTGGGGCGGGACGCTCATCGCGCAAAAGGACGCGTTTCTGTGCGGCGCGCGCGGGATCGATGTGAGCATCGCCCTGAATCGTCGCATCGGGGCCGGATTCTTCGGCGGGGAAGGCTTCATCCTGCAGAAGCTCACCGGTGATGGACTGGCGTTTCTCCACGCGTCGGGGACGCTGCATCCGATCGACCTGAAACCGCGCGAGACGCTCCGCGTCGATACCGGCTGCCTCGTCGCGTTTCAACCCTCGGTCGATTACAACATCGAGATGGTGAAGGGCATCAAGACGGCCCTCTTCGGTGGTGAAGGCCTGTTCTTCGTCCGCCTAACGGGTCCCGGCCGCGTCATCCTGCAGACGTTGCCCTTCTCCCGCCTGGCCGACCGCATCATCGCGGCGTCGCCACGCGCGGGAGGAGCACGTCGGGAGGAAGGCGGCGTCCTGGGGGCGCTGGGCAAGGTGCTCGACGGAGATTCCTGATCGGTCAGGACGTGCGCACGTCAGCGAGCACGCGCTCGAGCGCGGCGGCGTCGATCCATCCGCGATCGAGCGCGTGGGCGGCGACCTCCCCGGTATCGGTTGCGAGGAGGAGCTCGCTGTGCGCCTCACTGACTTCGCGCGCGAGCGCGCGAATGCGCTCCGCCCGGCTCGCCGCCGGCGTCACGTTCCGGATGTAGATCGCGAGTATACGCGACGGATACCGCGCCACGACCTCGCGGTAGATCTCGGGATCCTCCTGCCCGGAATCCCCGATGAGCACGAATGGCAGCGTCGGATAGAGCTCGAGGATGTCGCGGATCGCCTCGATCTTGTGCGAGCCGTGCGACGTCGGCAGAAGCTCCCGACTCGACAGTCCCCAGTCGCGCAGCATGATGGGCCCCTCGGGGATCTCGCGGATGGCAAGGAATTCCGCGAGCACGTCATAGAGATTCCACGGGCTGCTCGACACGTAGAAGACCGGATTGTTCTGGCCGCCGCCTGCTCCGTCCTGAAGCGCACGATACAGCGACGCGACGCCGGCGAAGGGCAGGCGTGTTCGCGCGTTGGCCAGGAACACCGACCGGAGGAGCGCTCGCGCGTCGGTGGCTCCCGTCTGCACGACGGTGTCGTCGAGATCGCTGATCACGCCAAGCTTTGCCGTTGCGGGAGGCACGAGGACGCGACCGATCGTGGTGGGCGATGGGATGCCGGGATCACGCGGCGCGAGCAGCTCGAAGGCGACCTCGTGCCAGAGCTTGTCGCCGTGCAAGGCCTCGCGAGGCGCGATCCACGTATCGAAGTAGCCCTCTGCGTCGGTGACGAGCTCCTGCGTCGCTCCCGCGAAGCGCACGCCCACGCGCGCGCCGGGAACCTCGTCACTCTCGAGTCGACGGACCGCGCTCAGGACGTTACGCCAGGCGGAGTCGCGCTCGCCGGCCGCCGGAATGCCCTCATCCTCGAGCACGCGGCCTCGCACCCTGACGCGCGCGTCGGTGCCATACCCTCGATAGGCGTGAATGATGAGCGGATCGCGCCGACCTCTCCGATCGGCTCGGCGCGCCATTGCGGCGTCGACTCTGCCTTCGAGCTCGGAGGCCATCGCGAGCAGCCGCTCCCGCCATCCAGGAGTAGTCAATGCGTCACAGGCAAAGTGATCGTGAACGGCAGACGCGGCATGTCAGAGTTCAGAAACCGGGTTCAGATTACATTCTTGTCTGAAATGTGAATGCTGAATTCTCACATCCGACGTCTCCGCCGTTCAAGCTCATTCGTGACCCTGCATGGACCCTATCGAGCATTTTCGAACGCTGCTCGCGGCGGCGCAGGCGGTCGATCGTGACCGCCTTCCCGAGCCCACGGCGATGACGCTGGCCACCGTCGGGCGCGACGGGCAGCCGTCAGCACGGCTCGTGCTTCTCAAGTCGGTCGATGAGCGGGGCTTCGTCTTCTATACCAATCTTCACAGTCGGAAGGGCCGCGAGCTCGCAGCGAATCCGCGTGCGGCGCTCACCTTCCACTGGCAGCCGCTGGAGGCCCAGGTGCGCATCGAGGGCGTCGCTGAGCAGGTGGATGACGCGGAAGCAGACGAGTACTTCGCGACGCGCCCGCGAGGCAGCCAGATCGGCGCGTGGGCATCCGATCAAAGCGAGGAGCTCGCTCGCGCCGCCGATCTCGACGAGCGCTTCGCCGACGTGGAGCGGCGGTTCGCCGGGCGGGACGTTCCGCGCCCCCCGCATTGGAGCGGCTATCGTGTCACGCCGGAGCGCATCGAATTCTGGCGGAACCGGCCGAGCCGCTTGCATGAGCGGAGGTTGTTCGAGAAGGAGGGGTCGAGTTGGCGTGAGGTCCTTCTTTACCCGTAACGAATCGGCGGCAGAGACGTCAGAGGTCAGAATTCAGAATTCGGATTTCCGACAGGACCATCTGAAATCCGAATTCTGAATTCTGACCTCTGACGTCTCTGCCGTTCCGTGGAGAACCTCACTACTATTCGACGATCATGGCTACCCGAATCGCCGAGCGCTCGCCTGTGCCTGCGCCGCCGCGAAGCTGGACAATCGAGGACTCCCGGCAGCTCTACAACATCGAAGGCTGGGGGCTCGGCTACTTCGACATCAGCGCCGAGGGGCACGTCGTCGTGCGACCCGACAAGGCGCATCCCGAGCGGGAGCTCGACCTCTTCGATCTCGCGATGGATCTCGAGCAGCAGGGCGTGGGGCTCCCGCTCTTGCTTCGCTTTTCGGAGATCCTCCGCTCTCGCATCGAATCGCTGAGCCAGAAGTTCGGCGCGGCGATCGAGGAATTCGGGTACGAGGGCAGCTACACGACGGTCTACCCGATCAAGGTGAATCAGCAGCGCCACGTCGTCGAGGAGATCGTGCAGTTCGGCGCGCCGCATGGCGTGGGACTGGAGTGTGGAAGCAAGCCCGAGCTCCAGGCGGTGCTCGCGCTTCGCGAAAGCACCGACCACCTCATCGTCTGCAACGGGTACAAGGACACCGAGTTCATGCGTCTGGCCCTCATGGGCCAAAAGCTCGGACACCAGGTCTTCATCGTCATCGAGCAGCTGTCGGAGCTCGATGTGCTGCTCGAGGCGGCTGACTCGCTCGGCGTCGAGCCCACGGCGGGCGTTCGCATCAAGCTGGCCTCGGAGGGCTTCGGCCGTTGGGCGAAGAGCGGCGGAGAAAAGTCCAAGTTCGGACTCTCGTCGAGCGAGCTCGTGAAGATGATCGACAAGCTCGCCGCCCTCGGCCGACTCGACATCCTTCGGCTCATCCACTTCCACCTCGGCTCGCAGATTACCGACATCCGGTACATCAAGGCGGGTCTGGCCGAGGTCTCGCGCTTTTACGCGGAGCTCCGCGGTCTGGGCGTCAACATCACGCACGTGGACGTGGGTGGCGGACTGGGCGTCGACTACGACGGATCAGGGACGACCGTGATCTCGAGCGTGAACTACACGCTGCAGGAGTACGCCAACGACGTCATCTACACGATCGGCGAAGCGTGCCGCGAGCAGGGGCTTCCCATGCCCCACATCATCTCCGAGTCGGGTCGGGCGCTCACGGCGCACCACGCGTTGCTCCTCGTGAAGGTGATCGACGTCGAAACCCCGGTGACGGTATCGCCGCCGGTGCCGACGGAAGAGGACCATCTGGTGCTGCACGAGCTGCGCGAAGGGTACGACACCATCTCCACGAAGAGCGTGCGCGAGGTGTACCACGACGCAACGTTCGCCAAGGAGCGCGCGCACGAGCTGTTCAAGAGCGGGGTGCTCACGCTACGCGGCCGCGCGATGGCCGATCAGCTCTACACCGCCACGGTGAACGAGATCGCGAAGCTCGCGCAGCTCGATCGCGAGGAGTACGCGGATCTACTGCCCGAGGTCGAGTCGACTCTGGTGGACCGGTACTTCTGCAACTTCTCGGTCTTCCAATCGCTTCCCGACAGCTGGGCGATCGATCAGCTCTTCCCGATCATGCCGATTCACCGGCTGGACGAAGCGCCGGCGCGTCGTGGCACGCTCCAGGACATGACGTGCGACTCGGACGGCAAGATCGACCGGTTCACCGGCGGCCGAAAGGGAAAGCCAAGCCTGGAGCTCCATCCGTGGCACGAGGGACAGCCGTACATCCTGGGGTTCTTCCTGACGGGGGCGTATCAGGAGATCCTCGGCGATCTCCACAACCTGTTCGGCGACACGAACGCCGTGCACATCCGCCTGGCGCCTAACGGCTACGAAGTGACCGACCTCGTGCACGGCGACACGGTCACGGAGGTGCTCAACTACGTGCAGTTCCGCGCGTCGGATCTGCTGGCGACGTTCCGCAGGAAGGTGACGGCGGCCAAGACGCTTTCGCGGGAGGAGGCGAACGCGTTCATCGCGGATTATGTCGCGGGGCTCGAGGGGTACACGTACCTCGAAGGCGAATAGGAGTCAGGAGTCAGGGATCAGGGGTGGAAAGGCGCGGCAGCTCCGCTGCCGCGCTCATCATGAGGGCCGCACGCGCGAAGCGCGGCGGCCCCTTTCCGCCCCTGATCCCTGACGCCTGACTGCTAGCTCCTATTTTCCGAATCTCTTCGCCACCTCCGCCCAATTGACGACATTCCACCACGCCGCGATGTAATCCGGCCGGCGGTTCTGGTATTTCAAGTAGTAGGCGTGCTCCCACACGTCGAGCCCGAGTAGAACATCGCCGGGACGCTTCCCGTCCATGAGCGGGTTGTCCTGATTGGGCGTACTGGTGATGGAGAGCTTGCCGCCATCGTTCAGGAGCCACGCCCACCCCGATCCGAAGCGTCCGGTGGCGGCCGCGGCGAACTGCTCCTTGAACTTCGTGAAGTCGCCAAACGCGCTCCCAATGGCCTTGGCCAGTGCCCCCGTCGGCTCGCCGCCCGCCTTCGGCGCCATCAGCACCCAGAAGAGTGAGTGATTCCAGTGGCCGCCGCCGTTGTTCCGGACGGCGGTGCGTACGCTTTCGGGCACCGAGTTCAGGTTCTTGAGCAGGTCCTCGAGCGACTTGTCCTTGAGCTCGGGGGCCTTGTCCACGGCCGTGTTGAGATTGGTGACGTACGCCTGGTGATGCTTGCCGTGATGGATCTCCATCGTTTTCGCGTCGATGTGGGGCTCGAGCGCGGCGAAGTCGTACGGTAAAGCGGGAAGCGAGTGTGCCATGAGCGCATTCTCCGGGCAATCGTGAATTGCAGGCGGCGCGTCGGTCAGACGTCGGTCGGCGCAGGACCGGCGGGGACGGGAGCGCGCCGGCGTTCCTTCCACCAGTGGATGATCCCCGGCAAAATCGAGAGGAAGATCACCACCAGAATAACCTTTTCGATGTGTCGATCGATCCCGGGCACCCACCGACCAAGGAAGTAGCCGGTGAACAGCATGGTCCATACCCAGAGCAGGCCGCCGAAGACGTTATAGAACACGAAGTCCCGGTATCGCATGTCCGCGACCCCCGCGACCACGGGCGCAAAGGTGCGGATGATTGGCATGAATCGCGCGAGAACGATCGTCTTGCCACCGTGCTTCTCGTAGAACTCATGGGCCCGGTACAGGTGCTTTTTGTTGAAGAACCGTGAGTCCTCGCGGGTGAAGATTCGGGGGCCGGATTTCCGCCCGATGTAGTAGCCGACCTGGTCGCCTGCGATCGCGGCAACGGACAGCAGGACGCCGAGGAGATACACGTTGAGACCGAAGTCGGGCTGCGAGGCGAGCAGGCCGGCGGTGACGAGAAGTGAATCACCGGGCAGGAAGAAGCCGACGAGGAGACCGGTCTCGACGAAGACGATGGTCGTGAGGCCGACGTAGCCGCCCCAGCGCACGATGGCTTCGACGTCGGTAAGGCGGTGCCACAGATCGATAAGGGTGTCCATGCAATTCCGGATGCGAGAGCAGGGGAGAGTCCTTCAACATCCACGGGCGCGCCGATGAGGTCAACGGGCCGGGTGGGTGAGCGTTGATGGAGCGCGGTCATGACGCCGGGCGGGGCCGAGGCCCCGGTCATGGCGTGCTGGAGGATGTCGAGCGCGCCGTGGTCGACACGGCGCAGCGGATTCTGCACGGCGCAGAGCTCGCCTTTCACCTGCCGGCCGCGCCAACGAGCCGCTGGCACCGCGCGGGCGTGTCGCCACGCACGGAGCGGGCGATGGACTTCGCCGGCGGAATGGTGCTGTTGAGCTTCGTCGTCGGCTGGACCTGGTCCGTCGCCACCGTCGATGCACGGACTGACGACGGGACGGCGGTCAATCGCGTCACCGCATCGATCACGAGTGCGCTCACCAGCGCCGACGCACCGACGGCGGCATTTCTCACCGAAGCCGCCATCCAGGCGTTGATGCCGCTGCGCGGCGAGAGCGGATTGCTGCACGCGCAGTTTCGGGAGCCGGGTGCCCCGCTGGTCGGTGACACGCTGCCCGACGGGGCCGTCGTTCACTACTCGTCAGGCACCGTGACCGACTCGGCGCTGGCAGACTCCGTCGTGCGCACCCCGGACGATCCCGGCATCTGGAGCGTCGCGATCAAGGTCGGTGCGGCGATTCGCCCGCTTTCGGACTTCAACGTCATCACGCTGAAGCCCTTCAGCGCGAAGCAGCGAGGAAAGATCGGGCTCTACTACATCGGAAACTGGCCGAACGAGCGCGGTCGTGGGGCGGCGCGATACGCGCCCCCGCGCGGCTTCATCGAGGTCACGCAGGAGAATCGCGGGACGTACGTGAGCGAGCACTTTCGTCTGGGGGACTTCCTGACGAAGAACCAGTTCGAGGTGTGGCCGAAGTATCTCGTGCTCGAGACGCGCCTGCTCGACAAGCTGGAGCTCGTGCTTGCCGAGCTGCGCGCCCGCGGGATTCAGACGAGCGGCGTGAAGGTGTTGAGCGGCTTCCGCACGCCGCAGTACAATCGCGGAGGCGGTGACCCGCGAGGCAGGGCCGCGCTCAGCCGGCACATGTACGGCGACGCGGCGGACATCTACATCGACAACGACGGCAACGGCGCGATGGACGATCTGAACGGCGACGGTCGCGTGAACATTCGCGACGCGCGCGTGCTTCAGGACGCCGTCGACCGCGTCGAGCGCGCCCATCCGCAGCTCATCGGCGGATGCGGCACTTATCCGGGGACGGCCGGGCACGGCCCGTTCACGCACATCGATACACGGGGCTACCGCGCCCGTTGGATCGGCACAGGAGACGGCGGATGACCAGCACACGAGAAGCTCAGGAGACCAGGGCCGCGGCCCTGGGACGTTGCCCCGAGTGCGGAAAGCCGCGCGCGGATCTGTCCACGCCCTGCGAGCACTGCGGGGCCGCACCCCTCGGCCCCGCCGACGCGGTCGATGAAGGCGTTACGCACCGGCGCGATGCCCCCGAGGCGATCATGCAGGTGCGCGCTGCCGACATGGAGCCATATGTCGGACTCCGTTATGTCGCGAAGCTGTTCCGACTGATGGCGCTGATACTCGTGCTCCTTCTGATCGCCGAGATCGTGACCGGCCTGACGACGCAGGGGAGCGGAGCGATCCCCACGCTTCTCGCCGAGGGAAGCCGGCTGATCGTCCTGTCGGGGTTGCTGTGGGCGAGCGGGGACCTCGCGATCCTGCTCATCGACATCGGCCACGATGTGCGAGCGACGCGCATACTCATCGGACGACAGTCCGCCCATCATCTCGCGGAGCATCCCCCGGCACGGCGTCGCGAGGAGCGCGAGCGGGTGGTCGAACGGAAGACCGAGCGTCAGCGAGAGCTCGCGGAGTGAGCGTCACCGTGTACACCATTGGGCACTCGACGAGGCCGCTCGATGACTTCGTCGCGCTGCTTCACCGGGAGGGAATTCGTGCCCTCGTGGACGTGCGTGCGTTTCCGACGTCGCGACGGCATCCACATTTCGATCGCGAAGCGCTCGCGGTCTCACTCGTCGCGCATGACATCGCGTATCGGCACGCGCCAGCGCTTGGAGGCCGGCGTCGACCGCGGGCGGACTCCGTCAACCGAGCCTGGCGAAACGAAAGCTTCCGGGCCTATGCCGACCACATGAGCACGCCGGAGTTTCGTGAGGCGATCGGCGAGCTCATCGCGGGTGCCGGGCGAGTGCGCACGACCGTCATGTGCGCCGAGGCAGTGCCCTGGAAGTGCCACCGCTGGCTGATCTCGGACGCGCTGGTCGCGCGCGGGTGTGAGGTCCGTCACGTCCTCGATGCATCGACCGACAGGCACGAGCTCATGAACATCGCCCGCGTC
Organism: Gemmatimonadaceae bacterium; assembly: GCA_035249985.1. Classification (GTDB taxonomy): domain Bacteria; phylum Gemmatimonadota; class Gemmatimonadetes; order Gemmatimonadales; family Gemmatimonadaceae; genus JAICNG01. Next base: position 9,244 of record DATFFP010000027.1, read on the forward strand.
GAGAACGGCGAGGTCACCTATCCCGCACCCAACGCCACGGAACCGCAAACCGAGTTATTCAGGATCGGATGATCACCGAGCGCGGCATGCGTGTTGCTCTACGAATGGTCGCGCCGCACGGAACACAAATCTCACTCAGGGGGCACGCATGCTCTGGACGATCGCCATCATCCTGCTCATCCTTTGGCTCCTCGGTGCCTTCGTGGTCAACATTGGTGGAATAGTCCACCTGCTCCTGGTGATCGCGCTTATCGTGATCGTCTACCGTCTCGTGACGGGCCGGAGACCAGTGGCCTGACGCCAGCGAATGCACAAGGGCGGCCGAATCGGCCGCCCTTTTTTTTTGTTCAACCGCCTGGCATGAGCGATCTCGGTCCATTCGACGTCCACGTCGTCCCGCACACACACTGGGATCGCGAATGGTACCTGCCATTCGCTCGATTTCGGCAGCGACTGGTGGCATTGGTCGATGAGTTGCTCGATGCACCACCGGAGCGCTCCGCGTTTCTCCTCGATGGGCAGGCGGTGCTGATCGAGGACTACCTCGCCGTGCGACCCGACCGGGAGGGCGACCTTCGCGCGGCGCTGGCACGAGGGGCGCTTGACGCAGGTCCGTGGTATGTGCTCGCTGATGAGCTCATTCCTTCGGGAGAGGCCCTCGTCCGCAATCTTCTCGCTGGCCGTCGCGTCGTGCGGGCGCATGGCGGGGAGCCGCCGGCGGTGTTGTACTGCCCCGACTCGTTTGGCCACCCGGCTGACCTCCCGACGCTCGCGGAGGGTTTTGGGCTGTCGCTCATCATCCTCTGGCGCGGCCTTGGCGGACCGGCCTGGCCGGACGGTGATGCCTTCCGGTGGCGCGCACCGGGAAGTGCCAGCGTGCTGGTGCACCATCTGCCGCCCTCGGGATACGAATACGGGGCGAATCTCTCCTCCGATGAAGCGCACGCGCGCGAACGATGGCGCGGTCTGCGCGACGTGCTTTCGCGGAGAGCGCGTACCAGTTCGCTGCTTGTGCTCAACGGGGCGGATCACCACGCACGGCAATCGAAGCTCGACGACGCGATCGAGGCGCTCGCGCGCGCGGCGGCGCCGGATCGCGTGCGGGCGAGCAGGCTCGGCGCCTTCGCTGCCTCGTTCGTCGAGGGGGCAGCGCGCGCCGAGCTACCGGAAATACATGGGGAGCTTCGATTCTCCCCTGGCTACACCTGGACGGTTCCCGGCACGTGGTCGGCGCGCGCCTACCAGAAGCGGCGCAATGCTCGCGTCGAGCGGCTGCTGACTCGTGAGGCCGAGCCCTGGTCGGCGATTGCCACCGCGCGAGGAGGGCCTTCTCGCGCCCCGCTCCTCCGCTCGGCGTGGCGAACTCTGCTCGAGTGTCATCCGCACGACACGCTCTGCGGATGCTCGACCGATGCCGTCGCACTGGCCGCGGACGTGCGATTCGCGTCCGCGGCCGTTGAGGCACGCGGGATCGTCGACGACGCGCTGCTCGACCTCGCAGGGCACGATACCGCTGCTGCGCGTATGGCATCGGCGTGGTCGGCGTACGTTCTGGTTCGCAACGCGACGGCGCGACCACGCTCGGGCGTGGCCGAGATCGAGATCACGCGATCCGTTGCGCCCGAGCCAGTTGGTCCCGGCTCAGCGGGAATTTCCGTCGAGGAACGACGCCTTCCGCTTCCCGTCCTCGACGATGGCGGCGTTCCAATACAAGTCCTCGACCGGCGCCGTCGGTCCGACCGAATCGAGTCGCCGCGCCACTACCCGCGCGGCGATCGCGTCGACGTAGCGCGCTGCGTGGCCTGGGTCGATGAGGTCGGCGGCTACGGCATTGCGCCGCTGCGCGTCGGCGATACGTCGGCTTCGAAGCCTGTATCGCCATCAGTCGAATCCGCGCGCGGAACGTCGCGATCGCTCGACAATGGGATTCTCCGAGTGGAGGTCGAGCCTGGAGGCGCCCTGAAGCTCACGTCCGCGCGGGACGGTCGCGCCTGGAGCCCGCTCGTTCGATTCGAGGACGTCGGCGACGCCGGTGATTTGTACACACACTCGACGATCGGTCCGGTGATCGACGACGCTCGCCTGCTGGACGCGACGGTGGCGCACGAGGGGCCGCTCCGGGCGCAGCTTCGGTTGCGCTTCGCGCTCGATCTTCCGGTCTCGTCGAGTCGGGACGGCCGCTCACGAGAACGCAGGCGGACCGACATCGCGATTGTGCTCACCCTCGACGCCGGTTCCCCCTTTCTGCGCGTCGGCGTGCGCCTGGTGAACAGGGTGCGCGATCACCGCCTCCGCATCGCGTTCGCAACCGAGGTGCGCGAGGGCGTCACGGTGGCCGACGGCATGTTCGCGCCTGTGGTTCGTGAGGCGCGCGCTCAGCCTCCCGAGACGGTTTCGATGGAGGTCGTCCCGCCGACCGCACCGCTGGCGCGTTGGGTGTCGCGCCGGGGCGCTGCAAATGGGATGGCCCTGATCGCCGACGGTTTGGGCGAGTACGAGGTGCTGGATGATGGAGCGATCGCGGTCACGTTGCTGCGAGCGGTGCGCGAGTTGTCCAGGAACGATCTTCCCGAACGACCCGGCCACGCCGGGTGGCCCGTTCCCACTCCGGCCGCGCAGTGCCTCGGGCGCCACCGGGCCGAGTTCGCGCTCTTTCCGCACGGCGCCGGGGAAGACACCATCATCGAGATCGAGCGCGTCGCGGACGATGTCCTCCTGCCATTGCGCGGAGCGACACTTCGCTCGGCGACGCGTCCTCCTGAAGCCGTCGCTGGACTGACGCTCGAAGGCGACAGGCTCCGATTCCTTGCGTGCAAGCCGAGTGAGGACGGCGAGTGGATCGTCCTTCGGTGTGTGAACGTGACTTCGCGGCCAGCGACGGGTGCCTGGCGGTGCGCGTGGCCCATTCGTGAAGCGCGACGCGCTCGCCTGGACGAGCGCCTCGGCGAGTCGCTGGCGGTGCGTGATGGGGGCGTCGTGGATGTGGGGGTCGAACCTCTAGCGGTCTCGACCGTGCTGGTTCGTTAGGCTCGATCGCGTAGTGGTGCGACGCTGTCTCCGGCCAGCCGGTCGCGCAGGGCATCGCCGAGGAAGGTCGAGGCAACCACCGTGATGATCAGCGCCAGACCCGGCGCCAGCGCGACCCACGGCGCGATGACGATCGCGTCCCGCCCATCGGCGATCATGTTGCCCCAGCTGGGTTGCGGCGGTTGGACGCCGAGGCCGAGGAACGACAAGCCACTTTCGAGCAGGATGGCGCCGCCAACGCCCAGCGTCATCGCGACGATCGCCGAGCCGAGCGCGTTAGGCAGCACGTGTCGCCACAGGATGCGCGCCGGCCTGGCGCCGAGCGCGGCGGCCCCCTCCACGAACGGTCGCGCCCGGATGCCCAGCACCTCCGCGCGCACGAGCCGTGCGACCGCCATCCAGCCTGTCGCAACGAGCACCGCCACGACGGTGAGCGTCCCCGGTCGCCAGAGCGCTGCACAGACGAGCAGGAGGATGAGGCGAGGAATCGCGAGGAGCGCGTCGGCGGCCGCCATGAGGAATCGATCGAGAAGACCGCCCCGCCATGCCGAGAGCGCGCCGAACGCGATTCCGACCGCGCCGGCGAGGAGCGACCCCAGCACGCCGATCACGAGCGAGATGCGCGCCGCGAGCATCGTCCGCGCGAAGATGTCGCGGCCGAAGCGATCGGTGCCAAGTAGATGAAAAGCCCCATGCCCATCGGTCGTGAACGGCGGCAGGAATCGCTGCGCGACGACGTCGCCCATCGTGCGCGGATCGTCGGCCGAGAGCAGCGGCACGGCGATCGCCCCCAGCGCCAGAAGGAGGAGCAGCGCTAGCGGAACCGCGACGTCGCGCCGGGGAATCGCCATCAGGCGCGCCGGCGTGGATCGAGCATCGGAAGCGCGAGATCAGCGGCGAGGTTCGCGAGAATGACGGCCGCGGCGTAGACCGCGGTAGCGCCCAGTATCACGGGATAGTCGCGCGCCGCGACCGCGGCGAGCGTGACGCGCCCCATGCCGGGCCATGCGAACACGCCCTCGACGAACACCGAGCCGGCGAGAAGGCCGGGAATGGCGAGTGCGAGCAACACGACGAGCGGCGGCCACGCATTCGCGAGCACGTGCCGCAGATAGATGCGGGTTCGCGTTGCCCCCTTCGCCCGCGCGGTCCGCACAAAATCCTCCGAGATCAAATCGGCGCCGATCGTTCGCGCGTAGCGGGCGATACCTGCCGCGCCGATCGCCGTCAGCGTGATCACGGGCAGCACCGCGTGGCGCGCCAGATCACCCAGGGCGGCCACGCCCGTCGCGTCGGATGCGGGATCGCGCATGCCGAATGCGGGCAGTCGAAGCGGGGCCGGGAACCCCCATCGCGCCGCACCGTAGGTGAACGTCGCGATGAGCGCCAGGGCAAGCCAGAAGCTCGGCGCCGCGTACACCGTCGTCGTCGCGATCGTCAACGCGCGGTCGGAAAACGTGCCGCGTCGCGCGGCCTGATACATTCCGATGGCAATGCCGAGGATGAAGGTGAGCGCGAGCGACACCGCGCCCAACCCCGCCGACACGGGAATGGCCTCCGCGAGCACGGTGCGCACGGGCGCGCGCCGCGCGAAGCTCTCTCCCAGATCGCCCTTGAACAGCCGGCCCGCCCAGCGTGCATATTGTACCGCGAGTGGCGCATCGAGTCCGAGCTCGGTCCGGAGGCGCGCCTGATCGACCGCGCTTGCGCCAGGCGGAACGAGCAATGTCGTGGGATCCCCGGGCGCGGCGCGCGCGAGGAGAAAGGTGATGGTGAGCACGATCCAGAAGAGGATGGCACTGCTCGCGAGCCGGCTCACGACGTTGCGCATGACGTGATGATGCCGGCGAGGCGCAGCGCGTCAACCGTCGCCATCGCGTTCGTGCTCCTCACGTGCGGGCAGCCCGCCCGTCGAGCGGACACCGTCGTCGTCGCATCAGGCGCGGATCTCGAGTCGGCAAACCCGCTCGTCACGCTGCACCCGATGGCGCGGCAGGTTCAGCGCTATGCGCTCTTCGTCACCCTCGCCCGGTACGACGATGCGCTGGAGCCCACCCCATACTTCGCGCGCTCGTGGACGTGGTCGGCCGATCGCCGCGTCCTCCAGCTGCGGCTCGCATCCGGGGTTCGCTGGCACGACGGGCACCCGACGACCTCGCGCGATGTGCGGTTCACCCTCGATGCCGTGCGCGATCCGGCAACCGGATCGCCTCGATTCGCCGAGCTCGGCGATGTGGAATCCGTCGATGCGCCCGATGACTCGACGGTGAGTATTCGCTTCGTACGCCCGCAAGCGGGGTTTCCCCTCGTGTTATGCGAGCAGCCGATTGCGCCGGCGCATCTGCTCGAGCGTGTGCCGCGCGCGGAGCTGCGCCGTGCCGCCTTCGGCGACCGACCGACGGGAAACGGGCCCTTTCGCTTCGCGGACCGCCGAGCGGGTCAGCGGTGGACCTTCGTCCGCAACGGGGACTTCACTGCGTCGTTAGGTGGCCCGCCGGCGATCGAGCGTCTGGTGGTGGCGGTGGTCGATGAGGCGTCGACGAAATTCGCCGGTCTCGTCAGCCACGAGCTCGACATGGCGGGCATCTCCCCGTCGATGGCGACGATTGCCGCCGCCGATCCGGCCCTCCGCGTCGTCGACTATCCCGTGCTCGTTGCGTATGGCCTCGTGCTCAACGCGAGCCGACCGCCCTTCGACGATCCTCGAGTACGGCGGGCCGTCGCGCTCGCGATCGATCGCGACCGGATCATCCAGGCGGCGCTCGCCGGCTTCGCGACGCCAGCGTCAGGCCCCGTCTCTCCGGATCACCCATTCTCGCTGAGAGAGAACGCGACTCGCGATTCCGCGCTGGCGGCGGCGCTGCTCGATAGCGCGGGCTGGGTTCCCGCCCGTGACGGCGCACGCGCGCGCAACGGCGTTCCGTTGACGTTCGAGCTGCTCACCGTCGGGAGCGCCGATAACGCGGCCGAGCAGCTCATCCAGGCGGACCTCGCCGCGATCGGCATTCGACTGGAGATCAGGCAGCGCGAGATGGGCGCCTTCCTCGCGGAGGCGCGCGCTCGCGACAAGCGCTTCGGCGCGCTGTTGACGGGCATCCCTGGCGACCTGTCCCTCGGCTATCTCACGTCGATGTTCGATTCCCGCCTTGCCGGCGGTGCGCTCGACTATGCCGGGTTCCACACGGCGCGTCTCGATAATCTCCTCGCGAACGCTCGGTCTGCGGTTGGAGACGATGCGCAGCGTGCGGCGTGGCATGAGGTTCAGCGCGAGCTTGCACGGGAGATGCCCGTCGCGTGGCTCTATCACGCGCGCGGCCTCCAGGGAATCTCGCGCCGGCTAAAGGGTGTGCACATGGACCTCCGCGGAGAGCTGGCGACCCTCGCACAGTGGCGCGTGGAGCCGTGACGCTACTCATCGATGCAGCCCGGCTCGAGCAGCGTCGCGCAATCGCCTCCGGCCCGCTGGCCGACCTGACACGCTCTCTGCGCGCGGACCTCGAGCCTCTTCTGCGAGACGGATTCGAGGTGCCTCACGAGAAGGCGCTCCTCTCGCGGGACGGTGGACGCTGCGAGCGGGACGGCACGTTGTTGCGATTCGATCCGTACTCGCCGCGAACCCATACCTGCCCCCGCTGCGCGGGGGTGTACACTCGCGAGCGGGATTACCTCTGGTGGGTGACGTCGTACCAGCTCTGGCTCGCCGAACGGGCGGTCCATGCGGCGTCACTGCACGCGCTCACCGGTGAACGGGCGCTTGCTCAGCTCGCGACGAGGATTCTCGATACGTACGCCGAGCGGTATCTGAGCTATCCCAATCGCGACAACGCGCTGGGACCGACTCGCGTGTTTTTCAGTACGTATCTCGAGTCCATCTGGCTCTTGCAGATCTGCGTCGCCTTGTCGTTGCTCGAAGTCGTCGGTGAAAGCGGGGGTCTCGGAGCGCGCATTCGCGAGCGGCTCATCGAGCCGAGCTCCGACCTCATCGCTTCGTTCGACGAAGGAGGCTCCAATCGGCAGGTGTGGAACGCGGCGGCGCTGCTCGCCGCGGCGCGCCTGCTCGACGACGCAGCCCTCTCGGATCGGGCCCTGTTTGGCCCGTCCGGCATTGCCGCCCATCTCGCGCGCGGACTGCTCCAGGACGGGTCGTGGTACGAGGGTGAGAACTATCATGTCTTTGCGCATCGCGGCCTCTGGTACGGTGTCGCAGTCTCCGAGGCGATCGGGTGTCCGCTGCCCCCCGAGCTCGTAAGGCGGTTCGAGGAGGGATTTGCGCTGCCGCTGCTCACCGCGATGCCGGACCTCACGATTCCATCGCGACGGGATTCGCAGTACGCGATCTCGCTACGACAGTGGCGCTTCGCGGAAAGCTTCGAGCTCGGCCTCGCCAGGCGTGAGGACGCCCGACTCGCCGCCGCGCTTGGCCGCTTGTACGGCGATGCGACCCTTCGTCGCGACACGGGACGATGGCGGAGCGCGGCCGACACCCAGCCTCATGAGGAAGCGTCGTCGCTCATGCGCGCCGATCTCGGGTGGCGTGGCCTGCTGTTCGCGCGAGCCGACCTTCCCCGGACGGCGGAGGCGGTTGAACGGTCGGTGCTGCTCGAGGCACAGGGGCTCGCCGTCTTTCGCCGCGATGCGGGACGCACGTACGTCGCGCTCGATTACGGTCAGAGTGGCGGAGGACACGGACACCCCGATCGTCTCAACGTGCTATTGGCGCGCGGCGCTGATCGCATTCTCGACGACTACGGCACGGGCTCCTACGTCGACCCGTCACTGCACTGGTACCGCTCGACCCTGGCACACAACGCCCCGTTCTTCGATGGTGTCGCGCAGCAGCGGAGCTCGGGCAGACTTCTCGCGCACGACGAGCGGGACGCGGCGGGCTGGGTCGCCGCTGAAGTGCCGATGCATGGCCTCGCGCGCGACGTACAGGCGCAGCGATCGATCATCGTGATGACTGACTATGTCGTCGATCACCTCGAGTGGACGAGCAGCCGCGACGTATCCGCATTTCTTCCCATCCATGTGGCCGCCGAGGTTTCCGACCTTCGCTTTGTCGAAGAACCGCTGCGCGGTGGGACGGCGGCCGAAGACGGCTTCGTGTACCTGCACGACAGCGAGCGCGCCCGGATTCCCGAGGGCTCGATCGTGCATTTGCGCTCTCGTGGCCCCGAGACCGTGAACGCGTGGGTGGCCCCGAGCCGGTCGGCAGTCTGGTGGCGGGCGATGGCCCCCGGTCCGCCGGGCGCGCCCGAGCGTCAACTGTCCCTCATCGAGGTGCGCGCGCAACGGGGGAGCATAACGAGCGTCTGGAGCTGGGGCGGTGCCGTGACCGGTCTCAGCGTGCCCGAGGCAATCGTCATCCACCGCGGCGATCGCGAGCGTCACGAGCACCGGCGATCGGCGACGGGATGGTCAGTCACGCTGCATGCCGGCGGCGCCCGGAGCTCCATCGACCTGGGAGGTGTTCGCCCCGCGTCTTCCCCTGGCGCGCGGGAAGCTCACATGCCGCGCGGTGACCTGCCCCTCCAGCCACTCCGTCTTCGTTCGACGCAGGGCCCGGTCACGTTCGAGCTCGGCGAAACCGCATACCGGCGGTCGGAGGCGAGCTGGCGGGACGCGGGCGCTCCTCGCGCCGAGGTCGCGCTCAGCTCCACGCAGCAATACTTCGTGATCGAAGTGGCGGTGCAGAAGCCGGAGCTCGTGGTCCGACCGCCGAACGCATCTGATCCCGCGCTCGACAACGAGCACCCCGACATCCACAGCGATGGCGTGCAGCTCTATCTCGTCGCTCGCGGGTGGGACCGTCCGGCGGCGTGGCTGGTGGTGCCCGAGGAGCCGGCACCGCGCGTGCGCACCCATGTCGTCAACGGCATGCGCGGCGATATCCCGCTCACGGCCGGATGGAGTCGCGAATCTGGGGGCTTCGCCATGCGATTCGAGATCCCGCTCGATGCGCTGGGCGGCGGCCTCAGCCTCCCGATCGCGGTCGACGTGATCGTGAACGAGATGGGGGCTGGCCGGGTGCGACGTCGTGGTCAGCTCGCGCTCAGCGGGGGCGGGGACTGGATCTACCTGCAGGGCGACCGGCAATCGCCGGCGCGATTCCTTCCGATGGTCGTCGAGCGTGGCTGATCCCCTCGCGCGTGTTCGAGTCGTGCTGCACGAGCCGCAGGATCCGGTGAACATCGCAGCCGTGGTGCGGGCGATGAAGAACATGGGCCTTGCCTCGCTCACCCTGGTCCGCCCCGCGGAATACGACCCCTCGCGCATCCACTTCGTAGCGCACGACAGCGACGACATCGTCGCCGCCATTCGACACTGCGACACGATAGACGACGCCCTCGAGGGCTGTATCCACGTTGCGGCATATACCGCGCGCCAGCGCGCGGCGAAGCGACGCGTCGCCGATCCACGGTCCGCCGCGGAGGCGCTGGTGGGTTTCGCCGCCGAGGGCAGTGTGGCGCTCCTGTTCGGGCGTGAAGATCGCGGGCTCGATAACGAGTCGCTGGACCGGGCACACGTCGTGGTCACGATTCCGACCACCAACTATGCGTCTCTTAATCTGGCGCAGGCCGCGCTCATCGCCATGTACGAGCTGCGTCTCGCCGCTCCGGAGCATGCGCGGCCGCGCCGCCCTCCACGGAAGGATGCGCCGCCGGCGACGAGCGAGCAGTTCGAACGACTCTTTGCCGACGTCGAGCGGGCCCTCGTTGCCATAGACTTTTTCAAGACGCGGAACGAAGATCTCGTGTTGCGGTCGTTCCGCTCGCTCGCCTTTCGCGCCGCTCCCGACGCGCGCGAGATCGAGCTTCTGCGCGCAATGGCGATCGAGGTGTCGCGATCGCTGGAGCGCGCCCAACGGCGACCTTGACGCTCGGTTCCATCGCCGCGTTCTTGTAGACGCGATGGCCATTCTCGATTTCGATCGATCCGACGAGAACGTGTGGCGCCCGCGGGCCGCCGCCATTATCCCCGGTGGGGCGTCCACGGGCAGCAAGCGCCCCGAGGCGCTGTTCGGCGAGCGCGTTGGCGAGCTGCCGACCCATTTCATGCGCGCGAGTGGCTGTCGCATCGAGACCGCCGACGGGCGCCAGCTCATCGACTGCACGATGGCTCTCGGCGCCGTCACTCTGGGGTACGCCGACGACGTCGTGACGCGGGCGGTGCTCGAAGCCGCAAGCAACGGCAACGTGTGCGGCCTGTCGCCCGCCATGGAGGTCGACGTTGCCGAGCGTCTCGCCGAGCTGATCCCGTGCGCGGAGCAGGTGCGCTTCCTCAAGACGGGCGCCGAAGCTGTGGCGGCGGCCGTGCGCATCGCGCGCGCGCATACCGGGCGCTCCGTGGTCATCGCCTGTGGGTACTTCGGATGGCTCGACTGGTCGAGCGATGCCAGCGGCGTACCGGAGAGCGTTCGCGCCGACATCGTCCGCGTGCCTTACGATGACGTCGATGCGCTCGAGACCACAGCCAAGCATCTCGGGGATCGGCTCGCGGCGATCGTTCTCGAGCCGGTGATCGAGCGACTTCCGTCCGTCGAGTGGATCGCGGAGGCTCGCCGCGCCTGCGACGAGTCGGGCGCGGTCCTGATCTTCGACGAGATCAAAACCGGCTTTCGGCTCAAGCCGGGAGGCTATCAGGAGCTCGTGGATGTCGCGCCTGATCTCGCCGTATTCGGGAAAGCGCTCGCCAACGGCTACCCGCTGTCGGCGGTGGTGGGACGCGAGTCGGTCATGCGCGCGGCCAGCGACACCTGGATCTCATCGACGCTGGCGAGCGAGACCGTCTCGCTGGCGGCGGCACGCGCGGTCATCGAGTGGCACGCGCGCGCCGAGGTGTGCGAGTCGCTGGGCGAAATTGGTGCGGAGATGCGCTCGGCGGTCGATCGCGCGATCGTGGCGAGCCGCGTGGAAGGCGTTCGCGTCGATGGTCTCGATCACATGTGGCTCATTCGGTTCGATTCTCCCGCGCGCGAGAGCCGGTTCCTCGAGCTCGCCGTCGATGCCGGGGTCCTGTTCAAGCGCGGCGCGTATGATTTCCCATCGCTCGCCCACGACGAGGAAGCGATCGCGGAGATCGAGAGTGCGGCGAGCTCGGCCCTCGTCCGGCTGCGCGACGAGGAGTGATCGCTCGAGTGACGAACGGGCCGCTGGCGGGGCGCGAGCCGCTCATCGAGGTTCACGCGCACTTCCTGCACGCGCGATGTGGTCGCAAGGACTGGCGGGAGCGCAACGCCTCGCGACTCCGCGCGGGTGAGCGCATGGGGATCACCGTCCACATCGCCTCCATTCTGGGCACCTGGGGGGGCACGTCACCGGTCTATTTCCCGTCGCCGCACGACGTATCACTCGGCAACGACGAGATGCTGGCGCTGCAGGAGCAGGAAGGCGATCGCGTTCGGAGCTATGTGACTGTCAATCCCAACGATGGTGAGCACGCTCTCGCGGAGATCGACCGCTGCCTCGCCAGGGGCGCGGTCGGCATCAAGCTCGCGGCGAGTCGCCGCGCGGATGACCCGCTGCTCGACCCGATCGCGAACGAAGCAGCGCATCGCCGCGTACCAATCCTTCAGCATATCTGGCAGCACCGGCGACGGGACTGGCCGGGACAGGAAGCGTCGGACGGGGTCGAGCTGGCGCGGCTCGCGGTGCGGCACCCCGAGGTTTCGTTCATTCTCGCGCACATCGGAGGGGGAGGGGACTGGCAACACACCCTGCCGGCGATCGCCGAGCTGCCTAACGTGTACGTCGACCTGTCCGGCAGCGGCGTCGATCGGGGAATGCTGGATCGCACGGTGGCCGCGGTGGGCGCGTCCCGAATGCTCTGGGGCTCGGACCTGACGATGGAGACGGGCCTGGCCAAGCTTTGGGCGCTCGACGTGATCGGCCTTCCAGCGGAGGACATATCCGCGATCCGATGGGGGAACGCCGCGAGGATTTTTCCTGCCGGAAGCTTTCCGGGGATCGCGACGCGTGGGACAGCCGAGTGGCGCGCGCCGGTGAGGGCGTCGTGACAATCGACGTGCACACGTGGATCGGGCCGTACCCCTTCCGCGACGTGCCGCATCCCGATCCCGAGATTCTCGTCCGCGTGCTCGAGCGTGAAGAGGTGCAGAGCGCCTGGGTTGGCCACCTGCCATCGGCGTTCTGGCGGGATCCGTCGACTGGGAATGACGCGCTTTTTCGCGCGCTGGAGCGGTGGCCCGACCTGCTGCGCCCCCTCCCGTGCATCCGGCCGGACTGGCCGGAGTGGGAGCGATCACTGCGCGCGATTGCCGACCGTCGTGTGACGGCCGTGCGCGCGTATCCTCCTCAATGGGGCTTGGGCCCGCAGGACCGCGCGATGCTGGAGCTCGCCGTCGCGTGCGGGGAGATGCGACTCGTTCTCGTGCTGACGACGCGATTCGAGGATGTGCGCCAGCGGCATTGGATGGACAGCGCCGGCGATCTGAGTGGCGCGGCGATCCGTTCGATCGTGCGCGCCAGCGAGCACGTCCACGTGCTCGTGTGTGCGGCGGGACGTGCGCTGATCGAGGAGGTTCATTGGGGGCTCACGCCGGCGGAGCGCGCTCGGATCTGGTGGGACATTTCGTGGCTGTGGGGCCCGCCGGAGGATGATCTCGCGCATCTTCTGCGAACCTGTGGTGCCGATCGGTTCGTCTACGGCAGCGCCTGGCCCCTTCGCCTTACACAGACGCCGCGCGCGAACCTCGCATTGCTTCCCGATGATGTCGCCGCCGTCACGCTCGCGAGCGCAGAGGAGATTGTGAAGGCGGCGCAGTTGGCGGTGGGGCGGTAGGTCGGTGCAGTTCCTGCAGTGGCCGCGCGCGTCGTGAAATGCATGTTCGAGGGTGCATTGTTCGGTCGCGGAGCCAGGTTCTCGCCTCCTTCTGAATTCTGAAATCGGAATTCTGCACTCTGTCTTCTTTGCCGTTCACAGACCCTTGCGAAGCGCTGGGAAGTCAGAGCATTATACCCGCCGTTGAGTGGGCTTGTGAACAATTTCACAAGACGTCTGCCTCCGTCCACGCACCCGGCGCGCGATGACGAATAGGAAGAAGTGGGCGGTGTACCCGGGGCTTCTCGCCCTGGCCGCCGCTGCCATCCTCCTTTCCGCCGTCAGTGGCGGCTCCACGCCGCAAGGCCGCGCGCCCGAGCAGCCGATTCGCTTTCCGCACAATCCGCACGTCGTGGCGCTCCAGATGAACTGTCTGTACTGCCACAACTCCGCGAACAAATCGCCCGACCCCGGACTCCCCGCGGTGAACACCTGCATGGGATGTCACACCGTGATCGGACCCCGGCGCCCGGATGGCACCGAGCGACCAGAGCTCGCGAAGCTGCAGCAATTCGCGACCAGGAATCAGCCGATTCCGTGGGTGCGAATTCACAAGGTACCGGACTACGTGCAATTCCCGCACATGCGCCACGTCAACGCCGGCGTCACCTGTCAGACGTGTCACGGCCAGGTGCAGGAGATGCTGCCGGTGTACCAGCAGGAGTCGCTCAACATGGGCTGGTGCGTGAACTGTCACGTGCAGCGCCAGGTTCGGTACGACTGCAGCGTGTGTCACTACTGAGCCGATGAGCGATACCACTCAGCCCTCGGGCGTACGGCGCCGCGAATTCCTCAAGATCGTCGGTGTCACCGGCGCCGGCGTAGCGGCGACGGGCTGCGGTCCGAGTGAGGCCGGGCGGCTCATCCCGTACCTGGTCAGCCCCGACCAGACGGTCCCGGGCGTTTCGACGTATTTCGCGACGACCTGTCGCGAATGCGCGGCCGCGTGCGGGGTCATCGCCGAGACGCGCGATGGACGCGCCATCAAGCTCGAGGGAAATCCGGAGCATCCGCTGAACCGTGGCGCCCTGTGCGCGCGCGGCCAGGCGGCGCTGCAGGGACTGTACAATCCCGATCGCTACAATGGTCCCCGCGTTCGTCGTGACGGGCAGCTCGTGGAAACGACCTGGGAGGATGCGATTCAGCTCTTCCGCCAGCGTGTCGACGAGGCCCGCGCGAGCGGACGCGGAGGCGACGCGGTTTTCCTCAATCGCCACGAGACGGGAAGCTTCCCGTTTTTCCTCGATCAGTGGCTGAGCACGATGGGATTGGCGCCGCACCTTGCGATCGATCCCTCGCTGGACCACGCGGTGATCGCCGCGAATCGTGAGGCATACGGCGTCGCGTGGCCGTCGCTCTCCTTCGCCGAGGCGCGCCTCATCGTGTCGATCGGCGCGGACTTCCTCGACGCGTGGGGCGCGAGCGTTCCGCAGCAGCTCGATTTCGCCGAGGCGCGTGCGAGGATGGCTGGCGGCCCGCGGTTCGTGTATGTCGGAGCGCGCCGCTCCCTCACCGGGCTCAACGCCGATGAGTGGATCCCGGTGCGAAGCGGCAGCGAGCTCGTGGTGGCGAACGCGCTGCTGGCTGCGGTCCGCGGGGGCGGACGCGCCGACATGGCCACGGCCGCGAGCGCAGCCGATGTCCCCGTCGAGACGCTTCAGCGGTTAGGCGCGGAGCTCGCCTCGGCGCGACCGAACCTGGTGTTGTCCGGCGTGAGCACGGTCGACGCGCGCGAGGTCGCGCGCGCGGTCAACGCGATCAACCAGGCGTCCGGGAATGTGGGCAGCACGATCCGGCCGGCCATGTCGATCAGCGCGTTCGAGGGTGCCGCGACCACCGCCGACACGAGCGCCGCCGTCGAGCGGATGCGGGCCGGCCGCGTGCCGCTCGTGATGCTGCGCGGGGTGAACCCGGTCTTCACGATGCCGAAGTCGGCTCAGGTCGCCGAGGCGCTGGCGCGCGTCCCGTTCAAGGTCGCGTTCAGCAGCTACCCCGACGAGACCGCCGAGCTGTGTGATCTCATCCTCCCGGATCACCACCCGCTCGAGTCGTGGGGGGACGCGCAGGCGGTGCCTAACGTCGTTTCGCTGCAGCAGCCGGCCATGGATCCGGTCTTCCGCACGCGTGCAACGGCCGACGTGCTGCTCGAGGTGGCGGCCGGACCGCCAGCCGCCGGGCGACCGGCGCCACCGACCTATCGCTCCTGGCTCATCAGCCGATTCCCCGGCGGGGGAACCGCATTCGCCACCGCGCTCGCGCGGGGCATAACGAGCGGCTCGACGGCACGCGTCGTGCCGCGGCCTCCTGCGCCAGCGGACGCGACGGCCGT
The DNA here is from genome assembly GCA_035249985.1 of Gemmatimonadaceae bacterium. Taxonomy (GTDB): domain Bacteria; phylum Gemmatimonadota; class Gemmatimonadetes; order Gemmatimonadales; family Gemmatimonadaceae; genus JAICNG01. The sequence goes on from DATFFP010000027.1 coordinate 24,440, forward strand.
TCCCGCGCCCGTCGAGGGCGACGGGGATTTCATTTTCCTCGTCTACCCATCCGCCGTCCTCGGCGTCGATGGCGCGAACAAGCCGTGGCTTCAGGAGCTGCCCGACCCGGTCAGCAAGATTTGCTGGCAGTCGTGGATCGAGATGCATCCCGAGACCGGCGCACGGCTCGACGTGCAGCCCGGCGACGTGATCGAGGTGCAGGGCACCGGTGGAACCGTTCGCGCACCGGCGTATCTCTATCCCGGCATTCGACGGGACACCGTCGCGATGGCGTTCGGCCGCGGCCACACGGCATATGGCCGCTTCGCGAGGGATGTCGGTGCCAATCCGCTCGATGCCCTCGGCCCCGGCTTCGACCGCGCGGGAATGGCGGCGTGGAGCGGCTCACGCGTGCGCATTCGAAAGGTCGGTGAGTACACACAGCTCGTCACCACCGAGGGCTCAGCGCGGCAGCACGGCCGCGGCATTGGACGCGCGCTCGCGGTCACCGAGCTGGGTGGTGCGGCCGCGGCGAGCGGCGAGGAACACGCCGCCGACGTGGCGCCGCAGGGAACCGGCGAAGGCGGCGCCGCCGCGGCCGTAGGCCAACAGCCTGGCGCGCACGGCGGCGGTCACGCCCTCCCTGGCGACGCCTCACACGAGCCGCTACCCGGACTGCGCGCCCCGATCGCCGCCGACGCCGAGGGTGCGCTGCGCAATCCGCGGACGAACGAAGTCGGGATGTACGATCCGGCGCATCCGACGGGAATGGCGAAGCGTCGGTGGGCGATGACCGTCGATCTCGCGCGATGCACGGGATGCTCGGCGTGCGTCACCGCCTGCTACGCGGAAAACAACATCCCCACCGTGGGTGCCGCCTACCAGAGCGGGCACACGCAAGGTCTGCCGCGGACGGCTGGCGCGAACATCCTGCGCTCGCGCGAGATGGCGTGGATACGCCTCGAGCGCTACTGGGAGGGCGACGAAGCGTCGCCGGACTTCGAGACGCGATTCGTCCCGATGCTGTGCCAGCACTGCGGCAACGCGCCGTGCGAGCCGGTGTGTCCGGTGTTCGCGACGTACCACTCGCCGGACGGGCTGAACGTGCAGGTCTATAACCGCTGCGTCGGTACGCGGTACTGCTCCAACAACTGCCCGTACAAGGTTCGTTACTTCAACTGGTTTGGTTATGGCGAGACCAACCGGCCGCAATACGCGTGGCCGGAGCCGCTGAACTGGCAGCTGAACCCCGACGTCACGGTTCGCGGCAAGGGCGTGATGGAGAAGTGTACCTTCTGCGTGCAGCGCATCCGCGAGGCGGAGAATCGCGCACGGTCCGAAGGTCGCGACGTCGAGCCTGACGAGTTCACCGTGGCGTGCGCCCAGGCCTGCCCCTCGCGGGCGATCGTGTTCGGAGACGCTGCCGATGAGCGGTGGGCTGTCGCGCGACAGCTGCATGATGAGCGTGCCTATCACGTGTTCGAGGAGCTGAACACCTTCACCGCTGTGGTCTACTTGAAGAAGGTCACTCACCCGGCGCCCGCTGCCCCGGGGGCGCCCGCGGCGGGCGCGCCGGCGGGCGGGTAGACGCGTATGGCCGTCGTCGCTCGCCCGGTCGAGGAGATGCCGCGTCCGAACATCCCGTCGGCGAACATCCAGCTCCCGGCGGTTCGGAGCTACCAGCAGGTCAACGATGAGATCATCGCGACGCTCACGCCCACTGTCGCGTGGTTCATCGGTCTCGGGATCGCGATCACCGCGCTGCTGATCGGCATCGGGACCTGGATCTATCAGATCTACATGGGCCTCGGCGTCGCCGGCTACAACCCGCCGGTGATGTGGGGCGTGTACATCATCACGTTCGTGTTCTGGGTCGGTATCGGCCATGCGGGAACGCTGATCTCCGCCATTCTCTATCTGTTCCGCGCCGGGTTCCGCACGACGATCTACCGATGTGCGGAGGCCATGACGGTCTTTGCCGTCATGACGGCGGGACTCTTCCCGATTCTTCACCTCGGCCGGCCGTGGAAGTTCTTCTGGCTGATTCCGTATCCCCACTGGCGGTTCATCTGGCCGAACTTCAAGAGTCCGCTCGTGTGGGACGTGTTCGCGATCCTCACGTACCTGACCGTCTCGACGACGTTCCTGTACGTCGGCCTCGTGCCGGACATCGCCGCGCTGCGCGATCGCGAGGTGAATCCCGTTCGCAAGCGGATCTACTCGATTCTTTCGCTGGGATGGCGGAATAGCGACCGCGAGTGGCGGCACTTCACCCGCGCCTACCTGTTTCTCGCCGCGTTCTCGACACCACTCGTGCTCTCCGTGCACTCCGTGGTGTCGTTCGACTTCGCGATGGCACTCGTGCCCGGATGGCACGCGACGATCTTCCCGCCCTACTTCGTCGCGGGCGCCATCTTCTCCGGCATCGGGATGGTGTTCACGATCATCATCCCGCTCCGGCGGTGGTTTGGTTTGCGTCACTACGTGACCATCAACCATCTCGACGCCGCGGCGAAGCTGTGCCTGTTCACGTCGCTCGTCGTCGGCCTCGCCTATCTCACCGAGTTCTGGGTGGCGTGGTACAGTGGGAACAAGGTCGAGCAGGAGTACTTCATGAACCGCGTCTTCGGCCAGTGGTGGTGGGCCGCGTGGATCATGCTCACCTGCAACATGATCCTGCCGCTCACGCTCTTCTCGCAACGCCTGCGCCGCAACACGACGTGGCTGTTCATCCTCAGCCTGTTCATCAATCTCGGGATGTGGTTCGAGCGCTTCGTGATCGTCGTACCGTCGCTCTCACACGAGTTCGAGCCCTGGCAGTGGACGACCTATGCTCCAACCTGGGTCGATTGGTCGATCCTGCTCGGGAGCTTCGGGTGGTTCTCGATGTGGTTCCTGCTCTTCATCAAGCAGTTTCCGGTGATCGCGATCTCGGAAGTGAAGGAGATCGTGCCGCCTCGCCTGCGGACGCACGCCGCGACGACCGACATCAACATCTCGGGACAGCACGTGGACTATTCTCCCGAGACGCCTGGAGAGCACGAGTAATGCGCGGCGTGCTGGGCGTCTTTCGCGAGCTCGATGCGGCGGTCGATGCGATCGCCGAGCTGCGGCGTGCCAAGGCCGGCTCGATCACGGTCTATTCGCCCACGCCGCGGCACGAGCTCGAGCACGCACTGGAGCATGGGCCGAGCGTCGTCAGGCGGTTCACTCTCATTGGCGGCTTGCTGGGAGTGACGTTCGGCTATTGGATCGCGATCTGGGTTTCCGACTACTGGCCGATGGTGGTGGGCGGCAAGCCGATTCCCTCGTGGGTGCCGTACACGATCATCGGGTTCGAGGTGATGGTGCTCGTCGGCGCGCTCTCGACCGTGTTCGGGATGTTCGCCGTCGCGCGCGTGCCGCGGCTCATGATGACCGTGGGCTACGATGCGCGGTTCAGCGATGGCGATTACGGAATCTGGGTGGAGTGTCCGCCCGACCGCGAGGCGAAGGTGACACAGGTTCTGCGGGAGAACGGGGCGGTGGAGGTGCGGCGTGAAAGGTAAATTGGGATTGCGGATTGCTGATTGCGGATTGCGGGATACGAGTTCCTCATCGCGCCAGCTGCTTGGTGGGACGTCATCCGCAATCCGCAATCAGCAATCCGCAATCGTGCGAGCTATGCCCGCGGTCCTCCTGCTTCTGATGACGGCTTGTCCCTGGTTCACCACCTTCACCGACCAGCCGCGCCAGGAGCCGTGGGAGCAGCAGTGGAGCGACACCGTCGCCTGGCTCGGGGTGCGCCCGGAGAGTCTTCCCTCGCGAGGGAATCCGCAGTTTTCCGTCCCCATCTACGGCACCACCGTCGCGGCGTTCGTGATCTCGAGCCAGCCCACACCGGCGGCGCTCGACTCGCTCGCCCTGCTTCCAAATCCGACGCCGGTGTCCGATAGCTCGCTCGCCAACGGGCGCCGTCACTATCAGATCAATTGCGCGGTCTGCCACGGCGCTGCCGGAGCAGGGGACGGGCTGGTCACGACGTACGGTTTGCCGGCGCCCTCGCTGCTCACCGACATCACGAAGAACCGGAGTGATGGCTACATCTACGGCATCATCCGCAATGGCCGCGGACTCATGCCGCCGTACAATCGTATCGAGGACATGGATCGGTGGGACGTCGTCAACTACCTGCGCGGCCTGCAGGGGCGGCTCGGCGCCCCGGTCTCGACGGAGCCCGCCGGTCAACCCGGTGAGAACGGTCCTACGGTGCCGACCCACTCGCTGACGGCTCCGACGCGACCGGTGCCCTATGCACGCCCGACCGTGGCGCCTAACGTCGCGCCCGCCGACACGACCCGTGCCGCGCCGGCCGGAGCGCATCGATGAGCGCGCATCACGACACCCACGTGCTCACGCGCGAGGAGATCCTCAGCGCGACCGATCGCCCGATTGGGCGCGGCGTGAAGCTCGCGAGCCTCATCTTCGCCATTCTCGGCGCGATCGTATTCCTGTTTGGAGCGATCCAGGGCGAGCATCGCGCATGGCAAGCGCTGCACGTCAACTGGCTGTTTTTCGTCTCGGTGTCGCAGGCCGCCGTGGTCTTCGTCGCGGTTCAGCGCATAACGACGGCGCGGTGGTCGCGCCCCATCGTGCGCCTGCTCGAGGGCTACGTCGCGTTTCTTCCCGTGGGGTTCCTGCTGCTGGTGCTGATCTTCCTCGGCCGGCACCACATCTTCCCCTGGACGCACGAGGCACCACCCGTTCCCGAAAAAGTGCTCTGGTTCGATCCGGCGTTCGTCATTGGGCGCGATCTGGTGGTGTTCGCCATCCTCGTGCTGTTGAGCGTGTGGTACGTGTACACCTCCGTGCGCCTCGACGTGGGGCGGTCGCAGGAGGCGGGAGCAAAGTGGGCGCGCGGCCTGCGCGACCGCATGCGCCGCGGCTTTGGTGACGAGCGTCGAGAGATTCACACGACGCACTCCCGACAGGGGCGGCTCGCCGTCTTTCTGTGTCTGGCGTTCGGCTTCTTCATGTCGCTCCTGTCATGGGACCTGTCCATGACGCTCGACATGCACTTCCAGAGTACGCTGTACTCCTGGTGGTTTTTCATGGGCGGCTGGCTCGGCGCGCTCATGAGCTGGGCGCTGCTCACGATGTGGTGGCGCCGGCACCTGGACGCCTACGACCTCATCACCGATCACCACTTCCACGATCTCGGGAAGCTCTGCTTCGCCTTCACCGCGTTCTGGGGCTACCTCACGTTCGGCCAGTACCTGGTGATCTGGTACGGCAACATGGGCGAAGAGACCCATTGGGCGCGACTCCGCCTCATTGCGCCGTGGCTGAAGTTCACCCTGCCGGTCGTGTTCCTGGTGTTTGTGCTGCCATTCTTCGGTCTGCTGTCGCGTGCGGCGAAGGTGTTTCTTCCGACGCTCGCGTTCTTCGCGATCTCGAGCCTCATCGGACTCTGGCTGCTTCGCTACATCGAGGTGTACCCATCGCTGCATTACGAGTCCGCGCAGGCTCCGTTCGGGCTCTACGAAATCGGCGTGACGCTCGGCTACCTGGGGGTGTGGGGCCTGTGCTATGCGGCGTTCATGGATGCGTTCCCGCGCATGCGCGTCACGCTCATGACGTCACCGTACCGTGATCAGGTGCAGGTGCCGTTCGATCCGGAGACGATGGAGACGATGCCCGCGCATGAGTAGGAGCTAGGAGTCAGGGGTCAGGGATCAGGGGTGGAAAGGGGCCGCCGCGCTTCGCGCGGGCGGCCCTCATGATGAGCGCGGCTGGCTGCGAAGCAGCCGCCGCGCCTTTCCTTCCCTGATCCCTGACCCCTGACTCCCAGCTCCTATTTCGCGTCCAGCATTCTCACCAACGTATCGAACGGCACCGCTCCCGCCTGCTGTGTGACCGCTTTCCCGCCTCGAAAGACGATCACCGTCGGGATCCCGCGGATGTCGAACTTCTGCGCGGTGCGGGGGGAGGCATCGGTGTCGAGCTTGGCGACGAGCGCGCGCCCGGTCGTCTTCGACGCGAGCTGATCGATGGAGGGCGCCATCACTTTGCACGGGGCGCACCAGTCGGCGTAGAAGTCCACGAGCACCGGTAGCTCGGCGCTCTCGATCGTGCGATCGAACGTGTCGTCGGTGAGCTTCAGCGGTCGGTCGAGCAGAATCGGGCGAGCACACTTGCCGCACTTCGGCCGGTCGGCCGCGCGCGCGGCGTCGATGCGATTCCACGTCTGGCAGAACTGGCACTGGATCGTGAGGGTCGGACTCTGTTGTTCGGTCGTTGTCGCGGTCATGGATCACTCCGGGAGAACGGCGGTACGACGGCTGCCAGACGAACGCCGACACCGCCAGTCGTGTGCCGCACCTGCTGGAACGCCCCGGGCGCACTGTTTATCTTTCTGCAGGGGGCGTTAGCTCAGCTGGGAGAGCATTCGGTTTGCAACCGAAAGGTCGCGAGTTCGAGCCTCGCACGCTCCATCAGGCACACCGGCCCGCGATCAGCGGGCCGTTTGCATTGGCGGATCTTTCGGCACCGGAATGACCATACGCACCGATGTGCCGGAGTCGGCGGGAACGACGTCGAGCGTCCCGCGCAGCTCGTTGCGCACCACGGTGCGCGCGATGATGAGACCGCCGCCGGTGGAGTCCGGAGACGCGATCCCCCGACCGTCATCGATGACGTGCACGACGACTTCGCCGTTCGTGCCCTCGATCGCGACCCGAACATTTCGCGCCTCCGCATGGCGGACGGCATTCATGACGAGCTCGTTGAGCGCCACCGCGAGTGAGCTCCCCACGTTCGGCGGAACCTCGGCGTCCCCCTGCACTTCGCACTTCGGAACGCGCGCCGTTCCGAATACGTCGACCATGTTGCGGGTGATCGCGCGCGCGAGCGTGGCGAGGGTGATGCCGCCGGCGTCCGTCGACACCGCATCCTGAAGGGCGGCCATGCCGCGGATGCGCGCGATCGCCACGTCGATCGCCTCATCGAGCGAGCGACGTGGCGAACGGTGACGCTCGAGCACGAGTAGCGCCTGAATCGCCGCGAGGTTGTTCCGCACGCGGTGCTGGAGCTCGCGGAGCAGCCCCAGCGTGCGCGACGCATCGAGGCGGGCGCGCTCGTAAAGCTGCCCGTTCTCCGCCGCGAGCGCGACGAGGGTCTCGTTGAGGCGCGCCAAATCCCGCTCCGCGCGTCGAATCCGAACCAGCTCCTCGACGCGGGCGAGGACCTCTCGGCCGCGTGTCGTCTGACGCAGCCAGGCATCCGGGGCAATGGCGCCGAGGGTCCGGTGCGGGCGCCGGCGCAGGATGATGACCGGGAGCAGCGGAACCTGGAATCGCGTCTTCAACCGCTGGCACAGCGTAAGCGCATCCGGCCCGCGCGCGGTGATGATGACGGCTTCGACTCGATCGTCGACGCGCTCCAGCGCCTCGTCGAGGCGTGTCGTCGTCACCTCGTAGCCCCCGCGAGTGAGCACGCGAGCCAGGCGCGGAGCGGCGCCTACGATGAGAACGTGCGCAGGCTCCTGGGCGGGGCGCCCAGAGTCCGTTACGCTCCCGGAAGAGATCATCCCGTCGATCGAGGGCACGTTCCGTTCCCGGGCCGGGACCCCCGGTCCGTCTCTTGCAGCCGCAAGGTGACTTCTGCTTCTCCCTGGAGTTTCTGGTGCCCGGATCCTCCCTGCGCATCCTCATCGGGGAAGATGAGAGCGTCACCGCGCTTGGTCTCGAGCAGGATCTTCGTTCCCTCGGCCACACCGTCGTAGGCATCGCTGGCGATGGAGCCAGCGCCGTCGCGATGGCACGGACGATGGGCCCCGATCTCGTGCTCCTCGACGTGCGCATGCCGCACCTCGACGGCTTAACCGCCGCTCAGCAGATCCATGAAGAGCGGCCGGTGCCGATCATCGCCGTCACCGCGTACAGCGACGCCGAGACGGTGACGCAGGCGACGCGCGCACCCATTTTTCACTACCTGGTCAAGCCGGTCACCGCGGCGCAGCTCGATGCAGCCATCCAGGTTGCCTTCGCGCGGCACGAGGATTGGCTCTCGTCGCAACGCGAAAGCGACGACCTGCGCCGGAAGCTGGATGACCGCAAAGTTATCGAGCGCGCCAAGGGAATCCTGATGGAGCGCGAGAACATCACCGAAAGCGCCGCGTATCGCATTCTCCAGCGCACCAGCCAGAGTCGCAACATGTCGATGGCCGACCTCGCGCGCAGCCTCCTCGCGGCCGAGGATCTCATTCGCCCCCCGCAGCCACGTGTGGAGCGCACGACGCGTGGTGCGCGTCCCGGGGATCGAGCGCAGCGTCAGGAAGGCTGAGCTCGCTCATTTCGCTTGCTGCATTCCACCGCCGCCGGTTACGTTGCCGGCGGCGTTCGCACACCGACTCCTCGGCGTCCCAACATGGCCACCACCGTCTCGTCGACATCCCCGCGCGTCGGAGAGCTCGCCCCCGACTTTTCGCTCGACTCCACCGCGGGCACTCCGGTACGCCTCTCCGATCACCGCGGACAGCGCAACGTGCTGCTCGCGTTCTTTCCGCTCGCCTTCACGAGCACCTGTACCGCAGAAGTCTGCGAGTTCAGCAACGACTTCGATCGCTATGCGGGAGCGCACGTCGCCGTGCTTCCGATTTCCGTGGACTCCGTTCCCACCTTGCGTGAGTTCAAGGCGAAACACTCGATTCGCGTCGAGATGCTCAGCGACTTCCGCCGAGAGGTCTCCCGACTCTACGGAGTCCTCGACGACGAGCGATTCTTCGCGCGTCGCGCGTACGTGCTCATCGATCGGCGCGGAGTCATCCGGTGGTCTCACATCGAGGATCAGCTCGGGCATCGCCGGACGACGGACGAGCTTCTCGCCCGGATCACGGAGCTGGACTAGCGCTGCCCGTGGACCCGATCGAGCTGCTCGCCCGCGAGGACAGGTGGCAGCTGTCAGCGGGGGAGGGGCTCATCTTCGCGCCTCCGCACCCGCTGTGGCTCGGCGCACCAGGGTTCTGGGATCCCGCCAGTCATTTCGGTGATGAGATCGGCCCGCTCTTCACCGTCGCCTTCCTCGACGATGATGGTGTGGAGGTCCCGGCGCACCTAACGATGCGCCGGTGGAGTCCCGCCGAGATGGCGGTGGAGTATCGGCTGGCCAACGGCGCCAAGGCCGCGGAAGTGCGCACCGTGCAGCCGGGCGGCGTCTTCGCGTCGGAGTGGCGGCTCGAAGCGCCACGGCCGACGCGGATCCACCTGGTGGCCTGGACGGCACAGCCCAAAGGGGCCCTCGAGGGCCCCATGCGGTACGACGGAACCATCGTGTTCCGCCGCCGCGCATCGGACGGCGCGGAGCCCTATGAGATCGCGCTGGCGTGTGTCGGCGGAACCACGAGCTGGGCCCTCGCGGGGAGCGAGGCCGTGCCGCTGTACCCACGGTGGGGATACACGCCGTTCGCCGGCCAATGGACGAGCGACGGTCTTCCCCCCGGCGACGCGCAGATGGAGGCGGCCGAGGTGACGTATGCGGCGGTGCACCGATCGCTCTTCGTCGCGACGGAAGGCACGTCGACCGTCTTCGCCATGCGCGTCGTCGCGAAAGAGCCGGTCCGAAATGCGCCGGCCGCCCCGGCCGTGCCCGGCGCCGCCCACTCGGCCACGTTAGGCGGCGCCAGCCGCCGACGCTGGCGCGACTACTTCGCTCGCGTCCCGGCATTCCGCTGTTCGGACCCCTACGTGGAGCATTGCTACTGGTATCGGTGGAGCTGCCTGGAGATGCTGGCCGCCGGGCAGCTGGGCGTGTGCGAAGGGGCCGGCCGCCTGCACCGCCTGACGAGCGACGCAGCCGCCTGCCACGTGCGTGAGCTGCGCTGGATGCGAGAGCCGGACGTGGCGCGGGAAGCGGCTCGCGCAGTGTTCTCGCGCGTGCGCGACGATGGCAGCTTGCCCTGGCAGCTGCGCGGTGCGCACACGCCGCCGGCGACCAATGCGTTCACGGATTGGGGCGGTGCAGTGCTCGCGCTGGAGTCCGCGCATCCCGACGACGCCTTCGTCGCGGACGCCTATGATGTGCTGGCCCGGCACGCGCGATGGATCGTGAAAAACCGGATGAGTGGCACGGGGCTCATCGAGGTCGTGCGCGGCGAGGTCGCGTTCGACGATGCGGATCGGTGGCGGAGGAACAGCCGCCTCTGCGCGGTGGATGCGGCGGTATCGACGTATGGGCTCCTCATCGCGCTTGGGCGGCTGGCGCTGCGCGCGCACTCGCCGCAGGACGCGCCCGAGTGGGACCAGGCGGCAACTCGGCTCGCTGTCGCGGTGCGTGAGCACATGTGGGACGCCGAGTGGAAGCTCTTTCGCGATGTCCATCCGAAAACAGGGAAGCGTGTAGGTCCGCGATCGGCGGTGTGCTTCTACCCCTATCGGACGGATCTGGCTGACGCACGCCACCTCGCTGGACTCGAGGCGTCACTGCTCGATCCCGACGCGTTCTGGACGACCTTCCCCGTGGCAACGGCGCCGGCGAACGACGTGCGCTTCTCGCGCGTCGGCGCGCGCGCGGGCGTTCGTGGTGAGGCACCCTTCAGCGGTCCGGTGGTGCCGCTCGTGAATTCGCACCTCATCGATGCCTTGGCGCGGGTCGCACGTGCGTACGCGCCCCACTTGCGCCCGCACGTCGCGCACCTCGTCAGCCGAACGATCCGAATGTTCTTCGACGGCGCGGATCCGGTGCGGATCGGGTCGCACGAGTACTACGATCCCCTCGAGGGTCGCGCATCGACGCACCGCTGGACGAGCGACAGCACGCATTCGTGGGTCATCGACGCGATCGTGCAATATGTCGCCGGGGTTCGCCCCCATGAAGGCGGGCTCACCATCGATCCCATGCCATTCGGCCTGGAGCTCGTGGACCTCAGCGGGGTGCGCGTCCGCGGGCACACGGTGGACGTTCGCATCGAAGGGGATCGCGTGACGGCCACGATCGACGGCTCCCAGCGCGCAGGCCGCCTGGGCGTGCCGATGGAGATTGCGATGTAGCGAGGCCGGGCGGTGGTGCCCGGCCTCGCCGTCGCCTGCCTAACGGTTCGTCTGGTCGGTGTTTCCCGGCTCCGCGACCATCCGCTCGCGGCCGCCCTCCTTCTGGGTCGTCCCCTGTCCGCGCTTGGAACCGCGGTCATCGCGCCGCGGCGAGGACACGTCGCTGCCGGGCGCTCGCTGACCCCCAGCGCCGATCTGAATCCGCCGCGGCTGCGGCAGCGCCGCCTTGGGAATGCTGATGTGCAGGACGCCCTTGTCGAAGTCAGCGTGGATCTGCTTTTCATCGACCCCCTGCGGAAGCTGGAACGAGCGGAAGAAGCTGCCGTAGGTGCGCTCCACGAGGTGGAAGCGACCCTCCTCGTCCTCCTCCTTCCGTTCCGCCGACTTCTGGCCGCGAATCGACAGCATGCCGTTCTCGACCTCGACGTCCACGTCCTCCTCGCGAATGCCGGGAAGCTCTACGTCGAGGCGGATCTCCTTGGAGGTCTCGTGAATGTCCACCGCGGGCTGCCAGCTCGTCCCGCCACGACTGCTGAACGTGTCGTCGAAGAGGCGATCGATCTCACGCCGCAGACTGAAAACGGGGCTCAGGCCGAAAGATCGCTCGAAAGTCATCGTGTCCTCCTTACTCGGGTTGCTAGGTTCGACATTTCAGTACGCCCTGTCCTCACCGGGTTAACGCCGGAAGAATCCTGCCAAGGAGAGCGTAACCCGTTGAAATATTTTGGCATTGCCGAGCGGAAACCGTGACTTTCGAGGGGGGCTATCGGTCATATTGTCCGGGGGGCGGGACGACCTGTCCCCCCAAGGCTTTCCCCCACGCCGAGGTCGATTGGTTCCCGTCGCGCGCCTCACCCCTACCAGTCTTCAGCCGGTTTCGCCGGCGCTGGCGCTTCTGTCCGACGTCGCCGCTCACCTGGCGGCGGGCGGCCCGATCGAGGACGCCCTTCACAAGGTCCTGGAGCTCCTGCGGCGGGCGTTGACCGCTGGCGACTGTGCGATTTGGGCGCTCGCGCCCGCCGGCCTCACGCGCGCCTGGGGCGTCGGTGATGGCGCGACGACCGATACCGAAATCGCCGCCCTCCTCGAGGCCGGCGAGCTCTCGAACAATCGCATCGTCCTGGCCCGCCTCATCGCCGGCGAGCGACTCCTCGGCGTCCTCGTTCTGCGCGTCGACCGCTCGCTGGACTCGGAGGAGCGCATCGTCCTCGCCACGATCGCGGACCTGCTCGCGCCGGCCATCGCGAACGCCGAGCACGCGCAGCAAATGGCGGTCGAGGTGCGCCTGCGCACGCAGCAGATCGAGGAACAGCGCCGGTTCACGGAGAAGATCATCGACTCGCTGCCCGTGGGCCTCTACGTGATCGATCGCGAATACCGCATTCACGCCTGGAATCGCAAGCGCGAGACGGGGATCCAGGGCGTGTCGCGTGAGGAGGCCATCGGGCGCACGATCTTCGAGATCCTGCATCGCCAGCCCGCCGAGCTGCTGCGCGGCGAGTTCGATGAGGTGTTCGCGACGGGGAAGATCTCGACGTTCCAGATGGAGTCGAGCGCCACCGGCGATCTTCGAACCTTCCGCATCTCGAAGATCCCGATGCGGGTGGATGACATGAACGTCACGCACGTCATCACGATCGGCGAAGACATGACCGATTGGCGGCAGGCGCAGGACCGCATCGCGCAGGCCGAGAAGCTCGCCGCCATCGGGCAGCTCGCGGCGGGCGTCATGCACGAGGTCAACAACCCGTTGGCCACGATTGGCGCCTGCGCCGAGAGCATGTCGCTGCGCCTCGAGGAACACGATGCGGACGAGACGCTGCGGCTGGGTTTCAACGACTACCTGCGCATCATCGACACCGAAGTGCATCGGTGCAAGCGGATCATCGATGGCCTGCTCGATTTCAGTCGTCCCAAGGCCGCGACGAAGGTTGCCGTCGACGTCAATGCGGTGCTCGAGGAGACCCTCTTCCTGCTGAAGCACCACGAGCGGTTCAAGCGCATGAGCGTCGTGCGCGAGCTCGATCGCGAGACGACACCGCTCGCGCACGGCAATGCCGAGCAGCTCATCCAGGTCTTCATGGCGCTGCTGCTCAACGCCATGGACGCCCTGAATGGTCGCGGAGCCATCCTCGTGCGTACGCGCCGCGGACGCCCCGGTGAGGAGCCGGTGGTCGTGGAGATCGCCGATGAAGGTCACGGGATCCCGCGGGGCGAGATGACGAAGATCTTCGAGCCATTCTACACATCGAAACCGCCCGGCCGCGGCACAGGGCTGGGCCTGTCGATCTGCTACTCGATCGTCGCCGATCACGAAGGGCGCATCGAGGTGGACAGCCATTTGGGGAAGGGAACCACGTTTCGTGTGTTGCTCCCCGCCGCACACACTGAGGGGACGGCATGAGAGACGAATCCCGCATCCGGGTCCTGATCGCCGAGGACGAGGCGCACCTCGGGACCCTGCTCGAGAACTACCTCACCGGACGCGGCTTTCAGGTGACGACGCGGCGCGACGGACGCGCAGCGCTCGACGCCATGAAGGCGGAAGCGTACGACGTCGCGCTCCTCGACATCGTGATGCCGGAGCTCGATGGTCTGGAGGTGCTTCGCCAGGTCCGCGAAGAGCCGTCGCCCCCGGAAGTCATCATCATCACCGGCAACGGCACCATCGAGACGGCGATCAGCGCAATGAAGCTCGGGGCGTATGACTATCTCTCCAAGCCGTATCGCATGGCGGAGATCGACGTGCTGGTGCGACGGGCATGGGAAAAACGACAGTTGGCGCGCGAGAACGTGCTCTTGCAGAAGCGGCTGTCGAAATTCGATGGCTTGCCCGAGATCGTGACGCACTACGCACCGATGCAAGCGGTGCTCTCCCTTGTCGAGCGCGTGGCGAAGAGTGACTCGACGGTGCTCATCTCGGGCGAATCGGGCACGGGTAAGGAGCTCATCGCGCGAGCGCTGCATCGGCTGTCCTACCGGGCCAACGGCGCCCTCGTCGACATCAACTGTGCGGCGATCGCGGAGAATCTGCTGGAGAGCGAGCTCTTCGGGCACGAGAAGGGTGCGTTCACGGGAGCGCTCTCGCGAAAGCTCGGCCTGTTCGAGCTCGCCGCCGGTGGCACGATGTTCATGGATGAGATCGGTGAGCTCGATCCGCGCCTTCAGGGGAAGCTGCTGCGCGCGCTCGAGCTCGGGACCTTCTTTCGTGTCGGCGGGACGCAGAAGGTACAGGCTGACCTGCGGATCATCGCCGCGACCAACCAGGATCTGCAGGCGAAAGTGCAGGACGGCAATTTCCGCGGGGATCTGTACTACCGCATCAACACGATCAGCATCACGTTGCCTCCGCTGCGTGAGAGAGCCGTCGACATCCCGCTGCTCGCCGAGCATTTTCTGCAGACGTACGGCGGTTCGACGCCGCCGCGCCTCACCGAGGAAGCGCTCGCCGCACTTCAGGCATATTCGTGGCCCGGCAACATCCGCGAGCTGCGCAACGTGATCGAGCGCGCCGTACTGCTGGCGACCGGTGGAACGATCCGCGTGTCGGATCTCCCCGTGTTGAACGCGCCCGCCAACTCCGGCGACACCAAGCGCGTCGCCTCCGATGGACGTCCACTCTCCCTCGCTGACCTCGAGCGCGACCACATCGCGACGGTGCTGCGGCAAACCAGCTGGCATCAGGGCCGCGCGGCCGAGATGCTGGGGATCTCGCCGAAGACGTTGTATCGGAAGATTCGAGAGTACGGATTCAAGAGGAGCTAGGAGTCAGGAGTCGGGGGTCAGGGAAGGAAAGGGGGCCGCCGCGCTTCGCGCGTGCGGCCCCTCATCGTGAGCGCGGCTGGCTGCGAAGCAGCCGCCGCGCCTTTCCTTCCCCGACCCCTGACCCCTGACTCCTGACTCCTGACCTCATTTGCCCCCCAGGCCGCTCGGCGCGTACGATTACTCACCATGAAGATCCTCGTGATCGAAGACGATCCCACCGTTGGCCAGTACGTCAAGCGCGGGCTGGAGGAGCAGCGCTGGGGCGTCGACCTCGTGACGAACGGCGAAGATGGCGAGCAGCGCGCGTCCTCCGAGGCGTACGATCTCGTCGTGCTCGACATGCGGCTTCCTGGCCGGTCGGGCATGGAGGTGCTCGAGCGACTGCGCGCACGTGGGTTCGAGCGGCCCGTGCTCGTCCTCACGGCACAGGACGCGATCGATGCGAAGGTGTCAGCACTTCGCGCCGGCGCCGATGACTACGTCACCAAGCCGTTCGCGTTCGAAGAGCTGCTCGCCCGCGTCGAAGCCCTCTCTCGTCGCCCCCGTGCGCTCGCCGCGCCGGTGCTTCGCGTCGCCGATCTCGAGCTCGACAAGGGAACGCGACGGGTGACGCGGGCGGGCCAGGAGATCGAGCTCACGCCCAAGGAATACGCCGTGCTCGAGTACCTCATGCGCCACGCGGGCCGAGTGATGAGCCGCACGCTGATCACCGAGTACGCTTGGGGGTACCACTTCGATCCCGGCACCAACATCGTGGACGTCGTGATCAACCATCTGCGCAAGAAGATCGACTCGAACAGCGACGTGAAGCTCATCCACACCGTCCGCGGTGTGGGGTACGTCGTACGCCCGTGAGCACACTCGTGAGGCACACCGGGTGAGTACCCTCCGGTCGCGGCTGACGGCGATTTACGCGACAGCGCTGGTCGCCACGCTGTTCGTCTTCGCGATCGCGCTGTGGGGCGCTCGACGCGCCGCGTCGCTCCAGGAGCTCCAGCGGTACGTCTTCACCGAAGCGAACCTCGCCCTCAGTCTGGTGCGCAACGCGGAGCTTGCCGGGCAGCCGGTGACGGAGGTGCGGGACTCCATCGTCGGTCCGGCCATTACGCCGCAGTTGCGCACATTGCTCGAGGGCATTCCGGACTACGTCCTCGTGCTCGATTCCAACGACCGCAGCCTCTACGTGTCGTTCGCCGCGCGCCAGCTCAGTCCCGATGAGCTCGCGTCGCTCCAGCAGCACGCCATCAACGCGCCGACCAGCGGACTCGCCGTCCTCGTGCCGTTCGGGGGCGAGCGCTTGCTCATGGCCGCACGGGCACCGGTGCGCGAATCGCAGATCTCTCGTGTCGTGGTGGCCTCCTCCACACGATCGGCCGAGCTGGCAGTCGGAGAGCTCGTCGGCACCATGCTGGTGATCGCGCCGCTCCTCCTCCTCATCTCCATCGGCGGGGCGTACGTCATCGCGGGACGTGCGTTGCGTCCCATTGACGGCATCATCAACGAAGTCCAGGCGATCACTGACGGACGCAGTCTCCATCGCCGTCTGCCTGCTGGGGGAGCGGGGGACGAGCTGGAGCGCCTAACCACGACGCTGAACGAGATGATGGAGCGACTCGAGCGCTCCTTCGCCGCCCTCCGGCGCTTCACCGCCGACGCGAGCCATGAGCTCAAGACGCCGCTGGCGGTTCTCCGGGCCGACGTCGAGCGTGCGATGACGCCGAACGTGCCCCCTGCCGAACGACTCGTCGCACTCGAGGAAGCGTTGCACGAGACGACCCGCATGGCCGACCTCGTCGAGTCGCTGCTCACGCTCGCGCGGGCCGATGAGCGACGGTTCGATCTCCACCTCGAGCCGGTGCCTCTCGAGGCCCTCGTCCGGGAGGTATTCGAGACCGCCGTCATCCTCGGCGAAGCGGGCGGGCTTGCGGTGACGATGCCCGTCGTCGAGCCAGTCACGGTCGCCGGCGACCCGACGCGCCTGCGACAGCTCTTTCTGAACCTCATTACCAACGCGATCAAGTACACGCCACGCGGTGGCAGCGTCGAGCTGCGGCTCGAGTCGTTCGGGAAGACCGTCGCGTTCTCCGTGCGCGACACGGGCGTCGGCATTTCGGCGGCCGATCTCACGCACATCTTCGAACGATTCTGGCGCGCCGATCGCGCACGATCGCGCCCACTCCTCACCAGCGATCGGCCCTGGATGGCCGAGCGCGGCGGATTCGGGCTCGGACTCGCCATCGGGCAATGGATCGCCGAGGCCCACGGGGGGTCGATCTCCGTGCGCTCGCGCCTCGGTCGCGGTAGCACCTTCACCGTCACGCTCCCGGTCGCGGAAAGCGCGAGGCGCGACGCGAACCCTGGCGACGTCGGCGAAGGCCGGGAGGCGGAGCCGGCGCGGACCGCGTGAGTCGGCGATCCCATACCGCCACTAGAGGTTACGTCGAGATAACCACGCCTTCATGAATTCTTAATGTTGGCAATGTTCCTGTTGTAATCTTCGCCCGGTAGCATTACACCCGCACGGCAATTGCGTTGAGCCACGCTCACCCACAGACCGGGCCAGGTTGGCATGTTCAACGAGCTGATCGAGTCGAAGCCGAAGAAGCAACGGAGCACTGGGGGAACTGTCTTCAGCATCGTCCTGCACGCGGTCCTTGGCGGCCTCCTGATTTACGCCACGGCGAATGCTGGGCAGCAGCTGACGAAGGAAAAGACTGAAGAGGTGAAGTTCGTCGAAGTTCCCAAAGACGAGCCACCGCCGCCGGAGGAGAAAGCGCCGCCGCCACCCGATATCGTCGCGGCTCCTCCTCCACCGAAGGGATTCCAGGTGCTCACCGCGCCGATCGAGATCCCGGACGAGATCCCCGAGGTCGACCTCACGAAGGCAGTCACGAATGAGGACGACTTCTCCGGCAAGGGTGTGGCCGGAGGCGTCTCCACAGGTGTCGCGGGCGGAACGGGTCCCGTCAATCCGGACCAGGCGTACTTTGAATTCCAGGTCGAGAAGCCGGCGCTTGCGGTGCCGGGCAATCCCAGCCCGCGGTATCCCGACGTGCTCCGCGAGAGCAACGTCGAGGGCGAAGTGCTCGCGCAGTTCGTGGTCGACACGGAGGGCAAGGCCGACATGAAGACCTTCAAGGTCCTCAAGTCGTCGCACGACCTGTTCACGGCGTCAGTGCGAGCGGTGCTTCCCTCGATGAAGTTCTACGCCGCCGAGGTCGGTGGTCGAAAGGTGAAACAGCTCGTGCAGCTGCCGTTCGCGTTCAAGCTGAACAAGTAGCTCCCCCCACCCTACTGGAGTTCTGCATATGAATGTCGATCTGATCGAGCTATATGGGCACATGGGCTGGTTCGCCAAAGGCATCGTGTTCGTGATGCTTGGCATGTCCATCTGGTCGCTCACCGTCATGATCCAGAAGTGGTGGAACCTGCGGAAGGCCCAGGCCGAGACGCGCAAGTTCGCCCCTGAGTTCTCGCAGTTCCTCGAGGAGGACAACCTCACCGAGGCCATCAAGCTGGCCGAGAGCTACAAGAAGTCGCACGTCGCCCGCGTCCTCGGTGGAGCGTTAGGCGAGGTCCGCCCGCTCATTCAGGACGGCTCCGTGACGGTCGCCGACATCAACTCGGCGGAGCGCGCGGTCGAGCGCAACATGATGATCATTCTCGCCGAGCTGAAGCGCGGCCTCGGCATTCTCGCGACGGTGGGCGCGACGGCGCCGTTCGTTGGCCTTCTCGGCACGACGATGGGTATCGTCAATTCCTTCCAGGGAATGGCCACCGCCGGCACCGCCGGTCTTGGCGCGATCTCGGCCGGTATCGCTGAGGCGCTCATCACGACGGCGCTCGGACTCCTCGTCGCCATTCCGGCCGTGTGGGCGTACAACTACTTCACGACCAAGATCGAGAATCTCACCGTCGAGATGACGTACACCTCGAAGGAGATGATCGATTACCTGATCAAGGGCGTCGCCGGCGAGTTCGGCCGCTCACGCTTCACGCGTGAGTTCAACACGTCGACGGCCACGGGCGGCAACCAGCCGATCACGGGCTGACCTAACGCCTCGACGAGGAGAGCCGTCATGGCCATGTCAATCGGGCAAAGCGGCCGAACGACCGTCAAGGCCGAGCCCAATGTCGTACCTATGATCGATGTCATGCTGGTGCTGCTGATCATCTTCATGATCACGGTTCCGGCGCTCGCCGCCGGCTTCCAGGCGGTGCCGCCAGAGGGTGTCAACCTCAAGCCGCATCCGGAAGAAGACAGCGACCAGGTGTTGGGCATTGACTCCGAAGGTCGGTACTACCTGAACAAGCAGCCGATCCGCAACGAGGATCTTCCTCCGGCGCTGCGTCGGATCTACGACGCCCGCACCGTGGACAAGATTCTGTTCGTGAAAGCGCACCGCGATCTGCCGTACCAGGCCGTGCTCGATGCCATCGATGTCGCGTCGAAGAACGGCGTGCGCGTCGTCGGTGCGATCAGCGACCAGCGTGCGGGAACGGAATCGACGGTGGAAGAGGACCGGGCCGCCGAAGCCGCGCAAACCGCAAGTCCCTAATCCGCGTCGAGGATATTCCTATGGGCATGGCAGTTGGGAACGAGGCGGGCGGGCTGACGAACGAGCCAAACGTCGTCCCGATGATCGACATTCTTCTCGTGCTGTTGATCATTTTCATGATCATCCAGCCGATGATGCGGAAAGCGATCGACTTGCAACTCCCCGATCCGACCCCGCAGGCGACGCCTCCCGTCGCGAATCCGGACCAGATCGTGCTGGAAATTGGTCCGAGCATGGTCATGTCGATCAACAAGCAGCCAGTGACGAAGGACGGGCTCGCGTCGCGAATGAAGGAGATCTACGATGCGCGTCCGTCGAAGGTGCTGTTCGTGAAGGCCGATGGCACGAACAAGTACCAGGACGTGATCTGGGCAATGGATATCGCTCGCGGGGCGGGGGTGAAGGTGATCGGCGTTCCGCCTAAGGATGCCGGAACGTAGCGTAAGCTCCTGAGCCCAATTATCGGGCAGTAAAACGGCGGACGAACCTATTCGGCTCGTCCGCCGTATTATTTTCCGGGGGGGAGACGCGGCACCAAAGGGGAGTGGGATGACACAGCCTGACGAGAACCAGGGCGAGACCAACAGCACCGACGAGGGGAACCGGCCGCCGTACCGGCCGCCCGTCGGCATGCCGCTGCGAGGGGAAGGGCGGTGGGGCGCGCCCTTCTCGGTGGCTGTGCACGTCCTCCTCATCCTCCTGTTGATCACTCCATTCTTCGCGAGTGCCATCGTGCCGGAGCTATTCCCCGGCGGCGGACCCGGACCCGCGGGCGGCGGTGGTGGCGGACGCGGGGGCGTCGGTGGCTTCCGACCCCAGCCCATCTCACCCGAGCGGCTGCGCTACATGCACATCGCTCCCGAACCTCCGCGACCAGAGCCCGCGCCGGAGGAAAAGACCGAGGAGTTGACGCCGCCGAAGATAGAGGAGACGCCGCCGCCACAGCCCGAGCCTCCTGCGCAGCAAGCGGCGGCTGAAGACACGGCGACCGCTGCGGCCGCGGCACCGGTGCCGGGCACCGCCGGCGGCACGGGCAACGACGGGACGGACGGCACCGGACCGGGCACCGGCGGTGGTACTGGATCGGGAGTTGGAACCGGCACCGGCTCGGCGAACGGACCTGGGACGGGCGGCGGAGAAGGACGCGACTACCTCCCGACGCCTGATTTTCTTCCCCTCCCTCCCGAGCCTCGTCCGGGCAAAGTTCGCGGCCGAACCGTCGCCGTGACCTTCACCGTGAATGCGCGTGGCGATATCGTCAGCCTCGACTTCGCCAGCACCGGTGATCGCGGGTACGACCGCAAATTCCGCGAGCGGCTTCGCGAAGCGAAATTCCGTCCCGCCGTTGGTCCGGACGGACAGCCCATTCCGGCGACGTTTCCGATAACCTTCCAGCTCTGACGAAACGCGAGAGCGCTTCCTCCTCTCGTTCCTCGCTCGTCACTAGCCTTCCCATCCCGCCGACATTACCTTCTGTCGGCTTTGCCCACCGCACGGCCTAACCCTCCGCGCCGCAGCATTTTGCCCGTAAGCCCGAGGAGCTCATGACCAGCGTGGCCACCGCCGACCGCGTGACGGAGTCCCAGTCGGGATTCGTCAAAGCGATGACGTTGACCGACGCGACCATGCTCGTCGCCGGGTCGATGATCGGCTCCGGGATTTTCATCGTCTCCGCAGACATCGCCCGTAACGTGATCTCCCCGTTCTGGCTGATCATGGCGTGGGTCGTCACCGGTGTGATCACGTTGCTCGGCGCACTCGCCTACGGCGAGCTCGCGGCGATGTATCCCCGAGCGGGCGGCCAGTACGTCTTTCTGCGCGAGTCGATGGGTCCACTCATGGGATTCCTCTATGGGTGGACCCTTTTCATCGTCATCCAGACCGGAACGATTGCCGCCGTGGCGGTGGCGTTCGGCCGCTTTCTTGGGGTGCTCTGGCCGGCGATCACGCCGGACCGGTTCGGCTGGTTCCCGCAGGCCGATATCTGCGTTCCATGGCTCGGTTGCCGTGACGCATCATCGCAGGCGATTCAGCTCGGCCTAACGCCACAGCGGCTGATCGCGCTCATCTCCGTGTGGGTGCTCACCTGGATCAACCTGCGCGGTGTGCGCGAGGGCAAGATCATTCAGACGTCCCTCACGCTGGTGAAGACGGGAGCGTTGGCGCTTCTCATTCTTCTGGGCCTCACCCTGGGTCGCAATGCATCGGCGATCGCGGCCAACTTCGGCGCCGGCCGATTCATGGGCGACGTCGATGTCACGGGCCTGTTCATCATCGCGTTCGGGACCGCGCTGGTCGGCTCGCTGTTCTCGAGCGACGCGTGGAACAACGTGACGTTCGCCGCCGCCGAGGTGAAAGAGGCGAAACGCAACCTGCCGCGCGCGCTCGCCATGGGGACGGGCCTCGTCACGCTGCTCTACATCATGGCGAACTTCGCATACCTGAGCGTCCTCCCCCTGCAGGGGGACGCGAATGGCGCTGGCGTGCTCGAGCGCGGGATCCAGTTCGCGACGCAGGACCGCGTGGGCACCGCCGCCGCGGAGGTGATCTTCGGCCCGGCAGGCGTCGTGATCATGGCGATCGCGATTCTCATTTCGACGTTTGGCTGCAACAACGGGCTGATCCTCGCCGGTGCGCGCGTGTACTGGGCGATGGCCCGCGACGGCGTTTTCTTCCGCCGCGCTGGCACGCTGAGCAAGCACCATGTGCCGTCGACCGCGCTCATCGTGCAAGCGATCTGGACGACGCTGCTCTGTCTCACCGGTACGTACGGGCAGCTCCTCAACTACGTGATCTTCGCCGCGCTGGTGTTCTACGTGCTGACGACGATTGGCTTGTTCATTCTTCGCCGCACGCGACCCGACGCGGAACGTCCGTATCGCGCGATCGGCTACCCGGTGTTGCCCGCGCTGTACATTGTGCTGGCCGCCGCCGTCGCGGTGATTCTGCTCATCGCCGAGCGCACGCGCACTGAGGCCGTTGGCGGTCTCGTGCTCGTGCTGATCGGTGTTCCGGTGTATTTCCTCTGGCGCAAGCTCGAGCGGGCGCCCGCGTAGCTCCGTCACTCCCCAGGAGATCTTCCCCGATGTCGATCCGGATGGACACCGTACGTCGTGCCCTCCCGTCGTTCTGGACGTGCCTCACGATGTTCGCCGCCCTGCTCGTTCCCGCCGTGCTGTACGCGCAGCAAGCCCCGCAGCGTCCCGCCGGCGAGGCCAACCTCGTCATCCCCGATCTGAGTAGCGTCGAGTTTCTCGGCATGCCCGGGCGGACGCTGCTCATGACCGGGCTGGGCGTCTGTGCGCTCGGTTTGGTGTTCGGGCTCGTCATCTACGCGCAGCTCAAGCGGCTGCCCGTGCATGCGGCGATGCTGGAGATCTCCGAGCTCATCTACGAGACGTGCAAAACGTACCTGATCACGCAGGGGAAGTTTCTGCTCGTGCTCTGGCTCTTCATCGGCGCGATCGTCTCGCTCTACTTCGGCAAGCTCGCGGCAACCGTCGATCCCGTGACCGGTGCGGAGGTCCATGGCTTTCCGCTGACGAAGGTCCTGGTGATTCTGCTGTTCAGCCTCGTCGGCATGGCTGGCAGCTACATGGTGGCCTGGTTCGGCATTCGGGTGAACACGTTCGCGAACTCGCGCACCGCATTCGCGTCGCTCCGTGGCAAGCCCTATTCGTGCTACGCGATTCCGCTCCGCGCCGGCATGAGCATCGGGATGCTGCTGATCAGCGTCGAGCTGCTGCTGATGCTCTTCATCCTGCTGTTCGTTCCCGCCGACTACGCGGGCCCGTGCTTCATCGGCTTCGCGATCGGTGAGTCGCTGGGTGCGGCAGCGCTGCGCGTCGCCGGCGGCATCTTCACCAAGATCGCCGACATTGGCGCCGATCTCATGAAGATCGTGTTCAAGATCAAGGAGGACGACGCCCGCAACCCCGGTGTGATCGCGGACTGCACCGGCGACAACGCGGGCGACTCCGTGGGCCCGAGCGCGGACGGATTCGAGACCTACGGCGTCACCGGTGTCGCGCTGATCGCCTTCATCTTGTTAGGCATCACCCCGGCCGTCGCCGGGCCGAACTTCGAAGCAGTGCAGGTGCAGCTCCTCGTCTGGATCTTCATGATGCGCGTGGTCATGGTGATCGCGAGCGGCGCGTCGTACCTGATCAACGAGGCGATCGCCAAAGCGCGCTTCGGCACCGCGGACCAGATGAACTTCGAGACCCCGCTGACGTCGCTCGTGTGGCTGACGTCGATCGTGTCGGTGGCATTCACGTACCTGTCGTCGTACCTGCTCATCCCCGAGCTGGGCGACGGCACGCTCTGGTGGAAGCTGTCGACGATCATCACCTGCGGCACGCTTGCGGGCGCGATCATCCCCGAGCTCGTGAAGATTTTTACCTCCGTGCACTCCGCGCACACCAAGGAAGTCGTGACCTCCTCGCGGCAGGGCGGTGCGTCGCTCAACATCCTGTCGGGCTTCGTCGCCGGAAACTTCTCGGCCTTCTGGCTGGGAATGGCGATCATGGGTCTCATGGCCATCGCCTACCTCGTGAGCCTGCAGGGGCTCGGCGTCCTGATGATGGCGCCGGCCGTCTTCGCCTTCGGTCTCGTCGCGTTCGGGTTCCTCGGGATGGGACCAGTGACGATCGCCGTGGATTCCTATGGTCCCGTCACCGATAACGCGCAGTCCGTCTATGAGCTCTCGATGATCGAGCAGGTCCCCGACGTGAAAGCGCAGGTCCGGCGCGATTTCGGGTTCGACGTGCAGTTCGAGCGCGCGAAGCATTTGCTCGAGGAGAACGACGGTGCGGGCAACACCTTCAAGGCAACCGCGAAACCGGTGTTGATCGGCACCGCGGTCGTCGGCGCGACGACGATGATCTTCTCGATCATCCTCGTGCTTACCAATGGTCTCCAGCCGGAGCTGCTCGCCAACCTTTCGATTCTCCACCCGCCGTTCCTGCTCGGCCTGATCACCGGAGGCGCGGTGATCTACTGGTTCACCGGCGCGTCCACGCAGGCGGTGACGACGGGTGCCTATCGAGCCGTCGAGTTCATCAAGGCCAACATCCGGCTGGAAGGGGTGGTCAAGGCGTCGGTCGCCGATAGCAAGAAGGTCGTCGAGATCTGCACGCAGTACGCGCAGAAGGGGATGTTCAACATCTTCCTCACCGTGTTCTTCGCGACGCTCGCGTTCGCTTTCGTCGAGCCGTACTTCTTCATCGGCTACCTGGTGTCGATCGCGCTGTTCGGGCTGTACCAGGCGATCTTCATGGCGAATGCCGGTGGCGCATGGGACAACGCGAAGAAGATCGTCGAAGTCGACCTGAAGATGAAAGGCACGGAGCTGCACGCGGCGACCGTCGTCGGTGACACCGTGGGCGATCCGTTCAAGGACACCTCGTCGGTCGCGCTCAATCCGATCATCAAGTTCACGACTTTGTTCGGCTTGCTCGCCGTCGAGCTCGCGGTGTCGCTCACCGCGCAGCGTGGATCGACCTTCTCGCACATCCTCGCCGGGATCTTCCTGGCGGCGGCGCTCTTCTTCGTCTACCGCAGCTTCTACAGAATGCGCATCGAGGTCGTCGAGCCCGCGGCGCAGGTGCGCGCGGCGGCGTGAGCGTGCGCTCGCTCTTCTGGCGGAAGCCGATCGCCGAGCTGGTCCCGCCGGAGGCCGAGGGCGCGAACACGCTCAAGCGTGCGCTCGGCCCCGGCGACCTCATCATGCTGGCGATCGGTGCAGTCATCGGCGCGGGTATCTTTTCCTCTATCGGTACGGCCGCGGCGGGCGAGGTACTCCCGAGCGGAGAGGTCGTTCGCTACGGGGCGGGCCCAGCTCTCGTCATCTCGTTTGTTCTGCTGGGCGCGGTGTGCGCGCTGGCCGGCCTCTGCTACGCCGAGTTGGCCTCCATGATTCCGCAGGCGGGCAGCGCGTACGCCTACTCGTACGCGACGCTCGGTGAGGTGATCGCCTGGATCATTGGATGGGATCTCATCCTGGAGTACGCGGTTGGCAACATCGCCGTCGCGATCGCCTGGAGCGGGTACTTCAACTCGTTCATCAGCGCCTTTGGCATCGGCTTCCCGGATTGGCTCACGCATGGGTACCGAACGGCACTGCTGAGCTCCGATCCGGCTGTCCACGGGCTGCTCGAGACGGCGCCGCGCATCTTCGGGATTCCGGTGCTGTTGAACGTCCCGGCGTTCGTGATCGTCATGTTGATCACCTGGCTCCTCTACATCGGAGTCAAGGAGAGCGTGCGGGCCAACAACATCATGGTGGTCATCAAGCTGCTGGTGCTGGGATTGTTCATTGTCGTGGGTGCGATCAACATCGACATGGCGAACTACACGCCATTCGCGCCGAACGGATGGCGCGGAATTCACCAGGGTGCCGCGATCGTCTTCTTCGCGTACATCGGATTCGATGCGATTTCGACGGCGGCCGAGGAGACGAAGAATCCGCAGCGCAACATGCCGATCGGGATTCTCGGTGGCCTGGCGATCTGCACGCTGATCTACGTGATCGTTGGCATCGTCGCGACGGGACTCGTGCCATATCAGCAGCTTCGGGCGGCCGACCCGCTGGCGCGTGCGCTCGACGTGGCGGGGCTCCCCATCGCGAGCTGGTTCGTGGCCTTCGGCGCGGTCGTCTCGTTGACGGCGGTGCTGCTCGTCTTCCAGTACGGCCAGCCGCGCATCTTCTTCGCGATGGCGCGTGACGGCCTGCTGCCGAAATTCGCATCGAAGATCCATCCGAAGTACCGCACACCACACATCACCACGGTCATCACGGGCCTCGTGGTCGCCATCGGGAGCCTCGTGCTCGATGAGAACGAGATCTACGACCTGACGAACATCGGAACCCTCTTCGCCTTCGCGATCGTGTGCGTGGGCGTCCTCGTGCTGCGTATCAAGGAGCCAGAGCGGCCACGGCCATTCCGCGTGCGGGGGCTGTGGGTCGTGTCGATCGTCGGCGCTGCTGCGTGCGTGTTCGTCATGCAGGGTCTCCCCGTGCGCGCGTGGGAGCGGTTCGGCCTTTGGATGACCGCCGGCATCATTCTCTATTTCGCGTACGGGTACCGGCATTCGCTGCTCCGCCGTCGCGGAGTACCACCCTCCGCAGAGCGTATCGATGGCTGAGCCGATCGCGCATTCCGGAAAGGGAATGAAGCTGCACACCAAGATCCTGCTGGGTCTGGTGGTCGGTGCCGTGGTCGGCATTGCGGCAAATCAACTGCTGGGCGGAGATCATCGCGCAGTCGTCTTCGTCAACAAGTACATCGCGGGCCCGGCAGGCCAGATCTTCCTGCGGCTGCTGTTCATGATCGTCATCCCGCTCGTCTTCGCGTCGATTGCGCTTGGCGTGGCGGGCCTCGGAGATTTGCGGCGGGTTGGAAGAGTGGGTGGAAAGGCGATCGGATACTTCCTGGCGTCGACGGCGCTCGCAGCGACGCTCGGCCTCATCGCCGTCTCGATCGTTCGCCCGGGGGAGCAGATCGATCGCGTAACCGCGGAGGAGCTTCGCACGGAGTTCGCGGGCGACGCTTCGTCGCGCGTCGAGGCGGCGGCGTCCACGGATTTCGGCGTGAACACCTTCGTCAACATGTTCACGCGCAACCCAGTGAAGTCGGCGGTCGATCTCGACCTGCTGGGGATCATCACCTTCTCATTGATCTTCGGGGCGGCGCTCACGCTCATCACGGCCGAGCGAGCGCGGCCAATGTTGTCGTGGCTCGAGGCGCTGCAGGATGTCGTCATCAAGATCGTCGAGATGGCGATGCGGTTCGCCCCCTATGGCGTCACCGCGCTCATTTTCGGAGTTACGTCGCGCTTCGGCTTCCATCTGCTGAAACCGCTGGGCGCGTATGTCCTCGTCGTCATTGGGGCACTGCTCATTCACGTGCTCGTGAATATCTCGCTCATTCTGCGTTTTCTGGTGGGCGTCAATCCGTTCACGTTCTACCGGCGAATACGGGCGGCACTCGTCACGGCATTCAGCACGAGCTCGAGTAGCGCCACGCTGCCCACGGCCCTGGCAGTCGCGGAACGGAATCTCGGAATTCCGCCGTCGATCGCCGGCTTCGTGCTTCCGCTCGGCAGTACGATGTGCATGAACGGGACGGCGCTGTTCGAAGGGATCACAGTGATCTTCCTCGCTCAGGTGTTCGGCGTCGCGCTGAACCTCGGCCAAATGATCGTCGTCATGGTCATGGCAGTGCTCACCGCGGTTGGCGCGGCGGGCGTGCCCGGCGGCTCCATCCCGCTTCTGGTGACCATCCTCGTGATGTTCGGCATTCCCGCCGAGGGAATCGCGATCATCCTTGGCGTCGATCGCATCCTCGACATGTCACGGACGACGGTCAACGTCTGCGGAGATCTCAGTGCCACCGCCTTCGTGGCGAAGACGGAACGAGTGTGGAACGCCTCGATGATTCCGTCGAACGAGGAGATGGCGATTCCGCACGTTCTCGACGACAGCCCCGGGTGGCCGAAGGCGGCGGACGCGCCGAAGTAGGCGCTAGGGGTCAGGGGTCAGGGGCCAGGGGGAGTCGGGGAATTGGTTGCAGGAGATGAGTGGCAGCCCAAAAGTGCCTGAGACGCGCAGGCACTTCTCCTTTTGTATCTCGAACCTGAACCCCCTGATCCCTGACCCCTGAATGTCTTCCACCGAATACATCCAGCTGTACGTGTTCATGTTGGCCGGCGTCGTGGGATACCAGGTGATCTCCCGCGTTCCGCCGCTGCTTCACACGCCGCTCATGTCGGCGACGAACGCGATCTCCGGCATCTCCCTCGTCGGGTCACTCGTGGCCGCGGGGTCTGACCACGGCACCGTCAGCACCGTCCTCGGTGGAATCGCCGTCATGGCCGCGACGATCAACGTCGTCGGAGGGTTCATGATCACCGATCGCATGCTCAAAATGTTCAAGCGCGAGACGCGCAAGGGCTGATGCGCGAGCATGTGACGCAGGCGGCGTATCTCGCTGCCTCGTTGCTGTTCATTCTTGGCCTCCGGAGTCTGAGCTCGCCGGCCAAGGCTCGTCGCGGTATGCAGCAGGCCGCCCTCGGCATGCTGTTGGCCGTGATCGGCACACTCGTGCAGCAGGAGATCGTGCGGTACGAGTGGATCGCCGGAGGAATGGCCGTCGGCGCGGTCATCGGTGCGGCGATGGCGATCTGGATGCCGATGACCGCGATGCCGCAGCGCATCGCGGTATCGCACTCGTTAGGAGCGGTGGCAGCGACACTCGTCGGCGTGATCGAGTACTACCGCCACAGCGCCGACGTGAGTCGTGGCAAAATGGTCGCCCTGGGCTTCGAGGTCCTGTTCGGCGCGTTGACGGTGACCGGAAGCCTCATGGCATTCGGTAAGCTGCAAGAGCTTCTTCCGACACGACCGATCACGTATCGCTTTCAGAACTTCCTCAACCTCACGCTGTTCGCGGTGGCGATCGGGTTATTCGCCTGGCTCATCTACGATGCCTCGAATCCCATCGTCTTCTACACGATGCTCACCCTGGGCGCTGCGCTGGGCGTGCTCATGGTGCTTCCAATCGGCGGCGCGGACATGCCGGTCGTCCTCTCGCTGCTCAACTCGTACGCGGGCCTCGCCTCCGCGGCGACCGGATTCGCGCTCAACAACAACGTGCTGATCATCGCCGGAGCGCTCGACGGCACCTCGGGGTTCCTGCTCTCGATGCTCATGAGCAAGGCGATGAACCGCTCGTTCGCGAACGTATTGTTCGGCGCCTTCGGTGCCGCGCCGGCCGGCGGTGCAACGGCGACGAGCGTGGCTGGGCTCACCGTCAGGTCGCTGAGCCCCGAGGACGCGGCGGCGCAGATCGCCTACGCGCGCACCCTGATCGTAGTGCCGGGATACGGCATGGCTGTCGCGCAGGCGCAGCGTGAAGTGCGCGAGCTCGCCGACATCGTCACGAAGAAGGGCGGAGACGTAAAGTATGCCATCCATCCGGTGGCAGGCCGCATGCCCGGTCACATGAACGTGCTGCTCGCCGAGGCCGATGTGCCGTACGAGCAGCTCTATGACATGGAGGCGATCAACGATCACTTCGAGCGCACCGATGTCGCGCTCGTGGTTGGCGCCAACGACGTCGTCAACCCAGCGGCACGCAGCGACCGAGGCAGTCCGATCTACGGCATGCCGATTCTCAACGTCGATCGCGCGAAGAGCGTGATCGTCCTCAAGCGGAGCATGAACCCGGGATTCGCCGGCATCGAGAACGAGCTCTTCTACAAGGAGCAGACGGCGATGGTATTCGGCGATGCGAGGACGACGCTCAAGCTGCTCGTGCAGGCCGCGAAGGAGCTGTGATAGGGGTCAGGAGTCAGGGGTCAGGGATCAGGGGTACCAGGGACAAGGGATCAGGAGCGCCACAAGCTGTTAGCTCCCACAACCCATTCCCTGACACCCCCTGATCCCTGACCCCTGACTCCTGACTCCTGGTTCTTTAGGCGCCGACGCCGAGGTACCGCAGGGCCCCACGCACTGCACCGCGGACGGGCACGACTTCTTCCGACCGAAGCTGCGCGCCGGGAACCGCGCTCTTCATCCGGTGCTCCACACGCTTTCGGAGTGGCCCGCCAGGCGCGAGCAAACCGCCGGAGAACGCGACCGGCACACTCGCGCGCTCATCGCCGAAGAGCTGGCGCGCCAGCGTTCGCACGTGAAGGACGAGCTCTTCCGACGCCATGCTGAGGAGGGAGTTGGCGCGCATGTCGCCGGCGTCGGCGACACTTGCGACGACGGGCGCCAGCGTCGCGAGGTCTGCGGGCGTCGCCGTCCCAGCCCAGCCTACCAGGCCGTGCACGTCATTGACCTGCGCCGCGGTGAGCACCGCTCCGATGAGCGCCGTCGATGGCTCACGCTCGTCGGACGAGGCAGTCACGATCGAGAGGGCGCGCCGCCCGATCCACGCGCCACTTCCTTCGTCGCCGCACACCGGCCCCCATCCTCCGCAGCGCGACGTGGATCCCGTAGGGCTGCGCCCGAATGCGACCGATCCTGTTCCCGCGATGAGCAGGATTCCGGGACCGTCGCCGAACGCATCGTCCAGCGCGATGGCCGCGTCTGCATGAACGACGACCTCGTCGGCCACATCGCGCGAGACGAGCGCTTGCCACAACGCCTGGCGCTCGGGCTCGCGGCCAACTCCCGCAACGCCGATGCACAGGACCTTCGGGGTGACGTGCGTCATGTCGCACGACGCGAGAGCGTCACGCGTTGTCGCGACGATCACGTCCGCCGAGTGATCGACTTCGCCGGGACGAACGGCGCTGCCCGGTCCCTCGGCGCTGCCCAGCTGCTGGCCACGCTCGTCCGCGACCCAGATGCGTGTCCTGGTTCCGCCCCCGTCGACACCGACGACGACGGCGCTCATCCGCGCGCCTCGATGGTCTCGCGCGAGGGCGCCGCATGCGTAAACGAGGAAAGAATGCCGACGATCATGGTGATCGTAGTTCCGATGAGCACGTACCACGGCCAGGCGATCCGGCCCAAAGGGGCGAGGGTGTCCGCCATGCCCGGGTACGCCGCCGAGAGGGGCCTCGCGAAGACGACGGCCGTCATTGCAGCGATGCCGACGGCCATGCCGAGAATCGCGTCACGCTGAACGGCGCGTCGCCAGAGCATGCCGAGAAAGAACCCGCCAAGCAACCCACCGTACGTGAACGAGGCGACGGAGAGCGCGACCACGACCACGGGCGTCCCCTGCGCGCGGTACATGAGCGCCCCGCCGACGAGGATGACTGCCCACACCAGCGTGAAGATCTTGCCAACGCGCAGGACCCCCGGATCATCGGCACGCCGACCGGTGAGCGGAAGGTAGATGTCGTGTGTGGTCGCGGCAGACAGCGAATTCAGCGCACCCGACACCGTGCTCATGGCAGCGGCGAGAATAGCCGCGATCACCAGGCCGGTAAGCCCTGGGGGCATGACTTCCACGATGAAGCGCGGGAAGATCTCGTCCGGGCGTGCAAACGTCCGGCCTTCGTAGTAGGCGAAGAGGCCGATGCCGATGATGAGAAAAAGGCTGAACTGGAGGATCACCGCGATCCCGCTCCCAATGAGCGACCGGCGGGCGTCGCGAAGCGAGGAGGACGCCAGGAGCCGCTGCACGATGAGCTGGTCCGCGCCATGGGAGGCCATCGAGAGAAAAGCCCCGCCGATGAGTCCCGCCCAGAGGGTGTGCGGGCGATCGACGCCGGTGTAGGTATCAATGACCGTCAGCTTCCCGCGCGCGGCCGCGTCGCTGAAGATCGCGCTCCAGCCGCCGTCGACACCCTTCCCAATGAGCCAGAGCGCCGCGATACCGCCGAACAGGTAGACGAACGTCTGCAGGACGTCCGTCCACACGACGGCCCGCATACCGCCATGATACGTGTAGACGATGGTGAACGCGCCAAGGATGAGGATCGATACCGGCGTCAGGTACTTGGGATCAATGACCGGGCCGATGATGAGCGCGATCGGAATGGCGGTGGCGAAGACGCGAACCGAGTCTCCAAAGGCACGCGTCACCATGAAGATGATCGAGGCAAAGCGCCGAGTCGCCACACCGAACCGCCGTTGAAGCAGCGCGTACGCGGTGACCAGCTCGCCCTGGTAGTATCGCGGGAGCAGGGTGAACGCGATCACGATGCGGCCCACCAGATAGCCTAACGCCACCTGGAGGAAGCTGAGATCCGCGAGGTACGCGAGCCCTGGAATGCTGATGAAGGTCAGGGCGCTCGTCTCGGTGGCGACGACGGAGAAGAGAATCGCCCACCACGGGATGGCGCGGTCGGCGACGAAATAGTCGCGCGCGTCCTTCTGACCCCGTCCGAGCCACATGCCGAGCGCGGTGGTGCCGACGAGGTACGCGAGCAGCACCGCCGCGTCGAGCAGCGTGAACGTCGAGGTCATGTTGGGTGCGGCTCAGTCGATGACGTACGCTTCCATCGCGAAGTACTCGGCGAGCCCGAGCCGGTCGAGCGTCGCGGCGGTCTCCTTGTTGCGCGCCTCGACACGCTGCCAGAACTCACGCTCGTCGTGCGCACCGGGGAAGGGAGCGGAGTCCTTTTGCGACTGGTGCTTGAAGATCGCCTGAATCTTGAGCTTGAGCTCTTCCTGCGACAGCGGTACGAGCCAGGTCGCATCGGTGACGGGCCATTCCTGCCACGCGCCGCGGTAGAGCCAGATCTCGGGAGGCGCAAAAGATGATTGCGGATTGCGGATTGCGGATTTCGTTTTGGTCTTGGATTGCTGTTCATCCGCAATCCGCAATCCGCCATCTACCTTGAGCTCGTCGACGGCTCGATATATCGCCTCTTTGCACATCCGGTGCGTGCCATGCGGGTCGGAGAGATCGCCGGCGACGAAGATCAGCTCGGGACGCAGCTCCTCCAGGAGGTCGCGCACGATGGCGACGTCCGCGGGGCCGATGGGATCCTTCCGCACTTTCCCCGTCTGGTAAAACGGGAGATTGAGGAAGCGCGCCGCCGATGCGTTCATGCCAAGCGTCTCGATGCCGCTCACCGCCTCCGTCTCGCGGATGATGCGCTTGATGTCCTGCACCTCGGGAATATCGACATCGCCCGGGCGCTTCGAAGCGAGGAAGTCGTAGACGCGCTTCGCGAGCGTCGACACCTCCGACGTACCGATCTCCCGATCGTGATCGAGGCGAACGAGAAAATCGACGTAGCGCCGCACGTCGTGGTCGAACACGGCGATGTTGCCGCTCGTCATGTACGCGACGACGACCTCGTTCTTGTTCTCGACCAGCTTGCGGAGGATGCCGCCCATCGAGATGACGTCGTCGTCCGGGTGCGGTGAGAACACGATGATGCGCGTGTCGCGAGGCAGCTTCGACTTTCCGCGAATCTTGGCGCCGAGCATGTTGAATACTTCGCCGTTGGCGGTGCCCGGCGAGCCGAACCGCGCCACCAGCGACGAAAGCTTGTGCTCCGCGTAGTCGCGCTGCGTCAGCTTCAGGATCGCCTTGCCCGTCTGCTGCGACAGCCACACGACGGCGCGAACGGCGAGCTGCGGCGTCCACTGCACCTCGTCGTGCAGCCATGGCGTCGCGAATCGGGTGAGGTCGGCGGCCGCCGCGCGATCGATGTAGAAGGTGGTGTTCGGGTGCTGCTGCAGGAACGTGGCGGCCACCTCGACATCGATCTCGCCCTCGACGGCGCGTCGAACGATTCCCGCCTTGTGCTCACCCGTCGCGAGAATGATGATCTCGCGCGCGTCGAGGATGGTCGCCACGCCCATCGTGAGAGCCTCACGAGGGACATATTCCTCCCCGAAGAAGTCCGCTGCCGCGTCCTGGCGCGTGACGTTGTCGAGGTGCACGAGCCGCGTGCGGCTCTCCACCCCCGATCCCGGCTCGTTGAACCCGATGTGTCCGGTTTTTCCGATCCCGAGGAGCTGGAGGTCGATGCCTCCCGCCTGACGAATCGCCTCCTCGTACCGGAGGCATTCCAGCTCGACGTCTTCGAGCGGCGTATCGCCGCGCGGGATGTGGACGCTCTCGCGCTTGATGTCGATGTGCGCGAAAAAATTCTCCCACATGAACCGGTGGTAGCTATGGATGCTGTCCGGACGCATGGGGTAATACTCATCGAGATTGAACGTGACGACGTCCGCGAACGAGAGCCCCTCATCGCGGTGCATGCGAATGAGCTCGCGATACACCCCGATCGGTGTAGAGCCGGTCGCCAGGCCGAGCACCGCCTGCTCCCCGCCAGCCTCTTTCTCCCGGATCAGCGTGGCGATGCGGGACGCCACGAGGCGCGCAATGTCATCGTGCTCCTCGACCACGACGGTGCGAATCCGCTCGAGGGAGGTCGCGGCCTGCGAGATGCGAGAAGGCCCGCGAGTCATGCGATGATCGCGGGCCTCCTGTGCGGTGCCGGCGTCGAGTCGCACGCCAGTGTCCGTCCTCATGCTATCGGGGTGTGTCCTGTCTTACGCGTTGAACGAGCTGCCGCACCCGCACCCGCCAGTCGAGTTCGGGTTCTTGAAAGTGAACCCGGAGCCCTGCATCGACGAGACGTAATCGATCGTGACGCCGTTGAGATACTGGGCGGAGAATGGGTCGACGAAAACCCGGATGCCTTCCTGGTCGATTACCAGGTCATCATCCGCCGCCTTCTCCTCGATCAACAGCCCGTACTTGAAGCCACTGCATCCACCGGGCTGGACGCTGACTCGGAGCCCGCCCTGCTCGAAGGGCACGCCTTCCTGCTCCATGAATCGCTTGACCTCGGTGGTCGCGACCGGCGTAACGGTCACTGCGAGGATTGGTTGCTGCGTCGCGCTCATGAGTCCCCTCTGTGGTAACGGCCGGGACCCGCCCCGGCACGGCTGACGAATAATAGTCCCAGTGACAGCTAACTACAAGAATGACTCACGCATGGGGCGCGGGTCACGTCCTCCTGTCTTCTACTGCGACGGGCGTGCCGGGTTCCCGTTCGCCGCGAAATGACCGGGCAATCCAGGCGAACGCCGCGCCCGCGATCGCCAGGAGCACGAGTCCCGAAGAGACCTCCCCGAAGATCAGCTTGCCGATCCCGAACAACGTGCCGTAGACGGCGGCGATGCCCGCGAGCCAGTTGGTCCATGCGAACGCACCCCCAGGGATGGACTCGCGACCAAACCCAAGCCGCGCCGACACGGTGCGCCACCCCGGACCACCTGGCCGCACGCGCCGATAGAACGAGTCCAGGACCGCATCGGGTTCCGGCTTCGTGAGGAACGTGACCGCGAGCCAGACGACGGTGCTCACGGCGACGGTCACGAGCATGACCCAGGCGTCGGCATTGGCGGTCCCCGCGAACCGTCCGGGCACCATTTGCATGGCGGTGACAGAGACCACAAACGACGTGATCATTGCGCTGATCTCCGACCACGCGTTGATGCGCCACCAGTACCAACGGAGAATGAGCACCAGCCCCGTGCCGGCTCCGATCGCAAGCAGGAAGGTCCATGCACGGCCGATCGTCTGGATCTGCCAGGTTACCAGAATCGAGGCGAGGAACAGGAAGATCGTGGCTACGCGCGACACGTTCACATAATGCTTGTCGCTACCGTCCTTCCGCACGAACCGCTTGTAAAAATCGTTGACGAGGTACGACGCCCCCCAGTTCAGCTGCGTCGCGATCGTGGACATGTACGCCGCCGCGAAGCCTACCACCATGAGCCCTCGCCAACCCGACGGCAGGAGATCGACGAACGCTCTCACGTAGCCGTTTTCCTTCTCCGCCGCGCCGAGCTCAGGATACAGGATGACCGTGGCGAGCGCCGTAATGATCCACGGCCAGGGACGAAGCGCGTAATGCGCGACCTGGAAGAAGAGCGTGGCGAGCACGCCGTCGCGCTCGGAGCGCGCGGAGAAAATGCGCTGCGCGACATAGCCACCGCCACCCGGTTCCGCTCCCGGATACCACGCCGCCCACCACTGCACGAAGAAAAACACCGAGAGCGCGAGAATCGGCATCCACGCATAATCGAGGATGGCGCCATTCTCCACCCGCACAGGCAGCACGGAGAGGGCCGCCTGCTCGCTCCCGAAATACGCGGATGCTTTCGTCTTGAGGGCGTCCATCCCGCCGACCGCATCCACCGAATACACCGCGAGAACGATCACCGCCGTCATGGCCAGTCCGAACTGCAGGAAATCGGTCCAGAGGACGGCCCACAATCCCGCCGCCACCGAGTACGCGAGCGTGATCACGAAGCAGATGCCGACCGCCACGTACGGTGACACCCCGAGCGAGATCGACAGGATCTTGATCATCGCGGCGTTCACCCAGCCGAGGATGATCAGGTTGATCGGAAGCGCGAGGTACAACGCGCGGAACCCGCGCAAGATCGCCGCGGGACGACCGCTGTAGCGCACCTCGGCGAGCTCGACGTCCGTCAGGACCTTCGCGCGGTGCCAGAGGCGTGCGAAGAAGAACACCGTGAGCATCCCGCTCATGACGAAGCTCCACCACACCCAATTGCCCGCCACCCCGCGCGTCGCGACAAGTCCGGTGACGACGAGTGGCGTGTCGGCGGCGAACGTCGTCGCCACCATCGACACGCCGGCCAGCCACCAGGGCACCGATCGCCCCGACACGAAGTACTCGCTGAGACTCGAGCCGCCTCGGCGCGTAAAGTACAGGCCGATTCCCGTGGCCAATACGAAGTAGCCGACGATGATGACCCAGTCGAGCAGGGTGAGTGTCATGGCGACTCAGGGCTGAGGGGAGCGGCCGAGCCAAGCGCCGCCATCACGGCATCGGCGAGCGCGACGCGAACCTGGCTGATGCGGGTGTTCTGACGAGAAGGATTCACGCGATTCGTCAGCAGGATGACGAACACACCTGCCTCGGGGTCCATCCACATCGACGTCCCGGTGAAGCCCGTATGGCCGAACGCGCGCGCCGACATTCGGTGGCCGGCCGAGTTCCGGCCCGAGGGTGTCTCCCACCCGAGCGCGCGGTGCGAAAGGCCGGGATCCTGCACGGCTGTGAACTGTGCGATCGTCGACGGCCGCAGAATGCGGACGCCATCGAGGGTTCCACCCGCCAACATCATGCGAGCGAATCGAGCCAGGTCAGCGGCGGTCGAGAACAGTCCGGCATGCCCGGACACGCCGCCGAGCATGAATGCGTTTTCGTCGTGGACCTCGCCGCGGATGTGCCGCTGACGCCACGGATCGAACTCGGTTGGGGCGATGCGACCGCGCAGCGAGGCATCGGGCCGGTACATCGTGGAGGTCATGCCTAACGGCCCGAAGACGTGGCGTGCCAGGTAGGCATCCAGCGCTTCGCCACTCACGCGCTCGACGACCTTCCCGAGGAGGATCGCGCCGAGGTCGCTGTAAACCATGCGCGCTGCCGGCACCGTGTCGAGAGGCGTTGCGAGCACGATCGCCACTGCGGTATCGGCGGCCATCGCCTCCTTGTACAACGGCCGCCATGACGGCAGCCCGGACGAGTGCGTGAGCAGATGTCGGATCGTCACGCCCTCTTTCCCTTCGCCCGCGAACTCGGGCAGGTATCGCACGACGGGCGCATCGAGCTCGACACGATCCTGCTCGACGAGCTGCATCATGGCCGTCGTCATGCCCACGACCTTCGTCAGCGAGGCGAGATCCCACAGCGTGCGCTCGTCAGGCCGTGGCGCGTTGGCGGCCCAGTCGATCCTGCCGACCGCGTACGACGTCAGGCCATCGCGCGTGCCGACGACGCCGATCCCTCCGGGAAATGCGCTATCGGCGATCGCCCGATCGAGGACCCGAACAACGGAGTCGTGTACAACGCGCATACGCGACTCTCCCGGGTCAGGCGCGACGACGGGGCGTGCACGGGGTGCGCAGCCGGCGACGACGGTGAGGAGCAGCCAACCGGTGACGCAGCGCCCGGCGCTCACGGCGCGGCCTCGCGGCGGAGCCCATCCCCCGCGGCGAAGAAGCCGGGAAGAGAGATCGGCGCGCGTCCTGTGATCGGGGCCGCCCCCACGAGCGCACGCGCCGCCGCGCGCTCGAGTGACGCATCGATTCCGTACGTCACCAGGTAGCTCTCGACTCGGGGAAACTGGGCGATCACGTAGGGATTGCCGTTCGCGACGACGATCACGCGCTCGCGCGTGGCCAGTGTATCAATCCAGGCCGCCACTCGGGGAGCAATGGCGAAGCGGCCCGCGCCCTCGATAGTGCGAACGTGCGTCGTCACGATGATGCGATCGGCACTACGGAGGCGGGCGCCGAGCGAATCGAGCTCCGCCGCCGACGTCGATGGATCGATGCGAGCCATCATCGTCTGAGGGGCGAGCGCGCGCAGCTCACCGGCAAAGGCTCGTCCCGCGTTGACGTCGAGGTCGGGCGCATACGTCACGACCGCGAAGCGTCCGTCCGGCGGCGCCGGGACCAGTGTCGCGCTGTCACGGAGCAGGGTGATCGCGCGTGCCGCAATGTCGCGCGCGACGTTCCAGTGAGCGGGAGCGCCCACCGTGTGACGCAGCGAATCGAGGGACACGATTGAATGCCGCGCGGCTCGCGTTCGCACCTTGAGCTCCAGAATGCGGCGCACCGATTGGTCGATGCGTTCGGCCGAGATGACGCCCTGCACGACAGCCGCTGCGACCGCGTCGATGGCGCGCTTCACATCGGTGGGCGACAGCAGAATGTCTGCACCCGCCTGCACGGCGAGGACCGCTGCGCGCTCCGGCGTATATCCCTGTCCCACCGCCTGCATACGGAGCGCATCGGTGACGGCCAGACCACGGAAGCCGAGCGAGTCGCGCAGCAGGGTGGTGACGATGCGCGGCTCGAGCGTCGCAGGACTGTTGTCAATGCCGACCGCGGGCAATGCGACGTGCGCCGTCATTACTCCGATGACGCCAGCCTCGATCGACGCGCGAAAGGGGACGAGCTCCACCGCGTCGAGACGCGCGGCATCGGATCGCACGACGGCAAGCGCCAGGTGCGAATCGGTGTCCGTGTCGCCATGTCCGGGGAAATGCTTCGCCGTGGCGGCGACGCCTTCGGACTGCATCCCTCGCACGAACGCGGCGGCGAGCTCGGCCACGCGTTGGGGGTCCTCGCCGAACGAGCGCGTGTTGATGACGGGATTCGCCGGGTTGTTGTTGACGTCGACCGTCGGCGCGAACGCGAAGTGAATGCCGACCGCCCGCGCCTCGCGTCCGATGATTCGGCCGACCTCGAGCGCGTCGCGTACCTCGCCGGTCGCTGCGATGGCCATGTTGCTCGGGAACACCGTCGCGCTCCCCGCACTCATGAGCGTGGGGACGAACGTGCCGCCCACGAGGCGCCCGAGTCCCGGCTCCAGATCCGATGCGACGAGCAAGGGAACCGTCGCGAGCCGTTGGAGGGAGTTCACTTTCGACGCGACTTCGATCGGCGAGCCGAGCGACATGATGACGCCGCCTATGCGATCCTCGGCGACGGCTCGCCGAGCGTCGGCGAACGTGCTGTCCTCCACGTGCGCGTAGTCACCGAGCACCCAGAGCATGACCATCTGTGCAACGCGCTCGCGTGGAGAGAGGCTCGCGAGCGTGCGGTCGACCCACGCCCGGTCCCGTGCCGAAAGCGGGGCCGACCACGACAAGGCGTTGGCGCTGGCCGCCGGCGCCGGTGTCGATGACGCGGACGGGCGGCTGCAGGCCCCGGCGAGGATGATCGCGATGGCGACGAGAGACAACCGAGACAGTGAAGCCAGGCGCATTGCGTTAGGACCCCGCTCGCGAAACGTGTGACGGGTACCGACTGCAGGTGGGTGCGGCGGTCAATCTATGGCTGCGCGCCGCGAGGCGGAATGCGGCGCGAGGCTTTCGAGGCTCGGCGAGCACGGTATTTGTATAGAGTTGCATGGCTGCACCCAACACGTCCGGCGCAACGGAAGCCGTCGCGCGGACCCGCGAACCATCAAGGAGGCACTCATGAAGGCGCTCTTCGCCGCGTTGCTCTTCGCTTCGACGCTGTCCATCACTGCCTGCGGTCAGCGGCAGGTAGAGGTCTCCACCGGAGCGCAGCCGCAGAGTGACGTTGCCATTCATCTCACCAACAACACGGCTACCCAGCTCAACGTGTACGTGGTGCATGGAGGGCAGCGGATCTTCGTCGGCCAGGTGAGTGGAAACAGCACGCAGCATCTTCCCGTCGCGAACGTCCCCTCGGGCTCCGTCGTGACGCTCGAGGCATCGACCGTCAGCAGCACTCCGCGCACGTACTCACGGTCCGATGTCGCACTCACTGGAACGTACGCCTGGCAGGTGCCCTGATCGCGGGTTGCTCGCTCGAGAGGCGGAAGCTAGGTTAACGGGCTGGAGAGCCAAACTTCTCCAGCCCGTTGTCCCATCGTCACTTGTGACGTGGTGCTTTCACGTCGTCGCGCTCCGCGCCGGCGGTTTTTCGACCCTCCCGCGCGCTTCATTTCCGGCGCGCCGCACCGAAGGAGATCGCGTTCGTGCAGGCTTCCTCTTCCGCCGGCAATCGTCCCGCTCCGCGGCCCGCGACCGGCCGCCTCGGCGTGCTTACGCCCGGTCTCGGCGCGGTGGCTACAACGTTCATCGCCGGCGTCGAGAGTATTCGTCGCGGCCTCTCGAAGCCGATCGGCTCGCTCACCCAAATGGCGACGATCCGGCTGGGCAAGCGAACGGACAAGCGCTCACCGTACATCAAGGAGTTCGTGCCGCTCGCGAACCTGGACGATCTCGTGTTCGGCGCATGGGACCCCATCCCGGACGATGCGCTGACGGCCGCGCGCAAGGCCGGCGTGCTGCAGGACAAGGATCTCGAGCCGATCGCCGATTTCCTGTCTGCGATCAAGCCGATGCCGGCGGTGTTCGATCAGAAATACGTCTCGCGTCTGTCCGGCACGAACGTCAAGAAGGGCAAGTCGAAGCGCGATCTGGCCGAGCAGCTCCGGCAGGACATTCGCGACTTCAAGTCGAAGCACAAGCTCGATCGCATGGTGATGGTGTGGTGCGCCTCGACCGAGATCTACATCAAGGCCGGCCCCCAGCACGCCACCATCGAGCAGTTCGAGAAGGCGATGGATCGCAACGATGAAGCGATCGCTCCGTCGATGCTGTACGCGTGGGCCGCGATCATGGAAGGCGTGCCGTTCGCGAATGGCGCTCCGAATCTCACCGTCGACACACCGGCGCTCCTTCAGCTCGCGATATCGCGCGGTGTGCCGGTATCCGGCAAGGATTTCAAGACCGGACAGACGTGGATGAAGACGGTGATCGCTCCGGGACTCAAGGCGCGCATGCTCGGGCTCGAGGGGTGGTATTCGACCAACATCCTGGGCAATCGCGACGGCGAGGTGCTCGACGATCCGGCGTCATTCAAGACGAAGGAAGAGTCGAAGCTCAGCGTGCTGCACACAATCCTGCAGCCCGAGCTCTATCCGGAGCTCTACAACGGGTTCTCGCACGTCGTGCGCATCAACTACTACCCGCCGCGCGGCGACAACAAGGAAGGCTGGGACAACATCGACATCGTCGGGTGGATGGGGTACCCGATGCAGATCAAGGTGAACTTCCTCTGTCGCGACTCGATTCTCGCCGCGCCGATCGTCCTCGACCTCGCGCTGTTCATGGATTTCGCGCACCGGGCGGGAATGAAGGGGATTCAGGAATGGCTGTCGTTCTATTTCAAGAGTCCCATGGCGGCCCAGGGGCTGCAGCCGGAGCACGACCTGTTCATTCAACAGACGAAGCTCAAGAACACCCTGCGGCACCTCATGGGCGAGGATCAGATCACGCATCTCGGACTGGAGTATTATCCCTCGTGAGGCACCGCCTCCCCCTCGTGCTCGCCGCCGCGGCGCTGGTCGCAACGGCGTGCCGGCCAGAGCCGCAGCAGTTCGCGCTGCGCCTGGACTCGGACAGCTATTCGTTTCGTGTCACGGCCGACCCGCTGCCTCCACGCGCGCGTGAGCGGACGGTGTACACGGTGGTGGTGAGCGACCGGAAGACGAAGCAGCCGATCGAAGGCGGAGAGGGGCGCATCTTCGCCAGCAATGCCGGCCCCGACGATCCGGATCGGCGCACGGTGTGGGACGGTCTGGCCAGCGCCGAGCAAGTGGGGACGTACACGGCGAACATGAACTTCGTCACTGCCGGCAACTGGGCGATGGCGGTCGAGTTCCGCCGGGACTCCACGAGCGCCCTCGAGCGGATCGACTGGCGGCAGGACATTCACGCCGAGGGGCCGGCATTCCCCGGAGACACCAGCTCATGAAGCATTACCATCGGACACACATCACGCCCGAGCTCGTGATTGCGGCCGCCGATGAGTACTTCCCGACACTCGACCTCACTCGTCAGGCATCCTCGCCGCGCTCGCGCGTGTATGCCGGTGAGCTCGGGACCGTCAAGCTGTCGGCGAAGCCGGAGGGCGGGCACTACACGTTCATCGAGGCCGAGACCGATCAGGTGGGTGAGAGCCGCCTCGACCGCAACGTCAAGCGATTCTTCGTTCGCGTGCATCGGCGAGCCGAGCCCTCGCACAAGCTGGCGGCCGCGTACTGATGGCTCGGCGCACCGGCTCCAGGGCGGAGGGTCGCGGGTCGCGGAGTCGCGCCACCACTGATCGGTCCGCGCGCCGGGCGGGGTCGGGCGCTCGGCCGTCTGCGCAGCTCAGTCGCGCCCAGCAGCTCGAGCTGTACTACTGGATGCGATTGACGCGCGCGCTCGAGGAGCGCCTCGTCAACCTCTATCGTCAGACGAAGGTCGTCGGTGGCCTCTTTCGGTCGTTAGGCCAGGAGGCCGACGCCGTCGGCAGCGCGTTCGCGCTCGACCGGCGCGACGTGCTCTCGCCGCTCATTCGCAACCTCGGCTCGATGCTGGTGAAGGGTGCCCAGCCGGTCGAGATCATCCGGCAGTACATGGCGAAGGGCGACTCGCCCACGCGCGGCCGCGAGCTGAACATCCACTACGGCGACCTCGATCGCGGCTTCATCGGCCAGATCTCTCATTTGGGCGATATGGTTCCGGTGATGACGGGAGTGACGCTGTCGTTCAAGCTCCGGAACGAGGCTCGCGTCGGTCTCGTCTACGTTGGCGATGGCGCGACGTCGACTGGCGCCTTTCACGAGGGAATCAACTTCGCCGCGGTCCAGCGGTGCCCGCTCGTCGTCATCGTCGAGAACAACGGATACGCGTACTCGACTCCCCTCGCGCGCCAGACGGCCGTCGTCGAGCTCAAGGACAAGGCGCTCGCCTATGGTATTCCGGGAGTTCGCGCCGACGGAAATGACGTTCTTGCCGTCTACGACGTGACCAGGGAAGCAGTCGATCGCGCGCGCCGCGGCGAAGGGGTCACGCTCATCGAGCTCATGACCTATCGTCGCAAGGGCCACGCGGAGCACGACAACCAGTCGTACGTTCCGGCGGGGGAGATCGACCGGTGGGCGCGAGAGAACGATCCCGTCGACCGGTACCTTCGCGTGCTGACCGAAGAGCTCGAGTTCGACGCCGCGGAGATTGCCACGGTCGACGCGCGAGTGACCGAGGAGATCGATGTCGCGACTGACGCCGCCGAGGCGTCGCCCATGCCCGAGCCGTCCGATGCCCTGGTGGGAATCTACGCGGA
Organism: Gemmatimonadaceae bacterium; assembly: GCA_035249985.1. Lineage (GTDB taxonomy): Bacteria > Gemmatimonadota > Gemmatimonadetes > Gemmatimonadales > Gemmatimonadaceae > JAICNG01. The sequence continues at coordinate 67,887 of DATFFP010000027.1, forward strand.
GCCCGCGCGCATCGAGCCACTATGGTATCGCGCCGGCATCCGGAGCGCCGTCGAAGCGCACGAGCGCGCGGCCGGGTGGGGGGCGTTCAATGGCTGAAGCGACCTATCTGGAGGCAATTCGTCAGGCGCTCTTCGAGGAGATGGAGCGCGACGAGAACGTGTTTCTGCTCGGCGAGGACATTGGAGCGTACGGTGGCGCGTTCAAGGTCACCGATGGCTTGCTGGATCGCTTCGGCGAGCAGCGTGTCATCGACACGCCCATCTCCGAAGCAGGGTTCGTCGGCGCCGCGGCTGGCGCTGCCCACATGGGCATGCGACCCGTCGTCGAGATGCAGTTCATCGACTTCATCTCGTGCGCGTACGACATGTTGACGAATTACGTGGCGACGTCCCGCTACCGCGCGATGCTGCCCTGTCCGCTGGTCGTCCGCGGGCCGAGCGGTGGCTATGTGCGCGGCGGCCCGTTCCACTCTCAGAATCCGGAAGCGGCGTTCCTCCATACGCCCGGGCTCAAGATCGTCTACCCAGCGACGGCGAGCGACGCCAAAGGATTGCTGAAGGCCGCCATTCGCGACGACGACCCCGTGCTCTTCTTCGAGCACAAGTATCTTTATCGACGAGTCAAGGAGGACTTGCCCGACGCCGATCACGTCGTTCCGATTGGCAAGGCGCGCACGGCGCGCGAAGGCAAGGATCTCTCGATCATCACGTACGCCGCGACGGTCTGGAAAGCGCTGGAGGCGGCCGAGCAGCTCGAGAAGGAGGATGGGCTGTCGGTGGAGATCATCGATCTTCGCTCATTGCTACCGATGGATGATGCGGCGATCGTCGCGACGGTGAAAAAAACGAACCGTGTGATGATCGTCCACGAGGACACGCGCACCGGTGGTGTGGCTGGCGAAGTGGCTGCACGTCTCAACGAGCAGGCGTTCGAGTGGCTCGATGCGCCGATTCTGCGCGTCACGGCGGCGGACGTTCCGCTGCCGTATTCTCCGCCCCTCGAGGATTACGTGCTGCCGCAGACGACGGACATCGTCGCCGTGGCACGCAAGCTCGCGGCGTACTGAGGTGGCTGGAGGCGGGACGCCGCGGTACGCCATTGGTTGTGCGTTCGCGATTCCCGGTTTCTTCGCGGGAGGGATGATCGGCGCGGCCGTCGCGAAGATCGCTGGCGCAGTGCGCGGATGTACGCCTCCGCAGGGCTTTCCGGCGTGCGACATTTGGTCGTTCGTCATACCGTTCGGGGTGATCGGGGGTTTGTCGCTGGCGGCGGCGATCGTGCTGCGGTTGCGGCCCGGTCGCGGAGCCAAGGATCCAACGCAGAGGAGCTAGTCGTGGCACGAGTCGACGTGATCATGCCGCAGATGGGCGAGTCCATTGCCGAGGGCACGCTCTCCCGCTGGCTGAAGAAGGTGGGAGACGAGGTGAAGCGGGACGAGCCGATCTTCGAGATTTCCACCGACAAGGTCGACGCGGAGATCCCGGCGCCGTCGGCCGGCGTCCTGGCGGAGATTCTTGTGACTGAGGGCCAGACCGTTCCCGTGCAGACGGTCGTGGCGCGTCTGGAGACCGAAAAGGGCGCCGCGGTGGGCGCGACGAGCGCGCCGGCGCCAGCCGCAGGCACGGGCGACGGAAACTCGCAGGCGAAACCGTCGGCCCCGGCCGCTGGGGGGCCCCCCCCGAAAACAGAATCTACGGCGCGGGCCGCCGCGAGCTCGCATCCTCCCGTTGCCGCGACAACCGCGAAAGCGGTCGCATCGAATTCCCTCGAGGAACGCCTTCGCGCGCGGAGCTCCCCGCTCGTCCGAAAGATGGCGGCGGAGCACGGCATCGAGATCGCCGCGCTCCAGGGCACCGGCATCGCTGGACGCGTGACCAAGCGTGATCTCCTCGGATACCTCGAGACCGGCGGGGCACGCCCCGGTGCGGGTCAGCGCTTTGCGCCGTCGATGCACGCACCGGGGGGCGTCGAGCAGCACGGGCCGATGCCGGAACCATGGCCCGGCGATATCGTCGAGCCGATGTCGGTCATGCGGCAGCGCATCAGTGAGCACATGGTGATGTCGCGTCGCACGTCGGCACACGTCACCTCGTTCATGGAGATCGACTTCACGCGGGTCGCACGCCTGCGCGCCAAGCACCGTGCGCGCTTCGAGGCCGAGAACGGGCAGAAGCTCACCTATATGCCGTTCATCATCAAATCGGTGGTCGAAGGGCTGAAAGCCTACCCGGTGATGAACTCGTCGGTCGCGCGAAACAGCGTGATCTACCGGAAGCAATACAACATCGGCGTGGCCGTGGCGCTCGACTGGGGCTTGATCGTTCCCGTCATCAAGCAAGCCGACGAGCTGTCGCTGGTGGGGCTGACGAAGGCGCTGAATGATCTGGCCGCGCGCGCGCGGGCAAAGAAGCTCGATCCGCGCGAGGTTCAGGACGGCACGTTCACGATCACGAATCCTGGGGTGTTCGGCTCCCTGATGGGGACGCCGATCATCAGCCAGCCCCAGGTCGCGATCCTCGGCATCGGGACGATCGAGAAGCGTCCGAAGGTCGTCACCGGAGCGGATGGCGAAGACACCATCGCGATCCGGACCTGCTCGTTCTTCTCGATTTCCTTCGACCACCGCATCATCGATGGCGCGCTGGCCGACCAGTTCCTCGCGCACGTGAAGCGCGGGATCGAATCCTTTCCCGAACAGGGGTTCTGAGCATGCCACGCGCGCTCGCCATGCAGCGAACGATCGTGCCCGCACCCGAACGCAAGAGGCATCTCGAGCGCGCGCGCATGCGCCGCGGGTACTACCAGCACGCCAATTGCCGATATTGGGTGTTCGAAGAAGCCGGTCTGCCCGGCGCGTTCATCGAATTCGTCGAAGCGTCGGATCGCGACACACTGGATTCGGCGCTCGAGAATGCCCCCGACCGTCTGCTCGATCCGGCACGCGTCTATGAGGAAGTGGAGCTGAGCTGAATGCCATCCCGAACGATCACGGTCGACAGCGCGTCGTGGGACGTGTATCCGTCCGGCCGCATTACGCAGTACGATCGGGACGAGTTCGCGCTCGTCTTCGTCCGCGGCACGGGACCTGACCGCGAGGTGCGCGTGACGCGCTATTCGCCCCAGGGCGCCCGCTCCCGCGAGCAATCACTTGCGGAAATGTCGGAGGCAGAGCTGCGTCGGTTGTTCGAGTTCTCGCAGCCGAGCTTCACGTCGCCCGAGGCAGGCTACGCGCCGTGACGGCTCCGGCGGCTCCCGGTAGTACCGCGGAGCGCTTCGTCGACCTCCACATGCACTCCACGGCGTCGGACGGGTTGCTCGCGCCGGCCGCCGTGGTCGCCGCGGCCCGTGCCGCCGGCCTGGTCGCGATCGCGCTCACCGATCATGACACCCTCGAGGGCGTCCCCGAGGCGCGCGCGGCCGGCGAAGCGCTCGGCGTGCGGGTGGTTGCCGGCGTCGAGCTGAGTGCGCACGAAGGCGATCGCGAGCTACATGTCCTCGGCCTCCACCTCACGCGGCTGGCCGGGCTCGAAGATCGCCTCGTCGCGCTCCGCGCGACCCGGCGCACCCGTGCCGCCCAGATCGTCGAGAAGCTTCGCGCGTTAGGCTTTCCGATCGAGCTCGATGCCGTCTGGCGCGAGGCAGGAGAGGGCGCCGTCGGACGTCCGCACGTGGCGCGCGTGCTCATCGCGAACGGATGGGCGAAGGACCACCGGGACGCGTTCGATCGGCTGATTGGGAGCGGACGACCCGCGTACGTTCCGAAGCAACGTCTGCCGCTCTCCGAGGCCGTGCAAATGCTCCATGAGGCGGGCGGTCTCGCGCTCATCGCGCACCCGGGATCGGATGGATCTCGATCGCGTCTCGAGACGCTCAAGCGCATCGGCTTCGATGGCGTCGAGGTGCGGCACCCCAGTCACAGCGTGGAAGACATCGCACGGTTAGGCACGCTCGCCGATTACCTTGGTCTGGTGCCCAGCGGAGGATCCGACTGGCACGGCGCCGGCGATGGGCCGCGGACGATTGGCAATATGCGGGTTCCGTACGCATGGCTCGAGCGCCAGGATGCGCTCGTCCGGGAGCGTCACACGTCGGAGCGAGTCGCATGAACGAGATGTCTCCACTCAGCCTCGGAACCCGGGCGCCCGATTTCACCGCGACTGCGGGCGACGGCAGCATCTATCGCTTGAGTGACCTGCTTGCCCGGGGACATGTGGCGCTGTTTTTCTATCCCGGGAACAACACCCCCGGCTGAAACCGTCAACTCTCCGCCGTGCGCGATGAGATCGAGACGTTTCGAGCGAGCAAGGTACTGCCACTGGGTGTGAACCCGGCCGGCGTCGACAGCCACGCCAGCTACGCAGCCAAGCTCGGGCTCCCGTTTCCCTTGCTGAGCGATCCGGACCGCGCGCTCGCGTCCGCGTATCGCGCATTGAAGCCCGACGGGCGCGGCATCCAGCGCACCGTCTACGGCATCCGCAGCGATGGAACGATTGCGTTCGCGGCTCGCGGCTCGCCGCTTCCCAATGACGTCATCGCGGCCTTTGCCGGCTAGCGAGAACCCGCGTCAGACCGCTCTGGTCACGGGCGCAGGCCGCCGCGTCGGCCGCGCGATCGCGGTCGCGCTGGGCGCTCGCGGCATGCGAGTCGCGGTGCACTATCATGGAGCCGAGGCGGGCGCGCGCGACACCGTTCGCGAGATCGAGAGGGTCGGTGGCGAAGGCTTCACCGTCCGCGCGGATCTGCGCCACGCCGGCGCTCCCGCGCAACTCGTTACGGAGGCGGTCGAACGTCTCGGATCGCTCGACGTCCTCGTGAACTCGGCCGCTGTGATGATCCGGACGCCGTTCGAGGACGTAGGGGAAGCGATCTGGGACGAGATCTTCGCGCTCAATCTTCGCGCGCCATTTTTTTGTGCGCAGGCCGCATCCCGTCGCATGCGGGAGGGAGGGGTCATCATCAACATTGCCGACCTTGCCGCCTTCGAGGCCTGGACCGGCTACATCCCGCACGGTGCGTCGAAGGCCGGAGTCGTCCACGTGACGCGTGCGCTCGCGAAGCTCCTCGCGCCACGCCTCCGCGTGAACGCGATTGCGCCGGGAGCCGTGTTGCTTCCGGACGAGTGGACCGCGGCCGATGCCGAGCGACTCATCGGTACGACTCCGCTGGCGCGTCTCGGATCGCCCGACGACGTCACGCAGGCGGTGCTCTACCTGATCGATGCCGACTACGTGACGGGCCAGACGATCATCGTCGACGGCGGGCGGCATGTCCGCTGAACGGCCGTCTCCAGCCTATCCGAGCATCATCATCGTCGGCGGCGGATGCTACGGCTCGTACTATGTGCGTCAGCTGCTGCGAGCACGAACCGCCGGCGCCTTGTCGTTCGACCGCCTGGTGGTGGTCGATCGAAATGACGACTGCGCAGTCGCCACGACGTGGGAGCGTGAGCCCGATGTGAGGGTCGTGCGCAGCGAATGGGGCGCGTTCTTCGATGAGTACCTCGGCGCCGCATCGGCGGCGAGCCAGCCAAGCGCCGATGCGATAGTTCCCTCGCCGCTGATGCCGCACTTGATGTTCGATTGGCTGCTGCGACGGGCGCGCGAACGCTGGCCGACGCGGCCGGTGGAGCGTCGTCCGCTTCGTCGGCCGCCCAACGTCCCGTGGCAGAGTGCGCTTCCATCAGGGACGCACGTCGTCAGCTTCGCCGAATGGATGTGCCCGGTAAACTGCATCGAGCCGGCGAAGTGCCCGGCGATCAAGGCGCCGCGCGCCTGGAGCATGCCGATCGCATTGCGCGCTTACGTCGACGCCCAGCGGGCGGAACCAGACCCCCTTGCGGGGCCGGTCATTTTCCATTGCGAGCATCGCGCGTACGGGGTCGGTATGTTCGACACGCAGGACGTGCTCAACGGTGACACGCTGGTGGCTCGGGCCGCGGCGCACCGTCCAGCCGATGTGCTCGTGGGAACGGTGTCGCACTGTCATGGGGCTCTCGACGTGCTCCACGTGGGTCGCGGGCACGCCGCCTGACGCTCCGGCGTTCATCGAGAGGGGAGACTGACGAGAGAAGCCATGGCGAACACGCACGAATACGAGGTCGTGATCATCGGTGCCGGCCCTGCCGGCATGACGGCCGGCATGTACGCCGGCCGCGCGATGTTGCGCGCCGTAGTGCTCGAGCGCGGAGCGCCGGGCGGTGAGCTGCTGAATACCGAGATCATCGAGGACTATCCGGGCTTCGAGCACATCGAGGGCTGGGACCTCGCGCAGAAGTTCGACGCGCACGCGCGCAAATTCGGCGCAGAAGTGCATACCGCGACGGTCGAGCGTGTCCGAAAGGCCGAGGATGGGTGGTTCGAGACGGTCACCGACGCGGGCGACACCTATCGATCGCCCACCGTCATCCTGACCGCGGGCGGCACGCCGGTGAAGCTTGGGGTGCCCGGCGAGCTCGAATACGCGGGGAAGGGCGTCTCGTACTGCGCCATTTGCGACGGGGCTTTCTTCAAGGGGCACCGCATCGCGGTGGTTGGCGGCGGCGACGCGGCGGTCGAGGAAGCCGATTTCCTCACTCGCTACGCGGACAAGGTGTATCTCGTTCACCGGCGCGATCAGCTCCGTGCGTCGAAGATTCTCCAGAAGCGCGTGTTCGAGAATCCGAAGATCGAGATCATCTGGAACACCGTGGTCGACCGTGTCGAGGGAGATGCCCAGGGCCTGGTACAGGCGCTCCACCTTCGCGACGTCGTCACGGATGCGACGTCGGTCCTCGCGGCCACGGGCCTGTTCGTCTTCATCGGGTTCCGGCCGAATACCGGGATCGTCGAAGGGCACGTGCGTCACGACGAGGGCGGGTATCTCGTCACCGATTACAACATGGAGACGTCCATGCGCGGGCTGTTCGCCGCCGGCGACGTACGAGCGCAACTCGCTCGCCAGGTGACGACCGCGGTGGGCGATGCCACGACGGCCGCGATCGCGGCGGAGAAGTACCTCACGGCGCTGAAGAACGGACAGCACGATCCGCAGCTCTTGTCGAGCGGTGGATACGCGGTGTGATCGTCCGCACGCTGACGGTTGGCCCACTCGAAGAAAACGCGTACCTCGTCGTCGATGAGACGACGCGGCGGGCGGTCCTCATCGATCCCGGGGATGAGCCGGATCGGTTGCTCGACGCCGTGCGCGACGACCGTGCGGAGCTCGACGCCATCTGGCTCACGCACGCGCACATGGATCACGTCGGTGGCATCGCCGGGATCATGCGGCGAGCGCCGGTCCCGATCTTCGTGCATCCGCAGGAGCGACCCATCTACGACAGCGCTGCACAGCACGGGCTGGTCTTCGGGCTGCGCGTCGAGCAGCCGCCGCCCCCCGATCGTGGCCTCGCCGATGGCGACACCTTGCACGTCGGGACGCTGAGCTTCTCGGTCATTCACGTGCCGGGCCACGCCCCGGGCCACGTCGCGATCCATGGCAACGGCGTCGCGTTCGTCGGCGATTGCCTGTTCGCCGGATCGGTCGGGCGCACGGACCTCCCCCTGGCCGACGGTGCGCAGCTCCAGCGCTCGCTCGACCGGATTTGCACCCTGCCTGACGACACGATCGTATACCCCGGTCACGGGCCCGCGACGAGCATCGGTCGCGAGAAGCGCACCAACCCATTTCTCACGGGAGCCGTCCGCCTCACCGGGTTCGATCGGTAAGCGACCGGGGTCTGGAGCCTGAAATCTGTGCTCGCGGCCGTTGTTTCTACGCTGTTCACCAGTACACATTTCATTGAGCGCCACGCGACGTGGTGCGCGTCGTCTTACTCTGGAGCTTCGCCATGCGCCGCCCCTCATACCTGTCCGCCCTCGTCCTCCCTCTGCTGTCGGCGGCCTGCCTCGATCCCGATCCGGTTCCCGAATCCAATTACGGCGTAATCGGGCTGACGACGATCGTCACGCCGGTGGATACCCTCCTTTCACCCGAAGCGCAGTTCTACCGCACGGGCCTGCTCGGCCTGCCGACGAGCCGCGTCCTCTCCGACCAGTGTCAGATCGCGGCATACCCCACGCCATCCCAGGGCACGCAGCTTCCGCGATTCCTGGACGCGGGGGACAGCGTGGCGGTGTCCACCACGGCGACGACGAAGTTCCTGTTCCCGACCACGAGCCAGAATGGCGAATCCTACGTGCTGGGCCAGACGGACGAGTTCCCATTCCGGCCCGGTGAGCGAGTCACCGTTACGGTACCCGGGGCGCCAGGTGGATTCACGAACGGCACCATCGACGTTCTCACGGCGCAAGGGTTCACCCTGGGGCCGATTCCGGCGACCCCGGCCGCCGACGAGTCGATCGATCTGACGTGGACGCCGGCGGGCGATGACAGCACGAAAATGCTCGTGTCGATCCAGTACGGCGTCGGTCAGCTGCAGGCGAACCAGCAGATCTTCTGCTCCCTCATCGACGATGGCGCTGCCGAGATTCCGCCGATTCTCCTGACGCAGTATCGGACCGCGACGGCCGGCTCCCGCGCGGTGGAGGCGGCTCGCTGGCGCGTATCGGCCAAGGAAGTCACCGGCGGCGTGCTCCTGGTGATTTCGGCGTTCGAGGTCGACGACGTCATCGACTGAGGCCGCCTCACGATCGCCTTTTCCACCACCCCATGGCAACCGCGACGCGTACCGAGAAGGACCCGTTAGGCACGAAAGAGGTTCCCGCCGGCGCGCTGTACGGCGTGCAGACGTTGCGGGCCGCCGAGAATTTTCCGATCAGCGGATTGCGTCCGCTGCCCGCGTTCGTGCTCGCGACGGTGTGGATCAAGAAGGCCGCGGCCCTGACCCACGCGGAGACGGGCCGTCTCGACGCGCGCCTCGCCGACGCGATCGGTCGCGCGGCCGACGAGATCATTGCGGGAGAGCACCGCGATCAGTTCGTCGTCGACGTGTTCCAGGCCGGCGCTGGCACGTCGCACAACATGAACGTGAACGAGGTGCTGGCGAACCGGGCCAACGAGCTGCTGGGCGCCAAGCGCGGGGCGTACGCGCCCGTGCATCCCAACGACCATGTGAACATGGCGCAGTCGACGAACGACGTCATCCCGACCGCCATCCGTCTCGCGTGCCTCGCCCAACTGCAGCCGCTCGTCGCCGCGTTCACCGCCATGCGTGACGCGCTTCGACAGAAGGGCGAGCAGTTCGATGCCGTCGTGAAGTCGGGGCGCACGCATCTCCAGGACGCCATGCCGATCAGGCTGGGCCAGGAGTTTCATGCGTACGCCGGAAGCATCGACCGCGGACTCCGCCGGGTCACCGAGGCCGCCGACTATCTCCGCGATCTCGGCATCGGCGGTAGCGCGGTCGGGACGGGCGTGAACGTCGAGCCCGAATACCCGGACAAAATGGTCAAGCACCTGCGCGCGATGACGCGGCTCGACCTGCGAGCCGGGAAGGATCGGGTGCAGCTCATGCAGAGCATGGGTGACGCGGCCGGCTTCAGCGCGCAGCTTCGCGTGCTGGCGCTCGATGTCAGCAAGATCGCCAGCGACCTCCGCCTCATGGCGAGCGGACCGCGAACCGGGCTCGATGAGATTCGACTTCCCGCCGTGCAGCCCGGATCCTCGATCATGCCGGGAAAGATCAACCCGTCGATCCCGGAGATGGTGAACCAGGTCTGCTTCCAGGTCGTCGGCAACGATGCATGCGTTGCCGTGTCGGCGGAGCACGGACAGCTCGAGCTCAACGTGATGATGCCCGTGATCGCATACAATGTGCTGCTGTCGATGCAGATCCTGACGACGTCATGCAACGTCTTCACCGAGCGCTGCATAGCGGGCATCGAGGCAAATCCGGAGATGGCCGCGTACTGGCTCGAGCGCTCCGCGGCGTTGGCGACGGCACTTGCCCCGCAAATCGGCTATGCGGCGGCGGCCGAGCTGAGTAAGCGATCGGTCAAGGAGAACGTGCTGATTCGTGATCTGGTGAAGCGCGAGGGGGTCTTGCCTCCCGAGCAGATCGACGAGGTGCTCGATCTCCGAAAGATGACCGAAATCGGCGTCCCTGGCGGCAAGCACGGCGCCGTCGCGGCCGGTTAGGCTTGTTCCGGTCCTACGCGACACCTATCCTCAAGACGTGCGGATAACCACCTGGGCCGAGTACGGCGTGATCTGCGCGTTGCACCTCGCAAAGCGCGTGGAAGATCGGCCGGTGACCGGTCGCGACATCGCCGAGCGAGAGCGTCTGCCCACCGACTACGTCGAGCAGATTCTCCTTCGTCTCCGTCGGGCCGACCTCGTGACCAGCGTGCGCGGCGCGCGTGGCGGGTATCGGCTCGCCCGTGATCCGTCGGAGATTTCCATCCGCGACGTCATCCACGCGTCGGAGCTCACGACCTTCGACCTGCATTGCGTCTCGCACCCCGTCGACGAGGAGCGCTGCGCCGCGTCGCACGAGTGCAGCATTCGCCCGGTGTGGCTCATGCTGCAACGGCGCATCGACGACGTGCTCGAGAGCGTCAGCCTCGCGGACCTGCTGCACGACGAGCCGACGGTGCGGCAGCGTGTCGGCCTCCCCGTACTGCAAGCCTGACGAGTGTCATGCGGGGCCCAGCGACCCTTTTCGACCCGTGCTGAAGGAATGGCGGGCCAATAGAGCGCTTCGCGCACGGGCGATCGCATACGTTGCGACCCTGTTCCTCGACCCGCCCGATCCCGACGTGCAGTGGCTCACCGCAAACGGGACCAACGGCGACGTCGATCACGCCCGATGGGAGCTTCGATACGCCCGGCGCGCGCTCGGACTCCTCACCGCCCAGCGCGATGCGCTCGATGATCGCACGGGGTCCGCAGTCGCCGCGGCACTCGGCCGCGCGCTCGCGGGCGATGCGGCCATCGCACCGGGGCGTCTGCGCATCGCCGAGCGACAGCTGAACGCCCGGCTTCGCGCTTATGGTGACGCACTCGTCAGGCGGGAGGGGGCCGGAACGGGGTGGCACCTCGGGCGCGCGCTCCTCGACTTCGCGGGGCGCAAGGAAGGAAGCCCACCCGAGGTCGTCGCCAAGGCCGGCGACATCCTCGCCCGCTACCTCGCCGAGTCGAACGAGGCGCTGCGCGAGCACTTCGGCGCGCCTCGGCTGGCCGAGGGCGTTCCCGCAAACGCGACTGGCTACTGACGCCGCACGCGGCGCGCAGTAGCCAGAAACGCATGCCGAAGGGGGGACTCGAACCCCCACGGGCTTTCGCCCACTGCGCCCTGAACGCAGCGCGTCTACCAGTTCCACCACTTCGGCGTGAATGAGAAAGTTAGTCCCCGGCGGGAGACGAGTCAACGCGAATGCCGCCGTTGCCCGGGTGGATGGGACGCGTCTAAGTTCTTGTGCGCGTTGCTCGTCGACGATCGCATCCCGCTGTCAGCATTGGCATGCCCAAGCCCGCCGATAAACCTCCCACCGCCAGCGTCGCCAGGAACAAACGAGCGCGACACGACTACCACATCCTCGAGACGTGGGAGGCCGGCGTCGTGCTGAGCGGTACGGAAGTGAAGTCGCTTCGGCAAGGCAAGGCCAACCTCACCGATGCTTACGCGACAGTCAGGGATGGCGAAGTGTATTTGCTCAATCTGCACATCTCCCCGTACGAGCAGGGCAATCAGTTCAACCATGAGCCCACGCGTACGCGCAAGCTGCTCCTGCACCGAAAGGAGATTCGACGATTGATCGGCGGCGTGGAGCGCCAGGGGCTCACCCTGGTGCCGCTCGAGCTGTTCTTCAACCCGCGCGGAAAGGCGAAAGTCACCATCGCCCTCGCGAAAGGGAAGAAACAGCACGACAAGCGCGCCGACGAACGGCGTCGGGAGGACGAGCGGGAAATGGCACGCGCGGCGAGGGTCCGATGATCATCGAAATCCTGCTCGGCCTTCAGATCGGCGCGGTGCCGCCGTCCGTGGTGTCTGCGCGCGCCGGAACGCTGGAGTCCGTCGTACCGCTCGTAGAGACCTCGGCGGGACGCGTCCTGCGACTCGATCGCCTCGCACCGGCGCTGCCGATCTCGGTGAAAGCGGAGGGCCCGGGCGAGTTTCTCGTGTCCGTGTTCGACGTGGCGATGAGGCTGTCCGACCAGGTGCCGTATGCCCGCGTCGGCACAACGCTCATTACGCTCGGGGGAGCGCCTCTGCTGGATCGAGGCGCGCTACTCGTTCCGTTGCAGCTCGTCTCGGAGGTGCTGCCGCGCCTCGTCCCCAGCCGCCTCAGCTACGACCCGGTGCGTAGCGAGCTACGTGTCTCGACCGGCGCGACCGCCACGACGCCGACGCCGGCGGCGCGGCCGCGGACGAAACGCCGCGTCGTCGTCGACGCCGGACACGGCGGGCGTGACAACGGAATGACCGGCCCGATCGGGAGTCGGCAGAAGATCCGGGAAAAGGACATTACGCTCGCTGTCTCGATGGAGCTCGCGAAGGCGCTGCGCCGTGAAGGCGTCGAAGTGATCATGACGCGCACGACCGATACGCTCATCGGGCTCTATGACCGCGGCCCGATCGCCAACGAGCGGGGCGGGGATCTGTTTCTTTCGATTCACGTCAACGCCGCCAACCTCCGGTGGCGACGGCCGGGCGATGCACGCGGGTACGAGACATATTTCCTCGCGGAGGCCAAGACCGAGGATGAGCGTCGCGTGGAGCGTATGGAGAACGAAGCCATCCGGTTCGAGACGACGGTTCAGGCACCGAAAAATGACCCGTTGAGCTTCATCATCCACGACATGGCGCAGAACGAGCACCTCCGCGAGTCGCAGGAGCTCGCCGCCGCCGTTCAAGCGGGACTCGGGCGGGTGCACCCCGGTCCGTCGCGCGGAGTGAAGCAAGCGGGGTTCGTCGTCCTGACGACCGCGTTCATGCCGGCGGTCCTCGTCGAGATCGGCTTCGGAACGAATGCGGCCGAGGCTCAATATCTCGCGACGCCCGCGCGCCAGCGCGAGATTGCGGATGCCATCGCCAACGCGACCATGGCGTACCTGGAAGGATATGAACGGCGGCTCGGCTCCGCCGGTCGATGAAGCGTGCGATCGGGCTGCTACTCGTCGTCACCGTCGGCGCCTGCGCGTACTACAATGGCCTGTATAACGCTCGTGGACTCGTAAGGCGCGCCGAGTCGGCCTCGCGCGAGGGGCGGGACTCGGCCGCGGTGGTGGCGTGGCGCGAAGCGGCCGCCAAGGCAGACACGGTCATTGCGCGGTATCCACGGAGCCGCTGGACTGACGAGGCGCTTCTGCTGAGCGGAACCTCGTCAGCCTTTTCCGGCGCGTGCGAGCACGGCATGGCTCGCATCGCACAATGGGAGCGGCATCCCGCCGCCGACCCGAAGCAGCGGCCGCGCGCGAGCGTCGCCCGCGGCGTTTGCCTGGTCCGCTTCGGCGAGTATCGTCGCGCGCTGGACACGCTGGCTCCGTTCACGACGCGCGGCGATGAGACGCTCTCGCGCATCGCCGCGGCGTGGGCCGCTCGTGCCGCACTCGCGAAAGGCAGCGTCGACAGTGTGGCCACGCTCGCCTACAACGCCGCCTCGGATGCGCTCGATGCCGAGCTGGCCACGTCCGCTCTGGAATCCGGCCGGCTCGCTGTCGCCATTCACATCCTGCGACAGCGGGCCTCGGACTGGCGGTCGCTGGCGCCGCTGCATGCGCCGCTCGGACTCCTCGCTCGGTCCAACCGTGCGCTGGCGGACAGCATCGTGGCCGTCACGCAGGAAGGTCGCGCATCCCGACTCGAGCGCGCCCGCCTGTCCCTCGCGGCGGGCGTGTGGTCTGAGTCGGCCGGAGACGTGAACGCCGCACGCGCTCACTACGATCGCGCGCGCCGCATGAGCTCGGACACCGCGCTGGTAAGCGACGTGGTGACGCGCGCCGGGCTTCTCGAGGTTCGAAGCGCGGCAACGCTGGATGGTGCTCGGACGGAGCTCGAGCGCGCGAAGGCGATGGCTGCGGATGCCGCGCGATTGGCGGCTGTCGATTCCGCGTTGCGCCTCGCCGCACGGCTTGCCGATGCTCCGGATAGCACGGGGGCTTCGCTCTTCCTCGCCGCGGAAGTCGCGCGCGATGCCGTTGGCGCCGTTCCGTTGGCTCGCGCCCTTTTCCTCGCGGCCGCGCGCGAGTATCCCCGATCGTCGCTCGCGCCCAGGGCCCTGCTGGCGGCGGCGAATCTCACTCCCGATTCTGCCCGCGTGTGGCAAGCGACGGTCGTGCAGACGTACGGCGCGTCCCCGTACGCGCATGCCCTCACCGGAAAGCCGGTATTACCGACTGCGCTCGACGCGGACGAACGGCTGCTTCACCAGATGTGGATCCGGGCACGGCCGGGAGACTCGGCGAGCGTCGCGGGGCGGCGCCCGTGAACGCCGCACCGCCGAACAGCCGGCTGGCCATAGAGGCGGCGGGACTGCGATTCCAGAATCCCATTCTGCTCGCGGCGGGAACGGCCGCATACGGGCGCGAGCTTCGTGATGTGGTCGAGCTCGACCGACTCGGGGGGTTGGTCACCAAGGCGGTGAGCCCCCGCCCGCGCGACGGGGCACCGGCGCCGCGCGTCGCCGAATTCTCCGGCGGGATGATCAATGCGGTCGGTCTGGCGAACCCCGGGATGGCCGTGGTGCGGGAGAGTGAGCTGCCATGGCTCGCGTCCCACATCGAGCGGGCGCGCGTGCTCGTCAACGTCGTGGGCGACGTGGCAGATGACTTCGCGGCCGTCGTCGCGCATCTGGACGATGCGGAAGGCCTCCACGGCTTCGAGCTCAACGTGAGTTGCCCGAACGTGAAAGCCGGCGGGATGGAGTTCGGCGCCGATCCGGATACACTCCGGGACGTGGTGTCACGCGCTCGTAAGGCAACGCGGAAACCGGTGTTCGTGAAGCTGTCCCCGACGCTGGTCGATATTGCACGTACGGCGTCCGTCGCCGTCGATGCCGGCGCGGATGGAATCACGGTAGTGAATACGATCCCCGGCCTGATGGTCGACCTGGAAACCCGCCGGCCGGTGTTGGGATTCGGCAGTGGCGGCGTGAGCGGAGTGTCATTGTTGCCCGTCGGCGTCCTCGCTGCGTGGCGAGTGGCGCGTGCGGTGAAAGCTCCCGTCATCGGCGTGGGAGGCGTAACCAGCGCGGAGGACGCGTTGCAGTATCTCGTGGCCGGGGCATCACTCGTTGCCCTCGGCACCGCTTCGATGCGCGATCCCCGCGTTGCCGAGCGAGTCGTCCACGGACTGGAGCACTGGTGTGAGCAGCATGCGGTGCGCTCAATCCGAGAGGTGATCGGCACTCTCGAATGGAAGCAATGACGACGGCGCGCGATGCACGCGCCATTGTCGCGCTCGACGTGCCGACGCTCCAGGAGGCCGTGCCGATGGTCGATGCGCTCGGTGACAGCTGCGATTTCTACAAGATAGGGAGTGAGCTGTTCACGGCCGCCGGACCGGATGCTGTGGTCGCGCTTCGGACGCGCGAGCTGGACGTCTTTCTCGACCTCAAGTTCCACGACATTCCGAACACGGTGCGTGGAGCGGTCCGGAGCGCCGCGCGTCTCGGGGTGAAGCTCGTCACTGTTCACGCGTCGGGCGGCTCCGACATGCTATCGGCGGCCGTCGAAGGAGCAGGGGAGCGATGTCGGGTGCTGGCAGTGACGGTGCTGACATCGCTGGGCGGTTCTGGTCTCGGGCACGTCTGGGGCCGAGAGATCGATGCCGTGGGCGAGGAGGTGCTTCGCCTGGCGCAGCTCGCGCGCTCCTCGGGCGCCCATGGAGTCGTTTGCTCCGGAATGGAGGCGGCCGCGGTGCGGGCCGCGCACGGCGACCTGCTCGAGATCCTCGTGCCCGGCATTCGTCTCGACGGCGGGCCGGTGCACGATCAGGCTCGTGTCGTTACCCCGGGTGAGGCTGTGGCCGCCGGCGCCAGCTACCTGGTGTTGGGGCGCGCTGTCACGGGCGCCGTCGACCCGCGCGCGGCCATGCGCCGCGTGCGGGAGGCGCTTCGATGAGGCTCCTCGCCCTGGTGAGCCTCACGCTCGTCCTCGCATCAGACCCTCTGGCAGCCATCGCCAGGCTGCAGGAATCCTGGTCGCGTCAGGATGCCGCTGGAGTTGTTGCCGGGGCGACGCGGGTGGTCATCCAACTGCCCGGCGAAGCGGCGACGGCTCCCCTCGGCGGCGAGCAGGCGGCTCGCGCGCTCGCCCGGCTGTTCCGTGATGCGACGGAGGAAGGGCTCGAGGTGGACGCGGTCCGTACGCTCGGCACGGAGACGGTTTACGCGGAGATGCGGCGACGCTTCCGCGTGCGCGGCTCGGAGGGCACGGTGGTGCAGCGGGTGTTCGCCGCCTTCCGGTCCGAGGGTGGCCAATGGCGCCTCATCGAGCTCCGGATCGGCGTCGCTGGACGGTGACCGGACGGGCTCGCTCACTTGCGTCAAGCTGCTGCGCTGGCTATGCTTAGAGTCTTGACCGCAATTTTTCCGTTACGAGTGGAGTGTCCGTGAAAGTCCGGAGCAGCGTCAAGCCGATCTGCGAGCACTGCAAGGTGATCAAGCGGAACGGCGTCATTCGCATCATCTGCAAGCGCAACCCCAAGCATAAGCAGCGGCAGGGCTGATCATATGGCACGAATCGCTGGTGTCGACCTGCCGCGCGAGAAGCGCGTGGAAGTTGGCCTGCAGTACATCTACGGGATCGGCAAGACCGTCTCGCGGCGCATCCTGACCGAGACCGGCGTCAGCCCCGACACGCGCGTGAAGGACCTGTCCGACACCGACGTGAATCGGCTGCGTCAGGTCATCGAGCGCGACTATCGCGTCGAGGGCGCGCTTCGGACGGAAGTCGCCATGAACATCAAGCGCTTGATGGATATCGGCTCCTACCGCGGCGCGAGACATCGCCGCGGGTTGCCGGTTCGCGGACAGCGCACTCATACCAACGCGCGCACGAAGAAGGGACCGCGCCGCGCCATCGCCGGGAAGAAGAAGGTGACGAAGTAATGGCTACCGCGAAGGGAACCAAGAAGGCGAAGCGTGTCGTGGAAGCCGAGGGCGTGGCTCACGTCAACGCGACGTTCAACAACACGATCGTGACGATCACCGATTCGCATGGGAATGCGGTCGCGTGGGCGTCGTCGGGCAAGGCGGGCTTCAAGGG
>DATFFP010000028.1:0-151242 GCA_035249985.1 Gemmatimonadaceae bacterium
CAGAATTCAGAATTCAGAAACGGCTACGGGGAGCCAGCGTCGGCTCCCCGGTTGACGTCTGAATTCTGAATTCTGTATTCTGAATTCTGTCATCTTTGCCGTTCGCAACCGGGGCTCTATCCCCGCACTTCGACGGGTTGCACCCGCTCGATCCTCTCGTTCGACGGCCGCCCAGGATCGTGCGCCGTCACGACGCGCCCAACGTACACGGCGCCCTTTCGCGGCTCCACCGATGCCGTCCCGTGATGCAGCTCCGCGTTGAGCTCGCCCCCGGTGAGGATCACCAGCATGGTCAGGTACATCCACGTCAGCAGTACGATCACCCCTCCGATCGCGCCGTAGGTCTTGTTGTACGATCCGAAGTTGGCGACGTATGCCCGGAACAAGAGCGTGACGAGCACCCACAGCACGGCCGCCGCGAGCGCACCCACGAGGATCTGCGACTTGTCCTGACGCTGGTTGGGGAGGAAGAAGTAGATGAGCCACAGCATCCCCACGAGGAGCGCGAACGCAAGCGGATACTGCACGACGTTCCACACCGTCTGCCCGAACTCCCCCATCGCCGTTCGGTTCTCGATCCACTCTGCGATCTCGGGCCCCCCGAGCATGATCGACGTCGTCACGAGGAACAGAACCGCCGAGACGAGCACACTGGCGAGCGCGATGAGCTTCTTTTTCCACCACGGACGCCCTTCCTCGACGTCGTACGCGCGATTCAGCGCGTCGATCAACGCCGAGAAGACGTTGGAGCCCGCCCATGCCGCGCCGAGCAAGCCGATCGAGAGAACGCCGGCCGAGCTCGGGTTGAGTACATCGCGTACGACGTTGTCGACGAGGTCCACCGCTTCGCCAGGCACGGCCTGGCGCAGGTTCGCGATGAGCCATGCCATGATCTCTTCGCGCTCGCCGATGAAGCCAATGAGCGGGGCGAGAAAGAGAAACAGCGGAAAAAGCGAGAAGAAGAAGTAGTACGCGGTCTGCGCCGAGAGCCCGAGGATATTGTCATCCAGGATCTCGCGCCCCGTCTTCTGCAGAAGTGGTCCGACGCGTCGGCCCTTGATGATCACGCGGCCTCCCGTTGTTTGCCTTCAAGCCGGCCTGGTCACCCGCGCCTCTTGAAAACAAAATTGCCCCGCCGGACGGAGGGGCAAGGGATGGGCCAGGGACGACCGCGCCGTCAGTCGATTCGCTCGATCTCCAGCGTCCCGACGAGCATCGACGCGTCGATCGTGAGGCGGCGCTTCGCACCCTCCCAGTTCGCGGAGTAGTGAACGCCATCCTGCTCGCGAAACCCGTCGTGGTCGAACGTTCCAAGTGTCACGTCGGCCCGCGCGCGTACGCCGACATCGCGGGGCACTCGCAGGGTGACAGCGCCAAGGCGCACCCGAAGGCGCGCGTCCACATCGGATGCCCAGGCGCCCGAGAAATCGAGCGTGAGGGCGCCGGCGCCGCAATCGACGTCAATGTGCTCGACATTCGCGTTGCCGACGCCTGTCGCCTCGATCGACGCGGCACCGACATCGAACCGGAGCGATCGCATGCGGCGCGGATTCGGCGTGGCGAAGCGAAGCGCGGTGCTGCTCGCGGCGGACTCGACGGTGAGCTGATCGACAGCCAGCCCTCCGAGATCCAGATCCGCCTCAACGGCACCGAGACGGAGCGCAACATCCAACGGCACCCCCCGAGCGACCCCGAGTGACAAGCGCGCGCGCTCCTCCCCGTCTCCCGAGAACCCACGGAAGGGCCGACGACCACCGTCGAGGCGAAGCGTGAGCGTGTGCGACGTGGAATCGAAGTTTCGCTCGACATTGTAGTGCGCGGCGTCGTACCGCATGGAGTAATCGTACAGCTCGCCATCATCGGCCGGCGAGACGCGCAGCGAGCCGCCGGTGAGGTTCACTCGAAGGTGCAGGCTGTCGGACGCGTCGCGCGGCCGCGCCGCCGATGTCGTCCGCCACGCCTGCTCGGTCTCCGCGGTCGCGCACCCGCACGCCACGACGGCGGTGAGCCCGATCATCCGGCCGAACCGCCTCACGAGTCGAACCCCGAGCGAGGCGCGGGCGTCGGACGCCGCGCCGCCGCCACTCCAGCCACCGGCGTCGGGGTCTGCCACTCGAGCTCGGCGGTCCGCGTCACGGGAATCGACGGCCGCGAAGTCTCGGCCGTTCCGCCCCGGGAGACGATCGTGGCGCCAAAGCCAACCGTTGCGGCGACCCACGTCAGGAGGAGCGCGATGATACGCATTGCGCCTCCGGCGGGCCCGCTCCACGCGAGAAGCGCGGTGACGATCCAGAGCGACATGTACGCCACGAGTCCAACGAAGACAACCCGCTCGAGACCGCCAGCGCCCCGCTGCGTACGCCGCATCAGGGCCTCCCCAGTAACCTGCGCCATGGCGAGAAAGCCGAGCGCGAGCGCGCCAGCGACGGCGATGAGAAACGCAATGCAGGCGAACGGAAGCAGCGCCCAGCCGACAATCGGAATGAGCAGCAGCACGACGATCAGCATGAGCAGCGCGGGCAGAACCGCGAGCTCCGCCGCGATGCCGACAAGGAACGCGCGCCCGAAGCTACGCTCGATCGCATCCGCGACGC
Source organism: Gemmatimonadaceae bacterium (assembly GCA_035249985.1). Taxonomy (GTDB): domain Bacteria; phylum Gemmatimonadota; class Gemmatimonadetes; order Gemmatimonadales; family Gemmatimonadaceae; genus JAICNG01. The sequence goes on from DATFFP010000028.1 coordinate 2,595, forward strand.
CCTCGAGGTTCGAGCGCGCGAACAGGACGACCACCACACCAATGGCCGCAAGGATCGCGAGCCAGCCGAGCGCGAGCAGCAGTTGGTGCCACATGGTCGAGACCGCCGAGCGCGGCTCGGCGGTGGCGGGGGTCAGACCAAGCGGTCCGGCAATCGAGCGCGTTTCCCCGCGAATCGTGCCACCTTCCAGGCGAACGCGCCCGTCGACGGCGAGCGCATCGCCGCCGATGACACCGCCCTGCCTGACGATGACATCACCGCCGACGGCGATCGCGTCTCGGCCCACGCTGCCGGCCACGATGAGATCGCCGCGAGCGGTTACGGCCGAACCGGAGATCGTTTCTCCGGGTGCGACGATGCGATCACCGACGGAAATGGGCGTGCTTTGGTCCAGGCGGGCGCCGAAGGGATCGCGAGCGAGCGCGGCGCGCACGCTGCGCGCCGAGTCCGGTGCCAGCTCGGTGACCTGCGCGAGCAGCCGGCCCGGGGCGAACGTCAGCCACGCGGCGACAATGAAGAGCGCTTTCATGGGCGCTCAGCGCCGACGGTGGACTGCGATCGTACGAAGCAGCGTTGCCGCGAGCAGGGCGGCCGCGACGAGCGCCAGTGTCAGCACGCCCAGACCGAGCAGCCCGCTCGAGCGGACCAGCGTGTAGGCGGAGTCGCCGAGTGCGCCGGCGAGCAGCGTTCCTGCGGCGTCGAGCACCCCGGCGCGCATCCGATCGGCCAGCATGCCGACGGCGAACAGCACCGCATCGAAGCGCAACGCAATCCAGAGCACGAGAACGCTCATGACGGCCGCAAGCGACCCGGCACCGACACCGAAGGCGACGCGCCCGCCGCGCGACGACGGCACGAAGCCCCGGAGGGTATCGAGCGCGGCGACGTGCCAGGGAACGAAAATGTTCACACGCGACAGCACCCGCTCGGCGAAGAGCGGAGCCGGTGCCAGGTGTGGCAAATGCTCGAGCGCCCGAACCGTCGCGCGAGCTTCCTCGAGCTCGCCGCGGCAGGTCGAACACTTCCGGATGTGCGTCTTCAGCGGGGAGGTGCCAAACCCCACCTCGCCGTCGAGCAGCAGATCGATTTCGCTGGGTAGTAAATGTCGGTCCACAAAGCCTCCGGTCGGTCCTACGTCGGCCTCATCAAAGGGGTTTCAGCTAGGTCCGAAGATGCTCCAAAGCGTCCCTCAGCTCCTTTCGGGCGCGGTGGATGTAAGTCTTCACCGTCCCCAGGGGCAGGTCGAGCATCGCCGCGATCTCCTCGTACGACCGGCCTTCCACGTGACGCAGCATAATGCACGATCGATACTCGGGGCGGAGCCCGGCGATCGCACGCTCGATCGCCGATCCGAGCTCCCGGGATTCGACCTCCTCGAGGGCCGATTCGCCGCGCGACTCCACGTCGAACGACGTCGCCTCGATCTCCGCCCGGGTCGCCGCGTGAGGAGATCCGTCAATGCTGATCGTATCCACCGTCCGCTTCCGCAGATGGTCGATGGCGACGTTGTTGGCGATCTTGAACAGCCAGCTCGACAGCTTGAACTCGGGCCGGTAGCGGTCGATGTGGTTGAGGACCTTGATGAAGGTTTCCTGCGCCAGGTCCTCGGCCGTCTCGCGGTCGCGAACCATTCGAAAGATCAGCGAGAAGACGGGGCGCTCGTACCGTCGCAGCAGCTCGCGATACGCCGGCTCGCGCCCCTGCTGCGCGAGCGCGACGACATCGGCATCTGGGAGGTTGGCGAGATCGAGTGACATCGGGAGTCAGGAGTCAGGAGTCAGGGGGTCAGGGGGTTCCAGGTGGGAGGTGCCGGGGCGCTGAGAGCGGGTTCCTCTCACCGACACCCTGAATCCCCCTGATCCCTGATTCCTGACTCCTGATCCCATTCGACCAGGGCAAAGGTATTTACGCACTCCAACTTCAGCCAGCGCGCGCGCTTGCGGCTCTCGACCACGTCGATCAACTTCATCGCAATGCCGTCTGTCCAGACCGAGCGGAGCGAGGCGCTCGCCGCTGCCGCCGGGAGCGCGGAGAAGCGCGCCTACGTTCGGAGCGTCTTCTCCCAGATCGCGCCCCGCTACGACCTCCTCAACCATCTCCTCAGCTTCAGCATCGACAAGCGCTGGCGCCGCCGCGCCGTGGCGGCGCTGCGATGGGACCGCGACCCGTCGGGCGTCTATGTCGATCTCTGCGCCGGGACGATGGACGTCGCGAACGAGCTCGCGCGTAAGCGAGGGTTCCGCGGCATCGTTCTCGGAACGGACTTCGCCGAACCGATGTTGCGCGCTGGTCGGGGAAAGATCGCCGCGCGCCCCGTGGCGCCGATGGTGGCCGATGCGGTCGAGCTTCCGCTGCGCACAGGTACCGCTTCCGGGGCCATTGTCGCCTTCGGAGCGCGCAATCTGGAGAATCTCGACGCGGGGCTCACCGAGGCGTTTCGCGTCCTGCGCGATGGAGCGACGTTCGTGATCCTCGAGTTCTCCATGCCGCGGGTGCCGGTCGTGCGCTCGCTTTACCGGCTCTATTTTCACTACGTGCTCCCCGCGCTCGGCCGCCTCGTGAGCAGACATCCGACCGCGTATCGATATCTCCCGGCCTCGGTCGACAACTTTCCGAACGAGGAGGAGCTCGTCCGCCGAATGACGCGCGCCGGATTCGTGAACGTCCGCGTCACCCGCTTGAGCTTCGGGATCGCCGCCATTCATGCCGGAGAGCGACGCGGCGAGGGAGCGACGCGATGACCATCGACACCGTCGGACAGTTTCTGACCGAGCTCGAGCGTGCCGGCGAGCTGAGACGCATTTCGCACCCGGTGTCGGTGGATCTCGAGCTCTGCGAGATCGCCGACCGGGTGATGAAGATGCCTGGCGGCGGGCCGGCGCTCCTCTTCGACCATGTGAAGCTCTTCGATGGCTCCCGGTCGGCGCATCCGGTGGCGATCAATTTGTTCGGCTCCATGCGGCGCATGTCGATGTCGCTCGGCGTCGATCGACTCGATGAAATCGGCGAGCGCATCGCGCAGATGATGGAGCTGAAGGTGCCGGACGGGCTCGTCGCCAAGCTGTCGCTGCTCCCCCGACTGCTCGAGCTCGGGAAGTTTCCACCGCGCATGAAAGGCGGGTCGCCGCCGTGCCAGGAGATCGTGCTTCGCGGCGACGAGGTCGACCTGCGCAAGCTGCCCATCATCAAGTGCTGGCCGGAGGATGGGGGGCCGTACATCACGCTGCCGATGGTGATCTCCCGCGACCCGAAGCGGGGCATCCGGAACGTCGGCATGTATCGCGTGCAGCTGTTAGGCGCCCGCGACCTCGCGATGCACTGGCAGCGGCACAAAGTCGGCGCCGCACACTGGCGCGACATGGCCGAGCGGAAGGAGACGATGCCCGTCTGCATCGCCATCGGCGCCGATCCGCCATCGATGTACTCGGCGTCGGCTCCGCTTCCGCCCACCGTCGACGAGTTCCTGTTCGCGGGATTCCTGCGGCGGGCGCCAGTGCGCCTGGCCAAGGCGGTCACCAACGATCTCGAGGTGCCGGCCGAGTCGGAGTTCGTCATCGAGGGGTACATCGATCCGTCGGAGCCGCTCGTGACCGAGGGTCCGTTTGGAGATCACACCGGCTATTACTCGCTCGCCGACCTGTACCCGCGTGTGCACGTGACCGCGCTGACCATGCGCTCGAAGCCGGTGTACGCGACGACCATCGTCGGGCGACCACCGATGGAGGACTTCTACCTCGGACATGCCACGGAGCGGATTTTCCTCCCGCTTCTGAAACTGACGGTGCCCGAGATCGTCGACTACCACATGCCGGCCGAGGGGATTTTTCACAACCTCGTGTTCGTCTCCATCGACAAGCAATATCCGGGACACGCGTACAAGGTGATGAATGCGCTCTGGGGCCAGGGACTCATGTCGCTCGCGAAGCTCATCATCGTGGTCGACAAGCACGTGAACGTTCGCAATCCCCAGGAAGCGTGGTGGATCGCGCTCAACAACATCGATCCCGAGCGCGATGCGCGCTTCACGATGGGACCGGTGGATGTCCTCGATCACTCGAGTCGCGCATTCACGTATGGATCGAAGATGGGGATCGACGCGACGCGCAAATGGCCCGAAGAGGGGTTCACGCGCGAATGGCCGAAGCTCATCGAAATGGACGCGGAGACTCGGAATCGCGTGACCGCGATGTGGTCATCGCTCGGCATCGACGCATCCCGATGAACGAGCTTCCGTATCCCACGTCGCGCCTCTTCTTCACTCTGGCATTCATGCTGGTGGTCGTCGTCACGGCCGTGCTCGTCGTGCGGTGGCGCTTCCGTCAGCAACTGCTCGCCGAAATCGCGACGACGCTCGGGATCTTCCTCCTCATCATCGGCACGATCGTTTATACGGTCGCCTTTCGCGGGCTGCGGGCGAGCGAGATGGTGGTGGCGTGGCTGCTGTCCTTTGCCGCGATCGTCTGGTTCGTCATCCGTCTCAATCGCACGATGACACGGCCATTGCGCGAGCTCGACCGCCTGGGTGTGTCACTCCGTCGCGGAGACTGGGGGCGTATTCTCGCGACGCGCACCGGTAACGATCGCGGCAACATCACTGCGGCGTTGCGCGATGTCGCGGCGCTGATCGAGGAAACGCGTCGGACCATGGACACGCTCATTCGCGCGTCGGAGCGTGTGACGCGCGTGGGCGGGGAAGCCGCGGGGGGCGCGCAGGATGTCGGCAGCGCACTGGTGCGGCTCGCGCAGGGCTCGCAGGCGAACCTGGGCGTTGCCCGGCGCATTCGGACGGCGGCCGAGGAGATTACGTCCGCGTCCGGTGAGGTGAGCGGCGCTGCTCGCGAGACGCTTCAGCTCTCGGAGTCGATGGAGACCCTGGCGGGCGAAGGCGTTCAGCATGCGGAGGCGGCGTCGGAACGCGTCTCCGAGATCGCCGGCGCGGCGCACGCGTCGGCGGAGCGCATCGAGGCCATGCGGCAGATGTCGGATGCGATCGGCGAGATCACGGCCGTGATCCACAAGATCGTTCGGCAAACGAATCTGCTCGCTCTCAACGCAGCGATCGAAGCCGCCCGGGCGGGCGAAGCAGGGAAGGGTTTTGCCGTGGTCGCCGAGGAGGTGCGCGTGCTCGCGACGCAGAGTGCCGATTCGCTGAAGCGCATCGACGCCCTGGTCGCTGAAATGACCACGCGCACCGAGGATGCATCACGGCAGATCCAGCGGATGGAGCTGGCGGTCGGCGAGGGAAAGCGGGTAATGACGCAGGCGATGGAGGTATTCCGCCGGCTCGAGGGCGACGCGCGCCGTGCCCACGCGCTCGCGGAGTCCGTGGTGGATGCGTCGCACCGCCACGCCTCGCTCGTCGACGAGCTCGGTACCGCTTCCGCGAGCGTGCTCGGAGAAGCTGACGCCGCCGCTGGTGAGACGTCGCGCGCGTCCGAGGCAATGGAGAAGCAACGCGCGCTGACGGAAGGACTGCGGGAAACAGCCATGGCGCTCGAGGCGGACGCACGCGCGCTGCGCGACGTGATCGCGCGGTTCGGCGAGCCGGGCAGCGAGGCGTGAGCGCGACGGTTCGCGAAGGTCAGACGTTCGCGGGTCGAATGGCCCTGGTGCGCTACGCCAACCTGGTGAAGCTGCCCCACACGCTGTTTGCGCTCCCATTCGCGATGGTGGGAGTAGTCCTCGCCAGTTATGTCAAAGATGTCACACCGCTAATGATCCTGTGGGTGGCCATCGCGTTCACCAGCGCGCGCTTCGCCGCCATGGCGTTCAACCGGATCGTCGACCGTCGCATCGACGCGCTGAATCCTCGGACCTCAGCGCGCGAGATTCCCGCCGGTATCATTGGAGTGCGAGAGGCGAGCGTCGCCGTCATCGTGGCCTCGGCGCTGTTCTTCGTAGCAGCGTGGCAGCTCAATCCCCTTTGCCTCCTGCTCGCGCCGCTCGCCCTCGCCTGGGTCCTTGGCTACAGCTACACCAAGCGCTTTACTCGTTGGGCGCATGCCGTTCTCGGGGTGGGGCTGGGGATCGCGCCAGTTGGAGGATATCTCGCCGTCACCGGAGCATGGAGTGATCCCTGGTGGATGCTACCGGTGCTCGCCGGCGGCGTCATGACGTGGGTTGCGGGTTTCGACGTTCTGTATGCGCTGCAGGATGTGGCTTTTGATCGCCAGACCGGCCTGCATTCGCTGCCGGCTGCCCTCGGCGAGGCTCGCGCGCTCACAGTAGCACGCGTCTTTCACGTCGGTACCGTGATCGCTTTGGGCGCAGTGGGCACCGCGGTTGACGCCGGCTGGTTGTACTGGCTCGGCGTCACGGTCGTCGCAGCCTTGCTGCTCTACGAGCATTCGCTGGTTCGCGCGAACGACCTGTCGAAGCTCGACGCCGCCTTCTTCACGATGAACGGCATCATCAGCATCGCGTTCTTCGGTTTCGTCCTCGCTGAGCGACTGGTCCGGTGACGAAAGCCGCGCCGCTGGTCGTGGCGATCACCGGTGCCTCGGGGGCGCCCTACGCGCTGAAGCTACTGGCGGCCCTGCTTCAGGCGAAGCGAAGCCTGTGGCTGATCGTCACGGAGCACGGTCGCCGATTGCTGAGCACCGAGTCCGATGTGGCCGACGTCGACGCTCTTCGAAACCGGGTAGGAGCGAAGGGGTGGGACGAGCTGGTTACGGTCTTCGACGACGGCGACCGCGGAGCGAGCCCCGCATCGGGGTCAGCGCGGAGCAGCGGGATGGTGGTATGCCCGTGCTCCATGGGGACGCTCTCGGCGATCGCCGCCGGCTCGTCGCGATCGTTGGTCGAGCGAGCAGCGGACGTCGCGCTCAAGGAACGGCGGAAGCTCGTCCTCGTCCCGCGTGAAACCCCGTTGAGCGCGGTGCACCTGCAGAACATGCTCCGCGTGACTCGCGCTGGAGCCGTAGTGCTGCCAGCGGCTCCTGGGTTCTACCATCGCCCCGCCTCGATCGACGATCTGGTGTCGTTCGTCGTGGCCCGTGTCCTCGATCAGCTGGAGGTTGAGCACGATCTGGCGCGCAGATGGAGTGCCGGAGCCCGAACACCGGGAACGTAGCGTGGCCAGGCGCCTCATCGGGCTCGTGTCGGACACGCATGGCCTCGTTCGCGCCGATATCTTCAGCGCGCTGGAAGGGGTCGAGCTCATCTTTCACGCGGGCGATGTCGGTGGCTTCGAGGTGCTGGTGGAGCTCGCCACCATCGCGCCGGTGGAAGCAGTGTTGGGAAATACCGATAACCCTGGGACGCCGGGCCTGTCGGAGTCACTCGACCGCGAAATCGACGGGGTGCGTATTCACGTGAGCCACGGCCACGAAGTCGGCCGCCCAACCCCGGAGCGTCTCCTCGCGGCCTACCCGCACGACGTCATCGTCTACGGGCACACGCACCGCCAGCTCATCACGCGAGTGGATGATCGCCTCGTGATCAACCCGGGCGCGGCGGGGCCTCGTCGGTTCAGCCTCATGCCCAGTGTGGGGAAACTCATCATCGAGGGCGGGCGCGCTGATGTCGAGCTGGTCACGCTGCTCATGTAGGGGCGGTGATTGCGGGTTGCGGATTGCGGGTTGCTGATTGCTCGTCATCACCTCGTACGCAAAGGGGCCCCGACATCAAGTCGGAGCCCCCGGTCGCGCACCGTTCCTCGGCTGGCCTGGTCCGCAATCGGCAAACAGTAATCCGCAATCGCGTCTTATACGACGCGAAAGTGTGACGCCGGATACAAATAATCGCCTCCGGAATCATCGAAAATCCGGTAGAACGCGCCATCGGCTTCGATCCCGAGCAGCTCGTAGATGCGACCGAGCGTCAGGTCATGGCACCCTCCAGGCTCGTCACAGCCTGGATAGGAGAGCCACGGCTTGAGGCTCACGCATTGAACGAGCATGGTCGGCTGCCAGGTGGTCGCCATCCCGCCTCCACTTCGCTGGTACATCCTTCGCTCTGCGTCCCATCGACGCAGTGATGCACAGGTGCAAGTGGCTGGCCAATCCGCGCGCGCGGCGCGAGTCCTTAGGCGTGACGAGCGCGAATGCGCCGAGGCAACGGGTGTGACGTCACGCACTGCGCGCCGAGGGCGCAACCGCTCCGCCGCCGAGCAAGACGGCTGGCGTCTTCGTGCGCTCGAGCTCGCGGGGATTGCGTCGGAACCACGATGACAAGAGCAGCAGCTCATCGATCTCGTGCGTCGGCACCGCCCCGCTCGAGCGCTCCGGGGGATCGAACACATCACGCACCATGGACACCAGCCGCGCACGGTCTCGCGCGGTTCGCGGCGCTGCCGTCTCCGCGCGCACTGTCCCGCGTCTGATGACGTACACCCGATCGTCGCCAGAGTGCCCGGGCACCGCGTACGTGAAAGACAGCGTCTCGACGGCGAAGCGCATCCGCGAGAACATCTCGCGCAGAATTTCCAGACGGTGCAGCTTGTCGCGCAGCACGGCCGCACGCTCGAAGTTGAGAAGCTCCGCGCACGCGTCCATCTCGGATCGGAGCTGCGCGATCGGCCCATCGTTGGTGCCCTCGAGAAAGGCGCGCGCCAGATCCACCTGCGCCTGATACTGCGCCGCGGTGCACGCGGCGACGCAGGGACCGAGACACTTTTTCACCTCGAGACGAATGCATCCGGGCGTCCGGGGGGTGAGCTGGAAGAGCTCGTGCTGATCGGCGAAGACGATGTGCTGGTCCTGTGCGCAATCGCGGAGCGAGAGCGCATCGCTCAGCTCGTGCAGCGCTTCGTTCACCCGGCGTGCGCCCAGAAACGGGCCGTAGTACGTAGCCGGCTCGCCGCCCGCACCGCGCACGACGAGCAGCTTCGGCGCAGCACCCCTCGTGAGCTTGATGAACACGTAGTGCCGATCGTCGCGCTTCATCGCGACGTTGAATCGCGGACGCAGCTGCTTGATGAGCTGAAGCTCGCGAAGCAGGGCGGCGAACTCGCTCGGCGTATACTCCCAATCGATCGCGTGCGCCTCGCGCAGAATGCGCGCGCCTTTCTCCTCCGGATAGGCGCAGCGGAAATAGCTCATGAGCCGCGTGCGTATGCGCTTCGACTTTCCGATGTAGAGCACCTCGCCATCGGTCGAGAGCATGCGATAGACGCCCGGCCGATCTTCCGCGGCCGCGCGCACCTCGCCGCGCATCGTCGCGACATGGGCCTCGGCGGCGGCGGCGGTACGTCGCGGCGTCACCGCTGACACCACGCGCATAGGACCGTCGACCGCCCGTCGATGGCATGCGTCTCGACGAGACGTGCGCCGCAACGCGAGCACGGCTCGCCGCCGCGGCCGTACACGGCGAGATGGGCAGCGAATCCTCCGCGCTCGCCGGTCGGATCACGGTAGTCTCGGAAGCTCGTGCCTCGAGCCGAGACGGCCTCAGCCAGCACCTTCTGCAGCGCGCCGTGCAGCGCGCGGGTCTCGTCAGGCTCCAAGGTGCGCGCGGTGCGTGACGGATCGATCCGCGCGCGCCAGAGCGCCTCGTTCGCGTAGATGTTGCCGATCCCGGCGACTCGCCTCTGGTCCATCAGGAATTTCTTCACCGCCTGGGAGGAGCCCCGAAGAAGAGCCGATAGATACGAGTCGCTGAATGACGGGTCAAGCGGCTCTATCCCGAGGGCCGATTCGTAGTCCGCCCAGCGCAGGGGAGCCATCAACGTCACGGTCCCGAGGCGTCGAATGTCGCGGTAGTGCAGCGTGAGACCGTCGCCAAGCGCGAACTCGAGCGTGGAGAACCGCCGTTCCGACTCGGCCAGGGCCCCGTGGTCGAGCAACAGGGCGCCCGTGAACCGAGGCTGAACGACAATGCGATCGGCGCTGGACAGGTCGAGCACGACCAGCTTCGCCCGGCGCCACGCGCGGAGGATGGTAACGCTTCGCGTCCGGCGGGCGAGCTCGTTCGCATCGACCTCGCGCAGGACGTCGGGGCGACGCACTGCTACGTGCTCGATCGTGCGCCCCGCGATCTCCCTGTGGAGATCGCGAGCCATGGTCTCAGTCTCGGGCAGCTCGGGCATGCCGGTGTAGCTCTCGCCACCCGATGTCCGTCCGGAAGTGGCGGCCGGCAAATCGCACGCGCCCGGCGCCTTCGGCGCTCCGACGGCAGGCCTCGGCCAAGGTGTCGGCCACGGCGGTGATAGCGGCGACCCGCCCGCCAGCCGTCACCAGCTGTCCCGACGCCGTGACGGTCGTGCCTGCGTGAAAGAGCAGCGTGTCATCGGGGAGATCCCCGACCTCGATGACGTCTCCCTTTCGCGGTGTCTCCGGATACCCCGCCGCCGCGACCACAGTCGTCACGGCGAACGCATTGCGCCACTGAAGCTCGAGGGCGGCGGGCAGACCGTCTCCTCGGGCGACAGCGTCCATGGGCTCGAGAAGGTTGGAGCGAAGCAGGGGGAGAAGCGCCTGAGTCTCCGGGTCTCCGAACCGGCAGTTGAACTCGACGACCTTGGGGCCGTCGTCGGTGATCATGAGGCCGGCGTACAGGAGGCCAGTAAATGGACTTCTGCGGTCCCGCAGGGCGCTCAAGGTAGGCGCGAAGACCTCGCCCACAATGCGGTCGATGAGGGCGGCGTCGACGATCGAGACGGGCGCGTACGCGCCCATGCCGCCGGTGTTGGGTCCGGCGTCGGCGTCGAGCAGCCTCTTGTGATCCTGTGCCGGCAGCAGGGGGATCACCGCCGTGCCATCCGTCAATGCAAGGAGGGATATCTCCTCACCCTGCATGAACTCTTCGACGAGAATCTCAGAGCCGGCAGCACCATGGATGCTCTTCAGGAGCATCGAGTCGATCGCTTCGTCGGCCTCTTCGACGCTTTCGCAGACGACGACGCCTTTGCCAGCGGCCAAGCCGGACGCCTTGATCACGACAGGAGCACCGAACTCGCGAACGGCCCGTCGAGCCGCGGTTGCGTCGGTGTGGCGGACGGCGCGCGCGGTGGGAACTCCCGCCGCGATCATCAGGTCCTTCGCGAACGCTTTCGACGTTTCGATCTCGGCGGCTGCGCGGGTGGGACCAAAGATGGGCAGCGACGCTTGCCGGAAGCGGTCGACTATGCCAGCGGCGAGTGCAGCCTCGGGGCCGACGACCGTGAGATCCGGCTTCTCGGCGAGCGCGAGCTGCAGAAGGGCGGCGGCGTCGGCCGGATCGGCCTTCACACACCGCCCCAGCGCGGCGATGCCCGGATTGCCGGGTGCAGCGATCAGATCGAGCGACTCATCGTCACGGGAGAGCTTCCAGGCGAGTGCGTGCTCGCGTCCCCCGCTCCCGACGAGGAGGACTTTCATTTCGGCCGGCCGCGAACCGCCTGAGTGAACGCATCGCGCGCGCGAACCAGCACGTCGCCGACCTGGTCCATTGCCTGACGGGCCTGCTGCTCGTAATAGGTGCCGGCTTCGGCGTAGTCCTGCGAAAGCGGGCGTTCCGGTTCCGAGCCTCGGCGCGGGTAATCGCCCTCGAGGATGCGGTAGTACGCACCCGATCGAACCCAGCGGTGAAGCTCGGCTGCGCGGACCGTGTGGAACGGATGCGTCTGGAACGCGACGTTGAGAAACTTGAACACGCTGTCGATCGCGTTGCCGCCCGTCTCGTATTCCTCGGCCTGCACGAGGAATTCGTCCAGATTGATCTCGTCGTCATCGAGACCGAGCCCCTCGGCACCGACGCCTCGCGGCTTGCCGCCAGCCATTTTGAGCTCGGCCATCATCGCCGCGGTGGGATCCTGTCCGGAGAGAAGGCCGGCTCGATCGCTCGACAGCTCGCTTTTGCGATACCACTCGAACAGCGCGAGCTCGATCGGCAGGAGCGCCATTCCGGCGAGAAAGGGGAGATTTCTCAGGCCGACGGTCAGGAGAATGAGCGCCATTGTCGTGTACGTCGTGTGGCCGCTCATGATGTGGCCGAGCTCATGGCCGAGGATGGTGCGTTGCTCCTCGCGCTCGAGGAGGCCGAGGAGGCCCGAGTTGATCACGATGAACGGCTTGTCGAAGCCCACCGCCATCGCGTTGACCGTGGGCGTCTGCGTCACGTAGAGCTCGTTCCCCGCCGGCCAGTCCATGGTCTCGAGGACTTCGCCGTAGAGCGCGTAGAGCTTTGGACGCTGCCGAGGACCGACACGGACGGCGTTTCCGGCGAAAAGGTGGCGGACGCCACGCTCCCCGAAGAACGACGCGATCTTACGGACGACTTCATCGAAGCCGGGAATCGCGCGGAGGGTCTGGAGGGCGGCGCGGTCGGCGGGATGTTCCCACGCGGTCGGCGAGATCTGGGTGAGAACCTTACGGTCGGCCATAGGTACCTCGGGGTGAGAAAGAACGAGGAATGAGGAACGAGGAAGTGGCGATCACAGCTTCTTGAGAGGCGCTTCCTCGTTCCTCGTTCCTCATTCGCCCTGGAAGGCGAACTCGAGATCCCCGATTAGATCCCCCACATCTTCGACGCCGCACGACAAGCGGATCATGCCGTCGGTGATGCCCAGGGCGTTGCGCCGGTCTAGCGGCACCGAAGCGTGCGTCATGGTGGCGGGATGGCTGATGAGGCTCTCGACTCCTCCCAACGATTCTGCGAGCGAAAAGATTCGCGTCCGCTCGAGGACCCGCCCGGCGGCGTCTTGACTGCCCATTTCGACGGTGATCATCCCACCAAAGCCGCACATTTGGCTGCGGGCGAGCTCGTGCTGCGGATGTGACGCAAGGCCTGGGTAGATGACCCGCTCGACCCCGATCTTGTTGGCGAGCCACGCGGCGACCTGGCGGCCGTTGGCGTCGTGCGCGGCCACGCGCAGGTGCAGCGTCTTCGTTCCTCGAAGGGCGAGCCAACAGTCGAAAGGGCCGGGCACGGCGCCCGCGGCGTTCTGGATGAACTGAATGCGAGCAGCAAGATCGTCATCGTTCAGCAGCGCGATTCCGCCGATCATGTCGCTGTGGCCGTTGAGATACTTGGTCGTCGAGTGGAAGACGATGTCCGCCCCGTGGGTGAAGGGGCGTTGCAGCACCGGCGTCGCGAAGGTGTTGTCGACGATGAGCAGCGCCCCTGCGCGATGCGCGATCTCGGCGGCAGCGCCGAGATCGGTGAGGCGCATGAGCGGGTTCGTCGGCGTCTCGACGAGAACGGCCACCGTTCGCGTTCTGCAGGCGTCCTCGATACGATTCGAGTCGCGTGTGTCGACGTAGGTGAACTCGAGCCCGAAGTTCTGCAGCAATCGATCGAAGAGCCGGAACGTACCGCCGTAGACGTTTTCTCCGCAGACGATGTGATCTCCCGCCTTGAACAGCTTCATCAGCGAATCCACGCAGGCCGTCCCGCTCGCGAACGCAAAGCCGTGACGCGCCCCCTCCAGCGCGGCGACGTTCCGCTCGAGCGCTTCCCGGGTGGGGTTGCGGCTTCGCGCGTACTCGTACCCCTTGTGCTTCCCGAGCCCGTCCTGCACGTACGTGGACGTCAGGTAGACCGGCGTCATGATGGCGCCCGCCAGGGGCTCGGGCCGTTGCCCGGCGTGAATGGCCCGCGTGCCGATCCCGGCCGCGAGATCTTCTTCGAACACTTTCGTCATCACACATGTCCGACGGTGGGTTCGCGCAAGATAACCGACCCGCAGCATCGCGGGGAGGCGCGCTGATGCGCGATCACCGCTACGACCTCGGCGTGTCGTCGGCGATCGCGGGCGCCAATGGCGACGCGCGGCACGAGCGCCGCTGCCTGGTGGTCGACGACGAGCCGCGCCTGCGGCAGGCGCTCGTGCGGCTGATGCAGCTCGATGGCTTCACCTGCTTCGAATGCGGATCGGGCGTCGAGGCGCTCGAGATTCTGGCGCGCGAGCCGGTGATCCTCATGCTCTCCGATCTGCGGATGCCGAAGATGGACGGTGCGATGCTGCTGCGCGAAGTCCGCGAGCGGTATCCGGACATCGCGGTCATCATGATCACCGCCGTCGCGGAGGTCGAGGTCGCGGTCGAGTGTCTCGGCCGAGGCGCGATGGACTACATCGGCAAGCCGTTCGTCCTCGAGGAGGTTCGCGCGCGAGTGAAACAGGCGCTCGAACGGCGGCGACTGGTGCTCGAGAATCGGCAGTATCACCACTCGCTCGAGGAGCGCGTGCGTGTTCAGTCGCGACGGCTCGAGGAGCTCTTCATCGCCAGCATCCAGTCGCTCGCCGATGCGCTGGAGCTCAAGGACTCGTACACGCGTGGTCACTCGGTGCGCGTGAGTCATGTCTCGGGGCTCGTTGCCCGCGAGCTGGGGATCGATGGCGACACGGTGCGCCAGGTGGAGCTTGGCGGTCACCTGCACGACATCGGAAAGATCGGCGTGCGTGAAGACGTGCTGAACAAGCCGGGCAAGCTGACGGCCGACGAATACGCGCACATCATGACGCACCCGGTGCTCGGCTGGCGGATTCTCCTGCCACTGCTGAGCGACTCGCCGGTCGCGCTCAACGTGGTGCGATCCCACCACGAGCGCATCGACGGCCGCGGCGTGCCGGATGGCCTCAGCGGCGACGGGATCCCTCGTGAGGCGCGGATTGCGTGCGTCGCCGATGCCTTCGATGCGATGATGAGCGGGCGTCCCTACCGGACGGCGCAGCTGACGCTCGAAGAAGCGCTCGCCGAGCTCCGCCGCCACGCGGGGACGCAGTTCGACCCGGAAGTCGTGGAGGCGTTAGTGGCCGTCGTGCAGCGCGGCGACATCGCGGCCCCGGTGAGGCATTCGATCGCGGAGCTGGCGGTGGGGAAGGGATAACAGGGAGCTGGTGGTCAGGGGTCAGGGGTCAGGGAAGGAAAGGGGCCGCGGCGCTTCGCGCCTGCGGCCCTCATGATGAGCGCGGCAGCAAAGCTGCCGCGCCTTTCCTTCCCTGATCCCCGACCCCTGACCACCAGCTCCTACAAATCGAACCTCGCCATCGCTCCCTTCAACCTCGACGCGATGCTCGCCAGGTGCTGGCTCGACTCGGTCACGTGCATCATCGACGAGGTCTGCTCCTCGACGACGGCGCTGACCTGCTCGGATGTCGAGGCGTTCTGCTCGGCGACGGACGAGATCGCTTCGATCTCACGCGCCAGCGATTCGGCTTCATTCTGCTGCGAGACGGCCGACTCGACGATGAGCGCCACGGCGCCACGGCTTCCCTCGATCTCGCGCGCGATCTGCGTGAGCGCGGCAGTCGATGAGCGAATGACCGTCTCACCACTCGCCACGCTCGTGCTCACATCGGTGATGCGCTCGGCGGTTCGCATCGACGCGTTGCGCATCTCGACCGCGAGCTTGCGGATGGTGTCGAGCGCGCGGGCGCTCTCCCCGGCGAGCTTGCGTACCTCGTCGGCCACGACGGCGAACCCCTTGCCGTGCTCGCCGGCACGCGCCGCTTCGATCGCCGCGTTGAGCGCGAGGAGATTCGTCTGCCGAGCGATGCCGGCGATGGTGTCGGTGATCTTTCCGATACGCTGCGATTTCTCGCCAAGCTCGGCGACGGCGGGGACCGCCTCGCGAGTGACGGAGGCGATCTCGCCCATGCTGCTGAGCGCCTGCTCGGCCGCCTGGGTGGCTCGCCGTGCGCTCGACGCCACGCTGTCGGCGGCGCCCTGCGCGCGTCGCGCATGCTCCGACACTTTGAGGGCGCGTTCGGCGACGCTGCCCGAGATGTTGACCACGTTCTGAATGTTGCGCGTCTGCATGGACGCCGAGTCGGCGATACTCTGCGCGGCACTCGCGACTTCCTGCGTCGAGGCCGTCATTTCCTCTGCGCCCGAGGCGAGCTCCTCCGCGGTCGCGGCGACCTCGCTGGCCCCGGCATCCACATCTCGGAGCAACACGCGCAGTCCCGTCGTCATCGTGCGGAACGCGTCGGCAAGGCGACCGACCTCGTCGGCGGATTTGAACGCCAACTCCTGCCGGAGACTTCCACGGGCAACCGCTTCGGCGTGTGACGCCACGGCCTCGATGCCGCGTGTGAGGCGACCCGCCGTCCATCCCGCGATCACGATGCCCGACAGCATGATCATCAACGGAAGCCACGCGAGATTGCGAATCTGCACCCCGAAGTCGCGCAGGAAGTTGTCGGCGCGCAGCGTGGCGATCACGAACCCGGCGGCGGTGCCATCAGGCCGGACGATGGGGGCCACGGCGGTGAGGACGCGTCCGCCGCCCCCGTCGAGGTAAATCGGTGTCGTCCCGCCCTTGTTGTGGCCGAGTGAGTCGGCGAGACCCTCGGGCGCGTCGAGCAATTGGCTGTACTGCGGCTGCCCCGCTTTCCACTGCGAGTGGACCAGATAGCGATACCGCGCCTGCTGCCGCCGGACGATGGCCAGACCGTTGGTGAGCTCGGCGAGATTTCCGCCGTTGGTGAGCCACAGGCGCGCGAGCGTGCGCTGCGCGAACACGAACGCCGCCCCGGTGCGACCGTCGGGGCGCGCGATGACGTCAATCGAGTCGGAGGGGATGGCCACCGCCGCGCTGCGCGCAATGGCCGACAGCCGCATCGCGTTCAGGGCCGTGAGCCGCTCGCGTCCCGCGAAGTAGATGGGCGTGAGGACGAGCACCAGCGTCGCCATGACGGCGGCCGCGGTGAGCGCGACCATTTTGCGGCGAAATGGCTGCCGCGATGCCCACGAGCTGAACGACCAGGACAGGGGGAGCCTCCGGGACGGTCGCCATCAAAGTGGCGCACCAGGGAAAACGACATGCTGCCGGCACTCATAGAACGCTCCGCCAGTCCCACACGTAACGCGCGCTTGGTGAGTGACATCGCCCTCGGTAGCTTTCGCGCCGACTGAACCGGGAGAGGCGCGTGTACGAAGGGCTGATGATCAGCGTGTCCGGCGTACGCGGACGCGTGGGGGAGGCGCTCACGCCGGAGGTGGTCGCGCGATTCGCGGCCGGGTTCGGCGCGTGGGCGGCCGGCCGCGCACAGACGCGCGCGATCGTCGTCGGCCGCGACTCGCGAGTGTCCGGGCCCATGTTTCACCGCGCCGTCGTTTCAGCGCTTCAGTCCGTTGGGTGCGAGGTGGTCGACATCGGCCTGACCACCACACCCACCTGCCAGCTTGCCGTCGAGCATCATCACGCGGCCGGCGGGCTCATGATTTCCGCGAGCCACAATCCCGTCGAGTGGAACGCCCTCAAGTTCGTCGGTCCGAGCGGCGCCTTTCTCGAGGCGCACGAAGGGGCCGAGATGCGCCGGGTCGTCGACGGGAATATCCCTCGCGCTTCATGGGACCGCCTTGGAGCGGTCACCGAGGATCGCGACGCCATCGAGCGGCACATCCAACAGGTGCTGAGGATTCCGTTCGTCGACGTCGCCGGAATCCGGAAGCGCCGGTTCAAGGTCGCCCTCGACTGCGTTCGCGGAGCCGGCGGGCGCATCATCCCGCAGCTTCTCGGTCACTTCGGATGCGAGGTAACGGCGATCCATTTGGAGCCCGATGGCCGTTTTCCGCGGTCGCCGGAGCCAGTAGCCGAAAATCTGCATGAATTGGAACGGCTCGTGCTTCAGAGCGGGGCCGACGTTGGCATGGCGGTCGATCCGGACGTGGATCGGCTGGCTCTGGTGTCGGAGAAAGGGGTGGCGGTGGGCGAGGACTATACGCTCGCACTCGCCGCTCGTGTCGTTTTGCGACATCGGACGGGTCCTGTTGTGGCGAACCTGTCGACGAGCTTGATCCTCGACGACATGGTCAAGGAGGCCGGATCGAAGGTGATCCGGGCGCCTGTGGGCGAGGTGAACGTCGCGGTGCGCATGCGCGAGGAGCGGGCGCCCGTTGGCGGTGAGGGGAATGGCGGCGTGATTCTCCCCGAGCTGCACCTCGGCCGCGACGCGCCGGTCGGTGTCGCGCTCATCCTTCAGTTGTTGTTGGAGGACGACACGCCGTTGTCGGCGATCGTAGGCCGCTTCCCCCGGTACTCGATCGTCAAGGACAAGATGGACCGCCCGAATGTGTCGCTCGAGGCGGTGTATCAAGCGCTTCGGAAGGAGTTCGCCGATGCGACGGCCGACCTGCAGGACGGGTTACGGCTGTCGTGGCCGGACCGGTGGGTGCACGTGAGACCCTCGGGGACGGAGCCGATCGTGCGGGTGATCGCCGAAGCGAGAACGGAGGAGGCGGCGCGTGAGCTGGTGAGTCGCGCCTGGGCGCCGATCAAGGCGCTGAGACAGAGCGGGTAACCCTGGATCCTGGAACGTACGCACCATGTGTGGAATCGTCGGTTACGTCGGAGCGCGCGTCGCGACGCCGCTGCTCGTGGAAGGCCTGAAGCGTCTCGAGTACCGCGGGTACGACTCGGCGGGTATCGCCGTGATGAACGGCAAGGGCGTCGAGACTCGTAAGGCGGCGGGCAAGATCTCCCAGCTCGAGTCCGTCGTACTCTCCAGCCCCGTTCACGGGACGCTCGGGATTGCCCATACGCGGTGGGCGACCCACGGTGCGCCGACGACGTGCAACGCGCACCCACACCATTCCTGTGACGACGCCATTGCGGTCGTTCACAATGGGATCATCGAGAACGCGTCGACACTGCGGAAGCTCCTCGAGGACCGCGGCCACGACTTCCGCTCAGAGACCGACACCGAGGTCCTGGCGCACCTCATCGAGGAGCATTTCGATGGGAGCCTCGAGACGGCGGTCATCGACGCGCTGCGTCACGTCGAAGGCACCTATGGGATCGCCGTCGTCTCCAGTCGCGACCCGAACAAGATCGTCGCGGCGCGCAAGGGAAGTCCTCTGCTCATCGGGCTGGGCGATGGCGAGCACTTCGTCGCCAGCGACGTCTCGGCGATTTTGGCGCACACGCGGCAGGTGATCTACCTCGACGATGGTGACGTCGCCGTTCTGTGCCGCGATGGGTACCGCATTCTCGATGTGAATGCGGCGAGCCAGATCGATCGGCAGGTGAGCCAGATCGATTGGGACCTCGACATGATCGAGCGCGGCGGATTCGCGCACTTCATGTTGAAGGAGATCTTCGAGCAGCCGGCAAGCGTCGAAAACACCATGCGCGGGCGTCTGTTGGCGGAGGAGGGCACCGCCAAGCTGGGCGGCCTGAACATGACCGCCGACGATCTGCTTCACATTGAGAACATCGTCATCACGGCCTGCGGAACGAGCTGGCATTCGGCGCTGATCGCCGAGCACATGATCGAGGAGTGCGCGCGCGTGCCGGTAGAGGTCGAGTACGCCTCGGAGTTCCGGTATCGCAATCCCATCGTGAGTGACCGCACGCTTTGCATCGTCATCTCGCAGTCCGGTGAGACCGCCGACACGCTGGCCGCGATGCGCGAGGCGCAGCAGCGGGGAGCGCGCGCGATCGGGATCGTCAACGTCGTCGGCTCGACGATCGCGCGCGAGTCCGACGGCGGCGTCTACATTCACGCGGGGCCTGAGATCGGGGTGGCGTCGACGAAGGCGTTCACCAGCCAGGTCATGGCGCTGGCGATGTTCACGCTCAAGCTCGCGCGGTTGCGGAGCCTCTCGGTCCTCCAGGGGCGCAACATCGTGCAGGCGATGCACCAGCTTCCGCAGCAGATCCAGCAGATTCTCGACGGCGCGCCGATCATCGAGCGCATCGCCGACGAGTTCAAGGACGCGACGAATTTCCTGTACCTCGGCCGCGGCTACAATTTCCCGGCAGCCCTGGAAGGCGCGCTCAAGCTGAAGGAGATCAGCTACATCCACGCCGAGGGCTATCCGGCCGCGGAGATGAAGCACGGTCCCATCGCGTTGATCGACGAGAACATGCCCGTCGTCTTCATCGCCCCGCACGACTCGGTGTTCGACAAGATCTGCTCGAACATCCAGGAAGTGAAAGCTCGCGGAGGCCGCGTCATTGCTCTCACGAGCCGCGATGAGCCCGCGCTGGCGGGGCTGCTCGACTACGAGATCCGGATTCCCGAGACGATCGACATGTTCACGCCCGTACTCGCCTCGGTCCCGCTGCAGCTTCTCGCGTACTACATCGCTGTGAAGCGCGGAGCCAACGTCGATCAGCCGCGGAATCTCGCGAAGTCGGTCACTGTGGAGTAGGGCTCCGGCAGGGCGGTAGCAACGGCATAACCACTGAGGCACAGAGAACACGGAGAACGGCGAACTGCCAACAGCAGTTCGCCGTTCTCCGTGTTCTCTGTGCCTCGGTGGTTATGCCTGTTGGCTCCGATCAACCGAAACGCTACTTTTCGCGCGAGGCGTTCTGGCGGACTCTCCTGGGGCGAAACCCATTGCGCGCGCTGATTCAACGAGTATCACGCGCCGAAGTGCGTGTGCGTGAGAGTGAAGGCGCGCGCACCACGGGGCGCATCGATACCGGGTTCCTCCTGCTGGTGGGCTTCACGCACGACGACGACGACGCGCGGCTCTCGTGGATGGCGGACAAGGTCATCGGGTTGCGCGTCTTCGGCGACCAGGAAGGGAAGATGAACCTCGCCCTCAGTGAGGTCGGCGGTGCGCTCCTCGTCGTCTCGCAGTTCACGCTCTACGGGGACGCGGAAAAGGGACGTCGCCCCAGCTTCATCAGCGCGGCACGACCCGAGGCCGCGGAGCGCTTGTATGAGCGATTCATGGGCATGCTCACCGAGCGCGGCGCCCGCGTCGAGCGGGGCGAATTCGGCGCGATGATGGATGTCGAGCTGGTCAACGATGGACCGGTGACGCTGTGGCTGGAGCGGTAATCCCTCGCGTCCTTCTCGCCTCGTCGTCGCCCAGGCGGCGCGAGCTGCTGACCATGATCGGGATCGCGCACGAGGTCATTCCAGCGGATATCGACGAGGCGTATCTGCCGGGCGAAGCGCCCCTCTCACACGCCGAGCGCCTCGCGCGCGCGAAGGCGGACACGATAGCACGCGTGGCGCCCGATGCGGTGGTCATCGGAGCCGACACGATCGTCGTCATCGATGGTCAAGTGCTCGGCAAGCCGCGTGACGTCGCGCACGCCGCGACCATGCTCCGCCAGCTGAGTGGTCGCACGCACGAGGTGTTCACCGCCGTCGCGGTCGCCCGCGGACCGCGAATCGACTCGGCCGTCGAGGTCGTGTCGGTCACCTTTCGCGAGCTGCGCGACGAGGAGATCAGCGCGTACATCTCCACACGCGAGCCGATGGACAAAGCCGGCGCGTACGGCATTCAGGGGTATGGAGCGACGATCGTCGAGCGCATTGACGGCGACTTCTTCGCGGTGATGGGACTCTCACTCGTGCGGCTCGTGACGCTGCTCGAGCAACACGGTGTGAGGTACGACTTCCGGGGCGTGCGCCTCCAGTGAGCACGCCACGCGCGCTCAAGGAGCTCGAGCGCAAGACAAAGGGCGTCCTGCTGCGGCTGCTCGGTCTTGTGCTGGCGGGCGTTCGACGGCGCGCCGTGCCCGATTGGTCCTCCGGCACACCACGCGTGCTGTTCATCCGCCACGACGGGATTGGCGACGTGTTGATGTCGACACCGCTGCTGCGCGCGATCGCGCGGGCTCGACCCAACGTCGCGATCGATGTGCTGACCTTTCCCGGCCCGGCCGAGGCTCTGCGCGGTCTTCCGTTCCTGCGGAACGTGTACGCGTTCTCTCCTGGGCGACGCCTGACGTATCCCCGCGAGATGATCACCCGAGTCCGGCGCGAACGGTACGACGCCATCATCGATGGGACGGTGCGGCGCTTCGTCGACGGAAAGGAGTTCGGCGGACGTGTGAAGGCGGCGATGGTGCTCCTGCTGCTCGCATCACGTGCGCGACACCGCATCGGCATGGCGGGACGGGAGAACGACTTCGTCTACACCATTCCCGTTCGGGCATCGAACGAGCGCGCCCATCACAGTCGCTACACGGCGTCGCTTGGGCTGCCCTTCGGAGTCGACCCCTCGACGATGGATCCCCAACCCGCGGTCGCGCTGACGGCCGAAGAGCTGGACGAGGGTGAGCGTGCGTGGGCCCCAGCGGGCGGCGACGCTCCTCGGCTGCTCGTGAACATCTCGTCACTCAACGACTGCCGACGGTGGGATGACGGAGCGTACGCGACGGCGCTGCGCGCGGTCCGGCGACAGCGCCCCGACGTGCGCATTGGCATCATCGGTGGACCGGGCGATGAAGTGCGAGCCACGGCGCTGGCACGAAGCGTCGGCGCGATCGCGATGGTTCCACCGCTCCGGGTCGCGTTCGCCACGGTCGCGAAGGCGAGCGTCCTGCTCACGCCCGACACGAGCATGGGACACGCCGCCGCCGCATTGGGGACGCCCGTCGTCGTGATGCTTCCGACCGGCCACGAGCCGCTCGTCCCGGCGGGTGTCGAAGGCATTCACTTGTTCGGCGAGGGCGGGCAGATCCGATCGCTTCCGGCCGAGCGGGTTGAACGCGCGGTGCTCGAGATGCTGACGCGAGTGACGCGACTCTCCTCCGCCTCGACCGCCCGGTGACACCACCGGGTGTGAAGCGCGCGCTGAAGCAGCTCGAGCGTGCGTGGAAGCGCGTCGTATTCCGCGCGCTCGGGGCTTTGCTTCCCGGGCGTCGCGCCCCCCAGCCTCCGAAGTGGGACGACCGCCCGCACCGCGTGCTCTACCTGCGCTACGACCGCATCGGCGACATGATCATGGCGACGCCGCTCATCCGGGCGATCGCGCGCGCCCACCCGACAATCCATCTCGACGTCCTCGCGTCGCGATCCAACGCGGTGGTGCTGTCGGCCAATCCCCACGTGCGGCGAGTCATGATCTTCGATCGCAAGCGTCTCGCATCGTTCGTGCGAACGGCGCGTGCGCTGCGGCGCGAACGGTACGACGCGGTCATCGACGGCATGGTGCTTCAGCCGTCGGTGACGATGCTCATGCTCATGCTGGCGACGGGTGCTCGCTACCGCATTGGCATCGGCGGTCGGGCGAACGACTTCATCTACACGCTTCCGGTTCGCGCGGCCCCAGCGGACGCGCACCAGATTCTGCAGTCGGCCGCGACTGCGACCCCCTTCGGGGTCGATGTGCGGCGAACGGACTGGCGCCCCGAGCTGTTCATTGAGGCCGACGAGCGCGCACGGGCCGAGGAGGCCTGGCGCGCGGCTGGAGCTCGTCGTCCGCGCATCCTCGTGAACATCGCGGCGGGCGAGGCGCGGCGGCGCTGGCCCTCCAGTCGAGTCGTCGCCGCCATCCGCGCCGCGCTCCACGTGTCTCCAGGGAGTGTCGTGCTGGTGATGGCGCCGCCTGACGAGCTCGAGGAGGCCGGGCGGATTGCGCGCGACGCCGGTGCTCGCGCCATCGTGCCTGGATTGCGGGACGCTTTCGCGCTCGTGGCAACGGCCGACGTCGTATTCACGCCGGACACCAGTATCGCGCACGCCGCGTCAGCGTTCACGAAGCCCTCGGTGGTGATGATGATCGGAGGCTCGGCGATCTTCGAGCCCTATGAGACACCGGGACGGTTCGTGTATAGCCCGGGCCCGACGCTGGAGTCTCTCGAGGCTCAGCCCGTCATCGATGCGCTGGTGCCGGTGGTCCAAGCCGCGTCAGGAGATCGAGCTCGGCAAGCATCGACGCCGCACTAACTCCGGCCGGCGAAGGACGAGCAATGATGCGCGACGTCCCCGGTCCCTGCGGAAAGGTCCGCTGCGGCTCCCCGGGGGTGAAGATCCCGAGTACTGGAACGCCGAGCCCCGCCGCGATGTGCAGCGGACCAGAGTCGTGGCCGACGAACGCGTCGCACAACGATATGAGGGCCGCGGAATCGAAGAGTGATCCGTTCCCGATCGCGTCGGCGAAATGCCAGTGCGCGGACGCGGCGCTCGCTCGTATCTCGGCGAGCTCGGTCGCCGAGCCGATCCACACCACGTCGACATCGCGCTTGACGAGTGCTTCACCGACGGCGCGCCATTCCGGAATGGCCACGCATCGCGCGCGGCTGCCCGCGAAGGCGTGCAGCGCGACGCGGCGCGGACCATTCAGCAGAGACGCGAAGTACGCCCGCCGCTCGGCGAGGGGTGCCGAATCCAGTCGGTAATGGAGGCGCGGCGTCGCGCCGAGGGCGTGCGCGAGGCGCCCGAGCTCGGCCACGACGGGGCGTGAACGGTCCTCCGCGGGCAGCACGTGCGTGAGCCACCGCTGATTGCGCTTCCGTTGCCGCGCGATGCGGGCCGGGACACCGAGCAGCGACAGCGCCGCGGCCACGCGCCATTGTGATGACGCGAGGACGGCAAGCTCGTAGTGGCCGCGTCGAATCTCGCGCATCGCGCGGAGGAAAGGCGCGACCCTTCCTTTGGACCCACCTGGCGCGCGGTCCCAGAACGGATCGGACGCGATCACGCGCGTCACACCGGGGATGAGTCGGCCGATATCGGCCGCGTATGCCTTGCACCAGAGATCGAGCCGTGCGCCGGGGAAGCGCTCGCGCAGCGCGGGCGCCAGCGCCGACGCGAACACGAGATCGCCGACGTTGTCGAGACTGACGAGCAGAATGCGCGTGGGGTCGGTCATATGGCGTCTCGATCGCGAGACGGGTACGATTCTGCCTGCCCAGCCGCTGTGCTGGCAATGCCGCTCCTAGTCTAATCCCGCTTCCCGAGACGTGCCCCCCCTTCTCTCCGCCGTTCTCATCGTGCACAACGAGGAAGCGCATCTCGCCGCTTGTCTCGCGAGCATTCGAGAGATCGCCGATGAGATCATCGTGCTCGATGATGGCTCCACTGACGCCACTGTGTCGATCGCGAAGCAGAGCGGCGCGCGCGTCGCGATGCGGGCTTTCGACGACTTCGGCCGACAGAAGCAGGCGGCGCTCGACATGGCGACGGGGGCGTGGATACTCTCGATCGACGCCGACGAGCGCGTCACGCCGGCGCTGGCCCGCGAGATCGCGGAGGTCATTCGCGGCCCCCATGCCGCGGATGGCTACTGGTTGAGACGCACGATGGTGTATCTCGGACGACGGCTCCGTTTCGGAGGCGCGGGCTCCGAGTGGATCCTGCGGCTCGCTCGCCGAGAGCGCGCACGCTTCGCCCCTCTTCCAGTGCACGAGCATCTGATCGTCGACGGGCGAACGGGGCGATTGTCCGGCGCCCTCGATCACATCAAGTATGGCTCCCTTCGCGAGCACGTCGACACGATCAACCGGTATACGGAGCTCGCCGCTGGGCGTAAGCGCGACGCCGGGCGCCACTTCTCGATGACGCACGTGCTTCGGATCCCGTGGGAAATGTTCTCGCGGCTGATACTTCGTCTCGGCATTCTCGATGGGCGCGCGGGCGTGATCCACGCGGCGATGGCGTCCTTCTACGCCTTCGTGCAATACGCGAAGCTGTGGCGCGAGCCGGAGTGAAGCCGCCGCGCATCCCGCATCCGCGTCAGGTCCTGCTCGTGCAGCTGCGACGCCTCGGCGATGTCGTGCTCACGACCGCGTTGCTCGAGGATTTGCGGCGCGCGTTTCCGCACACGCCGGTGGATTTCCTCGTCGGCGACCGCGCCGCCCCGCTCCTCGAGCATCATCCGCTCATTCGCGAGCGGCTCGTTTATGATCGCAAGCATCCAGTGCGTGCCTGGCGTGCGGTACGCCGGCGAGGGTACGACTGGATCATCGACCCGCAGTCCTCACCGAGGACCGCGCCTCTTGCGCTGGTCTCGGGCTCGCCGGTTCGCGCAGGATTTGGGGTGCGAGGGTGGGGATGGGTGTACACGCATCGCCTGCCGCGCTCGGGCCGCGCCGTCGAATACGTTGCGCGCGAGCGGCAGCGTCTGCTCGAGCTGCTTGGCGTCGAGGTGGGCCCGGTCCGAACGAGTCTCGCGCTCAGCGCGCAGGAACGCCTCTCGGGGCGCGCGCTGCTCGCCTCGCGTGGCATCCGTGCCGATGGGCCCGTAATCGCGCTCGTTCTGTCTGCAGGCGAGTCGGCGAAGGAATGGTCGCCAACGCACTTCGGCACGCTCGCGGACGGGCTGGGGTGGGCCGGGATTCAGGTAGTGATGTTCGAGATGCCGGGTGATCACCAGAAGGTGTCACTCGCCGCCCAGGCATCCAGTGTGTTCGTGCGGATTCCCGTCCCTGGCTTGCGCGACTTCATGGGTGCGCTCGCCGCGTGCGATGTCCTGGTGTCGGCGGACACGGGCCCCGCGCACGTCGCGACGGCGCTGCGCGTGCCACGTGTCACGATTTTCGGCCCTGAGCCGCCCGCGGCGTGGGCCCCTCCGGACGATCCATCGGTCATTGCACTGCGCGCCGAGACCGCGCGGGAGCTCGGCATCGTGCCGAAGAGCGATCCGCGGGCGGCGACACTCACGTCGCAGGTGACGCCGTCGCAGGTTTTCGAAGCCGTGCGCACGCTTCTCGCACGGCGTCCGGGCTTCGAGGACGGTGCGAGCGCTTCGCGATCGGGATAGATTCTTCGCGATGCGCCTCTGCATTCGAGGCCGCGATTGACGGCTCATCCCGGACGGGCGAGGTGAGGATGGAGGAGACCATCGGCACGCTGATCGCGCGGCTCGCGCAAACGAACATCGAGCTGTGGCATGAGGAGGACAAGGCGCGCGTCGAGGACGATCATCAGGTCGCTGCCGCGAAGCGGAACGTCGACAAGCTGAACCAGCGCCGGAACGACCTCATCGAGCGCATCGACGAGGCGGTGATGCAGGCGGCGCGCGAAGCGCAGCGTGAGGCGGGTGCCCGTCGTGGCTGAGACGGTCGGGTGGCTTGCCGACAAGCTGAGCATCGTCGAGCTCAAGATCTATCACATGCAGGAGCAGGCCGATCGCACCGACGTCGCGCCGGACTTTCGCGAGCGCTGTGAAGGTCGGCTCGAGGTCCTCCGGATGCAGCGCGATGACCTGGCGGCCGAGCTGACGCAGCTGCTGTCCGATGTCGCAGCGGGTCGAGTGGTGCCGAAAGTTTACCGCCAGTTCAAGATGTACAACGACCCGCAGTACCGGCAGACGAAATGACGACGAGGGCGCTCTGGTGTTGACGGTGCTTCACGTCGATACCGAGCGTGGGTGGCGCGGGGGAGAGCGGCAGGTGCTCTGGCTCGCGGCGGGAATGAGGGACCGCGGGCATCGCGCAATCATCGTCGCGCGACCGAGCGACGAGCTGGCTCGCCGCGCCGCCGCCGCGAAGCTCGAGGTCATCGAAGCCGCGCCACGCGGTGAGCTCGATCTCTTCGCCGCGCGCAATCTGCGACGCGCCATCGTCCGAAATGGTGCCCAGGTCGTGCATGCGCATACCGCGCACGCCGCCGCGATCGCCGCGTTGGCGACGCTCGGAACTTCCGCGAAGATCGTCATCGCGCGCCGCGTGGACTTCCCACTGCGCCGCAATCTCGGCACCCGGCTCAAGTACGGCCGGGCCGACGCGGTGATCGCCGTGTCGAAGGCTGTCGCCGCCGTGGCGGCGGAAGCCGGCATCGCGCGTGAGCGCATCCGCGTCGTGCCGGATGGCATCGATCTTTCGCGAAGCGTTCAGCCGGCGAGCGGAGACAAGCTGCGATCGTTAGGTATTCTCGATGGCGACCTGCTGGTGGTTCAGGTCGCGGCGCTCGTCGCGCACAAGGATCCGGTGACCTTTGTCCGCGCCATGGCCACGGTGCGCGCGCGACTCCCTCGGGTGCGCGGGCTTCTCGTCGGCGAAGGTCCGCTGCGCGCCGTCGTACAGGCCGAAGTGACGCGGCTCGACCTCGACCGGACGCTTTCGCTCACCGGATTTCGGCACGACGCCGACGAATTATTGGCCGCGGCGAACGTGGTGACGCTGAGCTCGGTGGAGGAGGGAATGGGCAGCGTGTTGCTCGACGCGATGGCGTTTGGGGTGCCGATCGCCGCGACGCGAGCAGGCGGCATCCCTGAGATTGTGCTTCACGCGGACACCGGCCTGCTCTCGCCGCCCGGCGACCCCCAGGCGTTGGCCGACAACATCGTGCGACTCCTCTCGGATCCGGAGCTGGCCGCGTCGCTCGCAGCGCGCGCGCGCATGCGGGTGGAGGAATTCTCGGTCGATAAGATGGTGGAGCGCACGATCGAGGTGTACCGAGGGGTGAGGTGATCGAGGTCCTCGACACGCTCGACGACCTCGATCACCTCACCTCAGCGTACCTCGCCTGCCAAAGGCGCACCCGATCCACGACGTCCGCCACTTGAATCCGCGCCATCCGCCCCTCACGGTGCTCCGGCGAGATCGGGTAATTCTCCCCAGGATCGCCATACGCATCGAGCATGAGGTCGCGGTATTTCCGGTAGGGTCCAATGCGCTTTGGGTTGTTGTATCCCATGAGACCGATCACCGGCGTGTCGAGCGCGACGGCCATGTGTAGCGGGCCGGTGTCCGGGGAGATCACGAGCTCCGACGCATCGATGAGCCACACCAGCTCGCGGAGCGGCACGCCTAACGTCGTGTGGGGCGTGTGTCGCGCCAGACGCATGACCGTCTCCTGCACCGCGAGCTCCCGGGCGCTGCGTCCACCGGCGAGCACGCCGCGAAGGCCGAACGTCTCGTAGAGCACATCGACCAGCTCGGCCCATCGCTCGGGGATCCAGTCCTTGTGCGGATTGCTCGTCGCCAGCACCAGCGTCACGGTCGGCCGAGGCAGTGTCGCGACGAACGCGCGCCGTGCCTCGGCCTCGTGAGGCCAGGGGCCCAGGTTCCACGTCACGGGCTCGTGCGGCACGCCGAGCGCCTCGAGAAACTCGAAGTACTGATCCTGCACGTGCTGATTGGGACGCGCCGGGATGCGATGCGTCGTGAACAGCCAATTCAGGTCGCGGGCGCGAGCGCGATCGAACCCGAGTTTCAGCGGGGCTCGCGCGAACCCGGTGATCACTCCCGCCTTGAAGTACACCTGCAGCGACAGCACCACGTCGAACGTGCGGTCTCGCAAGGCACGTCGAATGTCGGCGAACGCGCGCCACCCCTTCCTGCGCTCGAAGAGAATGATCTCGTCCACGTCGGGATGGCCGCGAACGAGCGAGGCGGGGCCGGGCTGGAGAATCCACGTGATTCGCGCGCGCGGGCGGTGACGCTTGAGCGCGGTAATGAGCGGCAGCACGTGCACCGCATCACCGACCGCGCTCATCATCACGATGCAGACGCGCTCCAGCGGGGCGACGATCAGGGCAGCGCCTCCTCCTCCTCGCGCGCGAGCGCCGCGAGCAGCGCCATCTCGCCATCCCCCACTGGAAGTCCCTCACGCTCCCGCAGCTTGCGCGCCGACCGCGCGAATCGGCTGAGGTTCGCTTCGCGCACCCGCGGATGCCGTGGCGCGTCGAACCACACGCGGTCGACATCGAGCAACCACGCTTCCCGGTGGCCGTTGTCGTCGCGCGCGATCAGCACGTTTCGCACGTTGAGATCGGGGTGCCGGACCCCCGCTACAGCCATCCGCGCCAGGAGCTTCGCCACGATCCGCACGGCGCCGCGTACCGCGGCCGGATCGCGATCACGATCCAGGGTCGCGGCGAGATCGAGCGCGTCGGGCACCTCGCGCGTGGCGACATCGGCGCGGCGCAGCAGCGGAGCCACCTCATACGTACTGTACGCGACGACTTCCGGGGTCGGGATCCCCTCGCGGGTGAGATGCAGCGATACCTCGAGCTCGTGCGGCGCGCGCGTAGGACGGAGAAAGATCTCCCCGGTGAGTGGTGCGAGCCACCCGCCATGCCTCGACCGTCGCACGACCACGCGAGTCTCCCCATCCGGCAGCGGTACCGCGTACGCTACGCCCCGGCCGTGCAGCGGCCGCGCCTCGGGATGATGCGCGGCGTAGTCGTAAAGCGATCCGGCAGCGAGCGCTTCCTCCACGGGGCCGGCGAGCGTCGCGCGAGCGACGGTCTCCACCCCCGGACGGACGAGACGCTCGTATCCCGGCGGTGGCGTCATTTGCGAACGACGGAGTAGACGGGGACCGACTGGGCCTTTCCCTTGAGCTCCATCGGGGCTCTCTCTTTCAACTTGGGGGGATGACGCAGGGCACGCCGCATCTCATCGGTGAGAAGGATCTCGCCGCCATCGGCAGCGGAGCACAGGCGGCTGGCCGTGTTGACGGCGTCGCCGATGACGGTGAACTCGAGCCGCTTCTCCGAGCCGATGTTCCCGGCGAACGCTTCGCCGTAGTTGAGGCCGATACCGATTTGAAGCGCCGGCTTGCCGGCGGCGCGCCATTTCTTGTTCAGCTCATCCAGCCCGCGCATCATGTCGAGCGCCGCGGTCATGGCGCGATCCGCATCGTCCTCGGCGGCAATCGGCGCGCCCCACTGCGCCATGACCGCATCGCCCATGAACTTGTCGAGCGTCCCTCCGTGGCGAAACACGCAATCCACCATCTCCGTGAAATACTCGCTCAACAGGCTCGCCATGTCGTCGGGATTCATCGTCTCCGACAGCGCCGTGAAGCCGCGAATGTCACTGAACAGAACGGCGATCGCTCGCTTGTCACCACCCAGCCGCACGGCATCGGGCGAGCTCGCAATGCGTGCCGCGAGCGACGGGGCGAAGTAGCGCTCGAAGTTGCTGCGCACGAGCGCCTCCTTTCGAATGCGCTCGCCGAACTTGCTGTTCTCGATCGCGACACCGCCGATGCCCGAGAAGGCGACGAGAAAGTCGAGGTCCTCATCGCCAAACTGGTGTGTCGCCGCCTGATTGTCGACGTAGAGCACCCCCTGCACCTCGTGATCGGTGCCGAGCAGCGGTGCGCACATCGCCGATCGCACGCTCTGCAGCAGGATGGACTGGCCGCCGAACCGCTCGTCCTCAGGCGCGTTGTCGGTCAGCACCGCGACCTTCTCCTGAATCACCTTCCGCGCGATCGACTGCGGCACCGTCCGTCCCGCTTCCGTTCCGCGGCGATCGCGCGAGATCTTCGGCACCATCTCACCGGTGTCGCCCAACAGATTGATGGCGACGCGGTCCGCGTCGAAGATCTGGAAGACATATGTGGCGATCTTGTCGAGCAGGCTGTTGATGTCGACGGCGCCGGACAGCCCCTTGGCGATCTCCACGAGGAGTGCGAGTCGGCGCTCATCCTGGCTTGCGTCGTCGGTTGGCGAGGCGGTGATGTCGGGGCCTCGGAGCCGGCTCGACAACAGCCCGCGCGTGCCGGAGGCCGAGAGCTGACGGCGAATGGTCCCGCTCGAGCGAGGGCTGGTGTCGGGCGTTGCGTGCGCCGGCGACGTGCGTGCTGGTGAGGGAGGGAGGTCAGGCGCTTCCGTCACCCGGAAGGAGACCTTCCCGAACGTCAGCACGTCTCCGGGCGCGATCGCGCGGTGCGTCACGCGCTCGCCGTTCACGTACGTCCCGTTGCTCGATCCGAGGTCGCGAATCGCGAACCCGTCGTCGCCGCATTCGACCTCTGCATGCCGCCGCGAGATCGTGGGGTCGAAGATCGGGATGTCGCTGTTCGGCGCGCGCCCTACGACGAGTGGCGGGCCCTCGCGCAGCTCGAACGACTGCGCGCCATCGGTGCCGACGAGCTTCAGACGCATTGAGCGGTCAAGTATGGTGTGCGGTCGTGCTCGCTTCTAGCGCGCGCCGAGCCATGCTGATGGCCAGGAGCAGGGCGCGCGCCTTGTTCTCCGTCTCCTCCCACTCACGCTCGGGGATGGAGTCCGCAACGATGCCGGCGCCAGCCGAGACAGAGGCGACTCCCCCCGCGATAACGCAGGTGCGGATCGTAATCGCGAGATCCATGCGCGTCGCGCCGGCGGCGATGTAACCGATTGCCCCGGCGTAGGGGCCGCGCCGCTCCGGCTCGAGCTCGTCGATGATCTCCATCGCGCGCACTTTGGGTGCGCCGGTCATCGTGCCGGCCGGAAAGGTCGCTCGCAGCGCATCCAGCGCGTCGTGCTCCGTCCGGAGCGCCCCATCCACCTGGCTGACGAGATGCAGCACGTGGCTGTAGCGCTCCACGCCGAAGAGCTCACTCACTTCGACCGAGCCGAATCGCGCCACCCGGCCGACGTCGTTGCGACCCAAATCGACCAGCATGATGTGCTCGGCACGCTCCTTCTCATCGGCGAGCAGCTCCGCCGCCAGCGCCGCATCCTCGTCAGGCGTCAGCCCTCTGGGACGGGTGCCGGCGATCGGCCGCACCGTGAGACGTCCGTTGGCCACGCGCACCAGCAGCTCGGGGCTCGATCCCACCAGCTCGAGACCGTCGAGCACCAGGTGAAACATGTACGGCGAAGGATTGAGCGCTCGCAGCGCGCGGTACAGCGTCGCGGGCTCGAAGTCGAGCGGCATCTCGAGGCGCCGCGCCAGCAGAACCTGAAAGGCATCGCCGGCGAGGATGTACTCCTTGATGCGTCGCACGCCGGCCTCGAAGTCCGAGCGGCTGATCGAGGTTCCCGGCGGGGGCATTGCTCCGGGGCCTTCGACTTCGAGCGCGGGGAGATCGACCGGCGCTCGCAGTCGCGCGGCGAGCGCGTCGATCTCCTGGTCCGCCTCGTCGTACCGCGAGCGGAGCGCGCGATCGTCGAGGGAGGACTCCACCGGAACGCCGATCACGATGCGCGCGCGCGCGCGCAGGTTGTCGATGATGACGACCGCGCGCGTCAGGACCATCAGGGCATCAGGTACGTCCAGTGCTCGGCGGGGCGGGTGTGGGAGCCGCTCGATGAGTCGCACGACGTCGTAGCCGAAATATCCGACGGCGCCGCCCCAGAATGCACCGAGCTCGGGAACCGTCGCAGGCTCGTACGCCCGAAGCCTCGCTCCGAGGTCCGCGATGGGGTCCGCCGGGCGGCGCTCTCCGTGCCATCCGCGCTCAGGGTGCCATTCGTCGACGACGCCATCGCGAAGCCGCCATGCGCCGGCCGGCTCCGTGCCGAGGAACGTATAGCGCGCCCACGTCTCTCCGCCGGCAGGAGCGGACTCGAGCAGAAACGCGAACGGCCCGCGGCGGAGCTTGGCGAACGCCGAGACGGGCGTGTCGGTATCGAGCAGCACGTCGCGCCAAACGGGGATGAGCGTGCGTTCGCGCTCCGCGCTGCGCGCGAGTGCGAGAAAACGCTCCGACGTCACTGATCGCGCGCTTGCCGCGCGATGCACGCACCGCGATATTCGCTCGTCATGCTCCGCTTTTTCGCGGCGATGGCAGCCGCGTGCTGTCTCCTGGGGCCGCTCGTCACGCCCGTGAGGGCGCAATCAGAGTGGAACGATGCGCGAACAATGGCGCTCGTGCATCGCGCGACCGAGCTCCGCGAGCGCCAGCTCGCCGACACGGCGCTGCACGACTGGCGCGCCATCGCGCGCGGCTATGTCACCTTTCTCGCTCAACTCGGTGAGGGCTTCACCGAGCCGCCGAAGGTCATCAAGGCGGACGAGCTCGCCCTGGAAGTGTACTGGCGCTCGCCCGGGCTGAGCAAGCAGCGCATCATCGGACGACGCGATACCCTCCTGCTCCCGACGGACATTGCGTACCATCGGGACCACCTCGGCATCGTCCAGAACAACTTCCCCGAGGTCATTCGCCTCGGGGATGGCGACGAGGTCCGCGATGTCCCGCATCCGCTCAGTCCGCGCGGCCTGTCCGTGTACGAGTTCGCCATCGGCGACTCGATCGAGATGCGCCTGCCCGATCGCACCATCGCCGTGGCGATCGTGCGCGTCCGACCGACCGACGATACGCAGCCGCGCGTCGTGGGGGCGCTGTTCATCGAGCGCGAGAGCGCCCAGCTCGTCCGAATGGCATTCAACTTCACGCGCGCCGCGTTCGTGGATCGGCAGCTCGAGGATCTCGCGATCGTGCTCGACAACGCGCTCGTGTCGGGCACGTTCTGGCTCCCACGGCGTCAGGAGATCGAGATCCGGCGCGCTGGGACGTGGATGGATTTCCCCGTTCGCGGGATCATCCGGGGGCGGTGGGAGATCTGCTGTCACGATGTGAACACCGGCCTGGACCTCGCGCTGTTCAACGGGCCGGAGATCGTGCAGGCGCCGCAGCGCGTGATGGAGGCCCATCGCTGGGGCGGCGCGATTCTGGATTCGCTGCCACCCGACGTGCGTGCGCCCACCGATCCCGAGGTGCGGATCATCCAGGAGGAGGCGCGGCGACTGGTTCGGGCGCAGGCGCTTGCCCGGAGTCGCCAGGCGACGGTGGCGGCGCGCGGAATCTCCGACGTGGCCCGGGTTCGCCGCGCGGAAGGCCTCGCGCTTGGCGCCGGAATCTCCCGCGCCCTCGGCGGCGGGGTGCGCACTACCCTCCAGGTGCGGTACGGGCTGGATGATGAGCAGCTCAAGGCGCGAGTGGGAATCTCGTGGATGCGCGCGAGCGGCGTCGGTCTGCGCCTGTTCGCCGAACGGGACTATCGCGACGCCGGTGACATCGTGGAGCGGTCGGGACTCGTGAACTCCATCGCGGCCCAGGAGTTCGGCAGTGACGCGACGGAGCCGTTCGACGTGCGGAGCGTGGGCCTCGCCGCGGAGCTGGGGACCGCGTTAGGCATGGGCTGGCGCCTTACCGGCGCGTACGAGCGCCACGAGGCCGTCGAAGTCGTGGCTACGCCGTCTCGTGGGACCTACGAGCCGGTCATCGATGCGCTGGACGGCCGCGCTGCTCGCGTGGCACTCGCCTTCGATCGACCGGCGTCGCTGTTCATCGCGGGGACCGAGCTCCGTCTGCACGGGGAGCTCCGCGCGATGTGGTTCCAGCCGCACGCGTTGTCACTGGGCGAGCCGGGAACGGTTCGGCTCTTCGTCGATGGCGCGATCGAGCGCCCCGTGGGAAGCCACCGGCTCATCTCGCGCACGACGTTCGCCGCCGTGGAGGCGATGCCGGGTGTGGTTCCGCCGCAGGAATTGGTGTATCTGGGTGGACCGGTGAGTGGACCGGGATACAGCTACCACGAGCTCGTGGGCGAGATCGGAGGTAGCCAGCGTCTCGAGTGGCGCATCCCCGCACCCTTCCTTGCCATCCCATTGGGACGGTTCGGCGAGGCGCCTCCGCGCATGACGCTCGCGCCTTTTGCCAATGTCGTTTTCCTCGCCCGCGCGCGTCCCGAGCGCCCGGCTGGTTGGTATCCGAGCGTCGGCACCGGCGCTCTCCTGTTCTTCGACGCCGTGCGGCTCGACGTGGGACGGGGCCTGCGTGATGGCCGGTGGACCTTCAACGTGGATGTGACGCCCGAATTGTGGCGGGTGATGTGAGAGGCAGAGGCGCTAAGGGCGCTAAGGGCGCTAAGGGCGCTGGGGTAATGGGCGATTCCATAGCGCCTCTAGCGCCTCTAGCGCCTTTAGCGCCTCTGATTCTCAATATCTCGTTTCGGTCTTCGATCGTCTAAGTTACGGCCGGGTGCCCGTATGCGACTCGGCGCTCACCTCCTGGCCCCACCCCTGCCCGATGGCGAACGCGCCCTCGGTCCCCGTTGGAGCTGCCGTGCCGAAGGGTCACGTTCGCGACGAATGGCTGTTGCCCACGCTGGAGACGCTCCTCTCGAAGGAGACGGTCGGCGTGCTGAAAACCGCTGCCCAGGACAGCTACTGGGAGACGGCGGTACGTCGCGGATTCATCAGCGATGATGAGATTCTGACGGCGCTGGCGTCGCGCTTCCACATGAAGATCGCGAATATCTCACTCGCGACTCCGCAGGCGCGCGAGCACGTTCCCGAATCGTTGGCGCGCAAGTACCGCATCATCCCACTGACGATCAGCGACTCGGCGCTCGAGATCGCGACCGCCGATCCACACGATCTCGACTGCGAGCGCACGCTGGCGTTTGCGACCGGCCGCACGGTGAAAATGTCGCTCGCCGCACCGACGAAGATCGCCGAGCGGCTCGATGAGCTGTACCGGCCGGAGAACGTCGTCTCGAAGATTCTCGAGAACGTCAGTGCCAACTACGACATCCAGGCGATCGCCGACGTGCAGGCGCAGGACGACATGGAGCTCGGCAACGAGAAGGCGTCGTCGGAGCGTCCGATCATTCGGCTCGTCGATCACATCTTCGCCGAGGGGATCACCTCGCGCGCGAGCGACATTCACCTCGAGCCGGAAGAAGGCGGGGTGGCGGTTCGGTATCGCATCGACGGTGTGCTGCGGCAGACGATGGTCCTGCCCCGGGCTGCCGGAATCCCCCTCGTGTCGCGCATCAAGATCATGTCGGGGCTCGACATCGCCGACCGCCTCCGTCCGCAGGACGGCCGCGCTCGCGTGGCAGTGAACGGCGTCCCGATCGACCTTCGCGTGTCGACGCTGCCTGCGTCGCAGGGGGAAAAAGTCGTCGTGCGCATTCTCGACACGCGCGCGACCGTGCTCTCGCTCGACGGCATGGGTCTTCGCACCGACGAGCTCGACCGCATCAAGCGACTGCTCGAAATGCGCGAGGGCGTCATTCTCGTCACCGGCCCCACCGGATCGGGCAAGACGACGACACTCTACTCGGCCCTTCGCCAGATCCAGTCGCGCGGCGTCAACATCGTCACCGTCGAAGATCCGGTCGAGTATCGCTTGCAAGGTGTCGTTCAGGTGCAGGTGCATGAGAAGGCGGGACTCACGTTCGCCGCGGCGCTTCGATCGATTCTGCGTCAGGACCCCGACGTGGTGCTCGTCGGAGAGGTGCGCGATCGCGAGACGGCGGCGACCGCCGTACAGGCGTCGCTCACCGGCCACCTCGTGCTCACGACGCTCCACACCATCGACGCCGCCAGCTCGATCACGCGCCTCACCGACATCGGCGTCGAGAGCTACAAGCTGGCGGCTGCGCTCAAGGGCATCATCGCGCAGCGGCTCCTCCGGCGCGTGTGCCCGCAATGCCGCGAAGTCTGGATGGATCCCATTCCTGACCGCCTCCGCCCGTGGATCCCGGCGGGAACGGCGCTCTTCAGAGCCGCGGGGTGCGACCACTGTTCTCAGACGGGATACCGCGGCCGCATGGCCGTCGTGGAGGTCCTCGTCTCGAATCCCGAGGTGGAGCGGCGGATCTCAGCGGGCGAAAGCGTCGATCGCGTGGCGGACGCGGCACGCGAAGGCGGAATGCGATCGCTGTGGGAATCCGGTGTGAGTCGTGTGATCGGGGGCGAGACGACGATCGAAGAGCTGCTCCGTGTGCTGGAGGTTCCGCAAGACGACCCCTCACGCCCCTCGACCTCGCGCCCTGCGGGCTCACCACCGGGGCGAAAGGGGAAAGCGTCGCGCGACAGCGCGCAGGGAAGCCCGCGAACGCCGCAGCCGGAGGCGGGTCCGACCACCGTTGCTCACGATGCGGCCTTCGAGCTGCTCGATGATCTCACGCCGCAGGCGAAGACGCGACGTGACCACGCGACGGTGCTGCTGGTGGAGGACGAGGAACCGCTTCGGCGCATCCTGCGTGAGCTTCTCGAGCGAGAAGGCTTCACCGTCCTCGAAGCGAGCGACGGGGTGCTCGCGCTCGACGAGGTAGACCGGGGCGCGCCCGACATCGTCGTGCTCGACCTCAATCTCCCTCGGCTCGACGGGTACGGCGTCCTCAGTCATTTGCGGGCTCGTCAGGCAACATCCACGCTGCCAGTCATCGTCTTGACCGCCAAGGGCGATGAGGACAGCGAAGTGCGCGTCTTCGAATACGGCGCCAGCGACTTTCTCACGAAGCCGTTCCGTCCGCGCGCGCTGAGTGCGCGCATCAACGCCCTGCTCGGGCGCGCTCGTCAGGTGGATTGAGCGACCCGACCACGGTTCGCGCAGGCGTCGTCGACGTCTTCGTGCTGCGACGTCGCGCTGGGGAGTGGGACGCGCTCGTCCTCGAGCGGGCGCCGGGTGTGCGCTGTCCCGGCGCGTGGGAGACCGTGCACGGCACCATCGAGCCGGGGGAGCGTCCCGAGGACGCGGCCATCAGGGAGGTCCGCGAGGAGACCGGCCTTCTCATCGCCCGCCTGTACAACGTCACCGTGCAGCCATTCTACCTGCACCAGCAAAGCACGGTGATGCTCGCCGTCGTGTTCGCCGCCGTCGTCACGGACGCGCCGCTGCAGCTCAGCCTCGAGCACACACGCGCCGAGTGGCTTTCGATCGCGGACGCCGAGCGCCGCTTCGCGTGGCCCCGCGAGCGCGCCAACGTGCGCGATGCGGCGGAATTGCTGAAGGGCGGTGACGCGGGGAAAGTGGAGGACGTTCTCCGGGTCAAGTGAAGGTTTCGATTGCTGATTGCTGATTGCGGATTGCGAATGCATGCGACAACGAGTTACACGCAATCAGCAATCAGTAATCAGCAATCCGCAATCTAGTCTCTCGGCCTTCTCACCGTCGCATACGCATCCGCCGGCGCGTTCGGCTTCACGCGCACGCTCTTCGCCGGAATCCCCACGTTCACATGGAAAGCGCGAACGTCCTTCGTGGCCACGGCCATGGCGCCGACCATTGCGTTCTGGCCAACGCGGACGCCGGCCAGCACCGTCGCGTGGTACGTGATGCGCACGTCGTCCTCGAGCACCGTTTCCAGATCGGTGACGTCCTTCTGGTCGACGATGCTGTGCGTGTGC
Organism: Gemmatimonadaceae bacterium; assembly: GCA_035249985.1. Classification (GTDB taxonomy): domain Bacteria; phylum Gemmatimonadota; class Gemmatimonadetes; order Gemmatimonadales; family Gemmatimonadaceae; genus JAICNG01. Next base: position 40,965 of record DATFFP010000028.1, read on the forward strand.
GAGTAGATGTTCGCGTAGTCGCTGATCGATACGCGGTTCCCGAGCACGATGCCGCCGCGGTCATCCAGCAGAACGTGGCGGTGCACGACGACATCGTCACCGACGTCGAGGTTGTAGCCGAAGGAGAACTCGACGAACTGGAAGCACTTGAAGTTCGCGCCCACCCGCTTGAAGATCAGCGGCGCGAGCAAGCGGCGGAGACGCACGCCGACGTCGACGTTCTGGCCGCCGAGGATCGTGCGATCGAACGAGTACCAAAGCCACAGGAGCGGCTTCACGCGCTGGAACTTCGCGTCATCACACTCGGCGTAATACTCCGGCTCGAGCGTGACGTTTCTCGGATCGAGTGCGAGCAGCGCGGCGCGCGTGGGGAGCGGAAGCGATTCGTCCTCCACCGCCGTTTCCCAGTTGCGGGCGTACTCAGGATAGGTGATCTCCGCCAGCGTCCGTCGACAAATCTCCGCGCGATCGGCGTCTGGGTGCCTCAATTCATCGGCGAGCTGTTCGAGCCAGGCCTCGATGGCCGGCGCGTGCGGCGCGCGTGTGAGAGCGCGGAGTGGACGAAGAACCATGGTAGTGGTACCGGTGGTAGCGTGGAAGACCTGGCGGAGTGCGAACTGCGAGCTGCGACCTGCGACCTGCGCCAGCTGTTGAATGGCAATTGCCGTGTCCTTAGCGTTCTGGCGTTTAAATCCGCACTTTGGTGTCCGCTCGCAGTTCGCAGTTCGCAGCGCGCAGCGCGCAGCTCGCAGCTCGCATCTCGCAGTTAGGCGCCGGACCTGGCTGCCGCCCGGGATCGCACCAACGCACGCTCCCGCTCGATCCGGCGGAGGTTCGCCTCCCAGCCGGAGCTCGGTACACCCTGAACGGTTACGACGAGCGGAAGGTTCACGTCCACGCCATCGTCGAAGATGTAGATCGCCGTCTGTACACCCCGCTGCTCGAGACGCTGCTCGCCGAAGCCGGTGGTGAGCGGAACGATCGACAACGGCCGAAACACACGGCCGGCGCTGGTGATGATCACTTCTTCGGGCGAGAAGCGGGCGTCGGGTTGGACGCCATAGTAGGAGAAATACCACAGGCTCGGCTGACGCACGCCGTAGCGGCGCGCACGCTCATCGAGCTCGGCCTGGCGGCTCGTCACCAGCCCGTGCAGCCCGCGATACGAGTCCGGCGACAGCACCCGAATCACCGATTCATCGAGCGGAAGGGCGCGCACGAGAACCGACGGCAGCTGAATCCGCAGGGCAATGTCTTCCTGGTGGAGCGTCCCGAATCCAACGGGAAGGTCTGCCGCCGCCTGCTCCGGCGGCGTCGGATCGACGGGAGTGTCCGGCGCGCCACCGCCCGACGACGAGGCACATGCAAGCGTTGCCGCAAGCGACATCGACAGGAATACTCTCACTCGTCCCTCCAGGATGGCTGCGCGAGGAGCGCCACGAGAGCCTGCGCGAGCTCGTCACGACCTTCGCCCGTTCGAGCGCTGAAGGGAATGAGCTGCTCATCCTCGATGCCGAGCCGCGCGGCGAGTGACGCCAGCGTCTGACTCCGCTCAGCCTTCGAGAGCTTATCCACCTTGGTGGCCACGACGATCGTGGGTACCCCCACCGCGGCGAGAAAATCCAGCATCCGGAGATCGTCATCGGATGGCGCGTGTCGCGCGTCGATGAGCTGCACCACGCCCCGGAGCTGCTCGCTCGTCTGCAGGTATCCTTCGATCAGCGGCCGCCACGCCTCACGCGCCGTCCTGGAGACACGCGCGTAGCCGTAGCCCGGGAGATCGACGAGGTGAAACGCGTCGTTCACGCGGAAAAAGTTGATCTCGCGCGTTTTCCCGGGCGTGGCGCTGACGCGCGCCAGCGCCTTCCGCTTGACGAGCTTGTTCAACAATGAAGACTTGCCGACGTTCGAGCGTCCGCTGAAGGCGATCTCGGGAAGCTCGCTCGCCGGTTTCCATCCAGTGACCGACGCCTGGCCGCCGAGGAACTCGAGCCGCCGGATGACGAGCGGATCGGCCTCGCGCGCGGTCGTCATCAGTGGGCGACCTGCGATGCGTGGAGCGCCTGGGTCACCTTCATGGGGGCAAGGGCATGGGCGAGCACCTCATCCATGCTCGAGACGACATGAAACTGCACCGACGAGCGCACTTCTTCGGGCAGCTCGGGAAGCTCGCGCGCGTTTCCGCGAGGAATGACGACCTCTCGAATGCCCGTGCGCAGCGCCGCCACCGATTTTTCCTTGAGCCCGCCGATGGGGAGCACCCGCCCACGCAGCGTGATCTCGCCCGTCATCGCCAGCCCGCCACGCAGCGGGATTCCCGTGAGCGCACTCACCACCGCGCTCGCGATGGCGATTCCCGCGGACGGTCCGTCCTTCGGGGTAGCGCCCGAGGGGATGTGGATGTGGAGATCGCGCGTCCGGTGGAAGTCGGGCTCGAGACCAAGGGGCTTGGCGCGTGCACGCGCGTAGCTGATCGCCGCGGTCGCCGACTCCTTCATCACGTCGCCGAGCGCACCCGTGAGCTGCAGCTTTCCGCGACCGGGGACGACGCTGACCTCGATCTCGAGCACTTCGCCTCCGACCGACGTATAGGCGAGCCCGGCGGCTACGCCGACCTTGTCGTCGAGTGTCACATCGTCCTCGTCGAAGGGCGAGGTCCCGAGCAGCGTCGCCAGCTCACTCACCTGCACGCGCTCTTCGGTGGGCTCGGCGCTCCGTTCGGCGCGGCCGCGCGCGAGCTTGCGGGCGATGCGAGAGATCCGGCGCTCGAGGTCGCGCACGCCCGCCTCACGAGTCCATCCCCGGACGATGGCGGCGACGGCGCCGTCCTCCCACGTGACGGTGGCCGGATCGATCCCATGCGCGCGCAGCTGCTTCGGAATGAGGAAACGGCGCGCAATGGCGTGCTTCTCGTGATCGAGATAGCCGGGGAGGCGAATGATCTCCATCCGGTCACGCAGCGCGTCGGGGATGTTCGCGAGCGAGTTGGCGGTCGTCACGAAGAGCACCGACGACAGGTCGTAATCGACTTCGAGGTAATGATCGTTGAACGCGCGGTTCTGCTCCGGATCGAGCACCTCGAGCAGCGCGGCGGCGGGATCGCCGCGCCAGTCCTGACCCAGCTTGTCGACTTCGTCGAGCAGCAGCACAGGATTGACCACCTCGGCGCGCCGCATCGCCTGCACCACGCGGCCGGGCATCGCGCCGATGTAGGTGCGGCGATGTCCGCGAATCTCCGCTTCGTCACGAACGCCGCCGAGCGACATCCGCACGAAGCGACGGCCGAGCGCACGGGCGACTGAGCGGCCGAGGGAGGTCTTCCCGACGCCCGGTGGTCCGACGAGGCAGAGGATCGGGCCTTCGAGCGTCCCGACGCGCCCGAGCACGGCGATGAAATCGAGGATGCGATCCTTCACCTCCTCGAGACCGTGATGGTCTTCCTCGAGCACCTCACGCGCGTGCGCGACATCGATCGCGTCGTCGGAGCGCTCGGTCCAGGGCAGCGCCACCAGCCAATCGAGGTAGTTGCGCGCGACCGCGGCTTCCGGGGATAGCGACGGCGTGCGCCGCAGCTTGCGCAGCTCGCGATCGGCCCGTGCCCGTACCGGCTCCGGAAATCCCTTGCGACCGATCGCCGCCTCGAGCTCGTCGAAATCGTCGCTCTCTTCCTGGCCAAGCTCGCGGTGAATCGCGCGCAGCTGCTCGTGCAGGTAGAACTCGCGCTGGTTCTGGAAGATCGCGCCTTTGACGTCGTCCTCGATCTTTCGCTCGAGTCGCAGCAGCTCCAGCTCGGAGGCGAGGAGCTCGGCGATGCGCGAGAGCAGGTCGGCCCGTGTAGTCGACTCGAGCAGGCGCTGACGGTCCTCGAGACGCACGAGCAAATGCGCCGCCATGGCGAAGGCGCGCTTGTCGGCGGTCTCGGCCTCCCGCGCTACGGAGAGCACCTCGCCAGGCAGGCGGCGGTGCAGCGCGACGTATTCCTCGAACAGCTCATCGGCGCGCCGGACGATCGCATGGCCCGTGGCCTCGTCGCCGGGCTCGAGCGGAAGGGGCGCGATCGTCACCCGCTGATGCCCCTCCGCGGTCGTGAACCGCGCGGCCCGGGCGCGCGCGACGCCTTCCACCAGCACCTTGATGGTTCCGTTTGGGAGCCGCGTGGTCTGGACGATTCGTCCGATGACGCCAACGCGGAAGAGATCGGCGGCGGCGGGCTCCTGAACGTCAGCGCTGCGTTGCGCGACGAGGAACACCCAACGATCCGCGCGCCCTGCCTCATCGAGCGCCGCAAGGGACGCCGTGCGCCCGACGAGCAGCGGGACGACCATGTAGGGAAACACCACGAGGTCGCGCAGCGGCAGAACCGGCAGGCGCTCCGGAACGTCGTACGAGTCGGCGTCGCGAGTAACGAGGGGCATGGCGAGAGAATCTAAGGGCGGGGGCGGTGTTGACGCTAACAAGCGCTGGAAAGCGCTAAAGGCGCTGGAAAAGCGCTGAGGGCGCTGGAACGGCGCTGAAAAGCCAGCGTGCTCCAACGCCCCCAGCGCTTTTCCAGCGCCCCTAGCGCTTTTCCAGCGCCCTTTACGCTTCCTTCTTCTGCCTCTTCGGAGCGATCTCGAGCAGCGGGGGCGTTCCGTTCAGAACGCAGGGCTCGGTGATCTTCACCTCCACGACATCGTCGCGCGAGGGGAGCTCGAACATGACGTCGGTCATGAGCTCTTCCAGGATCGCGCGCAGGCCGCGTGCGCCGGTGCCGCGCTTCAGTGCCTTGCGCGAGATTCCGCGGAGCGCCGATTCCTCGAAGGTGAGCTTCACGTCCTCGAGATCGAACAGCTTCTGGTACTGCTTGGTAAGCGCGTTCTTCGGCTCCTTGAGAATCCGAACCAGGGACTCCTCATCGAGCGTGTCGAGCGCGACGCTCACCGGCAGACGTCCCACCAGCTCGGGAATCAGGCCGTAGCGAAGCAGGTCGTCCGGCTCGACCTCGGCGAACGGGCTGACTTTGGCCTGGTCGGCCTTGCCCGCCGCGATCTCCTCCTTCGTGAAGCCGATCTGACGCCGGCCCGTGCGCGCCTCGATGATCTTGTCGAGACCGTCGAAGGCACCGCCGCAGATGAACAGGATATCCTTGGTATTGATCTGGATGTATTCCTGCTGCGGGTGCTTGCGTCCGCCCTGGGGCGGTACCGATGCGACGGTACCCTCGAGAATCTTGAGGAGGGCTTGCTGGACGCCTTCGCCGGACACATCGCGCGTAATGCTCGGGTTCTCGGACTTGCGAGCGATCTTGTCGATCTCGTCGATGTAGACGATCCCGCGCTCGCATTCTGCGACGTTGAACTCACCCGCCTGGAGCAGCCTGACGAGAATGTTCTCGACATCTTCGCCGACGTAGCCTGCTTCGGTGAGCGTCGTGGCGTCGGCGATGGTAAAGGGAACGTCGAGGATGCGGGCAAGCGTCTGCGCGAGGAGCGTCTTGCCGGTCCCGGTGGGGCCGATGAGGAGGATGTTCGACTTGTCGAGCTCCACCTCGTCGTCGCGAGACGACTGCGAGTTGATTCGCTTGTAGTGATTGTAGACGGCGACCGACAGCGCCTTCTTCGCTTTTTCCTGTCCGATCACGTACTGGTCGAGGACGTCCTTGATCTCCTGAGGCGTCGGGACCTGCGTGATCGCCTCGGCAACCTCGCGCTCTTCATCTTCGGCAAGGATCTCGTTGCAGAGCGAGATGCACTCGTTGCAGATGTAGACCGACGGACCGGAGATGAACTTCCGGACCGAGTCCTTCGACTTGCCGCAGAACGAGCAGCGGAGGTGTTTGTCGTGGGACATTTAGTGACTCGAGACAGGGAAAGCGGGTGCCCGCTGAGCAGGCATGTTGCTCCGGTCTGAAGCCGGGGCGGGGGGGCGTCTATACGTAATGATTGACCCCCGACCCGGTCAAGCGTAACGATTGTCAGCGTCGCTCGTGAACAATTTCACAAAGCCTACTGCGTGCTGCGAACTGCGTACTGCGTACCGAAACCCTACTTCGTTACCTCGACAGGTTTGGCCGCACTAATAACGTGGTCGATGATGCCGTACGAGCGCGCTTCATCCGACGACATGAAGCGATCGCGATCGACGTCGCGCTCGATCTGCTCGACGGGACGCCCCGTGTGCTTCGAGAACAGCTCGTTCATCTTCGACCGAAGATACAAGATCTCGCGCGCCTGAATCTCGATGTCCGCCGCCGTGCCCTGCGTTCCGCCTGACGGCTGGTGGATCATGATGCGGGCATGCGGGAGAGCCGAACGCTTCCCGGGGGTACCGGCCGCCAGCAGAAAGGCGCCCATGCTCGCCGCCATGCCCATGCAAATCGTGCGAATGGGAGCGGTGAGGAACTGCATGGTATCGTAGATCGCCATACCCGCCGAGACACTGCCGCCTGGCGAGTTGATGTACACGTGAATGTCGCGCTCCGGATTGTCCGCCTGCAGGAACAGGAGCTGGGCAATCACAATGTTCGCCACATCGTCGTTGATCGGCGTACCGAGGAACACGATGCGGTCCATGAGGAGCCGCGAGAAGATGTCGTAGGTGCGCTCGCCGCGACTGGAGCGCTCGATCACGTAGGGCGGATAAATCGTGGACATTGGCACGGGGTTCCCTTGGTCAGTCATCTTTGCTTTTTCACTCGACAATGTTCTGCTCCATCAACCATCCGAAGACTTTGTCTTCGGTGATGCTTCGCTCGAGCTCGCGAATACGTCCGGCCTTCTGCAATGACGCGTAGACCTGGCCCGGGTCAGCGTTCCGCTTCTCGGCGACTTCAGCCACGCGCGCGTCGATGTCACTCTCACTGGCCTTGAGATGCTGCTTGTCGGCAATCGTCTCAATGACCAGGTCGCGCCGCACCTGACGCTCGGCCACGGCGCGGAACTCGCCGCGGAACCGCTCGCGCTCCTCCTCCGGAACCTGGTACGCCTCGATGTACGCCTCGACCATCTGGTCGACCCAGCTGCGTGGAATGTCGAAGGGGTTGGCGGAGATGATATCGTCCACGAGACGCTGCCGAACTTCGGCATCGGCGTCGCGATCGGCGTGACGATCGAGATCCTCACGCACCGTCTTGTTCAGCGCGTCGATCGAATCGAAGTCACCCACCTCGCGCGCAAAGGCATCATCCAGGTCGGGCAGCTGCTTCCGCTTGACATCCACCAGCTTCACGCGCACCGCTTTGGTCGTGCCGCGCTGCGTCTCATCGGGGAAATCGTCGGGCCACTTCACCGGCCGCTCGAGCGTTTGGCCGGGCGTCGCCTCCATGATCACCTCTTCGACGCCGGGAATCGCCTGCCCGGCACCGAGCACGACCTGATACTGTTTGGGCTCGGGCATCTCGCCGGATTCATCGGCCGTTGCCAGCTCGACGGAGACGAGGTCGCCGGGCATGGGCTTCTCGTCCAGGGGGGTCCACGCCGCGCGCTGGTCGCGGAGGTGCTCGATCTGCTCGTGAACCTGCTCATCGGTGACCGCGCGGCGGTTCCGCTGCACGCGGAACCCGGTGGTGCGCGCGAGCACGATCTCGGGACGTACCTCGACGTGCAGCTCGAACGTCAGCGGCTGGCCTTCATCGAAGTGCACGTGCTCCACGCGCGGCTGCCCCGCGGGCTGGATCTTCTCGCGCTCGAGGATCTCCTTGTACGCCTCGTTGAGCAGGCTGTTGAGTGCCTCCTCGCGGATGGCGGGCCCGAACCGCTTCCGAACGATGGCCGCCGGAGCCTTGCCAGGGCGAAAGCCCGGGAGCCGCAGCTTCGTGGCGTAGCGGCGTGCCGCCTTGTCCTCGGCGTCGGCAACCGTCTCCGCGGGAACGCGCACTTCGAGGTGGCGCGCACCGCCTTCCGACTTCTTCGTCGTGATCTCCAGTTCCATGACCACAAGATAATGGGAGTACAAAGAAATGGTGCCTCTGGCGCCAGGGACTTATCGGGAGGGCGACGGTCGACTATCCTGACGGGTAGCGATAAACGAGGGGGACCGCGTGACACGTTCGCCACTGCGACTTCGCTGCTTTCTCGCCGTAGCATCCTTCGCGGTTGCGGCGGGTTGCGCGGGAAGGACGCGCCAGCCGGACCTCGAGCCGGGAGAGCGGCGGGCCTTTCGAGCGTCGTCGATGCATACGGAGCTGTTCGTCGTCGGCACCTTCGAGGGCGTCGTGGAGGTGTGGCGGGATTCCCTCGAGGTGACCGTGACCTCAGGGCGCATCGACACGCGCGGGCATCCGGAAGACGATGTGCTGCTGCGCGTCGCGCTGGCTCGTGGCGATACCGCTGGCCGCTTCAGCGTCGGCGACGCGAGCGCCGCCACACCGCTCTCGACAATCCGAAGGGATGGTGCGGGAGCTCTCGTCGGTACGCTGCGCTTCTCGATGAAGCGGTCGTCCCGGCCTCTCGACGACCAGTGGCTCGCGTTCGCGTTCGAGATGCCACGGAACGAGCGCGCCCCGGATGGGCGCCCGCTGCTGCACACGTCGTTCGCTCATGCTCAGCGAGACTTGTTTCGCCCGCCGGCCCGAGTCGGCGAGGCGCAGCCGTAGGTCGGGGGCCGCCGATGCGAAAGCCGGGACTCGAACCCGGACGGGTTTCCCCACAGGATCCTAAGTCCTGCGCGTCTACCAGTTCCGCCACTTTCGCTTGGCTCCAAAGTAAAACTGGGGGCCGTCGGCGCCTAGCGGGCTCATGAGTTTAACGGCAAAGATGACAGAATTCAGAATACAGAATTCAGAGTTCAGAAACGACGACGGGGAGCCACGAAATGGCTCCCCGTCGGTTTTGTCTGAATTCTGAATTCTGTCATCTTTGCCGTTCCAGTAATCAATCCCCGCCAACACGGAGATTCACGACTCGCCCGGGCGGCTCGCTGCCAGAGGGACGGCCGCCGATGTTGTACACGTACAGCGACACGATCTCCCCATCGCGCACGCGGGAGAGCGCGCGCTCCAGATCGGCCACCGTCTTCACCGCGCGGCGCGGAGCGGGACGCAGGACCTCGGCGATCACGTCGGTTCGGGCGAAGAGCTGCTGGTTCGCGGGGCCATCGAGGTCCACCTCGCGGACGAGCAGGCCACGCGCGTCGCTGTCGAGGTTTGCCTGACGAGCGAGCTCCACCGGGATCGGCTCCACGGAAATGCCGAGCTTCACGTTCGACACCGAAGCGTTCTCCACGGCGTCGCTCGTGCCGCGCGAGGCGACCTGCGTTTCCGCCGGGGCTTCCGTGAGCGTCACCGTGACGGTCTTGCGCTCGCCGAACCGCATGACTTCCACCGTCACCTTCTGGCCGGGCTCGAAGCCGCGCACGATCCGCTGCAACGACGCCACGCGCTCGACAGGCTGGCTGTTGATCGCGACGATCACGTCCCCGACCTCGATCCCGGAACGCTCGGCGGGGCTCGGCTCACCGGTGAATCCATCGACGCGCGCGCCGCGAATCTCGCGGAGCCCGGCCGCCTCGGCGTCTTCCGGTGTTACCTCGTTGATCGCGATGCCGAGTACCGCGCGACGCACGCGGCCATGCGCGATGAGATCTTCCATCACGCTCTTGGCCAGCGTGATCGGAATGGCGAATCCGTAGCCGGCGTAGAAGCCGGTCTGGCTCGCGATCGCGGAATTGATTCCGATGACCTCGCCGCGAATGTTCACGAGCGGCCCGCCGGAGTTTCCGGGATTGATCGCCGCATCGGTCTGGATGTAGTCGACGATCGCATAGCTGCTCTCGTAGAGACCGCGCAGCTCGCCACTGCGGCCCTTGGCGCTCACGATGCCGGCGGTGACAGTGAAGTCGAGGCCAAGCGGGTTGCCGATCGCGAGCACCCATTCACCGACGCGCGTATTGAGGTCGTTCCCGAACGTGACCGAGGGGAACTTGCCGCCTTCGATCTTGAGGACGGCGACATCCGTCGAGGGATCACGCCCCACCACACGCGCCTTGAACACGCGCTTGTCCATCAGCGTCACGTTGACTCGATCGGCGTCGGCCACGACGTGATTGTTCGTCAGCACGTACCCATCAGGCGACACGATGAACCCCGACCCCGACCCGCGCGATGGCTGCTGCTGCTGACGCCGCGGATCGAACTGGTCGAAGAAATCCTCGAGTCCGGGAGGAACCTGGCCGCGCTGCCGAGGGTTGGCGCGCGCCGTCGCCCTGCGCTCGGTCTGGATGGAGACGACCGCCGGGGTGACGTGATCGGCGATCGAGGTGAAGGCCTGACTCGCATCAGCGAGCGGCTTGACCTCCTGGGCGCTCGGCTTCGGCGCGGTCGCCTGCTGCTGCGCGTAGCCGAACGGTGTCAGGTTGACGCCTGCGGCCACGATCAGGCCGCCGAAGAAAGCGCCTGCCGCGACGAGGCCGAGGCGAGCGCGCGCGAGTGTACGAGACATGAGTGGTGTCCGCCAGATGATGAGTCCAACCTGTGATACACGGCCGCTGGCGCGCAAGTTTCGCGCTCTCACGACCAACGCCCGGCATGTGTCTCAGGTTCGACACACGCCGGGCGGCCGGGAGTTGTCAGTAATTTGCGAGCTTACTTCTTGGTTTCGTCGACGATCTCGTAATCTGCCTCGACGACGTCGTCCTGTTTCCCTGCGGTCGCCCCGGCGGGCTGGCCAGCGCCCCCAGCGCTTCCAGCGCCTTCAGCGCCTCCAGCGCCTCCAGCGCCTCCAGCGCCTTCAGCGCCCCCAGCGCTTCCGGCTTGCGCATACAACGACTGCCCAGCCTCATTGTACGACTTCGTGAGCTCCTCCTGCGCGGCGCGGATCTCGGTCATGTCGTCGGCGCGAAGGGCTTTGCGCGCCCGCTCGATCGCTTCCTTGAGCCGCGTCTTGTGCTCCTCGGAGAGGCGTTCCTCCCACTCCTTCGAGCTCTTCTCCACCTCGTACGACATCGTGTCGAGGCGGTTCCGCGCATCGATCTCCTCGCGCTTCTGGCGATCCTCGTCCGCGTGCTTCTCCGCATCTTTCACCATGCGGTCGATCTCGGTGTCCGAGAGACCACTCGACGCCTCGATGCGGATCTTCTGCTCCTTCCCGGTGGTCTTGTCCTTCGCCGTGACGTGCAGGATGCCGTTGGCATCGATGTCGAAGGTGACCTCCACCTGCGGCATGCCGCGCGGAGCGGGCGGAATTCCGGTGAGCTGGAACTTGCCGATGGTGCGGTTGTCGCGCGCGAGCTCGCGCTCGCCCTGCAGCACGTGGATCTCGACCGTCGTCTGATTGTCATCGGCGGTCGAGAACGTCTCCGCCTTCTTGGTCGGGATCGTCGTGTTGCGTGGGATGAGCGTCGTCATCACGCCACCGAGCGTCTCGATACCGAGCGAGAGTGGCGTCACGTCGAGGAGCAGCACGTCCTTCTGCTCGCCGGTGAGGACGGCACCCTGAATCGCGGCGCCGATCGCGACGACCTCGTCCGGGTTGACGCCCTTGTGAGGCTCCTTCTTGAAGAAGTCCTTCACGATCTGCTGGACCTTCGGGATGCGCGTGGAGCCGCCGACGAGGATGACCTCGTTGACTTCCTCCGGCTTCATCCCGGCATCCTTCAACGCCTGCTGCATCGGCGGGATGGTGCGCTGGATGAGATCGTCCACCAGCTGCTCGAACTTCGCGCGCGAGAGCGAGTAGTTGAGGTGCTTGGGGCCCGACTGGTCCGCGGTGATGAACGGCAGGTTGATGTCCGTCTGCTGCACCGTCGACAGCTCCATCTTCGCCTTCTCGGCGCCTTCCTTCAGGCGCTGAAGCGCCATCGGGTCCTTCGACAGATCGATGCCCTGGTCGCGCTTGAACTCGCCGACGAGCCAATCGATGACGCGCTGATCGAAGTCGTCGCCGCCCAGGTGCGTGTCGCCGTTCGTGGCCTTCACCTCGAACTGGCGCGATCCCTCGACGTCGTAGAGCTCGAGCACGGAGATGTCGTACGTGCCGCCACCGAGGTCGAAGACGGCGATCTTCTCGTCCTTCTTCTTGTCGAGACCGTAGGCGAGCGCGGCCGCCGTGGGCTCGTTGATGATGCGCAGTACGTCGAGACCCGCGATCTTGCCGGCGTCCTTCGTCGCCTGGCGCTGTGCGTCGTTGAAGTATGCGGGGACGGTGATGACCGCCTTCTCGACCTTGTGTCCGAGGTAGTCCTCGGCGGTCTGGCGCATCTTCTGGAGGATCATCGCCGAGATCTCCGGCGGGGTGTAGCGCTTGCCCATGACCTCGACGGTCGCCATGTCGTTGGCGCCCCCCACGACCTTGTACGGAACGCGCTTGGTCTCGTCGGGCACCTCGGGCAACCGGCGGCCCATGAAGCGCTTGATCGAGAAGACGGTATTCGTTGGATTGGTCACGGCCTGCCGCTTCGCGACCGTCCCGACGAGGCGCTCGCCGTCCTTCGTGAACCCCACGACGGACGGTGTGACGCGACCGCCTTCGGCATTCGGAATGACGACGGGATCGCCGCCTTCCATCACGGCCACGACGGAGTTCGTGGTACCGAGGTCGATTCCGATGATTTTCTCAGCCATTGTCACCTCTTTCGTGGTTCAGGGCGGCCCAGGTCGCCGGGAGAACCCGTGCACGCGAGGGTCGCGCCGCAGTGGCCGCTCGTGCGTATATTTTGCGCGGCCACGGAAGTTGCCTTGCGGTATCGGCAAGCAAAGGGCCGTACCATTGCGCCAGTTTGGCAGGAGAATTGAGAGGACCGAGGGGCGCATCTCGCCGCTTCGGCGGATGCGCTCACCCGTGGCAGCGCCGCACCGTTGGTCCACCCGGGGCATTGCGACGTGATACCAATCGGCGACGACAACCCCACGCTGCGCACACCGATCGTCACCTATGTGATCGTCGGGCTGATTCTGGCGGCGTGGTTTCTCTTGCAGGGGGCCGGGTTCGATCAAATGAGCCTGGTCGCGAGCGTGTGTAATCTCGGGCTCGTACCCGGGGAGATCACCAAGCTCGCGCGGCTTGGCGAGGGCATCCCGATCGCTCCCGGTGTCGCGTGCGTCGTCGACGACCAGGCGATCAACTTGCTGACGCCCGTGACGTCGATGTTCCTGCACGGCGGGTGGGGCCACCTGATCGGCAACCTCGTGTTCTTCTGGGTCTTCGGCAACAACGTCGAAGACAGCATGGGACGCGGGCGGTTCGCGGTGTTTTATCTACTGTGTGGACTGGCGGCCGCCGGGGCTCACGTGCTGGTCGAGCCGCGATCGATCATTCCGACGGTGGGTGCGTCGGGCGCGATCTCGGGGATCATGGGCGGCTACCTGATTCTCTATCCGCGCGCGCACATTCGAATGATCTTTCCGCCGATTTTCATTTTCTGGGCGCGTGCGTGGCTGGTGCTGATCTGGTGGCTCGTGCTTCAGGTGGTCAGCGGACTCCCGCAGCTGATGGAGGTCGATCCCGAAGTCTCGAGTGGAACCGCCTTCTGGGCGCACATTGGCGGCTTCGTCGCGGGCGTGTTGCTGGTGATGGTCTTTCGCGATCCGCAGCTCGTGGAAGCGCACCGCGTGGCGCGCGCCGCGGGAAACTTCACGGCGCGATGGCGGTGACCGCGTGAGCGTCGCGAGGCGTCCATGACCGACTTCGCGCAGTTCGCCCTCGTCACGTTCACGTCGATTCTGTTTCTCGTCGATCCCATCGCGGTCGTTCCCACCTTCCTCGCGATCACGCAGGGCGAGACCGTGGAGCGTCGACGGGCGACCGCCCGTCGCGCCTGCATCGCGGCCGGGATCCTGCTCATCGTGTTCGCCGCGGGCGGCAATCTCATCTTCCGCGCCTTCGGCATCACGCTTCCCGCGTTCCGCATCGCGGGCGGCGCGATTCTCTGGCTCGTGGCGATGGACATGCTGCGCGGCGAGCGGCGAACCCAGGAGAGCGAGGCCGAGATCGACGAGGGAATTCGAAAGGACGACGTCGCGCTGACACCGCTGGCGATGCCGATGCTCGCGGGCCCGGGCGCGATCTCGACGGTGATGGTGCTCTCCGGGCAGGCACGCACGCCCGCCCGCGTGGCCGTGATCTACGCATCGATCGTGGTGACGCTGGTGATTTCGTGGGTCATGCTGCGCATCAGCGACCGTGTAATGTCGCGCTTCGGTCAGACCGGAATTCGCGTCATCATGCGGATCATGGGCCTCATGCTGGCCGCGGTGGCGGTGCAGTTTGTCGTGACGGGGATACGAGAGGCGTTCTTTGCGGAATGAGGAACGAGGAAGGAGGAATGGAGCCGCGTCCTCGTTCCTCGTTCCTCATTCGACCCCGACGCTCTATCTTCCCCCGCACCAGAATCCCCTATCGGAGCGCTTTCGTGCGACTGATCCCGCGTGACCAGGAGTTCTTCGCCATGTTCGCCGAGATCGCGCGCCGGGTGACGACGGCGGCCAAGCTCACGCACGAGCTCTTCAAGGAGCCCGAGCACCTTCACAAACACGTGAGCGCGATCAAGGACGTCGAGCACGAGGCGGACGTGCTCACGCACGACATCATCGCGCGCATCGACAAGACGTTCGTCACGCCGCTCGATCGCGAGGACATTCACATGCTCGCGTCGCGACTCGACGACGTCATCGATCTGCTCGATGGCACGGCGCGCCGGGTGGCGATGTTCCGCATCAAGGAGACGCGTGAGCCAGCCCAGATGCTGGCGGCGGTGCTCGTGCGGGCCGCGACGCGTATCGAGGAGGCCGTCATCGGGATGAAGAAGAGCAGCCTCGTCATCGAGAAGGCGCGGGAGATCAAGTCGCTCGAGGAGGAAGGGGACGCGATCTACCACCTCGCCGTGGGAAGTCTCTTCGACGGCGAGAACCCCGATCCGCTCGAGATCATCAAGTGGAAGGAGCTGTACGATACGCTCGAGCGTGCCCTCGACCAGTGTGAGGACGTGGCGAACGTGCTCGAGAGCATCTCGCTCAAGAACGCCTAGACGTGGTCACGTACGTCGTCGCGATCGTCGCGGTCGCGTTCGTCTTCGACTTCATCAATGGCTTCCACGACTCCGCGAACTCCATCGCGACGGTCGTTGGTACCCGTGTGCTCAGCCCGATCGCCGCCGTCATCTGGGCGGCGTTCTTCAACTTCATGGCGGCGTTCACGGTCGGGACGGCGGTGGCGAAGACGTTGGGGAGCGGCATGATCGACCTCGCCGTCGTTGACCCCAACGTGATCCTTGCCGGCCTCCTCGGCGCGATCCTCTGGAACCTCATCACGTGGTACTACGGGCTTCCATCGAGCTCGTCGCACGCGCTCATCGGGGGATACGCTGGTGCGGCCGTCGCCAAGGCGGGCTTTGCGGCGCTCATCCTCTCGGGCTGGACCAAGACGCTCGTATTCATCGTGCTGTCCCCGCTCATTGGGATGCTGCTCGGCTACTTCCTGATGGTCGCGGTGTACTGGCTGTTCCAACACACGTCTCCGCACAAGGTCGACGGCGTTTTCCGTCGCGCACAGCTGCTGTCGGCGGCGTTCTTCTCGCTCTCGCATGGCGCCAACGACGCGCAGAAGACGATGGGCATCATCGTAGGTTTGCTGGTGTCTGCCCAGGCGTACTTCGCGAACCAGACCGGCTGGCTGCGGCACCTCTACCTCCAGGATGCGAACACCATCCCCTTCTGGATCGAGATCGGCGCCTACACAGCCATTGCCCTGGGCACGCTCTTCGGCGGGTGGCGCATCGTGCACACGATGGGGAGCCGTATCACGAAGCTTCGGCCGGTCGGCGGATTCTGCGCCGAGACCGCGGGAGCGATCAGCATCTTCTTCGCGACGCATTTCGGGATACCCGTCAGCACCACCCACACGATCACGGGCGCGATCGTCGGCGTGGGCGCGACGCACCGGATCTCGGCAGTCCGGTGGGGCGTCGCTGGCCGGATCGTGTGGGCCTGGGTGCTCACGATCCCAGCGGCGGCCGGCATCGGCGCACTGGCGATCCTCATCCTGACGCGGTTAGCCCTGTCCTGAGGGGCTCGAACCGGCCGTCGTTACAGTGTCGGGACCATTTCGGAGAGGCGCTGGGCGGCGGGTTCTCCTAAATTCGAGAGGCCCCTTTCCCCCGCCGAGTTGCAATCCACCAGCGTGGTAACCGACGAAGCGCTCCTCGATGCACGGCTCCTGATCAATCGGGAGCTCAGCTGGCTCGCGTTCAACGACCGCGTGCTCAACGAGGCCGTCGACTCGCGAACCCCGCTTCTCGAGCGGCTGAAGTTCCTCTCGATCGTCAGCACGAATCTCGACGAGTTCTACATGGTGCGCGTGGCCGGGCTTCGGCGGCAGGTCGCGGCCGGCGTTACGCAGGCAACGCCCGACGGTATGACGCCGCAGGAACAGCTCGACGCGATCGACATTCGTGTGAAGTCGCTGCTCGAGCGCCAGCGTGCATGTCTCTACGACACCGTGCTACCCGAGCTGGCTGCGCACGGTGTTCGTCTCGTCGGCATGGGCGACCTCACGCCATCCGAGTGGGCCGTCGTCGATCAATTCTTCGAGACGCAGGTTTTCCCCGTCCTGACGCCGCTCGCGGTCGATCCGGCGCACCCTTTCCCATACATCTCCAACCTGTCGCTCTCGCTCGCGGTCGAGATCCGCGACACGGCAACGGGGACGGTGCACTTCGCGCGCGTGAAGGTGCCGAAGAGTCTGCCGCGATGGGTGCCTTTCGGACGCGCTGGTCACTTCATACCACTCGAGCTGCTCGTGGGCGCGAACCTCGGTGCGCTTTTCCCCGGGATGGAGGTCGTGCGGTGGTTTGCGTTCCGCGTCAATCGATACTCCGACATCGACCTCGCCGACGCGGAGGAACCCGAGGATCTGCTGGCGAGCATCGAGGAGCAGGTTTTCCAGCGCCGCTTCGGCGAGGTCGTGCGGATCGAAGTGCAACAGGGGATGCCCGAGACGATGCGGGCTCTCCTGCTGGAAGAGCTGCGTGACGACACGCCGGAAGGGAGCATGCTGTCCGACCGCGACGTGCAGGAGGGCGGGCCGCTCCTCGAGCTCGGCGACCTCCTCGCGCTCTCGCAACTCGACGTGCCCACGCTTCGCGATGCGCCCTTTGCGCCGGTGACGCCGGCGATTCTGCGCGATGATGCCCGTCCGGTGTTCGACGCCGTGCGCGAGCGAGATCTGCTCGTGCACCATCCGTACGATTCGTTCACGACGTCGGTCGAACGATTCCTCGAGGAGGCGGCCGAGGATCCCGACGTGCTCGCGATCAAGCTGACGCTTTATCGCACGTCGGGCGACACCGCGATCGTGCGTGCGCTCGTCGACGCAGCGCAGCGCGGGAAACAGGTCGTGGTGGTGATGGAGCTCAAGGCGCGCTTCGACGAGGCGAACAACATCGCGTGGGCGAGAACGCTCGAGCGCGCCGGCGTGCACGTCGTGTACGGTCTGGTGCGGTTGAAGACGCACGCGAAGACAGCGCTGGTGGTCCGGCGCGAGCCGGATGGCATTCGTCGATACGTGCACCTCGGGAGTGGCAACTACAATTCGAGGACCGCGCGCATCTACACCGATCTCGGCTTCCTCACCAGCAGCCCGTCGATTGGCGCGGATGTGAGCGATCTCTTCAACTTCCTGACCGGGTTCTCGCGTCAGCGGCTGTACCGCAAGCTCCTCGTGGCGCCCGGGAATCTGCGCGAGCGGTTCACGGTGCTGATCGAGCGCGAAGCCGAGCATGCGCGCGCCGGTCGGCCGGCGCGCATCGTCGCGAAGATGAACGCGCTCGTCGATCCGGAGATCATCCGTGCCCTCTATCGCGCCTCCCGCGCGGGCGTCGACATCGACCTGATCGTCCGCGGGATCTGTTGCTTGCGTCCCGGTGTGCTGGGCGTCAGCGATCGCATTCGCGTGAGGAGCATCGTCGGACGATTCCTCGAGCATTCCCGCGCGTGGATGTTCGAGAACGACGGTGCCCCCGAGTGCTACATCGGGTCGAGCGACTGGATGCCGCGCAACTTCGATCGTCGAGTGGAAGCGGTTGTGCCTATCGAGGACCCGGCGCTGCACGCTCGAATGCGTCGCCTGCTCGAGACGTCGTTGGCGGACAACCGGCAGTCGTGGGAGCTTCGTCCCGACGGGTCCTACGACAAGCGCGTTGCCGAGGGCGTGCCCGAGATCAGCGCGCAGGTGGCGTTCATGAGCGACTCGTGGGGGTTGCCGCTCCCGGAGGCGCCGAGGCCGTCGCGCCGCGTCGACATCATCGGAGAACCGGCGGCGCGTCCTCAGGGCGTCGCGGAGGCGTCCTTCTAGTCCGGCTCGTCGCCCTCGCGCCAGTCCGAAACGCTTCCGTCCGGCGCGACGATCTCGACGGGGACGCCCGCGACTTTCGCCAGCAGCTCACTCTTCCGACTGGCGCCCCAGAGCTCCAGACGGAGCGATCGCGCCGCCGAGCTCGGCACCGGCGTGATGCGAAGAGCCCGCTCCATCCAGCGGCATTTCACACGCTCCACCGCCCCGATGTGACCACGGTCGAACCCGTCGGCCACTCGTAGAATCGCCGCGAGCCGCTCGATCCGCGCGCGGAGCTCCCGATCGAGAACGCTGAAGTTCCGATGCTTCTTCCTCGGCGGATTCCCGCGATGGTAGCGAGCGACGTTGGCCACGACGACCTGATCCGCGGGAGACATCCCCAGCAGCTCCGCATGGAGAATCAGGTAGTAGGAATGCTTGTGATGACGCTCGTAGCTAATGTGGTAGCCGATGTCGTGCAGGAGGGCCGCATCGGCAAGCAGGCTTCGCTCGTCGGGAGTCGCGCCGAGACGCGCGCCAATGGCGTCGAACAGCTGAAGCGCGAGGCGCTGCACGTGCCGCGAATGTCGCTCCTCGAAGCGGCAGGCATCAGCCAGACGCTGTACCGAGCGCGCACGCGCATCCCCGGAGCTCGCGGCCGCTGGGGTAATGCGCGCCGTCTCCAGCAGGAGTCCTTCTCGAATGCCGTACGCCGAGACGAGGAGCTCCGGTGCGTCGAGGCGAGCCATGACCTCCGCGGTGACCGCGAGCCCCGCGATGATGATGTCGGCGCGCGCCGCGCTCAGCCCTGGAACGGCGCGTCGCTCCTCGAGCGACATGCCCTGCAATGCCTCGAGGATGTGCTCGAGCTCGCTCCGCGGGACGGTGGTGCCGTGCACGCTCTGCGCGGTGCTCATCTCCTGACGTGCGAGCACCATTCCGGCGAGACTGATGAACGTTCCGCCCGAGCCGATGAGGCGAGCGCCGCGCCACTGACGCGCGCGAAGGCGCGTGCGAAGCTCCTCGCGCACGTACTTGCGCAGTTTCCGCACCCGCTTTGGACGCACCTTGTCGCCGAGGTAACGCTCGGTGAGGCGCAGGGCGCCGAACGGAAAGGACTCCAGGTGTTCGAGCAACCCGTCCACGGAGAGCGCGAGCTCGAGCGAGCCGCCGCCGATGTCCATGACCGCCGCGCGTCCGCGCGCGAGGTCGAAATGCGCGAGCGCGCTGCGAAAGCCAAGCAAGGCTTCTTCCTGCCCGGTGAGCACGCGGACGCGAAGGCCGGTTTCGCGTCGGACGGTGTCGAGGAAGACGTTCGCGTTCGCCGCCTCGCGCACGGCGCTCGTCGCCACCGCCTCGATGCGCGCGGCTCCTATCTGCCTCGCCAGGGTGACCATGTGGCTCACCGCGTCGGCGGCGGCGCGCATTGACGACTCCGTGAGGGCACCCGCTTCGTCGAGGCCGGCGCCCAAGCGCGGGTGAGAACGCATCTCGTCCACGACGCGGATGCCGCCATCGGGCGCCACGTCGGCAACGATCTGGCGCACCGAGTTCGAGCCAATGTCGATCGCGGCGACGCGCTCGGGGCGCGCTTCGCCGTTTCCGCCATTCGTCCCCGGCTTGGCGGCTAAGTGGACGGGCTTCGTCGCAACGTCAGCGGGCAGGGGCAGTGCTCCGGTCTTCGAAGTGATGCTTGATCTGCTTGCCTTCCGCGAGATAGACGGCGTCTTCCCCGATGTTGGTCGCGAGGTCGGCGACGCGCTCGAGGTTCCGACTCACCAGGAGCAGCTCCAGCGCCTCGGAGATCCGCGGCGGACTTTCCATCATGTGAGTGAGAAGAATCCGGAACACGGAGTCGTGCAGCGAGTCGACGGAGTCATCGGCGCGGCACACGGCGCGACCGAGCGCACCGTCCGCGCGGACGAAGGCGTCGAGCGCATCCCGCAGCATGTCCCGCGACCGGCGGGCCATGTCCTGAATTTCCGGATCGGGTGTGATGTTCGACTTCATCTCGATCAGCCGGAGGGCCGATTCGGCGATGTTCACGCCGTGGTCGCCGACGCGCTCCAGATCACTCGAGACCTTGATGGCGCCGATGATGTACCGCAGGTCGCGAGCGAGCGGTTGCTGGAGCGCGAGCAGCGCGATCGCGGCCTGCTCGACCTCGATCTCGAGCGCGTCCACGGTGCGGTCACCGGTGATCACGGCGTGCGCCTTGTCGGCATCATGCTCGAGCAGCGCCTGCACCGACAGCTCGACCAGCCGCTCGGCGTGCTCGGACATGTCGATCAGACGCTGCTTGAGCGCGTCGAGCTGATCGTGAAAGTGGCGATAGCCCGTGTCGGGACTCATCCGAATCTCCCCGTGATATATGCTTCCGTCCGCGATTCACGCGGACTGGTGAACATGCGATCGGTCGCGTCGGCCTCGATGAGCTCGCCGAGGTAGAAGAAGGCCGTGTGGTCGGACACACGCGCCGCCTGCTGCAGGTTGTGCGTGACGATCACCACCGTCAACTCGTTCTTGAGCTCGTACAGTAATTCCTCGATCCGCTGCGTGGCGATGGGATCGAGCGCACTGGCGGGCTCGTCGAGCAGAAGCACCTCCGGCTCGTTGGCGAGTGCCCGCGCGATGCACAGCCGCTGCTGCTGTCCCCCCGACAGGCTCAGCGCGCTCTCGCGCAGCCGATCCTTCACCTCGTCCCACAGCGCCGCCCTCCGCAGGGAGCTCTCGACGATGCCATCGAGCTCGCGACGCGGCGGAGCGTCGTTGATGCGCGGCCCGTAGGCAACGTTGTCATAGATCGACTTCGGAAAAGGGTTCCACCTCTGGAAGACCATTCCCACACGCTGACGCAACGACACGAGATCGGTGCCCGCCGCATAGATGTTCTCCCCGTCGATCCGGATCTCGCCCTCGGTGCGCACACCGAGAATCAGCTCGTTGAGCCGATTGATCGAGCGCAGGAAGGTGGACTTCCCGCACCCGGACGGCCCGATGAGCGCAGTGATCGACCGCGACGGCAGCGTCAGGTTGATCGACTTGAGCGCCTGCTTCGCTCCGTACCAGAACGAAAAGTCGGTCGCGGTGATCGTACCTGGGTGAGTCGATTGCGGATTGCTGATTGCGGATTGCGCACGCGAGCGATCATCCGCCTGACGCCGTTGTGTTTCACCCGCAATCCGCAATCCGTAATCAGCAATCTTCATCCGAATCTCCCGGTGATGTAAGCCTCCGTCCGCTGATCCGCCGGCGTCGTGAACATCGCGCGCGTTGGTGCGGCTTCCACGAGCTCCCCGCTCAGGAAGAACGCGGTCGTGTCGGAGACACGCGCGGCCTGCTGCATGTTGTGGGTCACGATCACGACCGTCATGTCCTTTCTGAGCTCGTAGAGTAGCTCTTCCACGCGCTGCGTGCTGAGCGGGTCGAGCGAGGCCGTCGGCTCGTCCAGCAGGAGCACCCCCGGCTCCGTCGCCAGCGCGCGCGCGATGCACAACCGCTGCTGCTGGCCTCCGGAAAGACCGAGGGCGCTGCTATCGAGTCGATCGGCCACCTCGTCCCAGAGTGCCGCACGGCGCAAGGCACGCTCCACGATCGCGTCGGTTTCCTTCCGTGACGGACGCTTGCTCAAGATCCGCAGCCCGGCGGCCACGTTGTCACGCACCGACATCGTCGGGAAGGGAGTCGGACGCTGAAAGACCATCCCGATGTGCTGCCGCACCCGAATGGGGTTCGAGCCCTTGGCGTAGATGTCGGTTCCATCGAGGTGCACCCTCCCCGATACCCGCGCGCCGGGAATGGTCTCGTGCATCCGATTGAGGCAGCGGAGGAACGTCGACTTCCCGCAGCCCGACGGGCCGATGATCGCCGTCACGCTGCAGTCCTCGAACGCCAGCGACACGTTCTTGATCGCCTGCACGTCGACGAAGAACGCATCGAGGTTGTGCACCTCGACACGCGTGCGGACCTCACGCGTCGCCTGAGGGGCGGCCGCCGTCGGCGTCGGCGCGGTCACACGGACGTCGTCAGTCACCCATCCCGCTGAACCGCGCACGGGTCGCGAAGCGGGCAGCGAGACTGATGAGGAAGACGAGGAGGATGAGGACGAGCGCTCCCGCCCAGGCGAGGGCATGCCACTCATCATAGGGGCTGACGGCATAGTTGAAGATCTGAAGGGGAAGCGCGGCAATCGGCTCGTTCAGACGAACCGACCAGAACTGATTGCCGAACGCGGTGAAGAGCAGGGGAGCGGTCTCGCCCGCAATGCGGGCGATCGCCACGAGCGCCCCGGTGACGATACCCGCGGTCGCGGTGCGAAGCACGACGGTGACCGAGGTCCGCCAGCGCGTGTAGCCTAACGCCAGCGCCGCTTCACGAAGCGCGACCGGCACGATGCGAACCATCTCCTCGGTCGTGCGGGTGATCATCGGAATCATCATCGCCGCCAGGGCGACGCCGCCTGCCAGCGCCGAGAAGTGGCCCACGGGCCGTACCAGAAACTGCCACGCGAAGATCCCCATCACGATCGACGGGAGACCATTCAGCACGTCCGACAGGAATCGAACGACCGTCGCCAGCGGCGACCGCCGATACTCGGCGAGATACAATCCCGCACCCACGCCAATCGGCAGACCGATCGCCGTCGCAATGCCGATGAGGATGAGCGTCCCGACGATGGCGTTCGCGAGCCCACCTCCTGCCTCGCCGACCGGCTTCGGCATCTGGGTGAAGAAGTCGAGTGACAGGGCGCTCGCTCCTTCTCGGACCAGGTGCCAGAGGATGAAGATGAGCGGCAGCGTCGCGACGAGTGCGGCGGCGGCGAGGACCGCGGTCATGGCGGTGTTCGCCACGCGTCGGCGACGGACGCGGCGTCGCGTGCGCTCGGCGAACGCCCGCTGGCGCTGACTGGGCCGCGGCACGTGAGCGCCGGGTGAGCCCGGGGCGATCGACGTGCTCATCGGGCCACTCCCGCTCCGCGCGTCACCCGCCACACCAGCCACCGCGCGATGGCGTTCACCACGAGCGTGAGGCAGAACAGCGTGAAGCCAACGGCCATCAGCGCCGAAAGGTGGAGATCGCCCGTCGCTTCGGCGAACTCGTTGGCGATGAGGGAGGCCATCGTATAGCCGGGTGCGAGCAGCGAGGCGCTGATGTCGTGCTTGTTGCCAATCAGCATCGTCACGGCCATGGTCTCACCGAGCGCGCGGCCCAGCCCGAGAATCACCCCGCCGAGGATGCCTGAGCGCGCATACGGAAGCACGGCGCCGCGAATCGCTTCCCATCGCGTGGCGCCGAGCGCCAGCGCGGCCTCACGCTGAGAGCGCGGGACAGCGAGGAGCACCTCCCGCGACACCGATGAGATGTACGGCAGCACCATGATCGCGAGGATGATTCCCGCCGCGAGCATGCTGGGCCCGTAGGCCGGGCCGCTGAACAACGGCGTCGAGCCGAGATGCAGCGTGTCGCGCAGGAAAGGCATCAGGTACTCGCGCAGGATCGGCAGCAGTACGAAAATGCCCCACAGGCCGTAGACGACGCTGGGAATCGCGGCGAGCAGATCCACGAAGAACGCGACCGGCTGGCGCAGCCAGGGCGGCGCGAGCTCGGATAGAAACAGCGCGACGCCCAGGGCAAGCGGTGTCGCGATGAGGAGCGCGAGAATCGACGACACGATCGTCCCGTAGATTGCCGGCGCAGCGCCAAAGACGCCGCGAACCGGATCCCAGGTGCTCGATGCGAGAAACCCCGGTCCGAACTCGCGGAAGGCCGGCCACCCGGCGATCCCGATTTCCCAGGCGATGAGCAGGAGCAGAATCGGCACGCATACCGCGAAGGCGGTGATGGCGATGCGATAGGCTCGATCTCCGAGATTCGCCCCGGACAGGCGGGCGCCGAGACCCTCCTCTTCCTCCGCGACGACGTCTCGAGCGCCGCCGTCCGTCACGCGCGCGCGCCGATCGCCACCGTGCTCAGACGCTGCTCGAGGCGCGCCACCATCTCCTGCGGCAGCGGCGCGTAGTCGAGTGCCGCGGCCGACGGGCCTCCTTCGCGGAGCGCCCAGCGCAGAAAGTCGACCAACTTCTGACCCTTGTCGGCGTCAGGCTGCTCCCGGTAGAGGATGATCCAGGTGAATGACGCGATCGGGTAGGCACCACGTCCCGGCGCATTCACGATGGAAATCCGGTAGTCGGTGTCTTCCGGCAGCCGCGCCATGACCCCCGCCGCCGCCGCTGTGACCGATTCGATCGTGGGCGTCACGAACTCGCCCGAGGAATTCTGCATGTTCGCGAAGGGCAGGCGGTTCTGCTTCGCGTACGCGAGCTCGACGTAACCGATCGATCCCGGCGTCTGCTTCACCTGGCCCGCGACACCTTCATTCCCCTTCGCGCCCAACCCCGCCGGCCACTGCACTTCCTTCCCGGTTCCTGGACCACCCTTCCAGGCGGGACTCACGTTGCTGAGGTAATCGGTGAAGATGTAGGTCGTCCCGCTCCCGTCGGAGCGGTGAACGACGAGGATATCGGTGTTAGGCAGCGGGGCGTCGGCATTCAGTGCGGCGAGGCGCGCATCGTTCCAGCGGCGAATGCGTCCCAGGAAGATGTCGGCGAGCACTTCGCCGGTGAGCTTGAGAGGCTGGGAGATGCCGGGCACGTTGTAGGTGGCGACGACGGCGCCCATGACGGTGGGGATGTGGAGGATCGCGCCACCCTTGGCGCTGGCCAACTCGGTGTCGCTCATCGGGCTGTCGGTGGCGCCGAAATCGACCGTGCCCTCGGTGAGCTGCCGAATTCCCCCGCCGGAGCCGATCGACTGGTAGTTGATCTTCACGCCGGTCTGTGTGGCGTAGTCGCTGAACCACTTCGAGTAGATCGGATAAGGAAAGGTTGCTCCCGCGCCGGTCAGGGCGACGCGTGACGAGCCGCTCACGCTTCCCGAGGCGGTGTCGCCACTCTGCCGGTCGGACGGAGCGCATGCCGCGACGCCGACCGCAAGTAGGGCAATGAGGTTTCGCTTCACTGTGAGCTCCATAAGGAGGATGTACTGCTATCGAAAGTTAGGCCCGAGCCGCTGGCGGCCCCGCGGGGGCTCCGTAACGGCTTCGTCACAACGCGCTGGATCAGAAGCTGGCGACGAGGTGCGCGAACCAGGTCTTCGTGGGGACGCCGGGTGCTCCGTCGCGCGGTAGCAGCTGCTGGTAGTCGGCCGCCATGGAGAGCCG
This sequence comes from Gemmatimonadaceae bacterium, assembly GCA_035249985.1. Lineage (GTDB taxonomy): Bacteria > Gemmatimonadota > Gemmatimonadetes > Gemmatimonadales > Gemmatimonadaceae > JAICNG01. The sequence goes on from DATFFP010000028.1 coordinate 66,423, forward strand.
CGACGTCAGGTCCCAGACGAGTCCGGCAATGATGAACCGCTGGGCCGGTGCGGCGTCGTCGTTGATTCGCGCGCGATCGTACCGCAGGACGGCGGCGAGGGGGCTTCGTGTGGCCGGCGTCATGATCTCGAGCGGGCGCACGACTGCGAAGGCGGAGACGAGCGTGCTCGTGCTGTCGATGAGCGTCCGTGGACTGACGGCGGTGTTGCTTCCCGACTCACCTTCCTCGATCCGCCTCGCGTACTCCGCGCCCACGGTCAGCCGTCGGTCGCGCACTCCGGCGAACACACCCCACCGGTCGCGCTGGAGGCCTTCGCTCACCGGGCCGACCTGTCCCGCGCCCCCGCTCACGAATCGTGACGCAATCGCGCCCTTGTAGCCCCACACCGAGACGGCCGTCCCTTGCAGGAAGCCCGAACCCGATGCGAAGGGTGTGAACGTCAGGCGAACGGCGGCATCCTTGAACCGGTCGGTCTCGCGAGCAGAGTAGCCCGGCCCGTTGGTGATGGTCGCGTAGATCTCGCCTCGCTTGCCCGGGAGGCCGACCTGTGCGGCAAGGCCCAGGTCCGCCGACTGGAAGAAGCCATTGAGCTCGAGCGCGCTGCGAGCGATCCATCGTGGCCAGAACGATTCGACGTGCTCGATGACGACCGTCTGCAGCATGCCGAGCCGAGCCGCTGCCGTGAATCCACTGCCGCCGCGCAGCGCGTCGTACTGCACGTATGCGTACTTCGCGCGGAACGCCCAGCCGCGATAGAACGCGTCGCCGGGCGCGCTGGTATTCTGGAAGACGTCGGCGGTGATGCGCACGCTCGCGCGCTCGCCGGCCGGCATTCGAAAGGTGAGATACGCGCGCTCGACATCGAAGCGGTTCTGGGCGCGTGCGCCGCGGTCGGTGCGGTAGCTCCAGTTCGCGAAGATGACCCCGGAGAAATCGAGCTGCGGCGTCTTCGCAGCATCAGCCGGCTTGGGCACCTCGGCAGGCCGCGTGGTGTCGGCGCGTGCGATACTGTCGGGCCGCTGTGCAAGCACGGCCACGGGAAGCAGCCCGCAGAAAATCAGTGCGACGGGTATGCAATGGTAACCTGGCATGACCGAGGTCTCGAGTGGGCTCAGACGCCGCGACGGAGTGTCGGAGGCGCGCTCGCGCATCAAGACTACCGGTCAGTGCCCAACGCGGATGGGCCCCCGTGTATCGGAACGGTAACAGCGCGTTACAAATCGTTGGCGGCGGTGACCAGCTTGAACCGGCCGTCTCGCTCCAGGATGCTGCCGAACAGCCGCAGCGAGATGTCGCTTCCATCTTCCTGTTCGAGTGACACGACGCAGCCATTCCAGAGGCGATTGGCGCCTTGGACTACAGGAAGGCTCGCGCAGTCGAGGTCGCGAAACACGATCGGACGGCCCCCATGGCTTGCGAGCGCGCGCCGGATCCCTGCCAGGCTGTTGCCTTCGAGCTCGAACCACGCGATCCCGGCGGGAAGCTCGTAAGGCGGTAGCGAGACAGGGTTCTCCGGATAGTACAGCCACGCGAACTCGGCGCGGGTCATCAACGTGCGCGCGACACCCGGCACGTCGTTCGCGCCGACCGCGGCGACGAAGGCGCGCGCGACAGCGTCCTTGCTCTCGAATGCAGGCGCGAGGAGCTCGACCGGAGCCAGCCCCGTACGGAACCGGCGGAGCGACTCCGCAGCCGAATGAAGCGTGTCGGCCGGTGGCTCCCTGGGCGTGTGCGCATCGGAGCGCGAGCAGGCACTGCTCGCCGTGAAAGCGGCGAGCAGTGCGAGCGCGATGGTGCGACGCATCAATTGGTCACGTGCGCCGTCCAGCCTTCCCACCACTTGTTCGAGCCCTGCGGGCTCGCGGCGCCTCGATACGACGTCGCCAGGAGCGAAGTCGCGCCGAAGAAGTTGGTGACGCGCGCGCTTATGCGAGCGGGGAACGTCGTCAGCCCTCCAGTGGCGGCGGATCCCGCGGCCACTGGAGTGAAATCGAGGTTCGGTCCGCTGACACTCGCGAACAGCGTGGTGGCTGCTCCAGCCGTGGCCGTCATGCCGTTGGCCGCAAACTTCGCTTCCTGTCCGAAGCTCGATCCGTCCGGATCGTAGTTGGCGCCATTCTCGGCCAGCGCGAGATAGCCGATGTACAGGCTGTCGCGAAGGCGGAGCGAATCAGTAAAGGCATCACGAACGTTGATCGCGCGCCCGGGCCAGCGGGCGATGGCACCGTTCACGAATACACCCCCCGTCCCGCGCCGCGCAACCAGAGCGTTCCCGTCGACTGGAAAACCTGCAAGGGTGCCGGGCCCGATCACCGTGAAGTTCGCGAACACCGGTAGCGAGAAGGGCTCACTGGTCCCGGTCGCGGCAACCGTGCATCCAGCGACCCCCGGGTCGCATCCATCGCCCTCGAAGGCGCGCGGATCGCCCGACAACGTGCCCGCACCCGTGCGAGGCGTTAGGCGGGTGGACTGATAGGCGATGAGGAATTGGTTGCGGCCGCGGTACCCCTCGGTCCAGTCGAAGTGATCATCGCCCGATTCGTACGACACGAGATATCGTCCGTCGACGGCCCCACCCCACCACTCGAACGAATCATCCAGCCCGGCGAGTGCCTGGACGTACTCGAGGGTCGTGCCCCGACCAACGGCGTACATGGAGAGGGAGTTCAGCTCCTGGCCATTGCCGCTCGAGATGTCGTATCCCGCGAACTCGATGCGGACGAACCGCAGCGATCCGCTCGAGTCGTTGTTGTCGCTGCCACCGGCATAGTTCTCCGAGACACCCGCGGGGCCTTCAGTGAGTATCGGGTTCGCGGTGCGGTTGATCACGCCGCGTCCGATGATCACGATTCCGCCCCAGTCACCGGGCTTGCGATTCGGCGCCTCCCGCTGCGACGTGAACACGATCGGATGCTCCCGCGTGCCGTTGGCTTCCAGGCGCGCGCCGCGCAGCACGTACAGCGAGCTTCCAACGGTGTTCGTGTCACCGACGATCTTCGTGCCGGGCTGGATGGTGAGCGTGACGTTCGGCGCGACCTTCACGAAACCTCTCAGCACGTACACGGTATCGGCGTACAGGGTGCGATTCGCGGCGATCGGGTTCGTGCCATCGAGTATCGCCTGTGCTCGGCCCGCCTGAAGCGTCGTGACGTCGCGATCGGCGCTGAATGCGCTTGTGTCGCCGCCACGTACCGATGCCACGCGATAGCGATACGCCGTGTTGGGCTCGAGACCGGTGTCGTCGAAGCTGTTGCTGTTTGGCGTGCCGACTGTGGCGTACGTTCCGGCCGCGCCCGGCGCCCGTTGCACCAGGTAGGACGTCGCGGCACTGACCGCGTCGAACGTGACACGCACCGCGGTCGCCGAGGTTGCCGAGACGACCACGTTGGGCGGGGTCGGCGGACGCACCGGCTGGACGGGATCATCATCGCCACACGCTCCTGCCAGCACGGAGGTCGCGAGCAGCGCCGCGGTCGCCGTCACCCGGTTGAACGACACGATCATGCTGAGGCCTCTCGAGGAAATCGTTGGTGTATGTGTTGTCATGAGTGCATCGTAGGCCTCTCCCGTCATCGGCCGAGCACGGATCGGTCACGGCTTCGTCACGTCCCGGGTTCGTCGCGCCACGACACTCCGAACGAGAGCACGCGGCCGGTCGTATACCGCTCGCGCGTCACCGCACCCTGCCCCACGAGGTGCGGCGCATCGAGCAGGTTCCTGGCATCGAGCTTGACGGAAATTGCGCCGGACACAGGGACGCTCATCGAGAAGTCCAGCACGTGGCGCGGCATCTCGTATGTATCGGGCAGCCCGCCCACGCCCGCGGCGGCGATGCGCTTTCCAACGACGTTGAACAAGGCGGTCGCGCTTGCGCGGCCACGCGACCACCCCAGTCCGGTGTTCACGACGTATGGCGCCTGGCCAAGCATCGGACGCTTGGGGTTCGTCAGCGCCGACAGGGAGTCCAACCCGGCGCGGATCTCGCTCTGCATGAGGGTCGCGTTGGCAAACACCGTGAACGACGCCAGCGCGGGTGAAACGGTGGCCAACCCCTTCCGCATCTCGAGCTCGACGCCGTAGCTGCTGCCCCCCGCAGCGTTGGCGAAGCTCAGCTGCGACCTGCCGGTCGAGGCGACGTCAATGCGCTCGATGGGATCGGTGAAGCGCTTGGCGAACATCGCCACGCTCAAGACTTCGCTGGCGCTCGGGTACCTTTCCCAGCGGACGTCGTAGTTCTCGATGAGGGCGCGGCGCAGCTGTGGATTGCCGAATGTCTCCTGATCGCCGAGCGCCTCACGATACGTGATCGGAGCGAGCTCGCGATATTCCGGACGCGACACCGTGCGCGAGGCTGACAACCGGATGTTCTGCGACGCCGTCGCCGCGAGATTCACCGTGAGGGACGGGAGGACGTCGGTGTTGCGAAACCGGTTGCGGAAGCGCTCTCCGATGACCGGACGGGCATCGAGCCCGAGCGCCCACCGCTCGACACGGGCGCCGCCGGTGATTCGCAGGCGTCCCCCGACCGGAACGTTTACCATGCCGAAGCCGGCGGTGACGTCTTCGTCGGCTCTGTACGCCCCGCCCGCCGTACTCGAGGTCAGGATCAGGGTTTCCTCTTCACCCTGCGCATACCGGCCGTCGAAGATCTCTTCCGGCGATCCTTCGCGCTGGCTGCGCGACAGTGCAGCGCCGAGGATGTTGTAGAAATGGGAGTCCGCGTCTCGCCCGGTCGTGCGATGAGCGCCACCGACTTTCACGGTCACGGCTCGGTCAGGCGGACCGATCTCGAGTGCGTACGCGACATCTCCGCCGAGTGTCTTCTCGCGAAGCTCGCCGAAGTTGCGACGTGCGGATTCCGGCTTGTACGAAATCCACGCCCAGGGTAACCGCTCACCCGTCGCGACGTCGGTCTCCCTGCCGTAGACCAGATCCGAGCGGTCGGGCTCGTCCCGCGTTACCGCCGACGACATCACTGACCAATCGAGCGAGTGCCGCTCGCCCACGACGTGCCGGGCCCGCAGACGATGGGACCTGACGCTTCGCTCCACGTACTTGAGGGTCGTGCGCCGAATGTCGAAGCCGAGCTCTTCGAAGTAGCCTTCGTCGCTGTGCGCCTCGTTATCAGCGGTGCGACTGTAGGTGTTGTCGAGTGTGAGCTTCGTGTGAGAGCCGAGCCACGTACTCAGATTGGCGATCCCGCCCCACAGGACGCTGGTGCGGCCGGTCGAGCCGTTGAAGACGTTGTACGGCGTCGCACCATCGACGTCTCCAAGGATCGCGGTGCTGCGGATCTCGTTGGCGCGGACCTCCTGGCTGAAGGCGTACGAGGCGGACGCGACGTAGCCGATCGCGTGACCGAGCACCGGATCTTCGCCGCCAACAGCAAGTCCGAATGAGGAGTTCGGCGTTCCCGCTGCCTCACGGGCGGACCACACCCCGCGCAGCGAGCGAAGGTGCTCATTCATTTGAGTGCGCGAGATCCCGTTCAAATCACCGGCCGCGCCCAGCGCGCGCGGCAACCGGCGCTCCTGTCCGCCGAATCCGATCCACTCGGCGCCCGATCGCGGCGCCGCGAGCATCTGCTTTCCCGTGGCTGCGGCGTTGTATCCAATCGAAGCGGAGTAGCTCATCGAGCGTCGCGCCGGGAACTCGCGAGTTCGGATATCCACCTGCGCGCCCGCGAAGTCGCCGGGGAGATCCGGCGTGAACGTCTTCGAGGTGGTGATCGTTTGCAGCAGCGAGGACGGAAAGAGATCGAGGGGGACGACTCTGCGCTCCGGCTCGGGGCTGGGAAGGCGCGCCCCGTTGAGCGCCGTGGTCGTGTAGCGCTCGCCCAGGCCGCGCACGAACACGTACTTGCCATCCTGCACCGTGACGCCCGACACGCGTTGAACCGCCTGGGCCGCGTCGCCATCGGGACTCTGCCGGATCTGCTGCGCGGTAATCGCGCTGACGATACCAGTGGCCCGTCGCTGCGCGTCGAGCGCCGCGTTCACCGAGCCTCGCTCGGCGTCCGCCGTAACGACGGTGGCTTCAAGGGTGACCGTTGCCGGCGTCAGCACGAGGTCCTGCTCGAGCGTGGCGCCATCACTCAGCAGCAGGCCGGTCACCGTCTTGGGTTGATACCCCAGTAATCGGACCTGCAGTGTCACGGTGCCGGCGGGAACGTTAGGCAGTGTATATCGGCCCTCGACGCCAGAATTCACGCCGAGCGTAGTGCCGACGACCTGGATACCGGCGTCGGAGACCCCGTGGCCCGAGGCGTCGAGAACGCGACCGACGATCCGGCCGGTCGGCGCCTGGGCCAGCAGCGAGGCCGGGGCAAGCAGGGCCAGCGCGAGCAGCGCGATGGACGGACCTGCGGAGGTTCGATGAACGACAGATCGAGACATTGGCGCGGCGGTGGAGGAATGCGCGGCAGATTGCGGCCGCGGGTTCACGTCACGCCGGAACATTCCTCCAATCCTGTCTCAAACCCTGCACACCCGCGCAACGATCGTGTCACGACGTGCGTGACGTCAGCGCCGTCAATCAGGGAAAAAGGCGGCGACCGTCGTGCCCCGGCCAAGCACACTGTCGGCCCGCACGCGCCCTCCATGGGCCTCGGCGAGATGCCTGACGATCGCGAGGCCGAGCCCCGTCCCGCCCGCCTCGCGCGAGCGCGCCGGATCCACGCGATAGAATCGCTCGAAGATGCGGGGCAGGTGCTCGAGTGGAATGCCGACGCCGGTATCGCGGACGCCAAGCCACACGCCCTCGTCGTCACGTTCGGCGAAAACCGTGACGCGACCTCCGCGGGGCGTGTACCGAATGGCGTTATCGACCAGGTTTCCAATCACCTGTCGAACAGCGGTCGGGTCGGCGGTCATCGCCGCCTTGGTCCCCGGGACGTCGACGTCGAGTGTCACTCCCTTCTCGCGCGCGTTACCGTGGCACGCGAGAATCGCGTCGGTGGCGGCCGCCGCGACGTCGACGCGGGTGGGCTGCGGTACCCATCCACCGGACTCGATACGTGAGAGGTCGAGCAGATCGTCGACGATGCGCTGCATGCGATGCACGTTCGTCAGAATCGTCGCCGCGAAGCGCTCGCGCTCGGGCGCAGCGACGCCGGGATCAGCGAGCGTCTCGGCGAATCCACCGATGACCGTGAGCGGTGTCTTGAGCTCGTGCGACACGTTGGCCACGAAGTCGCGTCGAATCGTTTCGAGCCGGCGGACCTCGGTGAGATCGAAGGCAGCGAGCACGGCGCCACCCCGCGCGAGTGGGCGCGACGCCAGCGCGACGGTGCGTCCGCCAAGGGAGAACTCGACGCCGTCGACCGTGCGACCAGCCATCGCCGCGGCCAGGGCGTCGCGGAGCTCCCGGTCACGCGGAAGCAGGTCCGCCGAAAAGGGCGTGTCCGCTCGCACGGAGAGAAGGCGTCGAGCAGCATCGTTGATGCGCACCACCTGACGCCGGGCGTCGACTGCGACGACCGCCTCGTTGAGCGACTCGATCACCGCACTCAGGAGAACGTCTTCCTCCTCGAGCGCGACGAGGCGACTCGCGAGCTGTTCGGTCATCCGCTGAATCGCGCCCGCGAGATCGCCGACCTCACCCGGGGCCGCGAGTGTTGGACGTTTCGAGAGATCGCCCGCTGCGATCTCACGCGCCACGGCGCTCAGCTCCACGACGGGCCTCGAGATCGTCCGGGCGAAGAGCAGCGCCAGCGCGATGGCGACCAGCGCTCCGATGACACCGGCGATCACCACCGACCGCCCGGCGCGTGCGATCGTCCGATCCACTTCCGCGGTCGAGACGGCTACGCGAGCGAACCCGAGTGGGCAACGCACGGCGACGTACAGCTCCTCATCGCCGACGGACGGGCTGACCCGAAGATCAGCGCCGTGCGGCGCCTCGCGGGCAGCAACGATCTCGGGTCGCGCGGCGTGATTCTCCAGCCGCGCCAGGGCCGCCGCATCGAACTGCGAATCGCCAATGACCGTCCCGGTCGTGTCGATCAGGGTGACGCGAAAGCCCAGCAGCAGTGCATTGGCATCGGCGAGTGAATCGGCGTCGACACCGGGGTGCCACAGCGCACCGAGAAGGCGCGCATCCGCCTCCATGCGGTCGGTCATCGCGCGCAGCATCCCATCTCGGAGCCCGCGCTCGCTGAGCGCGATCACCAGGACGAGAATGACGCCGATGACGAGAAGGGACCCGAGGAGGAGTCGCTGTGCTAGTCGCACAGGAGCCGATGCGTCATGCAGCCCGCGCTATGCGCTGCGCGGCTGTGCCGCCCGCAGCCGGTACCCAAATCCGCGGACGGTCTCAACGAGCTCGCCGGCGGGGCCCAGCTTGGCGCGAAGCCGCTGCACGTGCATGTCCACGGTGCGCGTCTGGATGTCAGGCGCGGCATCCCAGACCGTTTCGAGCAGATGTGCGCGCCCTTGCACTCGTCCGCGTCGCTCGGCCAGGGTCAGCAACAGCTTGTACTCGGTAGGCGTGAGCTCGATCTCTCGCCCGTCGATCGCCACGCGGTGTGCCGCGCGGTCGATGGCGATGGGACCCACCGTCAGATGATCGGTCGACGACACGGCGGCGCCAGACGTGCGCCGCAGGATTGCGCCAACCCGCAGCACCAGCTCCTGGGGACTGAACGGCTTCGTGAGATAGTCGTCAGCGCCGAGCGAGAGCCCGCGAATGCGATCCGGCTCTTCGCGCCGCGCCGTCAGCATCAGCACGGCAATGTCGCGCGTGGCGGTGTCGGCGCGAATGCGCTCGAGTACATCGAACCCCGACATCCCGGGGAGCATGAGATCGAGCACGATGAGCGCGGGGCGCTCCTCGCGGGCGGCGCGAAGGCCCTCGGGGCCGGTTGCGGCGGTGGACACGCGATACCCGGCCCTGGCCAGATGGTAGCTGCAGAGCGCGAGAATGTCGGGCTCGTCATCCACGATCAGCACGCGCTCACCGCCCGCCGAGGTCGCGCTCACGTTCGGCTCTCCGCCAAGCGCCGCTGGATCTTTGCCACGATCATCTCGGTGGCCACGACGTTGTGTCCCCCCTGCGGGACGATGACGTCCGCCCATCGCTTGCTCGGCTCGACGAACTCGAGGTGCATGGGACGTACCGTCGTGAGGTACTGGTTCAGAATCTCCTCCAGGGGACGCCCGCGAGCAACCAGGTCGCGCTCGATGCGGCGGATGAGACGAATGTCGGCATCGGCATCGACGTACACTTTCACGTCGCAGAGCTCGCGAAGCCGGCGGTCGACGAAGAGCAGAATGCCGTCGATCACGATGACGTCAGCCGGCTCGACGCGCTCGGTTGCGTCGCGCCGGCCATGCGTGACGAAGTCATAGACCGGCTTCTCGATCGTACGGCCCTCGGCGAGGGCGGACATCTGCGCCGCGAACAGATCGAGATCGAACGCGTCGGGGTGATCCCAGTTGACGTGCTTGCGCTCCTCGGCCGACAGGTTCGTGAAATTCCGGTAGTACGCGTCCATGTCGATGAACGCGACCGACGCGTTCTCGAGCGCCTCGGCAACTCGACGCGCCACGGTGGTCTTACCGGAGCCGGAGCCACCGGCAATGCCAATGATGAGCGGTTTCACCCGTAAACGAGAAGCGGAGGGATGGTCACGGTTGAGTAACTAAGCGGGATCGATAGTAAAGGTGGTCACGGTGGCCGAGGTCGTCGAGGTGATCGAGGCGGCTTCACCTCGATCACCTCGACATCCTCGATGACCTCGATCACCTTTATCCATGCATCGCTTCGCTCTCGTCATCGCTCTGGCGGCATGCGCCACCGCCCCGCGCCCGGCCGACACGCCGGCGACCATCGAGCTCGTCGTCGCCGCCACCACCGACGTCCATGGGTGGCTCCGGGGGTGGGATTACTACGCCAACTCCGCGGACACCACCCGAGGACTCACGCGCGCAGCGACCATCGTCGATTCGCTGCGCGTTGCGCATCCGGGACGGGTCATTCTCGTTGACGCGGGCGACCTCCTGCAAGGCAATCCCCTCGCGTACGCGGCACGCGTTTCGAGCGATACCATGAGCCCGATCATCGGCGCAATGAACGCCATGCGGTACGATGCCGCCGCGATCGGGAATCACGAGTTCAACTATGGGGTTCCGTTCCTCGACCGCGCCGTAGGCCAGGCGCGGTTTCCGTTCCTGTCGGCCAACACGTATCGGGTCGACGGCACGCGCAAGTATCGCGCGTGGACGATGGTGGAGCGCGCAGGGGCGCGCGTCGCGATCGTCGGCGGAACGACGCCAGGTGTCAACGTGTGGGACCGCGACAACGTCCGCGGGCGCGTCACGGTCCGCGCGATCATTCCCGACGTTCGCGCCTCCGTACAGGAGGCACGCCGGGCAGGCGCCGACGTGGTCGTCGTCGTACTCCACTCCGGGTTGAGTGGAGCGTCGAGCTACGACACGACCTCGACGGGTGCGGCGAGCGAGAACGTCACCGCGCAGGTTGCTCGCGAGGTGGAAGGCATCGATCTCATCGTGTTCGGCCATTCACATCGTGAAGTCGCCGACACGACGATTGGGGCCACGATGCTGGTGCAGCCGAGGAATTGGGCCGGGAGCGTGGCCGCGGCGCACCTGGAGCTGCGTCGTGAGGCCGGTCGGTGGGTCGTTGGCGCTCGGCGTGGCGAAGGCATTCGCACCGTTGGCCGCCGCGAATCGGACACGGTGCTCGCGGTTACCGAACGCGCGCATCATGAAGCGGTGAGCTACGTGACTACCGCGGTCGGTCGCACCGCGGTTGCCTGGCGCGCGGACTCCTCGCGCGTCGTCGATTCGCCGATCGTCGACTTCATTCTCGAGACGCAGCGCCGTGCCGCGGGGACGCAGCTGGCGTCGACCGCCGCATTCTCGCTCGAGGCGTCGCTCGACACCGGCGCAATCACCGTCGCCGAGCTCGCGCGCCTGTACCCGTACGACAACACGCTGCGCGCCATCCGGATCACCGGGAAGCAGCTGCGTGAATATCTCGAGTTCAGCGCGCGATACTTCGGGACCGCGGGGACGAGCGAGCCGGCCGTGGACCCGCGGATGCCCGGCTACAACTATGACGTTGTCGCGGGCGCCGACTACACCATTGACGTCTCGAGGCCGGCGGGGTCGCGAATCACGCGGCTCGAGGTCGATGGACGCCCCGTGCGCGACGACGACTCGTTCACCTTCGCGCTCAACAACTATCGCCAGACGGGCGGCGGTGGTTACGCGATGCTCGCCGGAGCACCCGTCCTCTACGAGTCCACCGGTGACATTCGGCAGCTCCTCATTGACGAGGTGCGTCGCCGTGGGACACTCGAGCCCGCCGACGTCTTTCGACGCAACTGGGAGCTCCAGCCGCCATCGGCGATCGGCGCCGCGTATGCCGCGATGCACCGAGGTGCGTTCGCGCCCACCCGGACCCCGGTCACAGGCGCGGCCCCTCGAGTCCGCGCACTGCCGCGGCGCGTTCGCATCATCGCCACGAACGATTTCCACGGCACGCTGGAATCGCGCGTCGACGCGCGCGGAGTGCGGCGTGGCGGCGCCGGCGCCGTCGCGGCCGTCATCGAGCAGGCGAGGCGGGAGTGCGTCGAATGCGCGGTATTGCTGCTCGATGGCGGTGACATGTTCCAGGGGACCGCAGCCTCGAATCTCGTCTTCGGGAGATCCGTCGTCGCGATCTACGATGCGCTCGGGTACACGGCCGCCGCGCTCGGGAATCACGAGTTCGACTGGGGCCAGGACACGCTGCGAGCGCGCATGCGGGATGCTCGGTATGCGATCCTCGGCGCGAACGTCCAGTACGCCGATGGCCGCGACGTGCCCTGGATCCGTGACGACACACTTGTCGAGGTGAACGGCGTGCGCGTCGGCATTGTGGGGGTAGCGACGGTCGAGACCCCGAACGTGACGCTCGCCACGCACGTAAGCGACCTCCGCTTCGTGGATCCCGTGCCGGTTGTCCTTCGACGGGCGGAGTCGCTCCGGGGGCGTGGGGCGCACCTCGTCGCCGTCGTCGCGCACGCCGGGGCCTTTTGCGACACCGAAGGCGACGATCGCTGCACCGGGGAGATCGTCGAGCTCGCCAAAGGCGTCGCCGGTGCCGTGGACGTGATCGTGAGCGGCCACACGCACTCGCTCGTCCGCACGCTCGACCCTGGTGTCCCGATCGTGCAGGCGCGGTCGAACGGCCGAGCGGTGGGCGTCATCGACCTCGTTCCCGGGGACGTGCCGGTCGTCAGCGTGCGCGACGTGCTGACCGACTCGATCGTTCCTTCGCCGCGGATCGATTCACTCGCGCGCCGCGCCGTCGCGGCGATTGCGCCTCGAGTGAGCGCGCGCGTCGCCGACATCCCAGCGCATTTGCAGCGGTCGGGGGAGCAGTACCCCCTCGGCCATCTGATCGCGGATGCGCAGCGCTGGGCGGCGAAGGCGGACGTCGCCGTGACCAACAACGGCGGCATTCGCGCCGATCTGCCGGCGGGGACCGCGACGTACGGGCGCATCTTCGAGGTCCAGCCATTCGCGAACACGCTGCACCGCTACACGCTGCGCGGAAGCACGCTGCGCGGATATCTCGAGAAGCTGGTCGGTGGCCGGACGCCGCCCCGAGTGCACGTCAGTGGGGTCACGCTGTCCTACGATCCAGCGCGGCCCGCCGGGCAGCGTGTGGTCGCCACGCGTCTCGCAGATGGCCGCCCAATCGTCGATGACGCGCAATACACACTGGTGATGAACAACTTCATGGCGTCCGGTGGCGATGGGCTGGAGCTCGGTGCCGAGGCGGTGCGCAGCGAGCCATTGCCGATCATCGATCTCGACGCGCTCATCGCCTATCTCAGGCAGTTGCCGCAGCCAGTGCGAGCGCCCACCGGCCAGCGCATCGTTCAGGTGGGCTCGTGAGCGGCACCATTCGCGTCTACATCAACGCGCAAGCGATCGACTTGCCGCGCGGCTCCACGGTCGAGGACGCATTGCGCGAGTGGAACGCGGACGAAGCCGGCGCCATCGCTCGCGGCGAGCGTGCCGTGACTGACAGCCGCGGTCTACCGGCGTCGCTCGAGGACGGCGTCGCGCCCGGGTCGATTCTCCGGGTGATTGGATCGCGCTCGGCGAAATAACCGATGCCGGTAATCACCCGAGAGCTGCTTCGCGTGCTCCCGAAGGCGGAGCTGCATTGTCACCTCGATGGATCGGTGCGGCCGGAGACGATGCTCGAGCTCGCGCGCGAGTACGGCCAGCGAATGCCGGTCGATGATCCCGACGCGCTGCGCGAGCACATGGTCGTGAAGGACGCGCACAACCTCGAGGAGTATCTCGAGCGATTCACGATCACGCTGTCGGTGATGCAGCGTGCCGAGGCGATCGAGCGGATCGCGTACGAGCTGGCGGCCGATGCCGCGCGGGATGGCGTTCGCTATCTCGAGGTGCGCTACGCGCCGGTGCTCAACATTCGCGAGGGGCTCTCACTCGACGAGGCCATCGAGGCGGCCGCCCGAGGCCTCACCCGCGCAGAGCGAGAGCACGACGTCGTCGCGCGAATCATCGTCTGTGGTCTACGCCATCTCGAGCCCACCATGTCGCTCACGTTGGCGAAGCTCGCCGTCGCGCACCGCGACCGCGGAGTCGTCGGCTTCGATCTCGCCGGTGGGGAGCGCGGCCATCCCGCGAGCGCGCACGCCGAGGCGTTCGCGTATGCCCGCCAGCATGATCTCGCGGTCACGGTGCACGCGGGCGAAGGGGATGGGGCCGACTCGGTACGGCAGGCTGTGCACCTGTGTGGGGCGAATCGGCTGGGGCACGCCACCCGACTCATCGAGGATGAATCGCTCACCCGCTACGTGAACGACCGCCGGATCGCGCTCGAGGTCTGCCTGACGAGCAACGTCCAGACGCACGCCACCGAGTCCTTCGACACGCACCCGGTGCGCCAGTACTTCGATCGTGGGATGAACGTCGTGCTCAACACCGACAATCGGCTGATGAGCGGCACCACGTTGACGGACGAGTATCTTCTCGCGGCGCGGCACCACTCCTTCACCTTCGAGGAGCTGTCCGCGATCGCGCTCAACGGCTTCGTCTCCGCGTTCATTCCGTGGAAGGAGCGCATGAGGTTGCTGCAGCGAGCGGCCGAGGAGATCGAGCGCCTGCGGCGGGGCGCGCGATGACCGCCACGCTGGACATCACCAGCGCCGCCTCCCTCATCGGCGGGCAGCTCGGCGGCTGTCGACCTCGCATCGCGATCATCCTCGGCTCCGGCCTCGGGCAGCTGGCGGATCGCATCGAGCGTGCGACGAACATTCCCTACGCCGACATTCCGGGATTTCCGGTGTCGACGGTCGCGGGCCACGCCGGGCGCCTCGTGGCAGGCTCCATCGAATCGTGTGACGTGATCGCGCTCTCGGGTCGCTTCCACCTGTACGAAGGTCATTCGGCGGCGACGGCTGGCTTGCCAGTCCGCGTCGCCCACGCGCTCGGTGCGCGTGTGCTCTTCGTGTCGAACGCCGCGGGCGGCGTTCGCGCGACGCTTCGCCCGGGCGACCTCATGATCATCGAGGACCACATCAATCTCATGTGGCGAAATCCGCTCATCGGGCCGGTGGTCGATGGTGACGAGCGCTTCCCCGACATGTCGGAGCCCTACGACCACGGGCTGCGGTCGATTCTGCGCGAGGTCGCGCTCGACAGCGGTATCCCGGTGACGGAAGGTGTCTACGCCGGGCTGCTCGGCCCCTCGTACGAGACCCCGGCCGAAGTGCGCATGCTGCGCTGGATGGGCGCTGACGCGGTTGGGATGTCGACGGTGCCCGAAGTCCTGACCGCGCGCGCCGTCGGCATGCGCGTGGCGGGCGTGAGCTGCATAACGAACCACGCCGCCGGGATGACGAGCGAGCCCCTCTCGCACCACGAGGTGCTCGAGGTCGGCGTGCGGGTTCAGGAGTCGTTCGAGAGGCTTGTGCGGGGGTTTATAGCGAGAGCGCGCGGGACGCTTTAGTCAGGGTCCTCAGGGTCCTCAGGGTCCTCAGGGTCCTCGGGGTCCGAGGCCCTGAGCACCTCGCACCCTGAGGACCCTGAGGACCCTGAGGACCCCGAGGACCCCGAAGACCCTCGAGCACTTAGCTTCGAGGCATCGCCGGTGGCGGAGGCAGGGACTGCACGCGACGACGGAATTCCTGGTAGTTCTGCGTGTCCGTGGTGAGCGTCTCGAGAATCGCCTCGTCGATCTGCCCAATCAACGCCTCGGTCTCCTGAATCCGCTCTTCCTCCAGCGGGTGCGTGGAGAACCAACTGTCGACCGCCGAGGATTGGCGGTTGCGCTCGGCGAGCAGCACGCGGAACATCGCCGGAATGCCGCGCGGGTCGATGCCTGCGCGCGAGACGTAGGTGATCGCGTTGCGGTCCGCTTCGCGCTCGTCATCACGGCTGAACTTGGCGAACACGGCGGTGCCGGCGACATCGATCAAGGTGCCTGCCGCCTGATTTTGGCAGACCTTGGTCAGAATGCAGGCCAACGTCACGCCGATCTGTGCCTGCTGCATCTTCTCCATCTGCTGCACCGAGTGTCGCTCGATCACGTGCCCCACCTCGTGCCCAAGCACGCCGGCGAGCATCGACAGATTCTCGGCGCGCTCGATCAGCCCCCGATTGATGTAGATGAAGCCACCCGGGACGGCAAAGGCGTTCACGTCGCGGCTGTCGACGACGTAAAAGCGCCACTCGAGGTTCCGCTCGTCCGACAACCTGGCAATCGAGTCGCCGAGGACGTTGACATAGCGGTTGATCTCCGGATCCGAGACGATGGGAAGCTGGGCGTTGATCTGTTGCGAGTACGTCTGTCCCATCTCAACTTCCTGCTGCGTCGAGACGCCGCACGCGGCCAGCACCGCCACGGCTCCGACCACCAAGATGTTTCGTTTCATAGGTTTGGCTCTCCAGGTGTGCCCGCGTACGGCGGCTGGCGGGGCAAATCCCATTCCAGATACGCTTTCCCTGCGCACATGAAGCTGCTCTCCCTTGCGCGTGATCTGCAGCGGCGTAAAGCGCGTGAGCGCCAGAGCTTGTTCGTCGCCGAGGGCGTCCGCGCCGTCGAAGAGCTGCTCGCCTCGCCCCTCAAAGTCATTGGGGCGCTCGTTACCGCCGACGCGTCCGCAAGCGAGCGCGTGGCAAAGCTCCGCCAAGCGATCGACGAACGTCGAATCGAGGTCGCCGAGGTCTCCGACCGCGACTTCCTCTCTGCATCGGACACCGACTCGCCGCAGGGGGTCCTTGCCGTGGCCGAGATTCCTGACCGGTCGCTGGCATCGCTCGCACTGAGCGATCGCGCTCGCGTGCTCGTGCTCGACGCCATCCAGGATCCGGGCAACGTGGGGACGATATTGCGCACGGCGGCGGCGTTCGAGGTCGCCGCCAGCATCGCCATGCCGGGAACGGTTGACCTATGGAACGCGAAAGTCGTCCGTAGCGCGATGGGCGCGCTCTTCCACCATCCCGCGCTGTACGCGAGCTGGAGCCAGCTGGATGGGTTCCTGGCGCAGAATGACGTGATGCTGTGGGGGGCTGATGCCGCGGGCGCGCGGCTCGGCGATCGTGGCGCACCTCCGAGGTTGGCGATCGCCGTCGGCAACGAAGGGAGTGGGCTCACGAGCGACGCGCGGTCTCGCGCGACGCACACCGTGTCGATTCCCACCGCGCCGAACGTCGAGTCGCTCAACGTCGCCGTCGCCGCCGGCATTCTTCTTCACCACTTCCGCCCGTGACCGAGACAACCGCCCGTATTTTCGCGTTCGTGTTAGGCGCCGTCGTCGGCTCCTTTCTGAACGTATGCGTTTCGCGATGGCCGCAGGACCAGTCCGTCATCTCGCCGCCATCGCGCTGTCCCGGGTGCGGACGCCCCATTCGATGGCACGAGAACGTTCCCATCCTGGGATGGCTGCGCCTGCGTGGGCGATGCGCCGGCTGTCGTGAGCCCATCTCGGCGATGTATCCGCTCGTCGAGCTCGTCGTTGGGCTCATTTGGCTGGCGGCGGTGCTCCACTACGGGCCCACGTTTACCGCACTTCGCGTCGCGATCGTCGCCACGGTCCTCCTCGGTATCGCGCTCACCGACGCCATGCATTACGTGATTCCCGACGGATTCACGGTCTTTGGGTTCATCTGGGGAGTCGCGGCGGCGTTCATCGGCGCGGCGTTGAATGAAACTCTCCCCTTCGCGGGGCTGTATGATTCATTGATTGGAGCGTGCGTTGGCGCCGGCGCCATCGCGATCGCCGGGTGGCTCGGCGAGGTGGCGCTCAAGAAGGAAGCAATGGGGTTCGGCGACGTCACGCTGATGGCCGTGGTCGGTGCGGCGCTCGGTCCGCAACGCTCCCTGCTCACCGTATTTCTCGGCGCCGCGCTCGGCGCGGTATCTTTCCTCCTGCTCGTGTACCCGATCGCGTGGTTCCAGAGCAGACGCAAGCGGGAGGCGGTCGATCTTCCGCTCGTTCCATTCGGCGTGTTCCTTGCGCCCGCCGCGATGATCGCCCTGTTCTTCGGACAGGCGATGATCGATTGGTATCGTCAGGACATCATGGGTCTGTGAGGCAGGATGCTGGGTGACATTCTTCGTTCGTCCGATGCCACGCTCGAGCGCTTCGCGCGGGATCTCACCGCCGACGCGCGCGCCGGCCGGCTCGAGCCCGTGCGGTGTCGCGACGACGAGATCGCCCGCGTGATCGACATCCTGCTGCGCCACGGCAAGAACAATCCCGCGCTCGTGGGACCCGCCGGCGTGGGCAAGACAGCGATCGCGGAAGGACTCGCGCAACGAGTCGCGGCCGGCGATGTCCCGTTGGTCCTGCGGAGCTCACGCGTGCTCGCCGTCGATCACGTCGGGATGATGGCCGGGACGATGTATCGCGGGCAGTTCGAGGAGCGCATCCGCGCCCTCATTGCCGAGGCGAGCGCCGATCCCGACGTCATCCTGTTCATCGACGAGCTGCACAACCTCATCGGCCAAGGTACCGCGCTCGGCACGGCGATGGACGCGGCGAACATGCTGAAGCCCGCGCTGGTGCGTGGGGAGTTCCGCGTCATTGGGGCGACGACGGACGACGAGTACGAGCGATGGGTGCGCGGTGACCCGGCGCTCGAGCGACGCTTCCAGAAGGTCGCCGTTCGCGAGCTGAGCGCGGAGCAGACGCTGGAGATCCTCCGCGCGCGCCTCGAGCGGCTCGAGCGCCACCACAACGCGGCCATTGCCGAGGATGCGTTGCTCGCGGCGGTGAGGCTCACGGATCTGTTCGTGACCGATCGGGCACGGCCCGATCGGGCGATCGACGCCCTGGATGAGGCATGTGCCCACGCCCAGGCGACCGCCACGTATTCCCCCGAGACGGCGCGACTCATCCTCGAGCGGCGCAAGCTGGTCCGCGAGGTCGAGCACGAAAAGGCGGCGCGCAGTGCACGAGCCGAGTCGCGCCGAGCCGAGGCAGAGACGACTGGACATGAGAGTGCGTTCGGCGACGATGGAGAGCTCGCCGACCCGCTCGACAAGCTCGCGCGCGATGGAATGGCGGCGCTCGAGCGGTTCGGCGCGGAGCTCGAAGCAGCGTTCTCGAGCGCGCGCGTTCCGGCCGGGGCGCCGGCGGACGCCACCCGCACGACCGCGGAGGCGGAAGCCAGGCCTCCCCAAGCCGCGGCTCCGCGCGAGACACCGGCGGCTTCGCGGCTGGCTGAGCTGGAAACGGAGCTGCAGCGCCGGTTCATGGAAGAGGGAATCGTCGTGCGCGGCCACGATGTGGCGCGCGTGGTCTCGGTCGCTACCGGACGGAGCGTGCAATGGACGGAGTCGTGAAGCGGACGGCAGCAACCGTGGTGGTGAGCACGGCCCTTCTCGTGGCCGCGTGCGGCGGACAAGAGCGACGCGTCGAAGGCCCGTACGCGAAAGTCGCGGGAGACGCGATTCCCCGCATCGAGGAAGTCACCGGGCTCAAGTTCAAGAGCGATCCGAAAATCGAGCCGCGCTCGCGCGACGACGTGCGGGCATTCCTCGAGAAGCGCTTCCGCGAGGACCTGCCTGACGAGGAGATCGCCGGCACGCGTGCGGCCTACCGGCAGCTCGGGCTCATTCCCGACACGCTCGATTTGCGGGCCTTCATGCTCGATCTGCTGACCGAGCAGGTGGTCGGCTACTACGACCCCGAGACGAAGGTCCTGTACGTGGTCGAGGAGGCGCCGCCCGAGCAGGCGGGCATCATCATCGCGCACGAGCTCGTGCACGCGCTCCAGGACCAGTACATGAGCCTCGATTCGCTCCAGCTGCTGCGTGGTGACAATGACCGGCAGATCGCCGCGCACGCCGTCATCGAAGGGCAAGCGACGATCGTGCAGATCCAGTCGATGCTCGGTGGCGCCGATCTCGCGACGGCCCTCCCGGGCGGCTGGGACCGCGTTCGCGACATGATCCGCGAATCCTCCAGCCAGATGCCCGTGTTTGCGACGGCGCCGCGCATCATTCAGGAGACGCTGATCTTTCCGTATCTCAGCGGCGCGGAGTTCATGCGCACCTTTCAACAGCTGAGACCCGGGGAGGCTCCGTACGGTGACCTGCCGCGCTCGACGGAGCAGATCCTTCACGCACGCGCCTACTTCAACGAGCGCGACGTGGCGACTCGCGTGACACTCCCGGCGCCGCGCATCGGCCGCGATCGATACCAGAACAACCTCGGCGAATTCGAGACGCGCATTTTCCTGTACGAGCACGTGCGGGAGCAGTCGGCCGCCGTGCGCGGCGCCGCGGGATGGGACGGCGACCGCTACATGGTCGTGGAGACCCCTCGAGGCGAAGCGCTGGTGTGGGTGACCGTATGGGACACGCCCGTCGAGGCGGCTGAGTTCACCGAGGTGCTCGACCGAGCGATCGGCCGTCGCTTCGACGGCGAGCGCATGCGCGAGGTCGCCAACGGGAAGCGCTACGAGGTGAATGACCGCGAGGTCTCGTGGTGGGGCGGGGACGTGAGCGGCCGTGCCGTCGTGATCTACACCGACGCGCCCTCGGGCACGGGGGAGTTGGTCGCGCCCGGCAGGGTTCAGCTGCGCTGAACTGAGGGGTCAGGAGTCAGGAGTCAGGGATCAGGGGGTGTCAGGGTGGAGGTTCGAGGAGAACGGCGCGCGCCAATCCTGAAACCTCGTCCCTGACACCCCCTGATCCCTGACTCCTGACCCCTGGTCAAAAGAAGCGTGTCACAATGTAGATCAGCAATCCGGCCAGGCCCCCGACCAACGTTCCATTGATGCGGATGTACTGAAGGTCTCGCCCAATCGCGAGCTCGATGCGGCGCGAGGTCGCGTCGGGATCCCAGTTGCTCACTGTCTGCGAGATCAGGTTCGACACCTCCGATTGATACCGCTCGACGACGTGCAACGCCACGTCGGCGATCCAGCGGTCGACCTTCTCCAGAAGCGCGGGATCGGCGAGCAGCGCCTGGCCGAATGCCGTTAGGCCCCGCTCCACCGGTCCCGCCTCGTCGCCGACCTCGGGATCGGCCCGCTCCGTCGCATAGCGCTCGAGTGACTCCTGCATGTCGCTCCACAAGGACGACGAGAAGCGGCGCACGACCTCGGCGTTCAACAGCTCCAGCTTCAGCGCCTCGGCGCGCTCGATGACTGCCGGGTCGTGTTGGAGCTTGTCGATGAACTCGCGCAGGCCGGCGTCGAAACGCGCCCGCATCTGATGCTCGGGGTTGTCGCGAATCTCGGTGAGCGTGTGCTCGATAGCGGCGACGATGCGGGCGTGGATCTTGTCATCGACCGCCTCCGGAATCCACCACGGACTCTCCCGCGCAATCCGCTGCCGGATGATCTCCTCGTTGCGCTCGACCGCACGCGACAGCAGCGTGATCAGCTCGTCGAAGATTTCCTGGTGGCGGTTCGAGATGGTGAGGAGCGACAGGCCCTTTCCGATGATCGGGGCGACGCGCGTGTCTCGCACCTTGCGGTCGATCGCCGTCCCAATGAGGTGCTGCACATCCTCATCGCGAAGCATCCGTGAGCCGGTGGCCAGCCCGCGCGCCGCCGCGCGCGCGATGCGGCGGCTGTTGTCCGCCTCGGCCAGCCACTGCGCCAGATGCTCGCCGACGCGCCACTCACTGAGGCGAAAGGCAATGACTTCGCGTGAGACGAAATTGCGCTGCACGAAGTTGCCCAGGCTGCGGCCGACCTGATCCTTCCGTGCCGCGACGATAGCGGTGTGCGGAATGGGGATGCCGAGTGGATGCCGGAACAGGGCGGTGACCGCGAACCAGTCCGCGAGACCGCCGATCATGGCCGCTTCCGCCGTCGCGCGCACGAAGCCGAGCCACGGAAACTGCGGCTCGAACAGGCGCGCCACGATGAAGATCGCCGTCGCGAGGAGCAACATCCCCGTCGCGAGCCGCTTCATGTGCTTCAGCTGAGCCTGCTTGAGCGCCTCGTCCTCCGGGCGCATCGGCGGCGGCTCGCGGAGCGAGAATCCCGACACGGGCGCTAGCGTCATGCGCTCGCCGCCCTCTGAGTCGCTATCGCGTCGCCGGCGTTGCCGACTCCACATCGGCGACCGGTCCATCGGCGAGCGCGGGACGCTTGGCCGTTTCCGGCTGCACGTCTGCCGGTGGCTTGTCCGCCGCGATCGCCGTCGGCTGAAGGAGAGCCAGACGCAGCACCTCATCCATCGCCTGCACGAACGTGAACGCCATGTTCGTGCGCACCTCGTCAGGCACATCGCGCAGATCCTTCTCGTTCGATTTCGGGAGGATCACCTCACGCAGGCCGGCACGATATGCGGCGAGCACCTTCTCCTTCACGCCACCGATCTCCAGCACCTTGCCACGCAGCGTCACCTCGCCGGTCATCGCCACGTCCCGGCGAACGGGCCGATCGCTCAACACACTCGCGATGGCGAGTGTGATCGAGATACCGGCGCTCGGGCCGTCCTTCGGGATCGCGCCGGCGGGAAAGTGGATGTGGAGATCGAAATCCTTGAATGCCTTGTCGTCGATGTGGAGCTGATCGGCGCGTGAGCGGACGTACGAGTAGCCGGCATCCACCGATTCGCGCATCACTTCGCCGAGCTGCCCGGTCACGATCAATCGGCCCGAGCCCGGCATCTTCAACGCCTCGATCACCATGAGATCGCCGCCGGTGGACGTCCACGCGAGCCCGGTCACCGCGCCGATCTCGGGCTCCTTCTCCGCCTCCTCCACCGGGTAGCGCGGAACGCCGAGGATTTCCTCGACCAGGGCGTTGTCGACGACCCAGGCGCCTTCCTCGCCGTCGGCCTTTTTGCGCGCACGCTTGCGCATGACGGCGGCGACGTTGCGCGAGAAGCCTCGCAGCCCCGCCTCACGAGAGTACCGGCTCGAGACGAAGGTGAGCACCTCGTCCGTGAACTGGAGATCCTTGTCGGTGATCCCATGCTCCTCGAACAGCTTCGGGAGCAGGTAGCGCCAGGCGATCTCGACCTTCTCCTCGATCGTGTAGCCCGCGATGCGAATGACTTCCATGCGATCGCGCAGCGGCGCCGGAATGTCGAACAGGTTGTTCGCCGTGCAGATGAACAGAATCGCCGATAGATCGAAGGGAAGATTGACGTAGTGGTCGACGAAGTCGTGGTTCTGCGACGGATCGAGTACCTCGAGCATCGCCGCCGTCGGATCACCCGACGGCCCACCGGCCGACATCTTGTCGATCTCGTCGATCATGATGACAGGATCCTTCACGCCGACGCGGCGCAGCGCCTGAATCACCATGCCCGGCATGGCGCCGACGTACGTGCGCCGGTGACCGCGGATCTCGGCCTCGTCACGCACCCCGCCCACCGAGATGCGCGAGAACTGTCGCCCGATGGACTTCGCGATCGCCTCACCGAGCGACGTCTTTCCCGTTCCCGGAGGGCCGACGAAGCAGAGGATCGGGCCGTGCGGATCGCCGCCGCGCAGCTTCCGCACGGCGAGATACTCGATGATGCGCTCCTTCGCTTCGTTCAGCCCGTAGTGCCGGTTGTCGAGCGCCTCCTGCACCTTCGGAAGCGTGATCTCCTCATCGCCCGAGCGCTTGTGCCAGGGCAGGGCGAGCAGCCAGTCGAGATAATTCCTGATGACCTGGTATTCGCTCGACGCCGGCGACAGCATGCGCAGGCGCTCCGTCTCGCGACGTGCCTCCTGCGCGGCTTTGTCGGGCATCTTCGCGTCTTCGATCTTCTTCAGGAGGTCGAGCGCTTCCTTCTCACCCGGATCGGCTTCACCGAGCTCCGCCTGGATCGCGCGCAGCTGCTGGCGCAGGTAGAACTCGCGCTGGTGCTGCTCGATCTTCACCTCGGTCTGCCGCTTGATGTCCTCCATGACGCGTGCGCGCGCCACCTCGCGCTCCAGACGCGACAGGACGAACTTGATGCGCTCGCCGACGTCGAGACGCTGGAGCACCTCGTCCTTGTCGGCGATGCGGAAGTTCATGTTCGTCGCCGCCAGATCGGCGAACCGTCCCGGATCCGACATGTTCATCTTCAGGATCGCCGGCACTTCATCCGGGATACGGTCGATCAGCTCGGCGAGCGTCTCCGCCGCCGAGACGAGTCGCGTCATGAGCTCCTCGCCCTGCACCGGCTCCGGTGGCGTCTCCTTCGCCGGCTTGACGACCGCGACAGGGAAGGGCTCGTGCGCGTCGATCCCCTCGATCGTGATGCGACGCAGTCCCTGCAGCGTGATCTGAATGGTTTCGCCGGGCAGGTTGATGCGCTCGTGCACGCGCGCGGCGACGCCGACCCGGCCGACGAACTGCTCGGTGTTGATCGGCTCATCGTGATCGCCACTGGCGACGACGAGCGCGACGATGAGCCCGTTGTCCTCGTGAGAGCGCAGGATGGCCAGGTTTTCCGGCGCTCCCATCTGCACGGCGATGGTGCCAAGGGGGTACACGATCGTCGAGCGCAGCGCCATGAGCGGGAGCGTCGGCGGCAGCTCTGACCGGAGAATGTCTTCTTTGCGCGAAGCTTTAGCCATCGGTGGCTGGAAAGGGTTTACAAAAGTAACGCCTCATCCGCGCGGATGGTGGGGCCCAGCCCAGGCTTCGGGGCGAAAGGTCACCGTAGCTCCGGCGGGCCCAGGGCCTTGGCCCTTGGGCCGCGCCGTCAATAGCTTTCCTTCGATGTTTGACGAACTCTCTGAAAAGCTCGACGCCGTCTTCGCGCGGCTGCGCGGCCGAGGCGTTCTTACCGAAAGCGACATCAAGGAGGGGCTGCGCGAGGTGCGCCGCGTCCTCCTCGAGGCTGACGTCAACTTCCAGCTCACGCGCGAGTTCCTCGAGCGCGTCGAGAAAAAGGCCGTCGGAGTCGCCGCGCTCAAGACGGTCTCCCCAGGGCAACAGCTCGTCAAGATCGTGCACGACGAGCTGGCCGCCATGCTCGGTGAGCGTCGCGAGGGGCTGCGCCTCAGCACCGTACCCCCCACCATCGTGCTCATGGTGGGCCTGCAGGGATCCGGCAAGACGACGACCGCGGCCAAGCTTGCCCGTCGCCTCAAGAACGAAGGGCGCACCGTCCGGCTGATCGCCGCCGATGTCTATCGTCCGGCAGCGATCGATCAGCTCGAGACCCTCGGCAAGCAGCTCGAGATTCCAGTATACGCCGAACGCGACAGCCAGGACGTGGTTCGCATCGCGCGCCATGGAATCGACGAAGCCCGTCGCGCGCGCGACCGCGTGGTGATCGTCGATACTGCCGGCCGTCTCCAGATCGATGAGGAGATGATGGCCGAGCTCGAGCGACTGAAGGACACCGTTCATCCCGACGAGATCCTGCTGGTCGCCGATGGCATGACCGGTCAGGACGCGGTGAAGATCGCGAAGGGCTTCGACGACCGGCTCGGGGTCACCGGTGTCGTCCTGACGAAGATGGATGGCGACGCGCGCGGTGGCGCGGCGCTTTCGATCTACGGCGTGACGAAGAAGCCGATCAAATACGTCGGCGTCGGCGAGAAGCTCGATGCGCTGGACGAGTTTCACCCCGAGCGCATGGCGGGGCGCATTCTCCAGATGGGCGACATCGTGTCGCTCGTCGAGAAGGCCCAGGGCGCGTTCGACGCGGACGAGGCCAAGCGCCTCGAGAAGAAAGTCCGGAAGGAGGGGATGGACCTCCAGGACTTCCTGACGGCGATGAAGCAGATCCAGAAGATGGGACCGCTCGAGGGACTCCTCGGTTTGTTGCCTGGCGTCAACATGAAGGCGCTGAAGCAGGCGAAGGTGGACCCGAAGCGGATGCGCCATCTCGAGGCGATCGTGCTGTCGATGACTCCGGAAGAGCGCCGCCAGCCGGGAATCATCAACGGCTCCCGCCGCGCCCGAATCGCGAAGGGCGCGGGCCGGCCGACCAGCGAGGTGAACAAGCTGCTCGACCAGTTCCGGGACATGCAGAAGATGATGAAGAAAATGGCGAAGGGTGGGATGCGGCCGCCGCCGTCCATGTTCGGGATGAGATAGGTCGGTATCGCACGGGGCTAACTGCATCACCACAGAGGCACAGAGGACACGGAGAACGGCGACTGCACAGGCCCTGTGCAGTCGCCGTTCTCCGTGTCCTCTGTGACTCTGTGGCTAATGCCGTTGGCCGCTGCCACTCTCGTCGCTAGATTAAGCGACACCCCAGGTGCGTGCCGGAGATGCCGGCTATCGCGAGGAGCCTGGCGCAGCGCAGAACGATCTTCCTAACGAGGAGCACGGTTCCATGGCAGTGAAAATCCGTCTCCGGCGCGTCGGCCGGAAAAAGAGCCCGTTGTACCGCATTGTCGTCGCCGAGAGCACGAGCCCGCGCGATGGCAAGTTCATCGAGATTATTGGACAGTATGCGCCTCGTTTGTCAGCCGATGCGCTGAAGATCGACAGCGCCCGCGCCAATCACTGGCTCGAGCATGGCGCGCAGCCCTCGGATACCGTGCGCTCGCTCCTTCGGCGAGCCGGGATCCTCAAGCAGCGCCACGAGGCTCGCCTCGCGCGCAAGCTGCAGTCGAAGGCAGTCCCGGTCGCCGAGTAGCGCGACTCACGCGCTTCACCGCGCCGTGGCCACGCGCGAAGATCTGGTTGTCGTCGGCCGAGTGCGTCGGCCGCATGGCGTGCGCGGCGAAGTGTTGATCGAGCCTCTGACGGACGAGCCGGATGCGGTCTACGCATCCGGCCGTCGCGTTTTCGGGGGTACGAGCGAGGGTCCGATGAACGACGAGGCGCCGACGCTCACCGTCATCGAGACGCGGCCGTTCAAGGACGGGCTCCTCGTCCGCTTCGAGCAGATAGGCGATCGCACCGCCGCGGAGCTGTGGAACGGACGCCTTCTCTTCGTGCCGGAGGACGAGCTGGCGCCGCTCGGGGAAGGTGAGATCTACCAGCACGAGCTCAAGGGAATGACCGTCGAGCTCTCGTCAGGCGAGGTCGTGGGAACCGTCGCCGACGTCTTCGAGGTTCCTCAGGGATTGCTGCTCGACGTCGCGCGCGAGCGCGGAACGGTGCTCGTCCCCTTTTCCGGCGAGATCGTTATCGACGTCGACCGGACGAGGCGCGTCGTGCGGATCGATCCGCCGGCAGGGTTGCTCGAGTAATGCTGCGCGTCACCGTCGTCACCATCTTTCCCGAGTTCTTTCAGGCCCCGCTCTCGTTGAGCATCCCGGCCAAGGCCGCGCAGGCGGGCTCGGTCGAGTACCGCGTGGTCGATCTCCGCGAATTCACCCACGACCGCCACCGGACGGTGGACGACTATCCGTACGGCGGCGGCCCGGGCATGGTGATGAAGCCCGAGCCTTTCTTCGAGGCCGTCGAGTCCCTCGGCGCGGCCGCCCCGATCATTCTCGTCTCCGCACGCGGGACGCCCTTTACCCAGGCCGATGCACGCCGATACGCCGAGGGCCGTGAGCTGACGATCCTGTGTGGCCACTACAAGGACGTCGATCAGCGCGTCGCCGACCATCTGGCGACGGAAGAGGTGTCGTTAGGCCCGTTCGTGCTGAGCGGCGGCGAGCCGGCCGCGCTCGCCATTGTCGACGCGACGGTTCGGTTGCTCCCCGGCGCCATGTCCGACCACGAGAGTGCCTACACCGACTCCCACTGGGAGGACGGGTTGAGCGCACCGAGCTATACCCGCCCGCCGGTATTTCGGGGGCTCGCGGTCCCTGAGGTGCTGTTGTCCGGCGATCACGCGCGCATCGCGGCCTGGAGGCGTGCCGAGGCGGCGCGTCTCACTGAGGAGCGGCGGAGCGAGCCTCGAGCATGAAGTCGATCGACCCTGCGACTGGCGAGGTCCTGGCGACGTTCGAGACACACACCGCCGAGCAGGTCGACGCGCGCGTTGCACGTGCCCAGGATGCGTGGCGGAGTTGGCGCACGAGGCCCTTCGCCGAGCGGGCCAGGATCATGATCAGGGCGGCAGAGCTCCTCGAGGCCGGCCGTGCCGAGCTAGGTCGCCTCATGACGCGAGAGATGGGGAAACCCATTCGCGCCGCCATGGAGGAGGCCGCGAAATGCGCGACCGCGTGCCGCTACTATGCTCTCAACGCCGAACGGCACCTCGCGCGACGCGAGGTGCGAACCGAGAGCGGGGAGAGCTTCGTTCTCTTTCAGCCGCTCGGTGTCGTGCTCGCCGTGATGCCGTGGAATTTCCCGTTCTGGCAAGTCTTCCGATTCGCGGCGCCAGCGCTCATGGCGGGCAACGCCGGCCTGCTCAAGCATGCCTCGAACGTCCCTCAGTGCGCGCTCGCCATCGAGGACGTGCTGAGGCGTGCCGGGCTTCCCGACGGTGTATTCCAGACCCTGCTGATCGGTTCCGACGCTGTCGCTCCCCTGATCGCGGACGCGCGTATCGCAGCGGTAACGCTTACCGGAAGCGAAGCAGCGGGGCGGGACGTTGGAGCACGCGCCGGCCGGGAGATCAAGCCCAGTGTCCTCGAGCTCGGCGGAAGCGATCCGTTCATCGTTATGCCGTCGGCGCCACTCGAAGAAGCAGTGGAGACGGCTGTGCGAGCGCGCACCGTCAACAATGGGCAGTCGTGCATTGCCGCCAAGCGGTTCATCGTTCACGAAGCGATCTTCGACGCGTTCGCCAAGCGGTTCGTCGAGCGAATGAGAGCGCTTCCGGTGGGCAACCCGCTCGATGAGAAGACCGAGATCGGCCCGCTCGCGACGGCTCGGATTCTTACCGATCTCGATGACCAGGTGAAGCGCGCGGTTGCTCGAGGCGCGCGCGTGCTAACCGGGGGTCGGCGACTCGAGCGGCCGGGAAACTTCTACGAGCCCACCGTTCTCGTCGACGTGTCGGAAGACTCGCCAGCTGCGCGTGAAGAGCTCTTTGGCCCGGTCGCGCCCCTGTTCCGCGCGCGGGACCTCGCCCACGCGATCCGCATGGCGAACGCATCCACGTTCGGCCTCGGCGCCGCGGCATGGACGAGCGACCCGAAGGAACGGGAGCAGCTCATCGACGAGCTCGAGTCGGGGACGGTGGCCATCAACGGGATGGTCGCCAGCGATACGCGCTTGCCCTTTGGTGGAATCAAGCGCTCGGGATACGGGCGGGAGTTGGGCGAAGAGGGGATTCGCGCGTTCGTGAACGTGAAGACGGTGCGCGTTGGCGTGACGAGCTCGGCGCGCACCGAATGAAGTCAAAGACGTCAGATGTCAGAATGCAGCTACAGCGATGCTCATGCTGAACGCGGTATTGTGACATCTGACGTCTTTGCCTTTTTCTGCTCGTCAGGCAGCCCGCGTCGTCGCGGAGGTGGAGCCGCTGCCCCGGAGTGCCGCTACCAGCTGGCCGAGCGCTCCCACGACACCCTCATTGCCCTCCCGCAGCAGCGCGGCAAGGATGTGCTTGCATACCTGCTCTCGCCACAGGTGATCGCCGCAGTCGCATCGCGGCTGATTGGCGCCGTAGAGGTCGACCCAGTGGGTCACCGTCCCTCCCGACACCTGGTACTGACCGTGCCCGATCCGCTGCGTACGCAGCGCCAGGCTCCGCTCGAGCCGCGGCAAGTCGATGCCGTTCGCGGCGAGCTCCACGTGGTGGTTCCACATCGCCATCTGCTCCTTGCACTCGTCCGACCTGATTATCCGTGAACGGGATCTTGTACACCCAAGGCGAGGAAAGGTGCTCGACAAATGGCGCTGGAGAAGCGCTGAGGGCGCTGGAGGAGCGCTGAGGGCGCTGGAGAAGCGCTGCGCCTTAGCTGTCCTGGAGATCCACCATCCTCATGCTCCCCGCGTACTCCACCGAGCGGGGCTCCTGAATGCTGGTC
Organism: Gemmatimonadaceae bacterium; assembly: GCA_035249985.1. Lineage (GTDB taxonomy): Bacteria > Gemmatimonadota > Gemmatimonadetes > Gemmatimonadales > Gemmatimonadaceae > JAICNG01. The sequence continues at coordinate 95,708 of DATFFP010000028.1, forward strand.
AGCCGCTTTACGACACTGGCGATCCGGCGGGCCTCGGTCAGGAGAATCTGGACGGTGCTCGCGTCGTCAGGCACCAGCGTCTCGGAGACGGAGAGGAGGGACGCGTGCGAGATCAGCGAGGCCAGGGGATTGTTGATCTCGTGCTGGAGCGCAATCGCCAGCTCACCGACGCCGGCCAGCCAGCGGCTCTGGGCCAACTCGGCCTCGGCATTCCAGCGCGCAGAGTTCTGCTCCACTCGCCGTTCGGCGATCGCGATGCGCGCGCGAAGGTGGCTGAGCATCACTGGCTTCGTCACGTAGTCATCGACGCCCGCATCCAGTGCCGCCAGCAGGTCCTCGCCGGCGTCTCGGGCGGTCAGCATCACGACGAACGTCTCGCGCGACCACTCGGACGCCCGAATGCGCCGGGTGACATCGACGCCCGTCAGGCTCGGCATATTCCAGTCGATGATGACGAGCTGGGGGTGGTCGGCCTCGAAAATGTGCAGCGCCTGCTCGCCGTCGCTCGCCTCCAGCACTTCGTGACCCCGCTCGCGTACCGCGTGCGTGGTCAACGTGCGCATGAGGGTGTCGTCGTCGGCGATGAGGACCTTCACGAGCAAAGGACGACCGGCCGCGGGCCGGGGTATCGGGTGGCTGGCATAAACGCTTCAAGGGGTGTAGCTTGCCTGTCTCCATCTGACAATTTTCCAATCCTGGGCGGCCCCTTCAGCCCTGAGAGTGCCCTATGCACCCCTTCATCGAAACCCAAAAAGAGTTCATCCGCGCCGATATCCCTCCTTTCCGTCCCGGCGACACGGTGCGTGTCAACGTGCGAGTCAGGGAAGGTGAGAAGGAACGCCTTCAGGCGTTCGAAGGCGTGTGCATCGCTCGTCGCGGCAGCGGCGTCAGCGAGACGTTCACCGTTCGCAAAGTCTCGAATGGCGTCGGCGTCGAGCGCATCTTCCCCGTGCACAGCCCCATGATCGGCGACATCGCAGTGGTGCGCCGCGGACAGGTCCGTCGCGCGAAGCTGTACTATCTGCGCGAGCTGAGCGGTAAGGCGACCCGCATTCGCGCGAAGAAGTCGCGTACGCAGGACTCCACCGAGGAGTAACCGGTGAAGGGCGGTCGCCGCGAGCCTCGGTACGCTCGCTGGAGCGGAATCGAACGCGAGCTACGCCGGTCGGGCGTACTGCTGATCGCCGGTGTCGATGAAGTCGGACGGGGCTCCCTCGCGGGCCCCGTCGTCGCATCCGCTGTCATCATGCCACCGGGCGTCCCCGCGCTCCGCGGGGTGGATGATTCGAAGCGGCTCACCCGCAAGGAGCGCGAGAAGCTCTGCGTGCGCATCCGAGAGCGCGCACTCGCGCTGGGCGTAGGAGCGGCCTCCGTTCGAGAGATCGACACTCTCAACATCTTCCACGCGAGCGTGCTCGCGATGCGCCGGGCGCTCTCGAGACTCGCTCTGCGCCCCGATCACGTGCTCGTGGACGGTCGCCGCCTCAAGACGCTCGGCGTCGATCACACGGCCGTCATCGATGGGGATGCCAAGTGCTTCAACGTTGCCTGTGCGTCGATCGTCGCGAAGGTCATCCGCGATCGCCTCATGGCACGCCTGGCGACGCGCTATCCCGACTTTGCCTGGGCGTCGAACTGCGGCTATGGGACAGCTGACCACGTGCACGGACTCACGCGTCGCGGACCAACGGTCCACCATCGCCGACTCTTCGTCGCCGCGGTGGAAGCGCGCCTTCGCGCGGGAGCGTCTCTCGAGGATGCCGGAGAAATCGTCATTCCGGGCGTCGTGGCGGAATCCACATTTGCCCCCACCCACGTGTCCGTAGAATCTGTCGAATGTGGGCCCGCGGATGCTGCGAGTCCCCAAATATCCCGCGTCCAGTGAGGCGCGTGGCCCGATTCTGACTGTCAATTCAACGTCTTCCCGAGGGCGCCGAGTGCGCTGCGAACATGCGCGTTTGTGATTCACATCACATTGATTCACAACAACTTACGCGACTTGCGGGCACGCTTCTCGCTCTATAATTTGAGCGTTGTAAGATTAGCGAGATCCCCCACCCCGGAGAGTTTATGAAGAACCTGAGAAGTTTCGCGGTGATGGCGCTGTCGGTTCCGTTGTTTGCCGCCTGCGTTTCGAATGGAAAGTTCAACCGGGAGATCGCGGAGCAGGATGCCGCGAATGAGACCGAGCGGACGGCCCGCATGAGCGCCGACGAGGCGATTCAGGCGGATGTGCAGACGCTGCGGACGGACGTCAACAATCTCCGCACCGAGCTCCAGAATCTCCGCACCGAGTTCGGCGCGAAGATCACGGCGATGGAAGAGGGCCTCAAGTTCGCGTTCCCGGTGAACTTCGCGTTTGACGACGCGACCGTTCGTCCCGAGGACGTTCCGGCGCTCGATCGCTTCGCCAAGGTCGTTCAGAACTACTACCAGGGCTCGAAGATCACCGTCGAGGGCTTCGCGGATCCCGCGGGCACCGCGACCTACAACCGCGCCCTGTCGATGCGTCGCGCCGAGTCGGTTCGTGCGCACCTGACGACGGCCGGCCTGAGCCCCGAGCTGATCGACGCGATCGGCTACGGCGAGACCCGTCAGGTTGTCGTTGGTGCCGAGCGTGATGATCCGGGCGCCGAGAAGAACCGTCGTGTTGTGTTCGTCGTGGAAAGCCGCGGCGAGCCGACGATGGCCGAAGCGAACACTCTTCAGTAACTCCGGTAGTGGGATCATCGCGACGGGGGGCCCTTTGGGCTCCCCGTTTTTTTGGGAGCTAGTGGTCAGGGGTCAGGGATCAGGGATGGAAAGGGGCCGCTGCGCTTCGCGCATGCGGCCCTCATCCGATGAGCGCGGCAGCACAGCTGCCGCGCTTTTCCATCCCTGATCCCTGACCCCTGACCACTAGCTCCTGCTTCATCGCCATTCCGTCCCAAGTCGCGCGAACAGCTGCGCATACAGCTCGATCCCTTCGCGGAGGTTCCCGATCCGGAGATTCTCGTTCGCCGCGTGCTGGTTATTGTCGTGATTGACGATCGGCACGATCACGAGCGGAGCGTTCAGGATCTCGGCGAAGAGGTACATGGGCAGGCTGCCACCCAGCATCGGGATCGCGACGATCTGTCCATTGGTGGCTGTGCTCACCACACGGCTCACGGCGCGTGAGAGCGGCGCATCCATGTCGGTTCGGATCCCGGGATAGCCCTGCTCCCACTGAACGCGAGCCACGCGAGCATGACGAGCACGCTCTTCGAGCGTTGGCTCATGATGGACGATGTGATAGCCCTGACGGCGCACGTGGGCTTCCACCAGCTCCCGAACGCGCGCCGGGGTCTGGTTGGGTACCAGGCGAAAGTCGATCGAGGCCGTGGCCTGGGTAGGAATCACGTTCGCCGCTCGACCGCCCACCGGCCCACCATCGAGGCCGCGCACATTGAGGGCGGGCAGCATGATGCGCTCGAGCAGCGGAACGCTGTCGCCCTCGACGTCGCCTAACGCGAGCTCCCTCCGGAGGAGCGTGTCGACCGCCGGAGCCCGGGCAATCGCGGCTCGCTCGAGCGTGCCCGCGGCGCGCACCTCGTCGAGAAAACCGGCGATCGTGATTCGACCTTCCGTGTCACGCATCGAGGCGAGGAGATGGGCGAGCAGCACCGAGGGGTTGGGTGCCCAGTTGCCGTAGTGTCCGCTATGGAGCGCGCGCGCGGGCCCATAGACGGTGAGGTCCGCTCCCATCACGCCGCGTACCCCGAAGACGATCTGTGGCCGCCTCGATTGATGCACCGGCCCATCGCCGAAGATCCAGCCGTCGGAGGAGAGCAGCCCAGCGTGCTGGCGCAGCATGGCCGCGAGATGATCCGACCCGGCTTCCTCCTCTCCTTCGAGGAAGAACTTGAGGTTGACCGAGAGCGGAATTCGCGCGGCGCGAAGCGCATCGATCGCGGAGAGCATGGCGACGATCGGGGCCTTGTCGTCGCTCGACGACCGAGCATAGAGCCGCGCGTCATCATCGAGCTCGCCGCCGCGATCGGGAAGGGGAATGATGCGCCCATTCCGCTCGAGCGGGGCATCGCGCAGCGTGGGAGCCCAGGGTGGCGTCGCCCAGCGTGCGGGATCGACGGGCTGACCGTCGTAATGCGCGTACATCACGATCGTGCGTGTCGCCCCTGGCACGCGGAGCTCGCCGTATACGCCCGGTGGGGAACCGGGCGTCTCCACCCTGCGCGCGGTGATGCCGCGCCGTGTCAGCATCGCGACGAGCGTGTCAGCGTTCCGACGAATCGACACGCTGTCACTGGCGAGATTCGGGATGGCGAGCAGCGCTGACAGCTCGCGCAGAATTGCCGGCTCATTGCGCACCCGCCATTCGCGGACGGCGGTGCGCACGCCATCGACCTGTCGCGGATTCTGCGCGAGCAGAGGTGACGAGCCAAGGGCGATCAGGACTGACAGTCGGACGATTCGTATCATCGGCGGGACAGGGAGACGCGCCGAAAGTCGCGCGCGTCGCGAGCCTGCGCTAGACTCGACATCATGCCGCCAACCACGATCGCGCGGGTTCTGGAAACCTCGCTCTACGCCGAGGATCTCCAGGCCGCCGACCACTTCTATGGAACCGTGCTCGGCCTCGAGCGTATCGCGTTCGTCGAGGGGCGTCACGTCTTCTTCAAGTGCGGCGCAGGCGTCGTACTGATCTTCGACCCGCGCAGCACGGCCAATCAGCCGACGACGGTGAATGGGGCTCCGGTCCCGCTGCACGGCGCGCGTGGCGCAGGGCATATCGCGCTCGCGGTCCCCGACTCCGAGCTACCGGGGTGGCGCGCACATTTGCGCACGAACGGGGTCGCGATCGAGAGCGAGGTCACGTGGCCACGCGGTGGGCGATCGCTGTACATGCGCGATCCGGCCGGCAACAGCGTGGAGATCGCCTCGCCGACGCTGTGGGGATTCCGGGAGTAGGACCTCGGCGCCAGGCGGTTATCTTGGATGCAGGCTCAGAGTCGACAGAAGCACACGGCAACGAGGAGAAACCATGGCAGTCAGGCGAGTGCGTGAGGTAGGGCGCTTCTCGGCGCGCGCAGCCGATGGCACGGTGTACCGCATCATCGAGTACGCCCACATGCAGGACGTGCGGACCAGAACCACTCCAAACGCGCGGGACGTCGAGGGGCTGCATGAGCTGACCACTCACGACGGGATGCGTGTGAACGTGGTTGGAGAGAACGAGTACGAGATCGTCGACCTCGGCGTGAAACTGACGCGTGTCCATCCGCGCTGACCGCGGTCGGTGGCGCTTCATGCCGCGCCATCGCGGAATTACTTTCCAGTCTCCCAGGGGCATCGAGACCCGGTAGCTCAGTTGGTAGAGCAACGGACTTTTAATCCGTAGGTCGCGGGTTCGAGACCCGCCCGGGTCACTGGTCAAAGGAGGTCGAGGTGGCCGAGGTGATCGAGGTACACGAGGGCCACCCCTCGATCGCCTCGACCTCCTCGGCGGCCTCGACCTCCTCTGTCGTTCAGAGCCCGATCCAGTAATTCACCTTCACCAGCAGCACATTGTCCGGCCGGGCATCGAACAGCGCCGACCGGTCTCGGCTGAACTGAAAGTCTCCCACTGGATCCTGGGAGCTGCGATTCTGCGTCCACACCAGAAAGACCGTCGAGCCTGGCCGGTACTCCCAGCGCAGCACCGCGTTGCCGCGCAGGGAGCGGAAGTTGAAATCGGGATTCGAGAAGGTGAGTGCCGGCGTTAGTGGGTTTCGATCCGGGTCGAGAACGTACTCGGTAATGACGTTCGTCTGGGGATCGCGCTGGACCGTCAGCTGCGTCGCGTCGAACGCGCGCTTCTGGACAGTGCGCGGCGCGACGTACTCCTTGAAGGTCTCATAGTCGCCACTCGAGATCAGCGGTTGCGCGAACAGCTCGAGCGTGAGCGTCGGCGTGAAGGTCACGTTCAGGCGGGTGCCGATCTCGAGCTGCCGCTGCACGAGGTCGGAGAACACCACGCGCTGATCGTAGAAATGATTCGCCGTGGTGTCGTCGAACGACGCCACGTATTGCGACTTGGTTTTGTAGTAGCTGTACGATGGCTCGAGGCTGAGCACGACGTTGGATGCAGGCTTGGCACGGATGGTCGTGTAGAGCGCGTAGGCTCGGCCTCCCTCGGCGGTCCCGCTCATTTCCGGGCCCAGATAGAAGCTCACGCGCTTGCGGCTATCCGTGTTGATGTTGAGGACCGTGAACCAGGCTTGCGAGCGCTTCACGACGGGGCCACCACGGGTGAGACGGTCCTCGAACACCTCGGGCCGGTGGATGTAGAAGGTGCTCAGCCACCAGTAGTTAGGCAGCTGGACCTCGAAGTAATTCTGGAACTGCAGGTCGGTCTGGTCCCCATCGAAGTTGTACTGCTGCTGCCCGCCGAGGATCCAGTAGGCCTGACGATAATACTTGGTCGGCTTCTGCCACTGCCGGAAGATGTTGGCGTTCATCCACGTGTAGTCCGCCCGAGTGAGGAACGCGAGATCGTTCACCTCGAACCCGGGACTGCGGACGTTCAGTGAGGTCTCGAACAGCCAGTCGCCCGACTCCTTCGACGCGCGCATGTAGCCGCCGAATCCGCGCAGCGACGTCAACGTTGGATCGTACCGGTCGGAAAACGTGCCGTTGCTTCCGTGCTTGCGATCGGGGCGGTCGAAGTACCGCGCGGACGACTCCTGCAAGGTCTGGATGACGTCCGGCTCGCCCGTCACGCTCGACAGGGCGAAGTTGCTCATGATTCGGTACGTCCGGTTCTTCCACCAGCGCTCCCAATCCACGCCGACCGCCTCGGCGTGACTCGGCATCGACAGTCTGAGCGAATCGTAGGTGAACCGCCGAATGGTCGACGTGGCTATCGCGCCGAGGAACCCGCGGCCACCGGTGAAATTCCTTCGCACGCGTCCGACGAAGTAGTTCGTGAGCGGTTCGACCTCGCGCTCGACGCCTGGGCGGCCATCATCGAACGCGATGTCCGCATCCTCCGCCTTGGTGACCGCGTCGAGGAATCCAAGCTGGTAGCCGCCGCGGGTACGCCCGGTGATCTTCGCGGCGCCGAGGATCGTCGCATTCTCCGGTCGATCGAGATACTCGTACCCCTCGGGGGGGGAACCACGCGGCTGCCGACCGATTCGCCGCGAGTAGTACAACGACATGCTCGAGACGTTGCTGCAGAAGAAGCAGTTGAGCCCACCGAATCCAAACAGCCCGCTTCCTTCCACGAAGAAGGGGCGTTTCTCCGCGAACGACGTCTCGAACGCGCTGAGGTTGACGACCGCGGGGTCGACCTCCACCTGACCGAAATCAGGATTCACGGTGAGATCGAGCGTGAGGTTCGATGTCAGGAGCGCCTTGAGATCGCCGCCGACGCGTGCCGTGTATTCGCTCGCATCACGGAACGGGTTTCCCTGATCCCCGTCGCGAATAGGGACGTACGCCGCACGGGAGACGACGTAGGGAAGGATCTCGACGCCCCGTGGGCGTTCGCGAATGCGCAGTCCTTCGACATGTCCGAACTCGGGCGGGCCGCCCGTGGCCTTTCGCGCCCACCACGACCACATCGACGATTCGTTCAGCCGGTCAACGTAGCGCCAGATCTGCAACCCCCACGTCTGCGCGGTATCGCGCGAGAAGCGAAGCTGCGCGAATGGAATGCGCAGCTCCGCGGTCCAGCCCAGCGAATCGATGGCCGACACGGCCTCCCAGATGGGGTCCCAGGACGGATCGGCGTTCGAGGCGGCCTGTCCGGCGTCGGTCTTCACACCGGCGGGGTTGATCTGGAAGACCGTCCGCCCGGTGTGGTCGTGAAAGGTGTCGAAGATGAGCTCGAGATAGTCGCCGTCGGTCTGCTGGTCGCGACGCGTCAGGTAACTGCGCACGCCACGCGCACCGAGCGAGTCATACATGCGCGCACCGATGTACAGCGCCACGGCATCGTACAGTATCCGCACCTCGGTGCGCTGCGTGGCCGGCTGGCCCTCGTTAGGCTCGGACTGTCGGAATCCGGTGGCCGGCGTCGAGGCGGCCCAGGCTGATTCATCCAGGCGCCCATCCAGCGTGATGGGGCCGGCGCGTTCCGCGGCGACCATTCGGGGTCGCGCCGCATGGGCAGTGTCAGCGGTTTGGGCCGCCAGCACGGCGGGGAGGGCGCAGCACATCACGGCGGCGCGGAGGGAGCAAGTGCTCACTCCTGAAAATCGCGACATGTGAGATGGGTCGGCAGGAGACGGACGCGTTGTCGGGACACCTCTTGGATGCCGCGACACTGAAAAGAGTTTACCAGACCCTGAAGTGCGAGTGGTTTACAGTTTCCTTACGGCCCTGGCGAGCGTCAGTAATGCACGCCGGCGCGGATCCGAGCGCCTTGCACTCGACGGGTCCCCGACGCACCATCGGGATGATTGGGAGGGCTTAACACCCGGCGTTGCCTTCACTTCGTTCGATCGTGTCTCTGAAGGATAGTCCTCCACGGGAACACCTATTCGGAGCGGGCCACCGCCTATGTATTCCTCGTCGCAGCCGGGCGCGACCCCCGACCCGCGCATCATCACTCCCGGCGATCTCAAGCGCGAGCGACTGAAGTTCACGGACTTCAAGTTTCGCCGGACGCCCGGCGGAAAGTGCAGCGCCGAGGTCGAGCTGGAGTGGATCGATGGAATCCGCGTCCGTGGGACGTCCGCTGGCCAGTCGAGCGCGACCGTTGACCTCCGCGTCGCCGCCGATGCCGCCCTCCGCGCGATCGAGACCTTCTCCGACAATTCGCTCGAATTCGAGCTCGTCGGTGTCAAATCTGTGCGGGCGTTCGACGCGACCGTCGTCATCGTGTCGGTGAACGTTCGCAAGGGCGACGGGCCCAAGAAGCTTCTTGGAGCCTGCCTCGCCGAAGACGATCCCGTTCGCGGCGCGGCCGTGGCTGTACTGAACGCCACGAACCGAGTGCTCGGGAACTTCATCGCAACTCGCTGAGCACCCGTGGTGCCTGGCTTCACCAGAGTGAACGCAATGCCGATGACCCACTCCTCTCGCGGAGCGCACGCGTGACGGCTCGCCCAACGCGACGTGTTCTCGCCGTCGCGCTCGTGGCGCTCGCCGCCTGTCACCGCTCCACGCCCGCACGAACCGCCCCCTCTCCGACAACCGAAGCCAGCGCGACCGCGGCCGCACGCGAAGGCGGGCACGCGGGCGCTGCAGGCTCGCCTGACGAGAATTCCGGCGTATCGCCCACCGACGTCGCTGCCGAGGCGGTGCGGATATTCGGCGATTCGACGGCCGACTCCAGCGAGCCCGAGGGCGGCGGTGACGTCTCTCCCGAGCCGACGTGGGATATCGACGTTCGCTCCTACGAGACGCACAAGCGTGTCGAGTACTACCTGCAGCGATTCCAGGGGCCAGTGCGCGCCACCTTCTCGGAGTGGCTCAGCCGGGGAACCCGCTACGAGCCGATGATTCGCGCCAAGCTTCAGGCCGCGGGATTGCCGGGCGACCTCACCTATCTTGCGCTGATCGAGAGCGGCTACAACCCGCACGCGTACTCGCGTGCGGCTGCCGTCGGGATGTGGCAGATGATGACCGCCACCGCCAAGGGCGTCGGCCTCCGCGTGGACTGGTGGATCGATGAGCGGCGTGATCCGGTGCGCTCGACCGATGCGGCCATTCGCTTCCTGAACTACCTGCACGAACAGTTCGGCTCATTGTATCTCGCCGCGGCGGCGTATAACGGGGGGCCAGGACGCGTTGCTCGTGGCCTGTCGCGGTATGCCGACCAGCTCGAGGGCTCGACCGGTGAGGACGTCTTCTTCGCGTTGGCGGAGCAAAACTATCTGCGCGCCGAGACGAGGGACTACGTGCCGAAGATGATCGCGGCGGCGCTGGTGGCGAAGGATCCACAGCGGTACGGCATCGCCATCGAGTCGAGACCAGTGCTCGAGTACGACACGGTCCGGGTCGGGCCGGAGACACCCATAGCCGCCATCGCGAACGCGGCGGGCGTGACCCTGGAAGATGTTCGGGAGCTGAATCCGCAGGTACTGCGCGGTGTGACTCCGTTGAAGGACTCGCTCACCATTCGCGTACCGGTCGGGAAGGCGGAGGGCTTCGACAGCGCGTACGCCGCGCTCCCGGAGGAGGATCGCAAGGCATTCACGCGGGTGACGACGAAAAAGGGCGCGACGATGGTGTCGACCGCCCGGCGCGGCGGGATCACGACGAAGCAGCTCAAGTGGTACAACCCGAAGCTCAAGGCCACGAAGAGCGGCGCGTTGCCCGTTGGCCGCGTGGTGCTGCTCCCGTCACGCGCTGTGGTTGCGGCCGCCTACGACATCCCCGATCCGGCGATCGAGCGCTACGGCTCCAGCCGCGGCCGCACACACATCGTGCGGAAGGGCGAGTCGCTGGGCCTCATCGCGAAGCGCTACAAGACGTCGGTCAAGACGCTGATGCGGCTCAATGGGCTGAGAAAGAGCGTGATTTATCCGGGGCAAGTCATCGTGGTGAGAGGGCGACGGTAGGGGAAAAACTGCGTACTGCGTACTGCGTACTGCGTACTGCGTACTAAAACCCTCGGGAGGCTACCAATGGCGGCGGTAGCTTCCCGAGGGTTTTGTACGCAGTACGCAGTACGCAGTTCGCAGTAACGCAGTTCGCAGCTCGGAGCTTCAGTCCACTACGCCACTCCCTCTATATCCTCCCGCCACCATCCGATCGTACCCGTTCGCAGGATCGAGCCCGGCGGCGCGGGCGCGCTTCACGGCGGCGGGGCCGCGGTTGTAGACCAGCAGCGCGAGCTTGAGGTTGCCCTCGTTCTCGTTGATCAGCGTGCGCAGATAACGGAACCCGATGCGAAGGTTGGTCTCGCGATCGTAAAGCTGATTCTTCGTGATGCCCTTCTGAAAGAAGGTCGCGGTCGCGGGCATGAGCTGCGTGAGGCCGATCGCGCCCACGGGGCTCGTCGCCTTCTCATTGAACTGACTCTCGACCCGTACCAGTCGGAACGCGAGATCCGGCTCCAGTCCCTCGGCCAGCGCGATGTCGTAGATCGACGTGGCAATGTCCGCCGAGATGCGATAGCGCGACGAGTAGGTGAGGATCTGATTGGCGCGGTCGAGCTGCGCCTGTGCGAGCTGGAGCTCACCCCGTGCCGCGTCGAGCTCCTCACGGAGCCGGCGCGATTCGCCGGGAAGACCGAATGAGAATGTGCTCGCCGTGGCGGCGCGCTCCTGAAAGATCTGCGCCCCCAACAAGAGCACTATCGCGCCAACGGCGCCCGATGTGAGCAGCACGCGCCAGCGGCGTACCTTTGCCTGGCGGCGCTCGAGATCGCCTCGGTGTACGTAGCGAGTTTCCTTGCGCATAGAGCCCCTTTCACAAGGGTTGGACGGAGAGGGTCAAGGCAGACCCCACCCGCGGCCGCTAACAAGGGCAACGGTCGTGCCTCGTTTTGCCTACGGCCGTTTCCACGTTCCCGATCGTCCACCGGTCTTCTCCGCCAGGCAGATATCGGAAATGACCATGCTCTTATCTAGTGATTTGCACATGTCGTAGACGGTGACGAGTGTCACACTCACCGCTACGATTGCCTCCATCTCCACGCCTGTCTTTCCGGCCGATCGAACCGTCGATTCGACGCGAATCCCCGGAATGGTATCGTCAATAGCTGCAACGACTTGGACGTCAGCTAGCATCAGAGGGTGGCAAAGCGGAATCAGCTCGGCCGTCCGCTTGGCGGCCATCACGCCAGCAATCCGCGCGACGGCCAGAACATCGCCCTTTTCGACGCTGTTTTTTCGTACCGCCTCGAGCGCTTCCGTCGACATGGAAATAACCCCTGTCGCCCTGGCGAAGCGCTCAGTGCTCTCCTTCGCGGACACGTCGACCATTCGGGCCTGTCCGGATCGGTCGACGTGACTGAGGTCGCTCATGGACGCAGCTCGACGAATTCCCGCAGGAGGGCGGAGCCGATGAGCTGGGGATTCACGTTTCCGCTCGCGCGGAACTTGGCCTTCTCGACGGCGCGGACGGCCATGGCTGCGCGGCGGGCGCCGTCGTCGTCGCCCTCTGTGGCGCGCTCGCGGGCCCGATCGTGAAGCAGCGCAGTCAGCGCATCGAGCACGTCGCTGAAGAAACCGCGCGCCTTGGAGCTCCCGAAGGCCAGCCCCAGCCGGAATCGGTCGGCGTCACCCGCGCGCGAGGCGCCGAGCATTTCGTTCGCGAACGCGTGTGCTTCGGCGATGGTCCCGGAGTTGAGGAGCGTACCGGGCGCCCCGTTCGCGAGCCGCACGCGCTCCTCGACGTTCTTCGGTAGCGCATACGCCTGCAGGACCTTGGTCGCCAGAGGATCCCCGAGAAAGGCGCGCACGTCCGATTCGCTCAGCGGATTCGCGCGCAGACCTATCACGCGCGACCGGATCGTCGGGAGGAGCGCCGCCGGCTCGCTTGTCGTCAACACCACCGTGGTATCGGGCAGCGGCTCCTCGAGGAGCTTGAGGAAGGCATTCGCGGCCTGCTCCGAGCCTTCCTGCGCGATCATACGGTCCGCGTCGCCGATGACGAAGACCTTTCTGCCGCCGATCGTGGGCGTCATCCCCGCTTGCTGCACGACGAGGTGGACGGTGCGGATGAAGATGCCCTCCAGCCCCGACGGTGGCGGATAGATGCCGTTGGAGTCGAGCCGTTCATGGATCGCGTCGATGAAGTCGTCCTTTACCTCGTCGAGCGATGGATCGGCATCCTTTGGGCGCGGTCGGGGAAAGTACCAGTGAAGGTCGGGGTGTCCCAGCTCCCGGGAATAGCGACAGGAGCGACACGCGCCGCAGGGGCCATCAGAGCCAGGGGATTCGCACAGCAGCAGCTGCCCGAGCCAGAGCGCCAGCCGCTGCTTGCCCACGCCGCGGGGGCCGTGGATCAACAAACTCGCCGGAAGCGTTCCGCGGTGGATCGCCGCACGAAGGCGGGCACGCAGAGACTCGTGACCGTAAAGATCGACGATGGGCATCGCTCAATGATGGTGAGTCGCGCGTATGGACGGGAGAGCGGCAGGGGCCACACCCGCCGTCTTCAGACTTTGCCCCTTCAACAACTCGCTTCTGATCTGTCGAATCAGACGAGAAAGGTACGACTCGTAAGTCTCGAACTGCGCATAGTTCTCGTGTCTGATCGACCCGACGTACCGGACGCCGCCAGTGAGGTCCGGGCGAGGACTGGACGTCAGTCGCGCGACCCAGGTCCGCGTGGCGTCAGGGGCGGTGGCGTCCGACTGGGCGAGCATCGCGACGAGCTCCGCTTGCTTGCTCACGAGGGGGTAGGCGCCGCCGTCAGACTCGAAATGGCCGAGCACGTACAGGTTGGGCGCGTCGGGAAACAGCGCCCCGAACAGGTCTGGTCCGGTGCCGTTTCGCGAAGGCAATGCCGCGTCGAGAAAGGGAATCGTCGGCCGGTAACCCGTGGCCCAGATGATCAAGTCGAGCTCCTCGCTCGTGCCGTCACGAAAGTGCGCGCGCCGTCCGTCCAGCCTAACGACGTCCGGCTTGGCGGTGGCGTCGCCGTGGGCGAGGTAGTGCAGGATCTGGGTATTCATGATCGGGTGTGACTCGAGCACCCGATGATCCGGGGCGGGGAGCCCGAACCGGCGGAGGTCGCCGACGAGGATCTTGAGCAGGCCGGTGAGCAATGGCTGCGCGATCTTCGGCGAAAGGTGCGGCCCGCTGCGGAAGAACGCATCCGTCGGCTTTCCGAAGATGTGCTTCGGCAGAAAGTGATATCCGCGCCGCAGGGAGATCACGGTCCGCCGCGCGCGCGTCGCGGCATCACACGCGATGTCGCACGCCGAGTTTCCGCCTCCGACGATGAGGACGCGCTTGCCGTCGAACTCGGCGGAGGACCGGTATCGTACCGAGTGGTACGCGTCGCCTGAGAAGTTGCCTGGATATTCCGGGATGATCGGATCCCAGTTGTGTCCGACCGCGGCGATCACGCCGCGGTATTGCCGTCGGTCGCCGGTGTCGAGCTCCACGTTCCAGGTTCCGTCGCTCGCCGGCTTCGCTTGCCTGACTGCAACACCGTATTCGGCACTCGACCGTATCGCGTACTCGTCGGCGAATGCGCGGATGTAGTCCAGAACCAGCGGGCGCGCGGGATAGTCCGGATAGCTCTCCGGCATTGGGAAACCGTCGAAGCCCGAGAGCGTTTTCGACGAGATGAAGTGCGCGCTCTCGTACATCGGCGTCCCTGGGTTCTCGAGGTCCCAGATGCCGCCGACATCTCGGTGCCGCTCGACGATGTCGAATGGTACGCCCGCGGCACGAAGCGCGCGTGCGGCGGAAAGGCCGGACGGTCCGGCGCCCACGATCAGCCAGCGGGTGGGGGGGCTCAGAAAGAAGGGTCCTCAGGGTCCTCAGGGTCCTCAGGGTCCTCGGGGTCCTCAGAACCCGCCGCTAAAAGTGCTTCTGGCGCGCGAGCGTTTGACGATACAGCTCGGCACTGCTCTCATCGAACAGACAGGCGGTAATGGCATCGAACTCCTGATTGTGCGTCTCCATTGACGCGAGTGCAATCTCGGCGGCGCGCGCCTTGGGGAATCCGTAGACGCCGGTCGAGATTGCCGGGAACGCGATTGTGCGAATGGAGCCTTCCTCCCGCGCGAGCTTGAACGATGTGTCGTACGCGCTCGCCAGCAGCTCCGCCTCACGATTCTCGCCACCGCGCCAGATCGGACCGACGGCATGAATCACGAAGCGCGCCGGAAGTCGATAGCCTTTCGTGAGCACGGCGCTTCCCGTGGCGCATCCCGGGTAGCGACGTAACTCCGCCGCGAGCTCGGGGCCGGCGGCCGCGTGAATGGCGCCGTCCACGCCGCCGCCGCCGGCGAGCGCGCTATTCGCGGCGTTGACGATGGCGTCGACGGGCAGGGTGGTGATGTCGGCGCGGAGGATGGTGATCAAAGGGTGCTCAGGGTCCTCAGGGTCCTCAGGGTCCTCGGGGTCCGCAAGGTCCGGCAGCGATCCGCCGCGTTTCGATGACACAAGGGCAGAGCCTAGATGTACTGTGCGCGGTGGATTCTAACTGCGAGGGCAAATCGACGCGTCCCGCTGCGCGAACCTATCGCGAGCTCGTCGCTTGGCAGGTCAGTATGGACCTCCTGGCGGAGCTGTATCGCTTGGCAACCCGATTGCCTGCGGTTGAGCGATATGGAATTGGAACGCAAGTACGCCGCGCCGCGCTCTCGATTCCGCTCAACATTGCCGAAGGGTTTGCTCGAAGAAATCGGCGGGACTTTGCACGTTTTCTCCTGATCGCCGAAGGCTCGCTGCGCGAGGTGCAAACGCTCCTCGAGGCGATGGTCTTGCTTCGGTACGTCGCGAGGAGTGACGCCGAAACGGCGACGAACACCGCCAACCGCGTAGGCTTCCTGTTGCATCGCCTCAGACGCTCGCTCCGGGACGCACCCTGAGGACCCTGAGGACCCTGAGGACCCTGAGGACCCTGAGGACCCTGGATTCACTCCCCCCGGAACATCGAGGCGACTCCCGTCAGCTTCTCCGGCGGGCCAAGGAGCAGAACGGCATCGCCCTCCTCCAGCGTATCGGCGCCGGTTGGGGTCGAGCGCAGGGTCGTGTCGCGCCGTTGAATCGCGACGACCGAGACGCTCTGCTCGCGAAGCCCACAGGTGGCGAGCGTCATCCCCGCGATCGGGCAATTGCGCTCCACACGATACACCTCCAGCGAGAGGTCGGCCAGGAAGCGGTCGAAGCCCGCCGCGGGCGAGTGCGTGTCGGACATCGTCCGGAGCATCTCATACGAATCGCTGCGCACCTCGCGGATCAGTCGCTCGATCACATCGCGCGGCACGAGATAGCGTCGCAAGACACGCGAGGAGATCTCGATCGAAGTCTCGAACTCCTCGGGGACGACCTCGTCCGTTCCGACGGCGCGGAGCGCCGCCACCTCCTGCACATAACGGCTGCGAACGACAATGTGGAGCTCCCGGTTGAGACGCCGGGCGAGATCGACGGCACTCCGGGTTGCGCCGGCGTCGGAGATGGCCAGCACCAATACCCGAGCACTGTCGATCCGGGCCAGCTTCAGGATCTCGGGCCGCGTCGCGTCGCCGTACATGATGGGCCGTCCTCGCTTGCGCTCGGCGCGCACGGCGTCGGGATTCATCTCCAGCACGATGAAGGGAATGCCGACCCGCCCCAGCATTCGAGCGAGATTTCTTCCGTTGACGCCGTAGCCGACGATGATCACATGATCGTCGAGCGGCGGAAGCTCCCCGCGGACGGTCACGGTGACCGCCCGGCCTCGCACGTACGTCCCCGGCACCCATCGCTCGATGCGAGCGGAAACGCGGGGTGCGAGCCTGGCGAGGAGCGGAGTGAGCATCATCGATCCGACGGCGACCGCGATGAATCCCTGGGCGAGCTGCCCGTCGAGCAGGCCGGCCTGCGTGCCGACCTTCGACAGCACGAAGGAGAACTCGCCGATCTGCGACGTGAGCACCCCTGTCATGAGCGCGATGCGCAGCGGATGCCCGAGCAGCATCACGAGACCGGAGGTGACGAGTGTCTTCACCGCCACGACCGCGAGCAGCGCGCCGATGATGAGCGCCGGGTGCTCGAGCACGATGCGGATGTTGAAGAGCATGCCGATCGACACGAAGAACAGCGAGTTGAAGACCTCGCGCAGCGGAAGTACCTCACCCAGGGCCTGATGGCTGTACTCCGACTCCGAGAGGATCAACCCGGCGATGAACGCGCCAAGGGCCATCGACAGGCCGACCTGCGCGGAGGCGACGGCCATGCCGATGCAGATGAGCACGATCGTGAGGAGGAACACCTCGCGCTTTCGCGTATCGACGACGATGTGGAGGAGCCACGGCACGACCCAGCGCGCCGCGACCACGGCGAGCGCGATGAACACCCCCGCCTTGCCGATCACCAGGAGCAGGTCGGACATGTCGCCGCCGGCGCCGCCAAGGAAGGGGGTCACGAGCACCATGGGAACGACGATGAGATCCTGGAAGATCAGGATCCCGATCGCGGCGCGACCGTGCGGCGCGTCGAGCTCGTTATGATCGGCAAGCATGCGAATGACGATCGCCGTGCTGCTGAGCGCGACGAGCATTCCCAGGAAGACGGCGACCGGCAGTCGGACGCCGAATGCCATGGCGGCCGCCGTCGTCGCGCCCATCGTGAGTGAGACCTGGAGCGCTCCGCCCGTGAGGAGGAAGGTTCGAACGCGCGACAGCTCCTCGACCGAGAACTCGATCCCGACGGTGAACAGGAGGAGGATGACGCCGATTTCCGCCATCGCTTCGACGTGCTCTACGCCGTCGACGAGGCCAAAGCCGAACGGGCCGCAGAGCAGCCCGGTGACGAGGAAGCCGACGATGGGCGGCAACCGCGCGCGGTGAAACGCGACCACGACGAGAACGCCGAGGCCGAAAATGAGGAGGAGATCCTGAAGGAAGTGGGCTTCGGGCAAAGGGCGGGGGCAGGAGCGAAAAAAAACCCCCGGGATGTAGTGAATCCCGGGGGCTTCTGCCAGCCTAACGGTGGCCCGGCTACACTACTGACAGGTCGCCGTCCCGCCCCGCGCCAGGGCCTCGTCCTCCGGAATCGGGAAGGCTGCGTGAACGACGTGCGTTGCACCGTCTCGCGGAAGCGTTCCGAGCCGGTTGAACCGCCGCGCATCGACCCAGTGGGCGGTGCTCTCCCAGAGGAGCGAATACCGCTTCTGCCGCAGCAGCTCGTCGATGAATTGGGCATCGGTGCTCGCGATCGTCACCGTGCTCGGCCCGAGACCGCCGGCGGTTTGGCGGATGAAGTTGATGTCGCTCACGGCTCCGAGCTTGTCACCACCGAACCATCTCGCTTCCGCGCGCAGCAGGATGAGCTCCTCGTTCTGGATGATCGGGACTGGCGCCGTCGGCCCTTCGTACACGGTGAAGACGTGCTCGGAGACGACGTTGGGTTCGCTCGGCCACGTCCGTACTCTGCTCGTCGCCACCTTCTCCGTGCGGCGCCGATCGCCTGCTTCCGCCTGCGTGACCACCGACCTGTGCACGCGGAAGTTCGTCGATGCCGTGTCCTGATAGAGCGGGTTCTGAATGTCGCCGGCTCCGAGGCTGAACGCGAAATACGCACCGAGATCGAGCGAAGCGGTCGTCGAGATGAATGACTCCCCCAGCGCGGTGAGCGCGGAGGCGTGTTGCCCGCGATAGTTCTCCACCTTCGCCTTCAGCGCGCGGTTGACGCGAGCGAACGTCGCTGGAGTGCTGAAGCTTTCGAGCCCCTCGATGGGCGTGTCCACGAACGGAAACGCGGAACCGCCGGCCTGAAGCTCCGCGTACGCGCTGTCGAGGACAGCCGCGATGCGGGTGAGCGCCGCCGGCCCGCAGATGATCGGCTCGAGGTCATCCACCGTACGGCCAGCATCGGACGCGATGCCGAGCGCGCCGCGAGATTCCGCCAGGTACAGCAGGTCCAGCGCCTTGATCGTCCTCGCGAATCCCTTCGTTGCGGACTTCTCTTCGGCGCTGAATTCCGCCGACGTCTCGACGGACTCGATGAGAATGTTAGCCGCCTTGATGTTGCGATACCGCAGGAGCCAGTGGTTCGCGCCGAAGTCCGCGTCGTCGAGATTCGGCCCGAGCAGCTGATCCACCCAGCGAGGGTCCGCGGGGTCGAGATTGTAGGCATCGCGGCCGATGATTTCCGCGTCGCGGATCATTGGTCCGACGTCGGCGCGCGATCCGAAGAGCAGCCCGTACGCCATCGCTTGTACCTGCGCGGGAGTCGGGTTGACGAGGAAGTCGTCAATGATCGGATCATTGAGGTTCGGGACGGTCGTGTCCTGACAGGCGGTCGTCACCGAAACACCCAGCATCAGCACGAGCAGGGAACGGCGCATACCGCGTCTTGCTCCTGTCGCGAGGGTGGCGTGGTCAATGTGTGGTTTCATGGTCAGAAGTCCACGCCGAGGCTGAAGAAGAAGCTGCGGCTCGGCGGATACGGTGCGACGTCGATGTTTCGGGCGATTGCCTGATTGCCGAAGTTCGAGACCTCGGGATCGAGGCCGCGGTAGTCGGTCCAGGTGTACAGGTTGCGGCCGCTGAGCTCGACGCGGGCGCCCTGTGCCTGCCCTCGAAACAGCGTGCCGACGACGTTCTCAGGCAGGGTGTAGCTGAGCGTGACCTCACGCAGTTTCACGAACGAGCCATCCTGAATGAACGGCCGCGTGAGCCCGCGCACCGCCCAGTCTGTGATACGCCGGGCGCCCTCCTGATAGTCATCACTATTGCTCCCCGCGTCGTAGAGGAGCTCGGTGAGGTTGATGAGGTCGCCGCCCTTCCTCCAGTCGAGAAGACCGAAGAGCCGGAACGCGCCCACGGTGAGCTCGTTCGAGAAGCCCATCTGGAAGTCGGGCATGACGTCGCCCAGCTGGCGGGTGACCAGCTCTCCACCGAGGGTGTCGTTACCGACAATCTGCGTGGCGGACTTGCCCTCTTCGATCTGCATCGCGCCAAGCGAAGTGCCGAACCCACCTGTCTGGAACGTCGGGACCGGGAGCTCGGTGATCTTGCTGCGATTGCGCGAGAACGTCGCGCGAGAGATCCACGTGAGGTTGTTGCTTTGGAGTGGCGTGACGGCGAGCTCCGCCTCGACTCCGCGGTTGCGCAACTGCCCACCATTGAAGAGCTGGGTCTGGAATCCGCTCGACGGTGCCGCCGTACGCTCGAGGATCAGGTCATCGATGGTCTTCTGATACACCGTGACGGTGACCGAGGAACGCCCACCCCACAGCGTAGCGTCGAAGCCGCCTTCGATCTCGGTCTGGCGCTCCGGCTGAATGTCCGGATCGCCGGCCACGAGATTCGTCTGCAACGCGTTTCGTGCGTCGTACGCGCCGGAGAGATAGCTCGTGAACTTCATGCCGTAGATGGGCTGATTCCCCGACTGGCCCCACGCCGCGCGCAGCTTGAGCTCGTTCAGCAGGGCGCCGAGCTCGAGGAGACGGAACGAAGCGGACGCCTTGGGGAAGAGGAAGAATTTTTCATCATCGCCATTGTTGCTGTTCCGCTCGGCGCGGCCCCCGACGGTCACGAGGAGTCTTTCGTCGAGCGCGAGGATCTCTTCCTGGCCGAAGAACGCGAAGTCCTTCGTGAGCTTCTGGTCTTCGAAGACGTCGGCGCTGGAGCCGCGGTCGATGTTGACCTGACCCGACAGCACGTCACGTACGGTGACGACGCCCGCGGACTGATAGACCCGACTCTGCTGCACGCCGGCCGACGTCGTCGTGGAGAAGGCGCCCGACGACGGGAAGAACTGGTGCACCGCGGTCAGCGCGAAGTTCGAGTTGACGTTCGTGGCGTTGCCGCGCACGATCGTCCCGGGCAAGCCGTCCTGCGGCTCGAACTGGAGCTCGCGTGGCGAGACGATGTCATTCTTCTGACTGAACTGATCGGCGCCGCCAATGCCGCTGATCGTCAGGCTCTGCCGCTCGTTCGCGATCACCGAATACCGCATGTTCGCCGAGCCGATGAATCGGTAGACGTTTTCTTCGTTGGTGAGATTATCGCGCGTCTCGAACGGATTGCTTCGCTCGAACTGGTTGTCCGGATACACGCCGTTCTCCGGTTTGAGGTCGGCGAAGCTCGGCGTAAACGGCAGCACCATGTAGAAGCTCGTGCCGCTGTTGTCGTTGTTGCTGAGGGCGCGCTGCGTCAGCGCATGCACGAGATTCGTCGTGACATCGAGGGTCAGACGACTGCCGATGCTCTGCGTGAGGTTCGCGCGCAGCGACCGCTTGGTGTAGCCCGTCCCCTTCAGGATGCCGGCATCTCGCTTGAGCAGGCCGGAGACGAAGAAGCTCGTCTGCCCTGACCCTCCGCGCGCGCTGACGATGGTCTCGTAGGACGGATCGTTCGCTCCGTAGAGCTCCTCCTCGATGTCCATCTTGCCGTTGTTGAACTGGCGGGTAATCTCGGCGTTGCGGGCCTGACCGGCAGGCGTGCTCGAGGTGTCACCGAAAGCGTCGAGTGCATCCGCGAGCGTCCAGTCGCGCGAGCCCATCTTGTTCGACAGATCGGATACGCCGACGCGCTGGAGGATGCTGAACTGTGTCCGCCCGGTCGTGCCACGCTTCGTCGTGATGATGATGACGCCGTTTGCCGCCTTCGCCCCGTAGAGGGCCGACGCCGAGGCTCCCTTCAGCACTTCAATGCGCTCGATGTCGTTGGGATTGATGTCGGCGACCCGGTTGACCGGATTGTCCTGGCTCGATGCATTGCCGCCGGCAGCGGCCGCGGTGATGGCGTTGGCGCCGGAGGAAATCGCGTCATTCGAGACGACCACGCCGTCCACGACGTACAACGGGTCGATCGACGCCTTGATGGTCGTGATCCCGCGCAGCTGCACCTGGATGCCGCCGCCAGGCGCGCCGGAGTTCGAGGAGATGGTTGCGCCGGCGATTTTCCCTTGAAGCGCGTTGTCGATCGTCGGTGCCGGTGCGCGAGTGAGGTCTTGCTCGCTCACCGTTGCAACGTCGTTGGCCAGATTCTGCCGTGCGACGGAGGTGGCTTCGCCGGTGATCACCTGCTCCTCCAGCTGCAGCACGTCGCGGTCGAGCGTGACGTTTACCTCGTTGCGGTCGGGTGTGACGGCGACGACGGTGCCCCTGTAGCCAAGACGCCGGAATCGCAGTGACAACGTCCCCGCCGGCGCGTTGAGCGCATACTCCCCGCGCTCGTTCGTGTGCGCGCCGAGGGGTGTGCCCACGACCTGCACGCTCGCTCCGAGCAGTGGCTCGCCGCCTTCGGCCGTCACACGACCGGTTATGCGGCGTTGCGCGTCGGCCACAGATGGGAGCACCATGAGGAGCGCTGTCGCAACGGCGCACAAAGTAGTTTTTCGCACGTGACCTCCCGCGAAAAGGTGGGGACCCGCGGCGACTTGTCCGTCGCGGGCTGGATGCGGGTTGATTGTGTGGCTTATATGCGACGGGGGGGAACAACTGTCAACATCGCATATGGTGTTGACGACGTTCGATATGAGAGCTGTTGGCATGTAGGGAAACTGCAAAGACGCCAGACGTTTCATGCAAGCAGCCCGGTTGTCCTCTCTCCTAACTAGCGGGGGATGGTGTAATGCGCACCGTCGCGATCGGTAGTCTCGCAGTCTCGCTGAGCCTCTCGACGTTGCCCGCGCAAGGCGCCCCGGTGGCGCAGGGGCGCGCGCGAGCGAGAGGCCTGGGTGTCGCGCCCGGCGTCTTTCGGACGGGCACCGCGAACGCCATTACCGACGTCGCGGGGGTTCGCGTCGGCCATGCAACCCTCATCATCGGCGATTCGGTGCGCACGGGCGTTACCGCGATCGTGCCTCACGAGGGCAACGCCTTTCTCGAGCGCGTTCCTGCGGCGATGCATGTCGGCAACGGGTTCGGAAAGCTGCTCGGTGTCACGCAAGTCGAAGAGCTCGGCGAGATCGAGACTCCGATTCTCCTGACGTGCACGTTGTGCGTGTGGCGAGCCGCGGACGCGCTCGTCGAATGGATGCTGGGTCAGCCCGGCATGGAGCGCGTCAGGTCGATCAATCCGGTGGTCGGCGAAACGAACGATGGCCGGCTCAACGCGATTCGCTCGCGCCCAGTCGACGCCGCGGCGGTCCGTCGCGCTCTGGAGAGCGCGCGGAGCGGGGCCGTCGCCGAGGGGAGCGTCGGCGCCGGAACGGGAACGATCGCCTTCGGATGGAAAGGGGGCATCGGCACCTCGTCGCGTGCACTCCCGGCCTCGCTCGGCGGCTGGACGGTGGGTGTGCTCGTGCAATCGAACTTCGGCGGCGTACTCCAGGTAATGGGCGCTCCGGTGGGACGCGAGCTGGGACGCTACGCGTTCAAGGACGCCGTGGAGCGTGGCGATGGCTCGATCATGATCGTGGTCGCCACCGATGCGCCGTTGTCCGACAGGAACCTTCGTCGGCTCGCCGCCCGCACGATGATGGGCCTCGGCCGCACCGGCGCCTCGGCGTCGAGCGGATCGGGCGACTACGCGATCGCGTTCTCGACCGCGCGCACGGTCCGCCGGGCCTGGGATGCCGAGCGTCTCGCGACGACCGAGCTCGCCAATGAACAGGCCTCGGCGCTCTTTCAGGCGGTGATCGAGGCGACGGAGGAAGCCATCTACAACTCGCTCTTCACGGCGACGACGGTGGAGGGGAACGGGGCGAGAGTGGAGGCGATCGCGCTGGACAGTGTGGCGCGCATACTGGCGAAGTACGGGGTGGGGGGACCTCGTTAGGAGCTAGGGGTCAGGGGTCAGGGGGTGGAAAGGCGCGGCAGCGAAGCTGCCGCGCTCATCTGATGAGGCGGCTGCGGCGAAGCCGCGCCGCCTTTCCTTCCCTGACCCCTGACCCCTGACTCCTAGCTCCCGCTTCACAGGCATAGTTCGTGAACCCATGCCAAGTCTCTCCAAGCGCACAGGACGGACGCCATGCAGGGATCTCTTCAGGGCAAGAAGGTCGCGTTCCTCGCCACCGACGGCGTCAATGAAGCCGAGCTGACCCAACCGCGCGAGGCGTTCGAGCGCGCGGGGGCCGAGGTACATCTCCTCTCGATCAAGGAAGGGGAGATCCAGTCCATGAACGGGATGGACAAAGGGAAGACGTACCGCGTCGACCGACTGGTGGAGAACGCCTCGTCGAGCGATTACGTCGGCCTCGTACTTCCAGGCGGTGTCGCCAGTCCGGACAAGCTTCGGATGAACGAGGGGGCCGTGCGGTTCGTACGGGATTTCTTCTTCGCCGACAAGCCCGTGGCGGCCATTTGCCACGCCCTGTGGCTGCTTGTCGAGGCGGACGTGGTTCGGGGACGGACGGTCACCTCGTATCCCAGCCTGCGCACCGACATCAAGAACGCCGGTGGCACGTGGGTCGATCAGATGGTGCAGGTCGATCAGCAGCTCGTGACGAGCCGGAACGTGCCCGATATCCCGGCGTTCAACGAGAAATCGCTTCAGATCTTCAGCCGCGCCCTGCAACAGGCCACGCTGGACGAGATGGGCGAGGCATCGTTTCCGGCCAGCGACCCGCCGTCGACATCGCCGACGGTCAGCGTGCGAGCCGCCCCGGAGGCCCGTTAGGCCAGGGGCCGGTAGCTCGAGCGCCGGAGCGCATCGAGCGGGCGAGCGGGGCTGGGGATACTCCCGACGTGGCGGGTTCGACGAGTCGAGCCCGTCTCGTCACGTGCCTCGCGGAGGGGTACCCGAAGCGGCTGGCAGCCGCGTCCTGCCGCAGCTATGATCGTCCTCGCCCCCTCTTGGGTATCCGATGATGGACCCGCCGCTTCGCCCTATCCGCGTTTGAGATCGCCGTCAGGCGCCGGGAGCCCTCTGCCGTCGCTCCCACTCGTCGGGCGCTCGACCGAGCTGTCCATGCTCGGCGCGCTTCTGGACGCGGCCGAGAAAGGGCGAGGAACGACGCTCTTGCTCGAGGGAGAGGGCGGGCAAGGGAAGACGCGACTCGCGCTTGCGACAGCCGAGCGCGCCACGAAGCGGGGCTGGCTCGTCGCGATCGGCCGCGCCTATCCGGTGGAAGTCGGTGTTCCCTATGCGCTCTTCGCCGACGCCCTCCTCCCGCTGCTGCGCACGCTCGATCCGGCCACTCTGTCCGTGTTGACGAGAGGCTCGGTCGCTGAGCTGTCACATCTCTTTCCGCTCCTTGCCACGGGCGAGGCGCCGATTCGAGGTGCGAGCGACCAGGGCAGCGAGGTCAAGACGCGCCTCCTGTGGAATTTCGCGCAGCTCGTGTCGCGCCTCGCGCAGAAGCGGCCGCTGCTGCTCATCCTCGAGAATCTCCACTGGGCCGATGAGTCCTCACTCGAGATGCTGCACTTCACCGCTCGGCAGCTCGGCACGTCTCGTGTTCTCGTCGTGGGAACGTACAACCTGTCGGCTCCCGAGCGCGCGGCGTCGCTCATCTCGCTCCGGCAGTCGCTGGTGGGGTTGGGCGCGGCGCGCGAGCATCATCTCGGTCCCCTTTCGCGCGCGGCCACGGACGAGCTCGTGCACGCGGTCTTCGGTGTGTCGGACGCGGTATCACGCGAGTTCGCCGCACTGCTCTACGGGTGGACGCGCGGGAATCCCTTCTTCGTCGAGGAAACCCTCAAGGCGCTCGTCGGCTCGGGCCGCCTCTACGAGCGCGATGGTGCATGGCACGGCTGGGAGATCGCCGACCTCGATCTTCCACGCACCGTCCGCGAAGCCGTCGTCGCGCGACTCGACCGCCTCTCACCGCACGCGCAGCGCGTGGCGGCAATGGCGGCCGTCATCGGTACGCGCGCGCCGTACGACGTGCTCGACGCGGTAGTGGGGATGCCACGCGCGCAGCTCGTCGAGGCCATCGACGAGCTGCGCGCGCAACACATCCTCGATGAGCGCCGCGAGAACGATCGGATCGTTTACGACTTCTCGCATCCGATTCTTCGCGATGTGATCTATCAGGAGATGGGACTGGCGCGCGCGCGCCTCCTGCACGCGTCGGTCGCCGACGCGCTCGAGCGTCATTACGGAGACACCGCCGACGAGCATGCCGACGAGCTCGCCTACCATTTCGCGCGCGCCGATGCCCGCGACGTGGCACCCAAGGCGACGCGCTATCTCGCCCTCGCGGGCCGCAAGGCGCTTACGAAGCATGCCAATCGTGAGGCCGCCAGCTATCTCAGCGCGGCCCTCGACCTCACACGCAACGGTGGCGTCGACGCGGCGGCAGAATCGGCGATCATCGAAGGACTGGCGCGCGCGCGACAACGGCTGGGCGAATACGATGCGGCCGTTGCACTTTGGGAGCGTGCGCGTGAGCACGCCCAGCGCGCGAACGATCTTGCGCGTCTGGCCGACATCGAGCGCCGGCTTGGGCTGGCGTCCTTCTGGCGCGGTCGCCACGACGAGGCGCTCGACCGGTACGAGGCGGCGCTGACCGCGGCGACGACTGCGGGCGCGGAGAGCGTGACAGCGCGCGTGCGGCTGGCCAAGGGCATGTGCCTCCAGGAGCTCGGGCGTGCTGCGGATGCCGAGCGCGAGATGGCGGAGGCCATCGCCATCGCCGAACGGTTAGGCGATGCCTCACTGCTGGCTCGCGCGCACCGCACGCAGCTGCTCTTTTACCTGTGGACGGGGCGCACCGAGCTCGCGTACAAGCATGCCGAGAGCGCGCGCGTCCTCGCGGCCGCGTCGGGCCAGCGCGTTCTCGAGTGGCTCGCGCAGTGGGCGCTCGCCACCCTCGGCGGGCTCACGGGCACTTCGGAGGACTGCGCCCGCCATCTCGCGGAGGCGGAACGGCTCGCGGACGAGCTCGATTCCCCGGTCTTTCGCGCCTGGACAGCCGAGATCGCCATCGAGCTCGCGTCAGCCACCGGCGAGTGGGAGACGGGACTCGCGCTCGCGGAGCGCACGATAGCGCTCGGGCGCAGCGTCGGTCTCCGGGCGCCACTGCCCAGGCTGCTGGTGTGGAGCGCGATCATGCACCTGGGTCGTGGCGAGATGGAGCGCGCGAAGGCGTACATCGATGAGGCGTGGGAGCTCTCCGGCGCGTCACGCGGCGCGGGCCGACCGAGCGATGTACACTCGGTCGTGCCCGCGCACATCGGGCTCGCGGCGTACCATCTCTTCACGGGCAACTTCGCGGAAGCGATCCGCGTCGGCGAGGCGGGTCTCGCGATCGCCGACAAGGCCGGCGCGGTCGTGTGGGCGGTGCACCGATTACTGCCCATTCTCGCCGAGTCGGCGCTCGAGGCACGCGATCTCCGCCGTGCGGAAAAGATCGGTCAACGGCTGCGTCGCGACTCGGAGCGGCTTGGCCAGCGCGCCGGGCTTGCATGGGCCGATGCGTGCGAGGCGCTCGTCGCGATGCTGCGCGGAGAGACGGGTCGCGCGGCGGTCCTCCTCGGGAATGCGGCCGCGGCGCTCGAGGCGGTGCCGGTGGTGGCCGATGCGGCGCGCGTGCGCCGGCAGCTCGCGCGCGTCCTGGCCGAGTCGGGTGATCGTGACGGCGCGACGCGCGAGCTCCGCCGTGTGCACGACGTCTTCGTTAGGCTCGGCGCAGACCGTGAGCTCGCGCTGGCCCGCCAGCAGCTTCGCGACCTCGGTGCACGCCCTCCAGCACGCGCGTCGCTTGCCGGCACGGAGGGACTCACTGCGCGCGAGCTCGAAATCGTGCGCCTGGTCACTGCTCGCAAGTCCAACAAGGAGATCGGACGAGCGCTCAACATCTCACCGCGAACCGTGAGCACGCACTTGACCAACGTGTTTACGAAGCTTGGCGTGGGTTCTCGAGGTGAGTTGGCAGATTTCGTGCGAGAGAGAGAGCTGTTTACTGGTTGAGCGCGCGTAGCGCCACCGAACTGGCACTCTCTCCCGGAGGAGCGCACGCAAGACTCTCTCGCCGACGCTCCCGTCATCGAAGCGCGCGCCACGCGACTGAGCGTGCGTGCGGCTGCTCTCGGCCTGGTAGTGACTGCCGTCACACTTGCCGCGTGGCTGCGCATGCGTGGCATCGAGTTCCCCGCGACGTCGGCGGCACTCATTGCCATCCTCGCGCTTGCGTCTGCGCTCGGCGGCCTCCGAGTCGGGTTGCTCGGGGGCGTGGTCGTCGGCGCATGGGTCATGCTCGCCCGCAGCGTACCCGGATCGGTACTGTACTACGCGGATGGTGACCGCCTAACGGTCATCGCCGAGATGGGCGCGCTGGTGGTGGCCATGATGGCGGGCGCGGTGACGCATCGCCGCGCCGCGTGGCTGCGTCGAGAGTGGTGGGATGCCAGCGACCGTGCCGACGCGGCGACCGCGCGCATTCGCGCCTTGCGCGCCGTGACCGATCCGGCGCTGGCAACCCTCTCGTACGACGACCTGCTCCGCGAGCTGCTCTCGCGCATTCGCAAGCATCTCGCGGCCGATTACGCGACGGTGCTCGAGATCTCGGAGGATGCCACGACGCTCCTTGCGTGCGCATCGAACGGACTCGAGGAGGAGGTCACGAAGGGCGTGCGGATGTCCGTGGGCGAAGGGCTGTCTGGCGAGGTGGCGCGCACGCGCGAAGCCGCCGCCGCGGATGACTTGTCGACGACGGCCCCGCGACAGGCGGTCCGCCGGTTCAGCTCCCTCGCGGCCGCACCCCTGCTCGTCGAGGGGCGGGTATTGGGCGTCCTGGAGATCGGGACAGTCGGATCCCGTCACTTCACCGAGGACGACCTTCGGCTGCTGCAGCTCGTCGCCGATCGCGTGGCAACGGCCATCGCGCAGGCCAGGCTGCTCGACGCTGAGCGTGGCGCGCGGACCGCCGCCGTCGATGCACAACATCGCTATCGGGATCTGGTCGAAGGGATCGATGCGATCGTCTGGGAGGCCGACGCGCAAACCCGCACGTTCACCTTCGTCAATCGCCGGGCGGAATCGATGTTGGGCTGGACGGCCGACGTCTGGCTGGAGCCGAATGCGTACATCGAACGGATCGTTCATCCCCTCGATCGGGATCATGTGCGCGAGCATCTCGCTCGCGTCGCGGAGTCGTGCGAGCACAGCGAGAGCGAGTATCGCCTGCTGAGCGCCGATGGTCGGGTCACGTGGATGCGTGAGATGGTGTACGGAGCGCGCGATGAATACGGACGGCCGTGCCAGCTCCGGGGCGTGCTCATCGACATCGGCATGCGGAAGCGCGCCGAGCGGCGGCTCGCGGCACAGTTCGTCGTCACGCAGACGCTCGCCGAATCGAGCGACATGGCCGAAGCCGCGCCGCGGATATTGCGCGGCATCTGCAACAGCCTCGGCTGGGACGTGGGCCTCCACTGGGCGCTCGATCCTGAGGAGCAAGTGTTGCGCTGCGCGGACATTCACGTCGTGGACAAGGAGCACGAGGCATTCGCCGAATCCAATCGCGCCATCGTGTTCGGGCGCGGCGTCGGGGTTCCCGGGCAAACCTGGGCCTCGGCAGCGCCCCTCTGGATTCCCGACGTCACGCGCGAGAAGGGTTTCACCCGCGCCGAGCTGTTCGCGCGAGGGGATATCCACGCCATGCTGGCATTCCCGCTCATCGACGCGGGCCGCGTCGTGGGCGTGATGGAATTCCTCAGCACCGACATCCGCTACCCCGATGACGAGCTGTTACAGATGGCGCAGAGCATCGGCAGCCAGGCAGGTCAGTTTCTGGAGCGCCGCCGCGCCGAGCTCGCGGTGCGTGAGAGCGAAGCGCGCACGCGCGCGGTCATCGACAGCGCCATCGACTGCGTGATCTCGTTCGATGCATCGGGACGCATCACCGACTGGAATCCCGCGGCCGAGCGCACCTTTGGATGGCCGCCAGCACGAGCGGTTGGGGAGGAAATGGCGGCGCTGATTTTGCCGCCCTCGCCTCGCGAGATATTCCGTGCTGCGCTGCGCGAGCACCTCGAAACGGGTGAAACGCGATTCCTCGGCCGACGCATCGAGCTCCGCGGGCTGCGGTCGGATGGAACCGAGTTCCCGGTGGAGCTCACCATTACACGCGTACCCGCGGCAGGGCCTCCCTCGTTTACCGGCTACTGGCGCGACATCTCCGACCGCAAGCGCGCCGAGGAGATGCAGCGGTTTCTCATGGAGGCGAGCCGAGTCCTGGCGTCGACACTCGACGGCGACCAGGCCCTTACCGAGCTCAGCCGCCTCGTCGTTCCTACACTGGCCGACTGGTGTGTCGTCGACGTCATCGACGAATCCCATCCGGAGCAGCTGCAGCGCGTCGCCGTGGCGCATGCCGACCGCGCCAAGGCCGAGCGTGTCAAGCAGCTCAGCGCACGCCATCCGATCTCGCTCGACGCGCCATCGGGCCCGGGACACGTGGCGCGCACCGGCGAGGCCGAGCTCGTCCCGGTCGTAACGCCGGAGAGGATCGATCCGGACGCGCCCGACGATCGCGGAAGCACCATGGAGGGGATCACACCGGTCTCCTACGTCTCCGTTCCCATCGAGGCCCGTGATCGCATGCTCGGCGTTCTCACATTGGTGAGCGCCGAGTCGAGGCGGCGATACGGCGACCAGGAGCTCGCGCTCGCGCAGGAAGTCGCGCGCCGGGCGGCGATGGCGGTGGACAACGCCCGCCTCTACGAGACGGCGCTCATCGCCAGCCGAGCGAAGAGCGACTTTCTCGCCGTCATGTCGCACGAGCTGCGCACGCCACTGAATGCGATCATCGGCTACGCCGAGCTGCTCCTCATGGGCGTGCCGACGGCGATCCCGCCGCAGACGCACGGCCATGTGCAACGGATCCGCACCGCGTCGCGTCACCTGCTCGAGATCGTCGAGGAGATTCTCACCTTCTCACGGATGGAAGCGGGGCGCGAGGCCGTCGTCCGCGCACCGGCGGATGCGGTGGCGCTCGTCCGCGATACGATCGTGCTCATCGAGCCCATGGCGCGGGAGAAAGGGCTCGACTTCGTCACGCGCGTGCCGAACCACGCCATCGCGATGGAGACCGACGCGGGCAAGGTGCGTCAGATTCTCCTCAACCTGCTCTCGAATGCGGTGAAATTCACCGAGCGCGGTCATGTCGCGCTGACGCTGACCGAGCGCGACGGCGGCATTGTCGTGGAGGTGGAGGATACCGGCATCGGGATCTCGCAGGACAACGCCGATCGCGTGTTCGAGCCCTTCTGGCAGGTCCAGCAGTCCGCGACTCGTCAGGCAGGGGGCACCGGGCTTGGCCTCAGCGTCGCTCGCCGGCTCGCGCGACTCCTCGGTGGCGACCTCGCACTCGAGAGTACTCCCGGGCAGGGGAGCCGGTTCAGGGTGACGTTACCGCTCCGTGCGCCGGTGACGGAGAGCGCTCGTCCCCCGAGGGAAGAAGCTCGACACGACAGGGCGGCGCGGCGAGCGAGTTAGCGAACCACATCTGAATTTCGGGTGCAGCCGCAGCGCCGCTGTAACGCAGAAGACCGCAACGGGACGGGCGCTCCCTACGACCGACACATCAGGCTCTCGTCCTAGGCGCCGCAGAGAAACGCAACGCTTTTGCAGTACTGCGGTCATTGGACGAGGGGGAAGACCATACGCGACAGCGGGACTCTGTCCGGTTGCGGCTTCTGCGGTTTCATGGACCTCTACTCATGCCTCAGACGCGGTCCACTAGCTCTCCCCTTCTCTCTCCGGCCCGAAGCAAGCGCATGCCCGCGGATGTTCCGACCAAGCGCACGGCACCGCTGGGCCACCAGTTCCATTGTCCCGCGAGCTGTAGCAGCGCCGGCCCGATCGCCATGCGAACGACGGTTGCGTCGATCAGCACCGCGGTCGCGAGGGCGAAGCCCAGCATTTGAATGAGCAGGACGTCGCCGAGCGTGAACGCCCCGAACACGACGATCATGATCGCCGCCGCACTGGTGATGACGCTCCCCGTCCGCGACACGCCTTCCACGATCGCGTCGGCGTCGCTGGCGCCCGCCCGGCGCGCCTCCATGATCCGGGACACGAGGAAGAGCTCGTAGTCCATACTGAGGCCGAAGACGATGCAGAAGACCAGCACCGGGATCATGGGAAACGTGCCGCCCGGTGGTGCCTCATGACCGAGGAGCTGGATGCCAACGCCATCGCCGAATACCAGGACCATCGCGCCGAAGGCCGCCCCCACCGAGAGCAGATTGAGCAGCACTGCCTTGAGGGGAATCAGGACGGAGCGCAACGCCAGGCTCAGAACAATCAGGGTCGCGGCGACGACGACCAACGCCAGCAAGGGGAACCGGCCGGTGAGGGCGGCACGATAGTCGGCGTTGAAGGCAGGAATGCCACCCACGAACATCCGCGCACCCCGAGCTCCGCTGAGGTCCGCGGCGCCTTGCGCGCGCAGCCGGCCAGCGAGATCGACGAGCGCGTTAGGTGACGCGCTGTTCGTGGGCACCACCTCGAGAACCGTCGCGCGTTCATCGTGCGAGACGAAGGTGGCTTTCACCGCCTCCGGCAGCAGCGAGGCCAGCATCGGCCCTGGAAGAGCGCCCGGCGCGAGAGTCGGGAGCGAACGCACGCGCGCGACCTCAGGCTCGCGGAGCAGGGCGGCCGTCATGCGCGACATCGCTCGCCACCCGGCATGATCGAGCACCGACATACCCGATGGCAGGTCGAGCACGATGCGGATGCTTTGCACGACATTGCCGCGTTCCATCGACTGCAGATCACGAACGGCGCGCGCGGATTCCATTTCCCGAGGCAGCCAGTCGCCGCGGGGAAGGCGCGTGTCGAGTCGCGTAGCCTGCCACGCCAGCGCGATGATCGGAAGCACGCCGACCACGAGCACGGTACGGGGCCGCCGTACCGCGAAGCGTGCCCACCCCGCCCATCGTGACTCACGACGCGGCGCTCGCACCCGGCGCACCCGGCCGAGCTCCAGGCGCGATCCACAGATCGCGAGGGCGGCGGGCACGAGCGTCACCGCTACCGACGCCGAGATCATCGTGACGAGCAGCCCCCCGACGGCAATCGCGCGAATCTCATCCAGGGGAACCAGAAGCAGGGCCCCGAAGCCGATGGCGACGGTGCCCGCCGAGAGCATGACCGTCGGTCCCGCGCGCGTGGCACAGAGGGCCGCCGCGTGATGCACCGACGAGCCATCGATCCGCGCGGAGCGGAAACGGCTCACCATGAGCAGGGCATAGTCGATACCGAGCCCGATGCCGAGCATGGAGACGACGTTCTGGAGGACGATCGAGAGCGGCCACCAGGTCGCGGCCACCGCGGCGATGCCTAACGTCGTTCCGACGGCGATTCCGGCGGCAAGCAGCGGGAGCATCGCTGCCGCCAGCGCACCGAACGCGATGAGCAGCACCGCCAGCGTCAAAGGAAGCGCACGACGCTCCGCGCCTTCCGCCGCCGCAGCGCTCGCCTCGCGCAGGTCCGCATTGAGCGCGACCTCACCCGTCCATCGCACCGTCGCGGTAGGATGGCGAAGGCGAAGCTCACGCTCGAGATCCGCCGAGGCCTGACGTAGCTCCGGCAGCATCCGATCGGCGCGATCATCGGTCCGCTCGAGCCCGACGACCAGAAATGTGCCGGTTTCCCCAACACCGACGAACAGCGAATCGGCGTCGTCCAGATACGAGAACGTGCGCGTTACGTACGGCTGATCGCTGAGCGTCCGCACGATCCCTTCGAGCACACCACGACCCTGTGGAGTGTCGGGACCGGGAATACCGGTTAACACCAGGACGGCCCAGCGTGCGAACGGTGAGCCAAACCGTGTGGCGAGGATCTCCTCTACGGCCGCCGACTCGCTGCCCGTGACGCGTGCAGCGACGGTGAGGCGAGCCTCGATCGTCCGTGCGAAGGGAAAGAGCCCTCCGACGGTAAGCAGCCACCCGCCGGCGACGAGCCAGCGCCGTCGGACGACAACCGCGGCGAGTCGCTCAAACCCAGCCATCTTTCCACAGCGAGCAATTACGGCAGGCGGGCAGCGTTTCGTAGTCACGACGGTACACCGCCGCCCGAATCTCACGCATCCGCTCGCCATTCCATATCTCGGCGATCGTCTGGTCGCGAACGTTCCCGAGTATCTCCTTTCGGGCCCAGTCGTGGGTGCAGAGAAGTACGCTTCCGTCGTGGAGGATGTCCGTCGTCGCGAACGGGGCCGGACAGTGACCGAGCCAGGCCCGCGCCGCGCGGCGCCCAATGCGATGGATGAGCGGTACCTGCTCGCGCGTGAGGCGCAGCTTCTCGTCGAACTCGGGGAGCGCGCCCACGCGGTTGTTCGCCGTGTAGATGAACACCGGAATCCCGCGCGCCCGCCAGCGCGTCGCGAACTCGCGAACCTCGGCGGCGTTGTCGCGCAGCTTCACCAGACGAACGAACACACTCGTCCGCGGCAGCTGCGCATCGATCACGCGCTCGACACCAGCGATGACCTCCTCGAAATCGAGCCCAATGCGGATGCGCTCGTAGGTCGCTTTGCTGACGGCGTCCAGACTGATGTCGAGGACGTCCAGCTCGACGTCGCGAATCCGCTCGATGGCCTCCGCGGTGAGAAAGGCGCCGTTCGTGACGAGCTCCACTTCGACACGGCCGCGCGTGACCTGCTTGAAGCGCGCTATGCGATCGAAGAGCTTCTTGTCGAGGAAGGGCTCGTTCTGGAGCATCGGCACGAAGGTGTGCACCTCCGGCCGGTCCGCGATTTCGGCGATGATCTTCTCGAAGAGCTCATCGTCCATCCGTCCGCGCGGGAATTCCTTCTTGAATAGCGGATAGGGACACATGACACACGACGCGTTGCAGGCGTTGATCGTCTGCAGCTGGATCAGGGCGGGGAACGGCTGCGCCGCCATGTCGTGCGCCGGCGAGTAGCGTCGGTTGGCCGCACGCAACGCGCGGTAAAAGCGCATCTGGTAGCCGATCCTGGTCATCTTCGTGGCCATGGGCGCCTCAGACGAGTGCGGTTTCGAAGTGCAGCGGACGGTCATCGAGTGGCGGACCGTCCCACGCACCGCGCGGCATTGTTGCGTAGGCGTGAATCGCGGTCGGCGTGGCGAGCAGTCCGCGCAGCGCGGACCTGAGTGCCTCGCGCGCATCGAGGCCGACGTTCAGGAAGATTCGGTCGGAGCCACGGAGCCGATCGTATGCGGCGAGGATGAGAGCGCGCAGCACATCGGCACGGTCCGGTGGAACACACAGGTGAACCGCGCTGGCGTAGTGGAGCGGGGCGCCAACGTCAGGGGGTGCCGCTGCGCCGACGAAAGGCGCCACGACGGTGATGACTCCGCGGAGCATCGACAGCATCGGCGAGTAGCGCAGGACGCGAAGGGTCTTGAGCGCACGCTGATCCCACATTCCGACGAAGCCCAGCAGCCTGCCACGCCGGTCGCGGGCGAGGAGATAATCGTCGATCTCGAGTCCCGGGGCGGAATCGATCCAGCGGGCCAGGCCGTCGGCATCGAGGACGGGTGTGAACTGCCGAGCGGGAGCGATCGCGCCCCACAAGTCGGCCATCTCGTCGAGATCGCGCGAACTGGCGCATTCTACGCGCACATCAGGTGCGTCCCCTACGGCGCGGCGCCAGAGCAGGGGAATCGCATAGGAGTCGAGCGTCGCAAAGCGATGAAGCTTGGGAAGCCCGCGCGGCCCGGCCGCACGCCGCTCCATGGCGATGTTTCCGGCGAGGACGGTGAGGAGCACTGGCGTGGAATCTCCGGCCGCCACCCTCGCGGTTTCGGTGACGAATCGCTCCAGCGAGTCGGCGGTGCGGGTGTCGCGAAAGTCAGGGTGCACCTTGAGGTCGCCGGCATAGACCATCGTCACCGGCCGACCATGCATCCACGCTCGGCGTTCCGCGGTCGCCACGCACGCCACCGGATTTCCGGCGGGACCATCGACGACAGCAACCTTCCATCGGTCACCCTCGAGGCGATTGAGGGCGAAGAAGTCGGGCGCGCGATCGATCCGGAGCGACAGGTCGCCCTCCATTGGACACGCGGCGGCCAGGTCCACCAGAGCGGCGTTGTCGCTTTCGGTCGCAAGCCGCACGAGCCCGCTGGCGGACGCCACGGCCGTCCCGGTCACGCCGCGCTCCATACGTCGCAGACAACCGCACGATGCTGCACGAGGCTGCGGTCACGCGCGATCAGACGCTCACCGTATCCCGGCCGCTCGACGATGGTCGTACGTAACCGCGCTGGCACCTCGGTCCATCCGACGAAGTTCCGGAAGACGACGCGTGCCCCGGGGCGCGCGGTGCGGGCGACTTCGGCGAAGAGCGCATCGAGGCCCCGCTCGTCGAGCCATTCGCCGATGTTCGAAAGGGCGAAGCCGTCGATCGATCGGGGACGACAGGAGCGCAGATACTCGGTCATCGATCCGTCGACCAGCGAAAGCGTTCGTCCCGCGTTGGCGGCGCGCGCCCCCCCCGTCAGCGAGAGGTAGGGCGGCACGCCCGACTGCTCACGCACCGGATACCGGCCGGTGAGCATCTCGTGCAGGAAATAGTTGTCCCGCGTCGGAAGCTCGGTGAGCGTTCGCTCGGCCAGCCGGCGAAAGTGGCTCGCGAAGCTCGGGTTGTCGACGTGATCGAAGAACGACGGGTGATAGGCGCGCGAGAAGGTCCAGCGGTTGAGCAGCAACGCGAATAGCGCGCGCCAGCGCCAGCCCTCCCACGAGCGCGCGAAAATCTCCCGCTGTGCATCGACAGAGTCGGCGTCGAGGAGCGTCTCGACCCCGCGGCGCCGAATGACCGTACGCGCCGCGATGGATGCGACCAGGGAGATGAATCGCTCGCTCTTTCCCGCGCGAAGGGCGCCGCGCTCGATCGCGTGGCGGTGGGCGTCCCACCAGGCTCGGGCCCCGCTGGTGAGTAGCGGGGAAAGAGCTTCGTACAGCCGACGCCGTCGAATGGCAGGCATCGGCTGGCCGCCGAGGAAAGCGATCGCGTCCAGCCGCTCGAGTGCGCGGACGGCGGCGCACTTGAGCTCGACGAGATGATTCTGGGCGCGCGACAGGTCGACACCAACGACGCGCTGCGCGCCGGCGGCGAGCAATGACAATGCCGTACACCCGCCCGAGCTCACCACGACGATGGTGCCGCCGAGGGCGGGCGCCAGGGCCTGCATCTCGACGCAGGGATCTTCGCGCACTTGCGCGAACATGAGCGGGCCATCGACGGCGTCAGCGAGTGCAGTACGGCCGACTGGGCGTGCGACACTGGGTTCCGCGCGTCGCGGGGCCGGCATGGTCGCGGTGGTCATGCCGCGCGTGCGAAACCGTACTCCTCGCACAGCGCCGCGTAGATGTTTTCGTCGGCCTCCGCGAACTCCCGCATGGTGCGAACGACGAGCTCCCGTCCTCGCACCTTCTCCTGCTCCTCGAGCCAGGTCTTGACCCAGGAGAGATGCTCACGCTCCTCGTCGAGCAATCGTCGGAGCGTCGCACAGATCGCGGGGTGCGTTCCCGGACGCCGGAGGTGCAGCGTGAAATGCCGAAAGACGCGGCGCTCGAAAACCTGGGTCAGCGCGAGCACGTGAAAGAGCGACACGGGAGCGCGCAGCGCGCGCGCGTAGCGCGCCTGATACGTGTCGCGCACGGGACGCGGATTCCCGCCCAGCGCGATCATCGTCTCGGTCCAGCACTGCGCGTGCACCACCTCCTCCGCGGCATGCCGCGTCAGGGCCAGCACCAGCCGGGGATCGCGCGCCCGTCGGGCGATCTGGCCGAGGATGAGTCCGCCGTGCAGCTCCGAGGCGCGGTAAAAGTTGAGGAGGTCCAACTCGCGGGTTGTGTCGAGCATGTGACGGCTCCCGGTTACAGCGTGGACTTGAGGTGATCGACGAGGCGGCGCCCGCAAAGGCGTTCAATACGATCGGCGAAGGTTCGGATGGCGACGGCGTCGCCCGGCAAAGCGACGGGAACCTCCCCCACCGCTTCCTCGCCGTAGTGATGGAAGGTGACCGCCGCCGCGAGCACGCGATCGGTGAGCGCCGGATCACGCGCGAGTCGCTTCGCAATGAGGTCCGAGGCACTTTGCGCGTGCCGCACCTCGTCCGCGGCGATGTACCGGAGCAGCTCGATGAGCACCGGCTCCTCCGCGCGCTCGGCGAGGCGACGGAAGAAGTAGGCGGCGAGGTGCTCGCTGAGCATGAACTCGACGAGGTGCTCGATCACCTCGCTCGCCGGGAAGTCGCGATTGACGCCGGCGCGTCGGAGCTCGACGATCTCCTCGTCGGTGATCACCGGCTCGAAGCCCACGATGTCGAGGTACATACGAAGGGCGTGGAAGTGCTTGAACCCTTCGTACATCTCGAGTCCCACCGCGGCGCATCCGTCGACATCGTCCCACAGCACGCGGAGAAAGCGCGCAAGATTGACGGGGTGGAACGACTCGATCAGCGCGGCGCCGCGAAGCGAGGCAAGGATGTTGGGCTGAGAGAGCGCGCGGTCTCGATCGACGGCATGCCAGGCGATGTCCCGGTCGATCGACCAGGCGCCCCGTTCCGCCGCCGACGCAAAGCGCGCGTACAGATGGGGACGAATGAGCGCGGACGTACTCATGATTCGGCCTCCGCGAAGGTCGTGT
Source organism: Gemmatimonadaceae bacterium (assembly GCA_035249985.1). Lineage (GTDB taxonomy): Bacteria > Gemmatimonadota > Gemmatimonadetes > Gemmatimonadales > Gemmatimonadaceae > JAICNG01. The sequence continues at coordinate 133,777 of DATFFP010000028.1, forward strand.
CGAGACTCGGCCAGCCGGCGCGGTCGGCACCGTGAGCAACGAGAAAAGCGAGGAGCCACCGCTCCAGCCCGAATGCGACACAGCCGCTCGATGCCACCTGGCCATCGGAGAGCGTGATGCCGAACGCCTCGCCGAAGAACTCTTCGTGATTATTGAACGACGCCGCCGCCGTGCTCCGCTCGTCCCCGATCGGGAGCGCGAGCTCGTGCTTCAGCGCTTTCACGCGCTGCACGATGGCTTTTCCTCGGGCCGTCGGCGCGAAGAACGGGTCGGTGGCCACGAGAAAGCCGGCGTCGAGGTCGAGGCGCGAGGCGAGCGCGCCAGCGCGGCGCATGGCGCGTTGGCGGAGCTCCTCCACCTCCGAGGCGGCGCCTACGCAAACGACCTCGCGCATCGTGAATGCCCATTGCCGCTCGAGCGCCGCGAGCCGCGTCCCCTCATGACGCCAGCAGGTCCCGGCGAGCGTGACGACCTGCGTCGTCGCGAGGCGACGCCCGGCGAGGCGCTCGAAGACGTGATAGCACAGCGCCGGAGGGAGCGCGACATCGCTGCACTCGGCGGCGGCGCGCGCCGCGAGCACCGGCTCGGCGTCGCTCGCAATGCGCTCCAGCGCGGATTCATCGTCAGGCAGGTGCGAGGCCGCCGTCAGCCAGAACGGGAATGACGCGAAGTAGTCGGCGTGCTCCAGCGTGCGCATCGCCAGCGCCGGCGGGGACGCCCACTCATCCGGGGCCTCCCGCTGCGCCAACACCGTGATCTCCCGCTCGAGGGAGCGTAGCAATGCCAGCGCATCGCCGCGCAGGCCCACGATGCCGGGCGCGACGTCCCAGAGCTCGCCCCGGGTCCGGAGCGCGGACACGATGCCTTCAGCCGTTCGCATGGGCGTCCTCCCGGACGAACATCGCTGCGATGCGCGCCACCGTGCCGAAGTTGTCCATGCGAATGTGCTCGTCAGGCACGAGCTGGCCGGTGTTGACCTCGGTCCACGCGATGAGCTCGAGAATGCCGAGCGAGTCGATCACGCCTTTCGCGAACAGCGGCGTGTCGGCGGTGATGGCGATGCCCTTGGAGGCAAACCGTTTGTTCAACCAGGCGAGCATCGCCCGCTCGAACCGGGTTCGTGCGCTCATGCCGCCTCCGGGAGCGCCGTGCTCCAGTTCGAGGCGAGCAGCCACTCGAGCATGCGGTCCCAGTAGGCCGTGACCGCGGGCGCAGTCTGTCCGAGCAGCTCGCTCGAGAGCGAGGTGTCGAACACCTTCGGAAGGGCGAGCTGCGGGACGAAGTGCGACAGCGAGCGCGTGATGCGCTTGAGGCGCGCGTCGCCGACGAGCTCGACCGAGCGCTCGAACAGCCCATACGTGTCGAGGTCGGAAAGGGCCGGGCGCGCGACGTGTCGACGACGCCAGCTCGTGTCGCGTGACCACAGGGCGTACGTGCGGTCGAGCAGGGCGCCGAGTGGAAGCGCGCCAGCCCCGGCGCACAGGTGTATCGTCTTGCCTGCGCAGTTGCCGGCGAGTGAGAGCTTCGCGATCGCCTCCGCCACCCAATCGGCGGGGATGACATCGACGGGCGTGTCTTCCGTGCCCGGCATCATCGACGCCAACCCTGCGTGGTAGAGGCGCAGCGCGCGATGCACCGCATTCACCTGCGTCACCGCTCCGCCGACATCGTCGCACACGACGGTGCTTGGGCGCGCGATGGTGTACTCGACGCCGCTGTCGCGAACGAGCGCCTCCGCTTCGTGCTTCGACTGCTCGTAGGCGTTTACCCAGCCCTCTCCGGCTGCGCTGGCGCCTTCAGGGATGAACCCGGTCCGCCGGCCGACGGCGAACGCCGTGCTCACCTGGACGAGCCGCACGTCCGAAAACGAGGAGGCCAGCTCGACGACGTTGCGCGTGCCTTCGACGTTCACGCGTCGTGACTCATCCAGTGATCGTGAAAAGATGATGTCGCCCGCGCAGTGCACGAGGACGGACGGTGCACCGAGCCCGCGCGCGATGGTTCTGAGATCGAGCCCCAGGGTGGGGAGCGTGATGTCCGCGCGCACGGCGGTCACGCGCGACGCGGCGGCGCCGAGGCGAGTGGCGAGCGACGACCACCGCGCCGGGTCGCGAACGAGGACGACGATGGGGGCGTCGGTGAGGTGCAGAAGGGACGCAACCACGCGGCGGCCGATGAGGCCGGTGGCTCCCGTGACCAGAATGGAGCGAGCGGTGGTCATGTCAGGCCTCCACCGCGAGAGCGGTCCAGTGCGCGCCGTAGCCATAGGAGAAGAGCAGCAGGCGGTCGCCCGGGGTGATCGCGCCCGTCGTCAGGGCGTCGTGGAGGTTGATGAAGTTGTCGCCGGCCAGCGTGTGGCCGACGCGGGCGATGTTGTCGGCCCAGAGTCGCGCTCGGGGAAGCGCGGCGAGACCCATCAGGATCTCCCAGCTGCGCCGACTGACGTTATGCGGAATTACCCATTCCACGTCGGCCGGTGACCACCCCGCCTCGCGCACCGTCTCCGCGATCACATGTCGCGCGGTCGGGAAGTAGGACGCGACGATCTCGTCGCGCATGGCATCGGCGTCCCAGTAGTAGCCTTTGGTTACCGTGCGAGCGGCGACGATGCGATTGCGCGGACTCTCACGCTCGATGAGCACCGCGCATCCTGCGTCAGCGGTGCAATTGAAGAGCGCCTCGCGACCGGCGAGCGGCGGGTACATGTCGGCGGAGACGCAGAGCGCGCGCTCGATTCCCTCGGTCATGCACAGGGCGCGGGCCACGCGAACGGCGCCGAAGAGCGTCGTGCACGCGAGCTGGTCCACCGCGAGCACCGCGGCGTGCTCGAGCGCGAGATCGTATTGCAGGCGCGTGGACGGATAGCGGAAGCGCGCCGTCGACACGACGACGCTCGCCGAGCTGGCAAGCGTTTGTGCGGGCGAGAAGGCGAGGCCCCCCGGCGCTCCGCCGTAGACGAGCAGCCCAATGCTGGCGCGGTCGACGGCGCACTCATCCAGCAGACGCGTGCTGGCCGCGAGCGCAAGGGAGTACGACGACTCCTCACAGGCCACTCTCACCTGTGCGAAGCCAAGCGACTCCAGCGTCTCCGCGTTCGACTCGAACAGCCCTGCGGCTGCCAGCTCGCGGACAGACCGCGTCGCAGCGGGAAACTCGTACCGGATCGCGCCGATCGATGTCATCGCCCTCTCCAGGTCCGTACGGGGGCAATGTGGGATGCGGTGGTCCGGCCACCCATCCGCCGAGCTACGTAGTCAGCGTATCGGGATGACGTAGAAGCCGAGGGGATGGACGACCTCGACACCCTCGTCTACCTTTTGACGTGCACCCTCGCCCGAACATTCCGTGAAGGTCAGTCCCGTCACCTTGTCGGGCCGCCACGTCAGGCTCGAGCCGCTCACGCCCGCGCACATTGAGCCGATGTTCGCCGCGGCCGCCGATCCGGAGCTGTGGCGGTGGACGTTGACGAACATCGCGTCGATCGAGGACATGCGGGTCTATGTCGAGTCGGCGCTCGCCGCGCAGCGCGCGGGTACGGCGCTGCCCTTCGCCACGCTCGATGCCTCGACAGGCGAGCTCATTGGCAGCACGCGGTTCGGCAACATCGACATCTCGAACCGCCGCGTGGAGATCGGCTGGACGTGGCTACGTCGCGACCGTCAGCGCACGCCGTGCAACACCGAGGCGAAGTATCTGATGCTCTGGCACGCGTTCGACGTGCTTGGCTGCATCCGCGTCGAGCTCAAGACGGATGCGCTCAATCAGCAATCGCGGGCGGCGATCGTGAGGATTGGCGCCCGGGAGGAGGGAATCCTGCGCGCGCACATGATCACGGCGACGGGACGCGTGCGCGATTCGGTGATGTACAGCATTCTCGATCACGAGTGGCCCGTCGTGCGGACGAGACTCGAGGAGCGACTCGGAGGTGATCGAGGATGTCGAGGTGGTCGAGGTTAGGTAGTCAAGGTGCAGTCACCTCGATCACCTCGACCGCCTCTGCCTTACGCCCTCCACGGCTGCGCGTCGAGCGAATGTCTGAACTGCTCGCGCAGCACGGGGTGTTTCCGCAGCAGATAAATCCCCATCGTCGCGGCGGCGATCAGGTTCCCCACCATGACCTGCCACCACGCCAGCCCGCCCAGCGGGCTCACCTGTGACAGCACCGCGACGAAGGCGTAGAAACCAACTTCGAACGCGACGAAGAGGATCACGAATCCCATGAGCACGGACGGCTCGTCACCAGCGAGCCGGACCATCGCCGCGGCGACGATCCCGAGCGTGATGAACGCGGCGTAGTGAAACAGTGTGTACGCGAGCACGTGAATTACCGGACTCTCGGCGTCGGGCACCGCGCCGAGGACGCTGAACACCGCACGACCGAGCGTCGCTGGAGTGAAGAGGGGTTTGCCGGCGACCATGTCGACGATGAAGAACCACACGGCAATCGCCGTCGCTCCAATGACACCGGCGATCACGCCCTGCCGGAACACCGGGTGCGGCGCATGCCGGGCTTCGCGCCAAATGTTGCGCAGCGCATCGGGCCGGCGCATTGCCGCGAGTATGAGCAGCAGCGCGAACAGCGTGGCGGGAACGAGGATGCCAGGCTCACCGCTGACGCGCTGGGTGATCGCCGCTGGCACCATGAGGAGGGCAAGCAGCGTTGCGGCGACCGCCGACGTCGCCGGAATGAGCAGGCCGATCGCGCCGATGACCTCGACGATCGCGACGACGATGCGGATCCACTCGGGAAATCCGCGCATGGCGGCCGCCTGGAGGATGAGCGGCTCGGCGCCAATCAGCTTCGGCACGCCGGCGGCGAGGAACACCGCCGCGAGCAGGACGCTGAGGATCGTCGCGGCGATCGCGGTCGATGTGCGCGGTCTCTCCATCGTCCACCTCCATCGCGCTCACCGCGGTGGGCTCTCGCGACGGACGTCGCGCGCACGCGGCGGGCTCGGAAGCCTCCCGTCCAACATAGACGGGGTGATGAGGCCGTCAAGGAACGCGCGGTGGACGGCGTGACAACCGGTCCTTGTGAGGGGTGGTTGTGGCGGTTACCGTGCATGGGTGCGGTGGTCGTCACCAGCCCCGCGCGTCCCTCTCGCGATCAGCGATCACGGCGTTCCTGGCGGCGCCTCAGCAGTTCCGAGGTTTCTGCGATGCCGAGCTTCGCCGCCGTGCGCGAACCGCCCTTTGCCCTCACGGCGCGTGCCTCCGCCCGGGTCGAGCTCGCACTCGTTGGCGCATTTCGCAAGCACGACGCCGCCCTCGCGGAGCTGCGCTCGGCCATCGAGGCATGCGTAGGGGAGCTTCAGCAGCAGGGGATGCTTCCGGAAGCGATGGTCGTCACGATGCGCGCTTTCATGCAGCATACCGCGTCGCACCCATCGGCCGAGCATCCAGTCGCGGCGCGCGTGGCGACGCTGTTGATCGACGACATCATCCACTGGTCGATTCTCGCGTATTATCCGGCGACCATTCTGCCGGTGAAGCCGCCGCGGGGACGGCCGGGCGAAGAGACTTAACGCTCGGGCCGATTCGTCATCCGGGAGCCCTTCTTCTGCGGTTCGCTCACCAGCCCGCACGCTCCCGAATCGTACGTCGCATACTTACAGGCGCTTCTGGCGACGCCTTCATTTGGAGGCGTATCATGTCACATCCATTCGGCGGGGACGGGAAGGGGCATCCCATCTCGCCCGCATTGCGCCAGGCGCTCAGATCGGCAGACGCGCAGCACCGCGCATCGCTGGAGGCGTTGCGGGACGCGGTCTGCGAGTACGTGGACGATCTGCGGGACCGTGGCGTGGCGTCGGGGGACATCGCCGCCGCCATTCGACAGCGCGTCACCGATCTTCGCTCGTCGGGGGAGATGACCGGCCCGGGGATTCTGGCCGATGGCCTCGTCGATGAGATGGTGAATTCATGCCTCGAGCCCGCGGAATGAGCCAGGGAGCCTAACGGGGCGCCGCGACGTCTCCTCTCGCCACTGTCTCCGGTTCACCTCTATTGCTATGGCGGTCCCTCGGGCGAGGGGTTTCGAGGCACGTGCCCGGGCCACTCACGATACTGCTCGGGACGTTCTCTGATTACCCAGGGATACTGATCCGGATGATGGTAGATGAGGCAGAGCAATACTCTCACGAGCTCTTCGGACACCGGGACGCGACTCTGATCGATGAGGTCCCTCAACCGGGCGTCGGCGAACCGAACGCTGTAATGCAGCGCGCTTGGTCCTCGAAGGCGTATCTCATCGGTATCGAAGAGCGGCGAGATGCGTAATCGCCCTTCGGCGCAGCGCAGCTCACCGGTGTTGTACAGGCCGGTGAGCGTCTCCAAAATGGCTTCGTCCCGTGCGTCTCCCCTCACTGATCGGTGGGCACCGCATTCGGAGGCACGGGGTGGAAAACCATGCTCGTCGCTTTTGCATAATCAGCGCCGCGGCGCTGCGAGGACCCGCGTGAGTGCCTGGTTTGGGAAGGCCTGACCTCGTCGGCCTGCGGAACCCGCCTCATCGTTGGAAGGCTATTCCGTGCGCACCCATGGGTATACGTGCGGATCGAAATACACCGTACCGAGCCAGACACGTACCAGCGATGCGGTTGGGGGTATCCCACTCCGGCGGACCATCTCCACGAACTTCGTTTCCGGAAAGACCACGTTGTGCGCGGCGACCCCGTCGGCCCACAGCCTCACCTGATCGGCATGCGGATCGAAGGCGATGTGCAGAGGCGACGCACCGGCGCAGGGAACGCGCCCGGCGTCGTAGAAGGTCGTGAGGAGTTGAAGGATCTGGTTGCTCACGGCGCGCACGACGTCGGCGGGGCGGCAGCTCGGACGTCGATCATGCCTGACGAGACGTCCGCGTCAAGGCCACCGCGTGGTCCGTTAGGACAAGGGCCCCAGCATGAAGGACAGGCTGGAATCCGACGCCGCGGTTGCATCAGACAGTCTCGATGGGACGAAGTCTCGATCTGTCCGGTAGAATTCATCGATGCACCGCGAAATCACGTCTTTGAGCAGCTGCGTCCGGGTTTCTACCGGGAGCACGCGGGCCTCTGGGAGCGTGCGCCACGCGTCCTTGCAAACGACCACGAGTTGCTCGACGGGAACCCCTTGAGTGCGAGCGACCCGGCACAGGGAGCGAAGGGAACGGAGGACGGAATCGTGCGCACCGGTTCCGATCCGGCTGGATTCCGCCGCGTGGCGCAGCACGCGTTCGACACCGCGGCGAAGCCGTTCACGTGCATCGGATTCCTTGATCAATCGGCCCACGGACGCCTCCGAGACGAGAGCGGGCTCGATATCTAACCACTCCAAACAGATGGTGCAAGTTGTGGATTGGTAATGTCTTACGAGCTATCTTGCGTACGCTGACGTACCTACTTCCGTCCGCTTCCGCACGCGCCGAGGTACGGCAGGCGCATCAATCGGCGCATCACGCCTCGACGGACCCCTAGACACGCCGGACGAATAGGCGCCCGAGCCGCCAGTGCTCGAGTTCTTCCGCACGGTTGCGCTGAGTGGGTTCATCCTGGCGTTGCAGCGCGACCTCAGCTCCCACGTTGTCTCGAAGAGCCAGCGCAAGTTTGTGGGAGTATTGGCTAGGTTGGCACACCAGCGGCCCTACTCCGGCGCGCCGGATCGTAACGCGATCGTTGCGCTGGCCCGTTGCCGGATCCGGCAGACGCCGCGGAAGCGGCATCGAGCGCTCGGCACCTCTGGCTGCTCCTCCCACACCGACCACCTACCCTTGACAGACAGCCGGTCTGGTCGCCATTCTATCGTTCCTTAGAACAATAGAGAAGCCAGTGTCAATCGAAAGCCATCGGACGTTCAAGGACGCCCTCTACGCGCAGTTTGCCCGGATCGGGCACGCGGTCTCGACGCCCAAGCGCATCGAGATCCTGGATCTCCTGGGACAGTCGGAGCGCACCGTGGCGGAGCTCGCCGCGTTGACCGCCACGCCCGTGAAAAACACCAGCGCCCACCTGCGCGCCCTACGGCTTGCTGGCCTGGTCGAGACGCGCAAGGACGGCCCGCACGTGGTCTATCGCCTTGGCGATGACCGCGTGCATCAGTTTCTGCGAGACTTGCAGGCGGTGGCGCATAGGCGTCTCGCAGAGGTCGACCGTGTCACGCAGCAGTACTTGGAGAAACGCGATGAGCTCGAACCCGTGTCCGTTCGTGAGCTCGCACGCCGCCTACAGGACGGTGACGTAACGGTCATCGACGTTCGTCCACGCGAAGAGTACGAAGCGGGACACATTCCCGGTGCGCTGTCGCTCCCAATCGCGCAGTTGAAGCGCGGCACTGCGTCGCCGCCGAAGTCGCGCGACATCGTGGCCTATTGTCGTGGCCGCTACTGCGTATACGCCGTCGAAGCGGTGGCGCTGTTGCGGAAGCGCGGGTATCGCGCGCGCCGTCTGGTCGAGGGCCTTCCCGGATGGCGCGACCAGGGCAGAAAGGTCGCCGTCGGCGATAACTCTTCCACCGAGCGGAAAAATGATTCTCCGTCAGACACTCCACGTCGAGCCGGTCGTAGCGGCGTCATACCTGTTAGGCTGCGGTAGCAAGCAGGCCGCAGCCATCGTTGATCCAGTCGGCGATCCTCGCTCCTATCTCCAGCAGGCCGCGGCGCTGGGGATGGAGATCAAGTGCGTCATCGATACTCACGTGCACGCCGATCACATCTCGGCGGGACGCGAGCTCGCAGCCGCCGCGAACGCGCCGTATGTGCTCCACGAGAGTGTGACCGCGGCATTTCTCTTCCATGCAGTGAGGGACGGTGATCGTCTCGAGCTCGGCAATACGGTGATTGAGATCATGCACGTGCCGGGACACACGCCGGAGCACATCGGACTGCTGGTCACCGATCGAACCCGCGCAAGCGAGCCATGGTTTGTGATCACCGGACATACGCTCATGGTTGGAGACATGGGACGCACGGAGCTCGCGTCCAGTGCGAAAGACGGCGCGCTCGCGCTTTTCGAGAGCTCGCAGCGACTGAGGGGACTCCCGGATTACGTCGAAGTCCTTCCCGGGGCGTTTTCCGGCTCCGTTTGTGGACGAGGGCTGAGTGGCAAGCCGACGTCCACGATCGGTTTCGAGCGGCGCTTCAACAAAGCCTTCGCGATCGACGAGCGGGATGCCTTCGTTGAAGCGATGCTTCGCGACATTCCACCGCCACCTCAGAACGCCTCGGCCAACCGCGCTGCAAACCTCGGACAGGCTCTTGTCGCGGTATGAGGAGCGAGCGATTGCCGCTCGAAGCAAGCGGACCACCCGCGTTCGCTGCGCGCGACATACAGCTCGGGCTCGCCGCGAACTGGCAACAGTTCTCGCTGTTGGTCGTTATCAACGCATTCGTCGGCGCGATGGTTGGACTGGAGCGAGCGGTTCTTCCGATTGTCGCGGCCAGTGAGTTCGGGGTGGCCTCCACCACCGCTGCACTCTCTTTCATCGCGACGTTCGGGCTTACCAAGGCGGTGACAAACCTCGCAGCGGGCAGCCTCGTCGATCGGCGAGGCAGGCGCTTCGCCCTGATCGTTGGATGGGTCGTTGCGCTACCAGTTCCGCTGATCATTCTCTCGGCGTCCTCATGGTGGTGGGTCGTCGCCGCCAACGCGTTACTCGGCGTGAATCAAGGACTCGCGTGGTCAGCGACCGTCATCATGAAGATTGATCTCGCCGGGCCCCGGCGGCGCGGTCTCGCGATGGGGCTCAACGAGTTCGCCGGGTATCTGGCCCTGGCCGGAGCGGCGCTGGCCAGCGGTGTCCTCGCAACGACGTATGGTCTACGCGCTGGCCCAGCCTACAGCGGCGTGGCAATCGCATTCGCGGGCTTGCTGCTGTCGGTCCTGTTCGTGCGCGAAACCCGGCATCACGTAGCCTTCGAGGAACGCTCCGCTTCTACCGCTCTCCCGAATCAGCCGAGCGTATCGCAGCTCCTTCGGCGATCACTCTGGTCCGATAGAGCCCTATTCAGCGTGAGCCAGGCGGGGCTTGTGAACAATCTCAACGATGGTCTTGCCTGGGGCGTGTTTCCGCTCCTCTTCGCGGCAGCCGCGCTGAGTCTCGCGGAGATGAGTGCGCTCGTTGCGATCTACCCGGCGGTGTGGGGCATTTGCCAACTCGTGACGGGGCCGCTCAGTGACCGCTGGGGTCGTAAGTGGCTCATCGTCAGCGGGATGGTTTTGCAGGGAATCGCGCTGCTGGTGATTGCGCAGATGCGCGGGGTGGTCGCGTGGAGCAGCGCACTGATCGCGATGGGCATTGGCACAGCGCTCGTGTATCCGACCTTGCTCGCGGCGGTGGGCGACATCGCACGGCCCTCATGGCGCGGAGTCGCTGTGGGTGCCTATCGGTTCTGGCGCGACCTCGGCTACGTGGTTGGGGCGTTGCTGGCGGGAATGGTCACGGACGTTTTTGGCCTGTCTGCGGCAATCAGCGCCGTCGGGATGCTCACGATGGGATCGGGGCTTCTCGTGGCCATGCGGTTCGAGGAGAGTCGCAGCGGTTGACGCGTATCAGGAATGAACGGCTCAGCCGACCGGGCCGTGGCTGAGCACGTTCACGAATGTCGTTGACTACTGGGATCGGGTGATCGACTGGTTCGATCAGCATCTCAGTGTCACGAGATCCGATCTTCCAGAACGGGTGCGATCGCCGCGATGAGAAGGCGGCGATCGCCACTGATGACACACCAGAGCCGCAAACGGGCTGCCTCGCGAGGCAGCCCGTTCGTATAACTCACTGTATTACAACAGCTCCCGGGGTGGGACTCGAACCCACGACCCTCTGATTAACAGTCAGATGCTCTGACCGGCTGAGCTACCCGGGAATGAAAGTGGGAACACGAAAATTAGGCCGGCACGAGAGGCAAGTCAACCGAAATCACGCCTTACGCGGGCCGGCGCTCCTCGCGGGCAGCGTATTTCTCGCCGCGAGCGCCGATCCGCGTCGTCGCCGCACCCAGCAGCGGAGCGAGCCACCGCCCCGTGTGCGACTCGCTCGATCGCACGATCTCTTCGGGACTCCCCATGGCGACCACGCGTCCGCCGCGATCGCCGCCATCGGGACCGAGATCGATGATCCAGTCCGCGAGCTTGATGACGTCGAGGTTGTGCTCGATGATGACGAGCGTGTGCCCATGATCCAGCAGGCGCTCGAACACCCGCGCCAGTCGCCGAATGTCCTCCAGATGCAGGCCCGTCGTCGGCTCGTCCATCACGTACATCTTGCGCGTGTTACCTCGGCCGGCGAGTGCCAGCTCGCGCGCGATCTTGATGCGCTGCGCCTCGCCCCCGGACAGCGTCGGCGCCGGTTGACCCAATCGCAAATAGCCAAGACCAACCTGCTGGAGCTGCCAGAGCGCCTGACCCAGCTTCTCCTCACGCGGGAAGGCGCGAATCGCCTGATCGATGGTGAGGCCAAGGACGTCGTGAATCGTGCGGCCGTTCACGCGAACCTCGAGCACGTCAGGCTTGAACCGTTTGCCGCCGCAGTCGTCGCACGGCACGTAGACGTCGGCCATGAAGACCATCTCGATCTCGAGATGACCAGCGCCCTCACAGCGCTCGCACCGTCCACCCGCGACGTTGAAGCTGAAGGTGCCCGCCGTGTAGCCGCGCTGCCGCGCGAGCGGCGCGTCGGCGAAGATGCGGCGGATCTCGTCGAACGCCTTCACGTAGGTGACCGGGTTCGATCGCGGGGAGCGCCCGATCGGCGACTGATCGACGAGCACGATGTCCTCGAGCGACTCCCATCCCGTGAGGTCATCGAAGGCGCCGACAGACTCACCCAGGTGCTGCTTGGCGGTGTGCTCGCCGTGGATGCGCTGCTCGAGGGCGCGATACAGGACGTCGTGCACGAGCGTGCTCTTGCCGGAGCCCGACACACCGGTCACCACCGTCATCGCGCCTAACGGTACGCGGACGTCGACGCCGGTGAGATTATGCTCGCGCGCCCCGGTCAGCGTGATCCAGCGCGGGCCGACACGACGGCGCTCCTCGGGAAGCGGAATCGTCTTCGTCCCCGCCAGGTAGGCGCCCGTGAGCGGCGACTCGTGGGCCCGCGTCATCGGACCGGCGAACACGATCTGCCCGCCGTTCTCCCCGCTCCCGGGGCCGAGCTCGACCATCCAGTCGGCGCGACGGATGGCCTCGAGATCGTGCTCCACGACCAGTACCGTATTACCCTCGTCGCGCAACCGCTCGAGCAGCCGCAGCAGCCGATCGAGATCCCGGGGGTGAAGGCCGATCGAGGGCTCGTCGAGCACGTAGAGCGTGTCGACGAGGTGCGACCCTAACGAGTTCGCCAGACCGATGCGCTGGGCCTCGCCCCCCGAAAGCGTGCGCGTCGCTCGATGCAGACTCAGGTAGCCGAGGCCGACTTCATCGAGGAAGCGCACTCGGCAGAGTGCCTCGTTGAGGACGTTCTCCGCGACCTCGCGCTCGAAGGGGGCCAACGCCACCGTCTCGAGCCACGGCAACAGACGCTCGACCGGAAGCTCGGCGACCTCGGCAATCGAGCGGCCCGCGATGCGGACGCGAAGCGCCTCTGGCTGCAGCTTGGCACCGTGACACGACGAACACTCGCGCGCCGACTGGTACTGCCGAAGAAAGACGCGGATGTACTGCTTGTACCGCTTCTCCTCGAGATCGCGAAGAAAAGGAAAGATTCCCTTGTATCCTCGTGCCTTCCCATGCAACAGCTCTTCGCGCTGATCGGCCCTCAGCTCCCGCCAGGAAACCTCCAGTGGGATTCGCATCCGTTTCGCGAATTCGGCCAGCGCACGACGCTTGTTCTCGTAGCGCGGCATCGTCCAGGGGTGGATCGCGCCCTCGCGCAGTGACCGGTCGGGGTACGGCACGATCAACGTCTCGTCGTACTCGAGCGTCGCGCCGAATCCGTTGCACGTCGGGCAGGCGCCGCGCGGGCTGTTGAAGGAGAACAGCTGCGGCGTTGGTGTCGGCGCGCGGGTGCCATCGTACGCGCACTCGAAGCGATCGGAGAACCGCTTGGGGGGAATGTCGGGCGACGCCGGGACGACGATGCACTCGCCATCGCCCTCGCGAAAGCACGTGTCGACGGCGTCGGCCAGGCGCCGCAGCGCATCCGGCGACGCGGTGAGACGGTCCACCACCACCAGCAGCTCGCGGACCTTCGTGAGATTGATCCGTCGCGCTCCGAGGTCCTCGAGATTCCGGATCTCGCCCTCCACCGACACGCGCAGAAAGCCCTGAGCGCGCAGGTTCTCGACGACGAGATCGTGCGTGACCTCGCTCGAAAGGCGAAGCGGGAAGGCAACAAAAAAGCGCGTGCCCTCTGGCAAGCGCATGATCTCGTCGACCGCCGACTGCGCCGTGTCCGGCTTCATCTCCCGGTCGCATACCGGACAGAACGTGTGGCCGACGCGTGCCCACAACAGCCGGAGATAGTCGTACGTCTCCGTCGCGGTGCCGACGGTGGAACGCGACGTCTTGGTGGGGTTCTTCTGCTCGATCGCGACGGCGGGAGAGAGGCCGTCGATCCAGTCGACGTCGGGCTTTTCCATGCGCTCGAGAAACTGGCGCGCATAGGCGGACAGCGACTCTACGTACCGGCGCTGCCCTTCGGCATAGATCGTATCGAACGCGAGCGACGACTTTCCGGACCCGGAAGGCCCGGTAACCACCGTGAACGTCCGCCGCGGAATGTCGAGATCGAATCCCTTGAGGTTGTTCTGTCGTGCTCCTCGAATACGGATGTGGGACTTCATGTAGTGAAAGGTGCTCAGGCTGCTCGGGGTGCTCAAGGTGCTCGGGGAGAAATGCATTCTACCGTAAGCACCCTGAGGACTCTGAGGACCCTGAGGACCCTGAGGACCCTGAGGACCCTGACTACCTCGACCGTCTCTTGAAGACCAGCCGCCCGACGACCAGCAGCACCGCGGCGCCCACCGTCGCGATGCCGATGGAGCGGAGATTCAGCGTGCCCTGGGTGATGCGGCCCCACCCGAAAAACGTGCCGAGCCATCCGCCAATGAACGCGCCGGCGATGCCGAGGGCGATCGTGATGAGGCAGCCGGCAGGATCGCGGCCCGGGATGAGGAATTTCGCGAGCCCTCCGGCGAGGAGACCGAGCAGGATCCAGTAGAGCCAGAGAGCCACGCGCGGCGTGGATGCAGGGTGCGGGACGACCAGAATGCGGATTGCGGACTGCGGATTGATTTACGTCATCATCCACAGTCCGCAATCCGCATCGGTGTTGGACTACGGCGCCCGTCGCCGTGTCGCCATTCGATAGATCCAGAGCAACAGCATCGCGCCGACGATCGCGAGCACGATGCTCCATACCGAGAATCCACTGAGTCCGCGATCCGCGATCAGGTTACCGAGGAATCCGCCCAGGAAAGCGCCTACGATACCGATCAGGATCGTCACGATGAAGCCACCGGGATCGTTGCCCGGCATGAGAGCTTTCGCGATCGCGCCTGCGATGAGACCAAGCACGATCCATGCGACAATACTCATGCTTCCCTCCGAGGGTGAAGGTGCCGGCCCGTAGAGCTTGGGCCGCGCCTGTTGAAAGGCAACAGCCAGTGCGTCGTACTGCCCCGGCCGTACGCAACCCGCGTACCATGTGCGAGCCTCGCGTTGACCCACCGGATGCGGATCGATAGGATCCTGATGCATGTCCGGCGCTGAATTTCACGAAGAAGACGTCCTCGGAAAAGCGTACGACGGGCGCCTGATGAGGCGCCTTCTCGTCTATCTCACGCCGTACCGAGGACTTCTCGCCGGCGCGATCGCGATCCTCCTCGCCGAGGCGGTGCTCGCCCTCGCCGGCCCGCTCTTCACACGCGAGGTGATCGACGTCGCACTCCCCGCAGGCGACCGTGGGTTGGTGATGCAGCTCGCGGTGCTGCTCGCCGCGACGTTGGTGATCCAGTTCACGCTCGAGTACGCGGGCACGATTCTCACCAGCCTGCTCGGCCAGCGGGTGATGCGAGATCTGCGGATGCAGATCTTCACGCATCTGCAGCGACTCTCGATCCCATTCTTCGATCGGACACCGGTCGGCCGACTCATCACGCGGGTCACGTCCGATGTCGAGGCGCTGAACGAGCTGTTCACGGCCGGCGTCGTCGCCGGTGTCGGCGACCTGTTCACGCTCGCGGTGATCAGCGTCGTGATGCTGATCATCGACTGGCGCCTGGCCCTCGCCGCCTTCGCCGTCATTCCTTTCGTGCTCCTCACGTCGCACATCTTCAGAAAGCACGTGCGCGAGGTGTACCGCGACATCCGCACGCGACTCGCGCGCATCAATGCGTTCCTTCAAGAGCGCCTTACCGGCATGCGCGTCGTACAGCTCTTCGGGCGTGAAGCCGACGAGGCTCGGCGATTCGACGAGTGGAATCGCTCCCACCTCGACGCGCACTTGCGCTCGATCAGGATCTACGCGCTCTACTTTCCCGCCATCGAAGTGCTGACGTCGGTCGCGCTCGCGAGCCTCCTCGTCGCCGGAGCCGATCGCGTGGCCGCGAACACGCTCACCGTCGGGACGGTGGCGGCCTTCCTCCAGTTCGTGCGCCGATTCTTCCAGCCGCTGCAGGACCTCTCCGAGAAATACAACATCCTGCAGGGAGCGATGGCGTCCTCGGAAAGGATTTTTCAGCTGCTGGATACCGAAGGTGAAGGCGCTGAAGGCGCTGGACGCGCTGGAGGCGCTGAAGGCGCTGGTAGCGCTGAAAGCGCTGACGGCGCTGGTAGCGCTGGAGCGCGCCGTGTCGTTACAGCGCCTCCAGCGCTTTCAGCGCCTCCAGCGCCTTCAGTTACCGTCGAATTTCACGACGTCTGGTTCGCCTACGCCGAGCCCGAGTGGGTCCTCAAGGGCGTGAGCTTCCGGGCCCGCCCGGGGGAGACGGTCGCTCTCGTCGGCCACACGGGTGCGGGCAAGACCACGATCGTCTCGCTGCTTCTGCGCTTCTACGATCCGCAGCGTGGGCGCATAACGATTGCCCTCGATGACGGACCGCCACGCGACATTCGCGACCTCCCTCTCGACACGCTCCGCGCCCTGATCGGCTATGTCCAGCAGGACATCTTTCTCTTCGCCGGTGACATTGCCAGCAACATTCGGCTGTCGGCACCGCTCACCGACGCCGCCGTGGCTGCGGCTGCCACGCAGGTCGGAGCCGATCGTGTCATTCGCCGGCTTCCGGACGGGTACGCGCACGAGCTGGGTGAGCGCGGGGCGTCCGTGAGTGTGGGCGAGCGGCAGCTCCTGTCGTTTGCACGGGCCATCGCCGCCGATCCGGCGCTCTTGCTTCTCGACGAGGCGACGAGCGCCGTGGACAGCGAGATCGAGGCGGAAATTCAGCGCGCCCTCGCGGTGCTCATGGTCGGGAGGACGACGATCGCCGTTGCACATCGGCTCAGCACGGTCATGGGGGCCGATCAGATCCTCGTGCTGCATCACGGGACGGTTCGCGAGCGTGGGACCCACCGCGAGCTCCTGGCGCGGGGCGGGTTGTACGAGCGACTCTTTCGGCTGCAGGCCGGGCTGGCGTCTGGCGAGCGCGAGCCCGCGCGCGCGGTCTAGCGTGCTTGCCAGCGGCCCCGGGGCCCACGTAGCTTCCTCGATGAAGCGCACGCGAGGGATGCGCTGCGTCTCGCACCCCGCTCGCCCGCGCGTTTCAGCGCCGACCTCCACGCCATGCCCTATCTCCAACTCGACGGACAACGCATTACGCTCGAGATCGGGGAAGTCACGATTGGCTCCGGCCAGGGAGCCGGTGTGAGAGTGACAGGGGCAGGAGAAGCCACGGCCATCCTTCGAGTCGGACCCGACCTTCAATCCAGCGTCCGACGCGTCGGCGAATCGACCGTCCGCGTCAACGGCGTGCAATTGGGCGCCGAGCCGACGCCGCTGATCCATGGTGACAAGATCGAGGTCGGGGAGGCCGAGCTCTTCTTCGGCGATGACCGGATGGCTGGCAGCACGCAATACATCTCTTCTGCCAATCTTCCCCAACGGCCTGGCGGCGCGCCGGTTCGCGCGGCCCGCCGCACCCAGGCATCGGGTGGCCGGCTCGTCTCCCTCGTGGCTGGGCGGGAATATGCCGTTCCCGTCGGGGGGATCGTGATCGGTCGCGATGCGTCCTGCGATGTCGTCGTGCCTACGTCCGAGGTCTCACGCAGGCACGCTGAGATCGCACCCTCGAACGAGGGGTACGTCCTCAAGGATACGAGCACCAACGGGGTGTTCGTGAACGGCGAGCGCGTTTCCGTCACCCAGTCGCTCGGTCGTGGCGACATCGTTCGCGTGGGGAACGAAGACTTCCGCTTTTATGCCGACCTCGTGGTCGACGCGACCCCGACCGACGTCACGCCGACTCCGACGGAGCCAGCAGCCGCGGCGCAGGCGGCGCGCGAGGCGGCCGCTGCTCGATCGGCGGCGCGGGAGGCGGCGCCCGCTCCATCG
>DATFFP010000029.1:0-106978 GCA_035249985.1 Gemmatimonadaceae bacterium
GCCTTCAGCTTTTCGAGGTCACCCTCTGCCGTGGGATATCGCGGAGCCATCCGCGCGAGCGTCTCGACGACGGTCTGGGCGACCAGATAGTCGCGCGTCTTCTTCTTGTCGGCGGGCACGATGTACCAGGGGGCCCAGCGAGTGCTGCACCTCGCGAGGACGTCTCGATAGGCACTGGTGTACCGGTCCCAGCGCGCGCGCTCGACGAGGTCGTCCTCGTTGAACTTCCAGTGCTTCGATGGGTCCTCGAGGCGCGCGAGCAGTCGCTCCTTTTGTTCCTCCCGCGAGATGTGGAGAAAGAACTTGAGGATCGTGACTCCGTTCTCGCTGAGCATGCGCTCGAACTCGTTGATCTGCTGATACCGCTTCGCCCACACGCTGCGCGGAACGAGCTCGCGCACCCGAACCGCGAGCACATCCTCGTAATGCGAGCGATTGAAGATGCCGATCGTGCCCTTCGTCGGTACCGCGTGATGCGTTCGCCAGAGATAGTCGTGGCTCAGCTCGAGGTCACTGGGCTTCTTGAAGCTGGTGACGACGCATCCCTGGGGATTCACCGCGTCGAAGACTCGACGAATCGTGCCGTCCTTTCCGCACGTGTCGCGTCCCTGCAGAATGACGAGCAGCGAGCGCTCCGACTCTGCGTACAGTCGCTCCTGGAGCTCGGTGAGTCGAGCGAGGAGTGCCTTCGTCTTTTTCTTGAGCGCGTCGCCGCGGGGCGTCCTGCTCGGCCGCCGCGCATCGCGATCGCCGATGCGAATCGGCGTCGTGCGCGTGATGGGACGGAGCTTCACGGATCAGCGCAGCCTGTGAGGGTGGGAGGGCGACAATAGAGCGCCGTCCCCCCGCTGGCAAGCGCGACGGCGGCGCTTCCGCTTGACCACACGCCGGCTGGCGTCTACGGGACTTCAACGGCATCACCACAGAGGCACTGAGGCACAGAGAACGGCAATCACCAGCGCGCGTTGGTGGTTGCCGTCCTCTGTGCCTCAGTGCCTCTGTGGTGATGCGTTTAGCCCCTTGCGCAGCACCACTAGGTATCGGTTTTCGACAGGCAGGTGCACCGAGATTTCTCGGCGGACCGCGACGAAAACCGCATTCGCCGAGGCTCTTCTAGAGGGACTTCAGGTAGTGCACGAGATCGGACTTCTGCTGCGCGGTGAGGCCGAGAGTGCCCAACGTATTGTAGTGCTCGACGACCGCTTCCAGTGTCGCGGCGCTCCCGTCGTGGAAGTAGGGCCCACGCAATTGCGGAGGATTCCACAGGCCGCGCAGCGGCGTCGTCCTGTACATCTCGGTCACGCTGCGCTGTGCGTATGCCGGGTCCTGCCCCACCTCGGCCGCGGCGTGCAGCTCTCCATCGGTGATGTCGGTGAACGTCGAGCCCCTGTGACAGCTCGAGCACTCTCCGTCGCCTTCGAACACGGTTCGCCCTCGCGCGGCCGCCGCCGCGTCGAACTCGGCTTGCACCGGCGCAGGTTTGTCGAGACTGAACTGATACGCGCGAAGCGCGGCGAGCTTCGGCGACACCATGTCCGGCGGATTGTGCACGTTGACGCCGATCCGCGCATCGGTAAACGTGCCGTGCCCATGCATTTGGGTAATCGCGACGTACGCGTTCCAGTACGAGACGGTGTCGTCCCCAGTATAGAGCTCCCTCCGCACTTCACGCAGCCCGAAGGCCGGCGGCAATACCACCGGGATGTTCAGGCCATCCTGGTTGAAGCGAGGATCGTACATCCCCGGTCCCCACGAGTTGTAGACCGCCTTCTGCGCGGTGGTGAGAGCAGGCGAGAGTGCGACGATGGCGCCGACATCGAGGTCGCGATTCGGCCACCCATCGAGCCGCTTGCCGATCCCCGGCGCGAAGGAGTTGTCGACCGTGGAGTGACAGAGGGCGCAGGTGATGCCGACACGGGTGAGGTTGTCGCTGGCATCGACCTGACCGACGACCCCGACGACCGCGCCCAGCTTGAGAAGCGCCACCGTCGTCGCCGGGTCATCGAGATCGATGTCCCCAGCCTGCAGGTCGGCCCGGACCTGTGCCGGGAGCGTGTCGACGTCCACCTTCAAGCCAACCGAGAGTGCCGTCGCCGGACTGACGCCCGTGCGGATCACCTCGTGCATTCGGAGCGTGTCGGTCCAGAATGTCTCATCGCCGAACGTGTCGAACCGAAAGACGGTCTTGCCCTGCGCAACGAGGGCGGGATCGAGCGGCTCCGGACCGGTCGGATCATCGTCATCGCATGACGACACCAGAAGCACGATGGCGCACGCCAGGCCCGTAACCAGCGGAACCGGCCACCACCGGTTGGCTCGCGGGGCAGCGGGTTGCAACGACGGACGCGTACTGTGCGGGCTCGTCATCATTGGATCCCTCCACACGCCTGATCCCTAGCGAAAACGGGGCAGCAGTCGTATTGCGGTAGTGACCATGAGGCTGACCCAGGCACGACGCCGCGCCGACAACCGAATGCCGCACCTCGCAGGAACGGCCTGTTGCGTCAGGGCGTCGAGATTGGGAAGATATTGCTTAAAGATCTGCAAGCACCATTCCGGGTGTGTGGCTGCCCGTCAGGCGACGAGGATGGAGGGCTGATGGCGCCTCGCCCGGCGCTTCCGACTCCGCCGAAGGGGACGCGGAGGCTCATCGTCGACCTGCTCCGCCGGTCCCCGCTGACCGCGAACGAGCTCGCGCTGAAGTGCGACATGACCCACAACGCCGTTCGCGGCCATCTGACGGCGCTGCAACGCGATGGACTCGTTCGCGAGGCTGGGCTTCGCCGCGGCGGCACCCGGCCGGCGGTCATCTATGAGCTGGTACCGCGCGCCGATTCCACCCTGTCGCACGCTTATGTCCCGTTCGTCGCCCAGCTACTGCGTGTGCTCGGCGAGCGAATGTCGAAAGATGAGCTCGACGAGCTCATGCGGACGGTCGGCCAGCGACTGGGCGCAGAGTGGCCGCGTCTCAAAGGGGATCTGCGCGAGCGAGTCGATGCGATCGCCGGCCTGCTCCAGGACCTGGGAGCGCTCACCGAAGTGGAGCAATGGGACGAAGGCTACATCCTGCGGGGCTACGGGTGCTTGTTAGGCGAGGCCGTACACGGCCGGCCCGAGGTGTGTCGGGCGATGGGAAGTCTCGTCGCTCATCTCGCGGAGGCGCCAGTGGAGGAATGTTGTGAGCGTGGCGAGCATCCCCGCTGCTGCTTCGAGGTGTCCGCGCCCTGAGCCCGGCCGGAACGTCAGCACTTCGGACGAAGCGTGCTCCGCGTCACGAGTCCGGCGTGGCGTGAATCGGCGCTGAGACCCCCGTGCCG
This sequence comes from Gemmatimonadaceae bacterium, assembly GCA_035249985.1. Classification (GTDB taxonomy): domain Bacteria; phylum Gemmatimonadota; class Gemmatimonadetes; order Gemmatimonadales; family Gemmatimonadaceae; genus JAICNG01. The sequence continues at coordinate 3,318 of DATFFP010000029.1, forward strand.
GCTGCATCGTCATGTGATGCCGCCCTGCGCGTTCGGGTTCGCGCATTGTGATCGACGTCACGTTCGCACTCTTCCGGAGACTGCCTGTCATGCGTACTTCGCATCCCGCTGCCCTTCTCGGCCTCTCGTTCGCGATGGTGTTGCTCCTTGCCGGCTGCGAGACCAAGAAGGAGCGCGCCCGTGCCGACAGCCTCCAGGCGATCACCGACCGTCAGCTCGCGCTGACGACCTCGCTGTCCTCGCAGAAGGATTCGCTGATGCGCGCGATCTTCGAGAGCGACTCGTTGCTCACGAAGATCGACAGCCAGATCCGCACGGTGAAAGGGCTTCCCGCCAAGAAGCGCGTGAAGCGCAATTACGAGAGTCCGCTCGAAGAGCAGCTCGTGCGTCGCAAGGAGCTGAGCGATCGCGTGGAAGCGCTCGTGCAGCGCGCGCGTGTGACGGCAGCGGAGCTCGCCGACAGCCGCAAGCGCGAACAGGAGCTTCGCGGGAAGAACGACACGCTGCAACTGCGCATCGAAGACGACCAGCGGATCATCGCCGAGCTCGGCAACAAGGTCGAGCAGCAGGCGGCGACGATCGCGTCGCTCGAGCTGCGCGTCGACAGCCTGGTGACGGAGACGCGGGTGATGGGCGAGCGCTATTACCGCGCCTACTACGTCGTCGGGACGGAAGACGAGCTCATCGAGAAGGGCATCGTCGAGCGCGAGGGGGGCGCGAATCTCCTGTTCGCGCGCATTGGACGCACGCTGCAACCCGCGCGTGCGCTCGACCCCGAGCTCTTCGTCGCGATCGACCGTCGCGATATTCGCGAGATCCCGCTCCCCGACTCCACCAAGCGCTACGCCGTGGTGTCGCGCCAGAGCCTGGACAACGCCGAGGTTGCGGAGCGCGATGAGGAGATATTCCGCGGACAGCTGCGGATTCCGGATCCGGAGCGGTTCTGGGGGACGTCGCGTTTCCTGATTCTCGTCGCGAAGTGAGTATCTGAACGGCAAAGATGACAGAATTCAGAATACAGATTTCAGAATTCAGAAAACGACTGCGGGGAGCCAGTGATTGGCTCCCCGTTGGTCTTGCTGAATTCTGAATTCTGTATTCTGAATTCTGTCATCTTTGCCGTTCCAAAAACCTAGTCAGGTACGATCGCCGGCTGGCGATCATTGCCCGTGCCCCCGACCAGCAGTCGGACACCGGTGGTTTGCGGCGGCGGGGGGACCGGTGGCACGCCCACGCCACCGCTCGCCGCCCGCGGCGCCCCGAAGGCGACGAGGTCACCATCGTCTCCGTAGGCCCCGCGCACGGCCACGCAGTAATAGGCGCCGCACGAGGGCTCGCCTAACGCGGTGTCCGGAAGGACGGCATAGTCGGCCGCGCCGCCACCGCTCGCGGGTACGGTCCGCAGGCGCGGAGTGCCGGCGCCGGTCGCATACACGATGTGCGTGCCGGTGGCACTCCATGACGGGTCGAACGCGCCACCGGCCTCGGTCGTCACCTGCACCGCATCGCCTCCGGTCGCGTCGACGACGAACACCTGCGACGCGCCCGTTCGCGACGAGGTGAAGGCGATCCGGTCGCCCTGCGGGCTCCAGGCCGGGGCGCGCTCCGGGTAGAAGGTCGCGGAGCCGGTTGGGAGCGCCGCCAGCGAGCCGCCGAGCGTGTCCATGATCCACAGACGCGGCGTGCCGCTTCGCATGCTGATGAAAACGATGCGGTCGCCGGCCGGATGCAGCGCGGGCTCACCGTCAGTTGCGGTGTGTGTGGTCAGGCGGCGCGGCGTGGCGGCGCGCACGTCCGAAAAATACACCTCGGGATTCCCCTCCCGATCGGACATGAAGACGAGACGGCCTGCGGCAACGTGCGGCTCGCCATCGCCGGAGGTGTTGCTCGTCAGGCGCGTCAGCGTGTCCGCCCTCCACAGATAGAGCTCGGCGTCCTGACCTGTGCCCGATACGAACACGACTGCGGGGACCGCAACGTCCAGGGGGCCCGTCTCGTCACATGCAGCTGTGATGACAACCGCGGCCAGCGCTACGCTCGCGCGCCAGGTCACGGAAAGAACCCCGTGCTCCCCGGGATGTCGGCGAGCTTGACGCGATCCTCCGGATTGTTGGGATCGAGCAGCTGACCGGTGCGCGGATCGACGACGAGCCCCGGCGGATACTGCAGAGTGAGGGCGGTGAGCGATGCGTGGCGCGTCAGCGCAGGCGGGACCCAGGGGCGCCGCATGGGCGGCGTCGCTTTAAGGCCAGGCGAATCACGTCCGTTCGATTGTGCGTCACCCGTTTCGTCCATCGTGCCCCTCGCGGGCGTCGTCGCCCGGTGTATCGGGTTAGACGAATCTCACCCTTCGGGGTCACTACGGAGTGCTAGGAGAGCTTGGCGAGCGTGCGTGGCAGTTCTTCGAGCTGTGAAGGTGTGTGGGCGAGGTGATAGGCGGGAACCGAGTCGGCGACGGCGGCCAGGACGGTGAGATGGTGCGGGGCGTCCTCATCGTCGATGAGCACCCATGGAGACTGTCGAACGAGCGACGCGAGGGTGACGGCGGGCCCGACACGAAGCACGCGATCGCGCTCGGAGCGTTCGAGAAAGAGAATCGTTCGCACCGGCGCCTGTCGGACCACCTCGCGCTCCACCGGAACGCGCGCCCGTGGGTCGCGCGCGGAGACGCGCTCCGCCAGCCCCGCCAATTCCGGGAACCGTTCGGCCAGGCCGAGACTCACCCGTAGGGGGTCTCGCCAGGCGCGGGCGATGACGCCACCCTCCGCATCCTCGATGAGCACTCCGTCGTCGCCGAGGAGCGACCATCCCTGCCTGACGAGTACCCACGCCAGCGTCGACTTGCCGCTGCCGCTATCGCCGGCGAAAACCCACGCGCCCCCCTTCGGATCGACGACCGCCGCGGCGTGCACGAGATAACGGCCGCGCGCACGAAGCCGAAGAATCGCGCCGACCCGCGCCAGTGAGCGCCGGGCTACTGGGGATGCCGCGTCGTAGCCGGCTCCCTTCACCAGGCGCCCGTTGCGAAGCAGCAGCTCGGCCGGCTCTGCGACGTGCGTCAGGTGCACGCCGTTCTCGTCGGTTTCCGCTCGAACGTCTTCCCATTCCCAGGGACGGGCCGCGACACTCATGATGCCCGCGCCAGCTGCGCCCACGAGTGGCTGGGAAATTCGGCGAGAAAACGCGTCTGTCCGTGACGACGTGCGCAGCTCATGCAGGGAAAATCATCGAGGACGTCGAGCTGCCCGATCTGGTGCAGGCGCGCCGTCTCCTCGTGAAATGCGTCATACACCTGCCCGGCGCGCGCCGCGATCACGGCGAGTGGCTCCTGCCGGAGGTCACCGATGATCTGCTCCCCGCCGCTGCCGTACCGGGACAGCTAACAGCAGAACGGCACCCGCCCTCGCGCGTCGATGTACAGCTGACGCGACGCGAGCGTGTTGCACCGCTCGCGTGGCACGGGCAGGGCACCGCCGTAATCCAGCACGACCGGCACGATCGCGTGCGGCGCGATCGCGGTCACCTCACGAGTAACCTCGCGCCACTCGTCGGGCGAGAGATCCAGCCCGGACGCAGCAGTCTCCGGCGTCGGCTGCATGAGCGTGAGGTGCAGCGCGCGAACGCGCAGGTCGGCGGCAACGGCGATGGCCTCCCCGATCTCGGACCGGCTCCGCTGCGTGAGGAGCATCGACAGCTCGGCCACCATGCCGCGGCTGAGCACCGACGCCGCCCCCAGCAGCGCACGGCGAAAGCTGCCCTTCCCTCGCTGATGGTCGTGCGTGGATTCGGTGCCTCCGCTCAGGCTCACGCGGACGAACCTCGGCGGGTGGGCTTGAAGCAGCGGGAGGTGGCGGGGAACGAGCCACCCGTTCGTGACGAACCGGTAGGACAGCCTTCGCCGCGCCAGCTCCCGAACGACATCCGGGAACAGCTCCGACGCCAGAGGCTCGCCACCGGTGAACACCACGTCGACCGAATCGAAGAGCGCGGTCGCCTCATCGAGGACCCGCCGGACCAGCCCGAGATCGAGCTGTTCGATGGTCGCCTGATGCGACCCACGGATGCAGTGGGTGCAGTGCAGGTTGCAGAGATTGGAGAGCTCGAAACCGATGTCCACGGGAAGGAATCGGGGGGGAGGGTACGTCGATCCCGACGCGCACTCCACGATCCAGACGCCGTAGGGTCACGCCGCTGGCGCTCGGGAGAATCATTTGAGTATCCTACGAGGGTGTAACCCCTCCCGTCTGACCCAATCCTTTCCCGCCTTATGCTTCCTTCGATTCGTGCGACTGCCGCCGCGGCATTCGCATTCACCAGTATCGCGTGCGCCGGCTCCACACTGGGTAGCGGTGTCGGCGACGCGTTTCTCGAGACACCTCCATTCTACGCCGGAGGCCCGGTCACCGCGGCGGGGCGCATCGGTCACCTCGGCATCGGCTACCAGCGCGGCGCCACGCAGGAGCCGATGTTCGAGCCGGCGAACGAGAGTGGAAGTCCCATCGCCGCCCTCCTCCGCGACATGAACGCCTACCTCGACTCGTTAGGGGCGAGCGTCCGCATCGTCCCCGCCGCGGCCGCCCCGGGTCGGTCGCCCGACGTGATGTTCAGCTGCGAGACCACTCCAGATGGGGACTGCGCCACCGAGGAGGAAGGCGTGCTCGGGGACCGCGCGGAGAAGATGCGTCTTGCCGTCGCTCGGCCCTCGGCCGAATGGACCGCCTGGCTGGCTCCCGCGCTCGACGCAGCGGGCGCATCACGAGCGCTGCTGCTCACGCTCGAGATCGGCGACTATCGCATGACGCAGAAGTCGTGGCGCGGCGACAAGGCGGTATTCCTTGGCACCGGCTACTCGGTCAACGTGCCGTGGCTGACGTCGCTCGAGACGCCGGTGAACGTGTTGCAGCTGACCGGCGCGCTCATCGATCGCGATGGGAAAGCGGTGCGCATCGGTGCCGAAGGCCTGCTCGCGCGCCGTACGAGGCTTCTCGTCAGCAGCATCGGCGGGCAGGAGCTGATCAGCGATGACGACGTCCAGCGCCTGCGGGCCGCGCGCCGGGACGACCTCCCCGGTCAGCCGCTCGTCTGGCAGGTCGCGTTGCGCAACCTCGTCGCGCAGCTCACGGGGCAGCCGGAGCTCGCCCCGCGCTGAGGCCGGCGGGCGCGTTTTCGCCCGAGACCACGGCGGCGTCGAGCGCGTCGAGGTGATTCGCGCGCAGGACCCGCCGTCCGTCCTCGGACATCAGGAACATCACGAAGCGCTCGGCCAGTCGCGGATGCGGTGCTCGTCGCGGAATGGATAGCGCATACACGATGGGCTCGCCGCGGACCGTGAGGCTGTCGCCCGGCCGGCGCCCCACGACGCGCACCGCCGCCGTCGCGTAGAAGGCCGAGTCCCTCATGTCGCCGAGGGAGATGGAGTCGGGGAGTGGGACGAACTCGAGCGACGCGCCGCGCGCGACCGACTCGTACTCGAACGCGTAGTCGAGCTCGGCCGTCTCGAGCAGCGCGACGAGGTCGATTTCCTTCGGCCGCACGTTGCGCGGCGGAATCGCGCGTTGGAGCCGCTCGGCCAGCCCCGGCTGGCGATAGTAGCGCTCGGCGAGCTGCATAACGAGGAGGGAGCGGTATCCGGCAGGATCGAGATCGGGATCGCTGTGCCCCGTTTCCACGCCCGGGCGCAGCACGATCTGCCACCAGTTTGCCGGCGTGATGACGTCGGCGTGGCGCGATCGAGCCGTGTGAGCCAGCACCATTCGGTTGCGCGCGAATCGCGCATACCAGGAGGCGTGCTCGGGAACGAGCAGCTGAGGAAAGATCTCGTGGTCGGCGAGCGCGATGACATCGGGAACGCGACCGAGCTCGGTGACCTTCCGCGCCGTCTCGAGGCTTCCCGCCTGCTCCTGCTCGAAGCGAACCCCTTCGCGGACGGAGAAGCTGTCGAGGGCCGCGCGAATCGGTCGCGCGAGGCTGCCCGCGTTGAACACCACGAGTGGCCCCGCGTCGCGGGCACCGTCGTCGGTCCCGGCTCCGTCGCCTCGACCGCACGCGAGCGCGATCAGCGCCAGGGCACCAAGTCGTCGCATGATTCAGAGATGATGCATCACCGACCGCGGTTGCATAAGGCCCGGTGCCTTCAGCTTGACGAGCGAGGGTACGCGCGTTATATAACCGCTTAGTTATGAATCGAGCGACCCGACTCGACCTCGCCTTTCGCGCACTCGCCGATCCGACGCGGCGGCGAATCGTCGAGCGTCTCGCCCGTGGCGACCACCCGGTGATGGAGCTCGCTCGTGAGTTCTCGATCACGCAGCCCGCCGTCACCAAGCACCTCGACGCGCTGGAGAACGCGGGGATCATCGGCCGGCGTCGCACGGGCCGACAACGCATCTGCTATCTGCGCCCCACGGCGCTGGAAAGCTCCATCGAATGGATCGCGCGTTGCCGCCGTTTCTGGAATCAGCGATTCGACGCGCTCGACGCACTACTCGCCGAGGACACTCGAGAGGAGGATTGACGCATGGCTGCAACCGCCGCACCGGGCGCAACCGTCGTCGTGCGCCGCACGTTCAAGGCTCCAGTCAGCAGAGTGTTTCGCGCCTGGAGCGATCCCTCGATGGCCACGCGCTGGAGCTGGGGACCGGACTACGACACGGTCTCCATCGAGCTCGCCTGTCAGCCAGGCGGTACCTGGCGACAGCACATCCACGACCGCACGACGGGAGAGAACTGGTACTTCGACGGAGTGTTCAAGGAGGTCGTGCCGAACAGAAAGCTCGTGCACACCTTCCACTTCACGAACGATCGTGGCTACGACGAGCCACCCTCACTGGTGACGATCGAATTCACCGACCGTGGCGAAGCCACTGACGTCGTGCTCACGCACACGCAGCTCGCGGAAGCGAAGGTGAAGGAGACCACTGACGGGTGGGGGCAGATCTTCGACGTCATCGAGCGGATGGGACAATGAGGAACGAGGAGCGAGGAACGAGGAAGCGGCGGGCCGCCCTTCGCGCGCGGGGCTATCCCGGCACTTCCTCGTTCCTCGTTCCCGTCAGCTTCTCACGAACTTCGCCACCACCGTCCCACCTTCGCTCAACGCGAGCGTATCGCCGCTGATCGAGTACCGATCCGCTCGTTCGAGCACACGCACGAAGCGAGTTTCCTGGCGCATCCGCTCCTCCTCGACGCACGCCATCTTCGTGCTGAAGAGATCGGAGAACTGGATGCGGTCGCCGTCAGCCTCGTAGCGCCCGCCCATCGAGTTGCAGCCCGTCGCGCCGCCGACCCGATCGACGCTGTCGCGGGAGAAGATCAGGTGCGGCTCGCGCGCGCCGCCGCCTGCGAGCGACGGTTGACCTTCGAGCTCCACCAGCCGCCATCGCGGTCCAACGAGGGCACTCGTCGCGGTCACCGAGCCGGTCGGCGACGCGGTGTCATCGACAGGTGCTGGCGACTTCGCGCACGCAACCGCCAGGGCGAGTCCGAGCCACAGCGTGGTCGCTTTCACGTTTCTTCCTCCTCATTCCTCGTCCCTCGTTCTGACGGTAGGCACGTCGCGAAACGTGACTTCCGCGACCCACCCGTCGACACCGAACATCGTCTCCAGCATCTCCTTCGCGCTCGCCTCGGCCCGCGCCGTCAGCCGCATCTGCTCCGCCGATCGCGCGAGCTGCTGGCGGGCCAACTGAAAAATCCGATCGCGATCCTCCGACCGGAACGGGTTCCACAAGCCGCGCTGTTCGTCATAGGTGTTGATGTCGGTGACCTCCGTCGCGAGCAGCGACGCGTGCGGCAACGCGATGTCGATGCGGCGCGCTTCCTCGTCGATCTTCACGTCGGCGCCTGATTTGAGATCGACCCCAGCGAGGAGCCGTGCCGTCACCACCACGAGCGATTGCTTGGTCGACCCATACCACGTGTTGCGGTAGACCAGCACGTCCCGAACGGTGGCCTCGACCGACACGAGCTTGGCCACGTTCTGCACGCGGTCGACGACGAGCTCATGCGTAACCGTCGTCGTGTTCTTCCGACCGGTGAGAAATCCGCCGATCGTCGAGCACTGCTGAAGTCCGATGCCGAGGATGAGCGCAGTGGCCGCAACCGGAAGGAGCCAGGGGCGTAGGCGGGGATTCATGAAGTCGATTGCAGATTAACGGATTGCTGATCGCGTATGGCGCGACGGAGAGTATCCATGCGCCATCCGCAATCAGCAATCCGTAATCCGCAGCCCGAGCTCACCGTATCGTGACGTACCTCTCCAGCCTCGCCACCTCGGCGCTGTCGACGTACTTGCCGATCTCGCGACGGAAGCGCTCGATCGAGTTGTACGGACGGTATTCCTCGAACTCGTGCTGCATGCGCGGACCGACACCGGGGATCAGCAGGATCTCCTCATCGCTCGCGTTGTTGAGGTCGATCGGCCGCCAGAGGCGCGTGTACACGCTGTCGCGCTCTGCCTCGGTGAGGTGGCTTGCGAGGGCGCGGTCGACCGCGAGCATGTTGTCGTACTGCCGCCCGCGCAGTACCGCCTCGGCGGCCGCCGAGTCCATGCCGGGAAGCGCGATCAGCTGTTCGCGACTGGCAGTGTTCGGATCGAGGAAGGTCGCCGAAGTCTCGGTGGACCCCGCCGAAGCGGTGGTCTCGGTCGCCGCGGGAGTGACCGTATCAGCTGCCTGATCACCGTCGCGGCCCGCGTCCCCGCAGGCGGCGGTAGACACGGCCCATACGAGGGCAAATGGAACGAGCGAAGCGCGCGCGCGAGTCATTGGTTCTCCTGCGGTTGGCGTTGGCGTTGACATGCTCCGTACGGCGCGAGCTCGGCCCTTTTGCGATGGCACTGCTTCTGCCATTGTGAGGGCCGCTGGCAACTCGAACGGAGACCTAATCCACATGCAAGATACGCTGCACAGGCCCCTGGCGCGTCGTCGCGCGGGGCTTCTCGGCACAGGCATACTGGCGGTCGCGCTCATCGCAGGCTGTCGCAACCAGGACGCCGCGACCCCGGAAAGCCACCTGGGTGACGTCGCGGAGACGTGGAGTCCCGAAGGCCTCGCGAAAGTCCGCAACATCCCGGTCGCCGCGATACAGCAGGCGATCGAAGCCCGTGTTGCGAGCGGGAAGCGGCCCAAGGGGCTCGACGAGGGCGATTGGGCGCGCGTCGTCAAGCTGTACGAGCACTACCAGAACGTGCCCCTGTGGCTGGAGGAGGACGCTGACAGCGAGCGTGCGGACCAGCTGGTCGATGCCCTGGCGACCGTGCACGAGCATGGGCTCGTCGGCAACGCCTACCCGCTGGAGGAGCTTCGGGCGGCGCTCGCACCGATCGACAAGAATCGCCGTCCGCGCGTGGAACAGCTCGCTGAAGCCGACGTCGTGCTGACGTCGATCTATGTCGCGCTCGGCGAAGATCTGCTCACCGGTCAGATCGACCCCGGGAAGGTCTCGCCCGACTGGCGCATCCGTCAGTCGACCGCGGACGTCGATAGCCTGCTCGCGCGCACGCTTCGCGGCAGCCCGCTCGCTCGTGCCATCGAGCTCATGCGTCCGCAGGACGAGCAGTACAGCGCGCTGCGCGAGCAGCTCAAGCGGTATCGCGAGATCGCTGCCGCCGGTGGCTGGACGAAAGTTCCCGGTGGTCCTTCGCTCCGTCCTGGGGACACCGCACAGGTGGAGCGGCTGAGAGCATTGCGTGAGCGTCTCGCCGTCGAGGACTTCATTGAGCGCGGCGAGATCAGCGGCGATTCGGCGGGACGGGCGATCTACGAGGGCGAGCTCGCGGGAGCCGTCGCCTCGTTTCAGCGTCGCCACGGCATCGTCGTGGACAGCATCCTCGGCGCCGGCACGCTCGCGTCGCTGAATCAGACCGCGCAGTACCGCGCCGGACAGATCATGGCGAATCTCGAGCGGTATCGCTGGATGCCACGGTCGTTAGGCGACCGGTATGTGTACGTGAACGTGCCGGCGTTTCACCTCGATGCCTACGAGGGTGGGAAGCCGGTCCTCTCGATGAAGGTGATCGTCGGGCAGGACTACGCCGATCAGGCGACGCCCGCGTTCGCCGACTCGATGGTGTACCTCGAGTTCGCGCCGTACTGGAACGTGCCGGAGAAGATCGCCGAGGAAGAGCTGTGGCCGAAGATCAACGCCGATCCCGACTACCTCGAGCGCAATGATTACGAGATCGTGGAAGACCGCGGCGGGCCGCGCATCCGGCAGCGCCCGGGCAAGAAGAACGCGCTGGGCACGGTAAAGTTCATCTTCCCGAACGATCTCAACATCTACCTGCACGACACGCCCGATCATTCGCTGTTCGATCGCGACGTGCGCGCGTTCAGCCACGGATGCATTCGTGTCGAGAAGCCGCTGGAGCTCGCGAAGTACGCGCTCGCGGGAACGCCTGGGTGGACGGACGATCGCATCGAGCGCGCGACGCAGGGAACGAATCGTCAGGTGGTGCTCAAGCAGAAGATCCCCGTCTACATCGTGTACTTCACCGCGTACGTGCGCGACGGCAATTTGTGGTTCGCGAACGACCTGTACGAGCGCGACAGCGAGCTGGTGAAGCTGGTCGCGCGCTCGGCGATTCCGTCGCCCCAGGAAGTGGCGCTGTTGGCGGAGCTGCGGAAGTTGGCGGACTGACTAGAGGCGCTGAAAGCGCTGGGGGCGCTGGCAGCGCTGAAGGACAAGCAGTTCAGCGCCTCTAGCGCCTCCAGCGCCTTCAGCGCCTTTTTCTCTCATGCCTCCCAGCAAGGGAACCATCGCGATCCTGACCGGCGGCGGAGACGTCCCCGGTCTCAACCCCGCGATCCGGGCGATCACCATCCGGGCTCTGCGGGAAGGGTACCGCGTCGTCGGCATCCGCCGCGGATGGGCGGGTCTCGTCGACTACAGTCGCGAGAAAGGTGTGGACAATAGCGAGAGCGTGCAGGAGCTCTCCGAAGCGATCGTGAACCGCGCCGGCCGCACCGGCGGCACGTTCCTCCACACGTCGCGCACCCGGCCCAGCCACCTGCCGCGCGCGCGTGTGCCGGCTCACCTCAGCGGATACGACGCCGAAATCAACGACGTGACACCCGACGTGCTCAAGAACCTCGAGCACATCGGCGTGGACGCGCTCATCCCCATCGGGGGTGACGACACGCTCAGCTATGGAAAGCGACTCCACGACGAAGGGATGCACGTCGTCGCGATTCCGAAGACGATGGACAACGACGTCTATGGCACCGACTACTGCATCGGGTTCAGTACCTGCGTCACCCGCACGATCGAGCTCACGCACCGGCTACGGACGTCGGCAGGGTCGCACGAGCGCTTTCTGGTGATCGAAGTCTTTGGCCGATATGCCGGGTTCACCGCGCTGCTTCCCACGATGGCCGGCGCGGCCGATCGCTGTCTCATCCCCGAGTACGCGGCCGACGTCGAGCAGCTGACCGAGCTCATGGTCTACGACCACAACCGGCACACGAGCAAGTATTCGGTGGCGCTGGTATCCGAGGGCGCGAGTCTCAGCGCGCACGAGGGGATGAGCTTCGAGAGCGAGGAGACCGACATGTTCGGTCACAAGAAGCTCGGCGGCGTGGGCGACAAGATCGCCGCGGCGCTCAAGGAGTATTCGCCGAAATACAACAGGGGCCGGCGTATCGACGTCGTCAACCAGCGACTGGGCTACCTCGTTCGCTCCGGTGACCCCGACGCGCTCGACTCGATCGTGCCGATGGCGTTCGGCAATCTCGCCCTGCAGCTGGTGCTGAAGAAGCAATACGGCCGTCTGGTAAGCATCCACCGCGGCGTCTACGACAGCGTCCCGATCACGAGCGTGACGTCGGAGAAGAAAGTGGTGGACGTCAAGAAGTACTACAACACCGAGCGATTGCGGCCGATCTACGAGTTCGACGGGGCACCGCTGTTCATCATGACGAGCGACTAGCGGGGGCGCTGGACAAGCGCTTTCCCAGCGCGTTCCCAGCGCGTTCCCAGCGCCCTTGTTTCTTCATTCGGCCGCTCAAGCTGCCCCTGGCCCCGATGTTGAAGGTGTCGTCCTCATCTGACGCCCAATCGGGAGGACCTGTGGACATGGGTAAGCGTAGAGACCCGCGATCGATGCATGCCGAAGGACAACACGGGCCGCGGACGCACGCGCGCTTCGTCGAGCAGCTGCACGAGGCGCCACCGGCAGAGCCGGTCGAGGAAATCGTCGAGCGCAAACGCGTCCGGGCCGCGCGAGAAGGCAAGCGCCGCCTCGTCGAAGATCGTCAACAGCACGATGAAGGGGAAAAGAACAGCGAGCGCACGCGCTTCGCGAAGGACCATCAGCACGGGAAGACCGGCGACGGACCGAGTGACAACACCGGCAACCTTCATGGCGTGACGGGAAGCCGTTCGCACCGCGCCGACAATACGACGAGAGGGCGCGGCGGCCTGCCGCGAAAGAAACGCTCAGACTGAACGTCGGCGAGGCGCCGTTCTCATCCCTCGAGGCTCGGGAGACGACCGCTCCGGCATGGCGGATTCGCGGCGCCGACTCCAGTTTTGTGCGCGCAGGATCGTCCTGGCCAGGAGGATCATGGATCGCGACGACATTCAGGTCGGCAGGCTGCTCTCACGCCGGGAGATTCTCGCGCTCCTCGGTGCCTCAGGCATCGCGGCACTCGCGGGCTGCAGGCCCTCTCGCGAAGTCGCACAGGACGGAGCGGCTGCCGGCAGCGTGCTGCCATCGTGCGTCGTTCGCCCGGAGCAGACCGAGGGCCCGTACTTCGTGGATGGCCGCCTCGATCGCTCCGACATTCGGTCCGATCCCGAGAACGGCACCATCAAGGCGGGCGCTCCCCTTCAGCTCGCGATCGTAGTCTCACGCATCGGAACCGGCAGCGCGTGCACGCCACTCGCCGGCGCGCGCGTCGATCTCTGGCAGTGCGATGCGGATGGCGTGTACTCGGGAGTGCGAGACCCGTCGTTCGACACGACCGGCCAGCTCTTCCTCCGCGGATATCAGGTGACTGACGCCACGGGGACCGCGCGGTTCACGACGATCTATCCTGGCTGGTACCGCGGGCGAACCGTCCACACGCACTTCAAGGTGCGGACGGAGCCGTCCGCGGCGCGTGGCCATGAGTTCACGTCACAGCTCTACTTCGACGACGCGCTCACGGATCGCGTGCACACGCGTGAGCCGTATGCGAGCAAGGGTCAGCGTACGGTGAGAAACGAGGGCGACGGGATCTTCCGGCGCAATGGCAGCCAGTTGATGCTGGACGTCGCGGAAGCGGGTGAGGGATACACCGGCACCTTCCACCTCGGACTGCAGATCGCCTAACGGCGCCTGGAGCGCTCCAGCGCGTAGCTTCGTTTGATCGGCGAGGTGCCCGTGGTCGTGATCGTCTCGCGCTTCGGACGATATCCCGCCCGCACGACGAGAATCTGATACTCGCGTCCGACGAGCAGCCTGTGCCCGGCCAGCGGTGTCTCGCCGACGCGGACATCGTTGATGTAGACGGTCGCACTCGGCTTTGATTCGACGGTGAACGAAACCGACCGGCGACGTGTCTCACGGGGCCGTTCGGTGGACGACGGCGCGACCGCCGTCGCCTGCGTCGGTGTTTCCCGGGTGCGCGCCCACGCCGCCGCGGCTCCAACCCCGGCGAGCAACAGCGCGATGACAGCCGCCCACCGTCCGAGCCGATTGCCTTTTGACGCTGGCTTGGCCCGCGGCATTGTCTCGGTCACGTTGGCGACCGGCACCGTGAACTCGAGGTTGGCGGTCCCGCGAGATCCAGCGCCACTGAGGGCGGTGGCGAACTCCTCCATCGTCGGAAAGCGATTCGACGGCGCCTTCGAGAGCGCGCGGGAGATCGCCGCCACTATGTGTCGCGGCGCATCGGGCCGCAGACCCGCCAGGTCCGGCGGCAAGTTGTTGATGTGACGCTGAATGATCGCGTGCGGCGTTATGTCATCGAACGGGACCTTCCCGGCGAGCATCTCGAAGCCGACTACCGCGAGCGCGTATTGGTCGGTCCGACCATCCACGGGCTGACCGATCGCCTGCTCGGGCGCCATGTACGCGGGCGTACCGACGACCGTCCCGAGGTCCGTCAATCGCGCAGCCGTCGTTGCGCTGCTCGAGGCCGTCGACTCGACCTTCGAGATGCCGAAGTCGGTGAGCGTGACGCGCTCATCCTCGAGCATGATGTTCGCCGGCTTCACATCGCGATGGACAACCCCACGCCGGTGCGCATAGCCGAGCGCTGCCGCCGCTTCGCGAAGCACCTGCACCGCGAGGGGAATGGGGAGCGGCCCATCGCGCAGCGTCGCTTCGAGCGTCTGCCCGGCGACGTACTTCATGATGAAGTAGTGCATCCCCTGGTCGCTCTCGACCGACAGCACCGGGATGATGCCAGGATGGTCCAGGCTGGCGGCCGTCTTCGCTTCCCGGCGAAAGCGTGCGACGATGTTCTTGTCGCTCGAGAGCTCGGTCGGCAGCACCTTGACCGCTACCGGTCTGCCGAGGCTGAGATCGTCGGCTCGAAAGACGACACCCATGCCGCCGGCGCCAAGCAGCTCGCGGAGCTTGTACCGGCCGTCGAGACTTTTCCCCAGGCGATCCTTGAGCTTGCTGATCGAATCGGGCGCATGATGCGCCTTGCTCGACCCCGCGGCGGTCGGAACGACATCGCGGCCGCAGACGAAGCAGAAGCGTGCGGCCTCGGGAAGCTCGGTTTCGCAGTGATCGCAGACGGACATTTGCGAGCGAATGGGTGGCGAGGAGGTGGCGCATCCGCCTCGATAGAGGACGCATGAGCCCGTAGTGGGGATACGGTCGCCGATGCTGGTGCAACGGCCTGGCGCCACGCACTCTTAAGAGGTCGTCAACCCTCGCCCGTGAAAAGAATTCAATCTCTCCGATCTCGAGCCGCGACCCTGTTCCTCGCCGCCATCGTCGCCTGCGCGACGAGCGCTGCACCGGGCACAAACGGACCTGCATCGCCCGCGGTCGCATTGCTGCCCGTGTCGCACGGCCTGCGAGTCGCCGAGCAGTATCGGGTTGCCGCGATTACCAGCCGGCGCTTCAGCCAGGAGGCGTATTGGCAGGCCATTCAGCCCTCCGTCTCCTCGGGCGCGTTGCGCACCGAGGAGGTGGGACGGTCGCTCCAGGGACGCCCCATCCGGTCGGTCACCTTCGGCACAGGATCCACGACGGTGCTGCTCTGGTCGCAGATGCATGGCGACGAGGCGACGGCGACGATGGCCCTTGCGGACATCTTTCGCTTTCTCGCCGAGGCGACCAGCGATCCCTTGCGGGAGCGACTGCGGGAGCGGCTGACGATCGTCTTCGTCCCGATGCTCAATCCCGACGGGGCCGAGCTCTTTCAGCGGGAGAACGCGGCCGGCATCGACATCAATCGTGATGCGCGGCAGCTCGCGACGCCGGAGGGCAGGACGCTGAAGGGTCTGCGCGATCGCATTCGGCCGAACTTCGGATTCAACCTCCACGATCAGGGCCCGCGTGTCCTCGCGGGACCGCGGGGCAGACAGGTTGGGATCGCGCTCCTCGCCCCTCCCTTCTCCAGCGATCGCAGCTATGACGACGTGCGATCCCGTGCCCGCCTCGTGGCCGCGGTGATCGCGCAGACCCTCGGTGATGAGATTTCCGGGCGTATCGCGCGATACGATGACACTTTCAATCCGCGCGCCTTTGGCGATCTGATGCAGCAGTGGGGAACGAGTACCGTGCTCATCGAGAGCGGCGCGCTACCTGACGATCCGGAGAAGCAGCGGCTGCGCGCTCTCAACGTCGCGGGGTTGCTGGCCGCCCTCGATGCGATCGCGACCGGCACCTATGCCAACGCCAATCCGGGTGCGTACGAATCGCTGCCTGGCAACCGCGGCGGCGCCAGTGACGTCCTCGTCCTCGGCGGACAGGTGGTGCTTCCCGGGATGTCGCCGCTGCGCGCCGACATCGCCCTCACCTACGAGGATGCATTGGCCCGTACGGGGCCACGGGTGCGCGATGTTGGCGACCTACGCGAGATCGTGGCCATCGACACGATCGACGCCTCCGGACTGTTCCTGCATCCGCAACCCCCGGCGCTCACCACCGGCAGCGGGGGCGTGTGGCTGCGCATTGGCGCTCCGGCCGCGATCGACATCCGTCGCGGCGCCGATGCCGCGAGCGAGCTGGTCCGCACGATCGCGGCGTCCGGCGAGCGCTGACGACGCGACTCGTTAGGGACGCGGCGGCGCTCCTCGACCGGCGAGGCTGGCGGCGCGCGCGCTGCGCCAGGCCAGCGAGATGAAGCCGAGGAGCGCGAGCAGCCAGATCGCCGACCTCACCGTGAAGCCTTCCGCGCGAATCAGGCGCCAGCTCCACACCGCGGCGCCGACGGCGGCAATGGCAAACAGTCCCGCGAGCACCCACTGGCCGACCGCACGGTCGCGGTTCGTGAACTCAGCCATGTTCGGCGCGCATCTGGTCCTCCAGCAGTGCGATGCAGTACGCGGCCAGGGCGGAGGTGTCGTACTCGGTGCCGTCCGTCGCCCGCCACAGGCACTCTTCCAACGGCCGCTCCAGGGGATGCAGGACGACTTCTCTGACCATCGTCGCGCTTTCGCGTTTGGACCCGCGACGTGATACGGTTCCGCGCCAGACGATGACTCGCAGCTCGCCGAGTGCGGCGTCCGGTGACGCTTCCGCGAACCAGGAGACGCTCACCGCCGCGGTCGCGGCCTGAAGCACGCATCCGGTGGGAGTCCGGTGCTGCTCGACGGGCAAGCGTATGCGCTCACCGCGCGTCAGGACCCGCTCGGGAGCTAGCTCGTCCAGCAACGCAGTGACGGAGCGCTGAACGGCGTTCCTCGCCTTCGCGCTCGGCCCCGCGGACCATGGTCGTAGCCCGGAATCAGACGGGTCGGTCACGTCGTGCGCGCTCCTTGTCTAGGCACGTTGTGCAACACTCCTGGAGGCAGGACTCGGCTCCTTCGCCGCGAGTATTCGATCTATCGCGCGCAGCTCGTCCTCCGACAACGCGAGGTTGTCGAGCGCCGCGACGCCGTCATCGATCTGCGACACCCGGCTCGCCCCAATGAGCGCCGAGGTCACGGTGTCGTGGCGCAGCACCCACGTGATCGCGAGCTGTGCAAGGCTCTGGCCTCGGGCGGTGGCAATCTCGGTAAGCTTCACGAGCTGCGCGCGACGCTCCTCGGTGATGGCATCCGGCCTGAGTGCTCCGTGCTCCTTGCTCGCCCGCGAGCCGGCGGGAATGTCGCGCAGATATCGGTTCGTCAACAGGCCCTGCGCCAGCGGGGAAAAGACGATGCAGCCCAGTCCCTCGTCGGCGAGGACCTCGAGCAGGCCGTCCTCGATGCGACGGTCGAGCATGCTGTAGCGGGGCTGATGGATGATGCACGGCGTGCGCAGCTCGCGAAGAATCTTCATCGCATCCCGCGTCTGCCGCGGATCGTACGCCGAGATTCCCACGTACAGCGCCTTGCCCAAGCGCACGGCCTGGTCGAGCGCGAGCATGCTTTCTTCTACCGGCGTTTCGGGATCGGGACGGTGATGGTAGAAGATGTCGACGTAGTCGAGCTGCATTCGCTCGAGACTCTGGTCGAGACTGGCGAGCAGATACTTTCGCGAGCCGTGATCGCCATACGGGCCCGGCCACATGCGCCAGCCAGCCTTGGTCGAGATGATGAGCTCATCACGGTGATTCGCGAGGTCGCGGCGCAGGACGCGGCCGAACGTCTCCTCGGCCGTGCCCGGTTCGGGCCCGTAGTTGTTGGCGAGGTCGAAGTGCGTGATCCCGAGGTCGAACGCTCGCCGGATCATGGCGCGCGCCTCATCAGGCGGATCGACGCTCCCGAAATTGTGCCAAAGGCCAAGTGAGACCGCCGGCAACTCGAGGCCGCTCCGGCCGCACCGGCGGTACGTCATACGATCGTAGCGTGTTGGACCGGCTGTCGTCATCCGCTGACGGGACCAAGCTCCACGTGAGCGCCGCGTCTGAGCTCGATGATGGTGACCTCCGGACGCGCGCCGATTCGGAACGGAATTCCCCAGAATCCCGTGCCCGGGTGGATGTACAGCAGCGAGGCGTCGCGCGTAACCACCCCCATGGCATGATCGAGGAAGAGACCGGCCAGGCTCCACTTGAAGGCCGGGAGCGCGAGCTGGCCCCAGTGGGTGTGCCCGCTCAGCGTGAGGTCGACGCCGCGGTCAGCGAGCGCGGGCCAGAGCGAGGGATTGTGGGCAAGCGCGATGGTGAAGGTGGCGGGGGCGACATCGCGAAGTGCGGCGTCGATGTCGGGCGCGGCGTGCGACGTGGCGATCCAGCGGCCGGCCGGATCGCCCGTTCCGGCGACCGCGAACGATGCGTCGCCCCGCTGTACCACGCGCGACTCATTCACGAGAATCGTCACCGGCAGACGCGCCAGCTCGGCCCGCACAGCGGGCCAGTTGGCGTAGACGTCGTGGTTGCCGGGAACGACGTAGACACCGAGCGGGGCGGTGAGCGCGCCTAACGCACTGGCGTAGTGTGTGCTGTCCAGCGCGTGATCATCCACGAGATCCCCGGTCACCGCGATGAGGTCGCCCCCAGCCCCCGCCACCGCCGAGCGCACGCGGTCGAGAAAGCGGCGCGAGGTCTGCGGCCCGATGTGAAGGTCGGAGAGCTGAACGATCCGCAGGCCTTCGAGCCCAGACGGCAGGTCGGGGAAGCTCGCGGTGAGCCGCCGTACGTGCAGCCAGCGCGAGCCGATCCATCCGGCAAACACGCCTAACGCGTACACCGAGGCAGCCCCTGCCACCATCCATCGCGCGACGGTGCCGCTGGCGCCGAAGGGCGCGCCGAGCAAAAGTCCGGCAATGCCGGCGGTCCCAGCCAGCAGCACGAGAAGCTGTGCGTACCAGAACGGGCGGTAGACGAAAAGTCTGACGAGCACTCCCGGAGTCTCACGCCGCCGCTGGCGCCGGACGAACGCCGCGAGCGGAAGCCCGGTGAGCACGACCATCGCGAGCGCCATCGCGGTCCACCCTCCCGGAACGGCGGGAGCAACGATCGCGGCGACGACCAGCCAACAGGTCAGCAGGACGGCGAGAAGCCGGCCGAAAAAGGAGCCGCCGCGCGACAAAGGACGGCGCTGGCCTGCGCGAGGCCGCGCCGGGGTGGCGCGCGTCCTCGAGTTACGCGTGTGTGCCATGTCATGGCGTACGCGGGCCGTCGTGGAAGAGTTCCGCCCGTCGAGTTTCCCGGACGCTCTCTCGATCAACACGCCCTCAGGAGCGCTCCCGTCGCGCCAGCTCCGAGCAAACATCGTCGAGGGAGGCGCCCACCGCACGAAGCGCGACGAGCGTGTGATAGACGAGATCCGCCCCCTCTTCGACAGCGCGGTCGCGGTTCCCGTCGGCGCATGCAGTCAGCAGCTCGGCGCACTCTTCACCCAGCTTCTTGAGTCGCAGGTTGCGATCGGCGAGAAGCCGACGCGTGTAGCTCTCTCGGTCGTCGTCCGGTAGGGCGGCGCGAGCCGCGATCGTTCGGTCGAGACGGTCGAGCACGGCGCTGCCGGATGCCGGCGCCTCATCCACGCCGAAGCAGGTTCCGGCGCCCGTGTGACACGCCGGGCCAGCGGGAACCACGCGCGCAAGCACGACATCGCCATCGCAGTCAGCGTGAAGGGAGACGACACGTTGCACGTTCCCGCTCGTTGCCCCCTTGTGCCACAGCCCGCGCCTGCGCGAACGGTAGTGCATCTCCCCGGTCGCGACCGTGCGCTCGAGCGCGTCACGGTCGGCCTGCGCGACCATGAGAACGGCACCGCTTCGGGCGTCCTGCGTCACCACGGTGACGACGCCGTCGCCTTTGGCGAAGTCGAGCACCGGCAGGGTGAGTGTCATGAACGGAGCAGCAGCCCTCGAGTCTCCACCGCGAGCGCAGCGTTGGTCGCGATCGCATTGCCACCGAAGGCGGTGCGTCCGCCCGTCCAATCCGTGAAGACGCCGCCCGCCTCCTCGATAATGGTTTGGAACGGTGCCGCGTCCCACGCCGCCATCGAGCCATCCACCATCACCTCGGCGCGCCCGGTCGCAACGAGCAGATAGCCGTAGCAGTCGCCCCACGTGCGGCTCACCAACGCGCGGTCACTCAAGCGCCGCCATGCGCTGCGCTTGACCTCGTCATCGCGGAACCGCTCATCGGTCGTGAGGATGGTCGCCCGTTCCAGCCGCTCGACGCGCGATACGCAGCATCGGGCGTCGTTCCACCACATCCCCTCCCCGCGAGCGGCGACGACCATCTCATCGACGGCGGGAAAAAACGCGGCGCCGGCCAACACCTCCATTCCCTCGACGATCGCCACGAGCGTGCCCCACAGCGGCACCCCGCGCACGAACGTCTTCGTCCCATCGATGGGATCAATGACCCAGCGACGTCGCGCGTCCGGACGCAGGACCCCGAGCTCCTCTCCTTCGATGCCGTCTTCGGGGAACCGACGAGTGATCCAGTCGCGCACCGCGGTCTCCGCCTCACGATCGGCGATCGTGACCGGCGATCCATCCGATTTCGACTCGATCGCCAGCGACGTCCGATAGTGGCGCATCGCGACGTCGCCAGCCACGCGGGCCGCCTCGTGCACCGCGTCGAGCAGTGCCCGCTGTGTCGTCACCTGCGTCACGCGACCGCCCGCACGGGAATGTGTGCGCGTAGGAGGACATCCTTGAGCTCGCGCACCGTCGTCAGCCCGTCGTGCAGGATCCCGGCGACGAGCACCGCGTCAGCACCACCCTCGAGGACCGCATCGCGCACGTGCTCCGCACAGCCCGCACCACCTGACGCAATCACCGGAACCGACACGTCGTCCACCACCGCTCGCGTCAGCGCGAGATCGTAGCCCCGCCGCGCGCCGTCTCGATCGATGCTCGTGAGAAGAATCTCCCCCGCCCCACGGGCGACGCACTCCCGCGCCCACTCGATCGCATCGCGCTCGGTGCGGACGCTGCCGCCGTGCGTCCAGACCCGCCACCGTGCACCGTCCCGTCGCGCATCGATGCTCGCCACGACGCACTGCGAGCCGAAACGCTCGGCACATTCGGTGATCAACGCCGGTCGTGCGAGCGCCGCCGTGTTGATGCTCACCTTGTCCGCGCCGGCGCGAAGCACCTGTGCCACGTCATCGGCGCTTCGCACACCTCCGCCCACCGTCAACGGCACGAACAGCACGTCGGCGGCGCGACGCACCGTCTCGAGAAGGGTCGTTCGACCCTCGACGCTCGCCGAAATGTCCAGAAAGACCACTTCGTCTGCCCCCTCGACCTCATAGCGCGCGGCCAACTCTACCGGATCACCGACGTCACGCAAACCTTTGAACTGAACGCCCTTCACGACGCGTCCATCGCGCATGTCCAGGCAGACGATGAGTCGGGTGAGCATCACGACTCCGGCGTCTGCATGAGCTGATCCTTCCACGAAACCTCTCCCTTCGTGCTCATGCCACCCGCGTTCACGACGAGCGCGTCGCGCAAGGCGAGACCGAGTGCCTTGAAGGCGGCCTCGATCACATGATGCCGGTCGCGGCCGCGCAGCACGCGCAGGTGCACCGTCGCTCGCGCGTGGTCGGCGAAGGAGCGCATCCAGTGATCGTAGAGCGTGCTCGGCAACGGTCCGCGATAAAACGGCCGACCACCGATGTCGATGCACGCGTGCACCAGCGCGTCGTCCATGGGAATCGTTCTGTCACCATACCGCGCAATGCGCGCGGGCCGGAATTGCTCGAGCGCGGCGCCGAGAGCGATGGCCGTATCCTCGATGAGATGATGGGGAAGATCTCCCCGCGCACTGACCGACAGCTCCAGCCCCGCGTAACGCGCGAGCGTGGCGAGCATGTGATCGAGAAACCGCACGCTCGTATCGATCGTACCTTCGCCCGGCCCCGGCTTGATCTCGACGCGCACGCGCGTTTCCCGCGTCTCCCTCGTAATCACGGTCATTCGACGAACTCCTCCGCGAACTCCTCGGCGATGAGCCGGGCGTCGAGTACGCCCGTATAAAGCGCCATGCCGACAATGGCGCCAGCAAGCCCGCGATCCTCGAGCGCACGCAGATCAGCGTACGTCGTGATGCCACCCGAGGCGTATACGGGGTGCTCACTGGCTTCCGCCACATCTTCCATGAGAAAAAGGTCGGTCCCCGCGAGCTGCCCCTCGCGATGCACCGCCGTCACCATGATGGCGGCGAGCGGGAGGGCATTCAGCTCCTCGACGACGTCGATCACGTTGCGGGCGAGAGTGCGCTCCCAGCCGCGCGTGACGACCCGGCGATCGCGCACATCGGCGGCGACGACGAGCTCACCGGGAAAGAGCGACGACATCGCGTCGATCCAGCCCGGCTCCTCGATGGCGCGCGTCCCCACGACGACGCGATCGGCGCCCTGGGTGAGCAGGCGCTCGATGTCGTCTCCACTCCGCACACCGCCTCCGACCTGAATGCTCGCCTCACGATCGCGCAGCAGCTCGGCGACCAGATCTTCGTTCGATCCGCGCCCCGTTGCCGCGTCGAGATCGACGAGGTGAAGCCGCGAGAAGCCGATTCGCGCCCAGCCGCGTGCGACCCCGATCGGATCATCGAAGCGGAGCCGCTCGTGGTCATACGAGCCTCCCACCAGCTGGACGCAGGCGCCACCGCGCAGATCCACCGCCGGAATCGCGATCACGCTCGAGTCTCCCGAACCAACGCCCGCAGAAACGCCACTCCGGCCCGCGAGCTCTTCTCCGGATGAAACTGCACGCCAACGGCGCTTCCCTCGCGCACCATCGCCGGAAAGCGGTCATGCTCGTGCACGCTCCAGGCGCGCACGACGTCGGGCCGCGTGGGCCGGCATGCGAATCCGTTCGCATAGTAGGCGACGTCCAGCGGCGCGCGCGTGAAGGCCGGGTCGTTCGACTCGTCGATCATCGCCCAGCCGATGTGGGGGACACGCCGGGCGCGGACGCGCGTGACGCGTCCGTCGATCACGCCCAGACCGGCGCCATGGCCTTCGTCGCTCTCACTGAAGAGCAGCTGCATGCCGAGACAAATGCCAACGCACGGGAGTCCTCCCTGGATCGCGTCGCGAATCGCCGCCCGCGCGGGCGCCAGTCGTGAGGCGGCATGGCCGAAGGCGCCGACGCCGGGAAGAACGAGAACATCGGTATCCAGCGCTCCGATCGGATCGGCCTCGACCCGCACTGCCGAGGTGCCATCGTCGAGCGCCTTGGCAAGAGAGTGCAGGTTTCCCGCACCGTAGTCCAGAATGGTCACGTGCATCGAAGCACGTCCTCGAGCGCGACGAGCGCCTGGTCCATCGTCGGCGCTGGACCGGCGGTGATGCGCAGTGCATCGCCGACGAGCGGCAACCCCTGAAAGGCTCTCACGGCAACGCCGCGCGCGCGCATGCAGGTCGCGACCACCGGCGCGTTCGCGACTGGAACAAGCACGAAGTTCGCTCGAGACGGCAGCGGCGTGAGGCCCAGCGCACGCAATGACTCTGCAAGGCGCTCCCGGCTCTCACGGGCGTCCACCACCCGGTCGGCGATCCATCCTTGATCGTGCTCGAGCGCCGCGACCGCGGCGCGCTCCGCCACCGTGCTCACCTTGTAGGGCCCGCGCGACTTCTCCACTTCGGCCACCAGCGCCGGCGCGCCGACGGCGTATCCCACACGCAGTCCCGCCAGGCCGAATGCCTTCGACAGGGTGCGGACGACGAGCACGCGGTCATTTGCCATCGCGAGATCGAGACAGCTGGTCCCGGCAAACTCCGCATAGGCCTCGTCGAGGATGACGACACCGGACGCGCGAGCGATGAGTCGTTCGATCGCGCCTCGTGAGGCGATCGTTCCCGTGGGATTGTTCGGCGAGCACACGTAGATGACGCGCCCGCCCGTGCCGGCCAGGGCATCCGAATCGATGTCCCATGCCGCCGTCATCGGCACCGCCACCGGTTCGACGCCGTTCAGGCGGGCGAAGATCGGGATCATCGCGAAGGTCGGGGCGCAGAACGCGATTCGGTCGCCCGGCTCGGCGAATGCGCGGATCGCCGAGTCGAGGATGTCGTCGGAGCCGCAGCCGGTGGCGATGCACGAGGCGCCCACGCCCGCGTACCGGGCCAGCGCGTCCTTCAGCTCCGATGCATAGGCCGACGGGTAGCGTGCGAAGCCGCCATCGGCCAGCTCGCTCAGCGCGCGCCGCGCCGCTGGAGGCGAGCCCCACAGGTTGGTGTTGTCGCTCAAATCGAGGGCACAGGGGTCGGACTCGACCGTGTAGAGCGAGACCTCGCGGTATGCCGCGCGCGCAAGCTCGAGCGATGTCGTCATCGCATCGCCTCGGCGTTCGCTGGGGTGGCCCACATTCGGGCCGCGTCCGCGTGAGCGGTGAGCCGTTCCGATTCGGCGAATCGTGCGACGTCATCGGCGAGCCGCGCGGCGGCGGCGGGCGTCACGCGCTGGTATGACGTCCAGCGCACGAAGTCCAGTGTCGAAAGCCCCGAGTAGCAGCGGGCAAGCCCGCCCGTGGGCAGCACGTGATTGGCGCCGGTCATGTAGTCACCGAAGGTCACGGACGACGAGGCGCCGACGAAGATGGTCCCGGCGTTGCGAACGCGGCGCGCGAGCGCGTCGGCATCGCGCACCGCGAGAAGCAGATGCTCCGGCGCATATCGCTCGGCGAACGCAAGCGCCTCGTCCGCTGTCGGTGCCGTGAGAAGTGCGCCGCGCGTCGCCAGCGCCGACGCGATGATCATCGCCCGCGCTTGATCGACCAGCCGTGAGCGCACCGTGCCCTCGACGACGTCTGGTGCGGCACCATCGATCATGATGCAGACCACGCACGCGTCGGTGTCGTGCTCCGCCTGAGCGAGCATCTCGCGCGCAACGAGCTCTGGATCGGCACTCGTATCCGCAATGATCAGCAGCTCGCTCGGCCCCGCCGGAGAATCGGTGGCGACGGTGTTTCTGATCTGGAGCTTCGCTTCGGCGACGTAGGCGTTCCCGGGCCCGACGATGCGGTCGACGCGCGCGATACTCTCGGTTCCGTAAGCCATCGCGCCGATCGCGCCGGCGCCGCCGAGCGCGAACACGCGGTCCACGCCGGCAAGCGCCGCAGCGGCCAGGACGATCTCCGACGGGAGACCAGTGCCCCGCGACGGCGGCGAACAGAGCGTAATCTCGCGCACGCCCGCGACGCGTGCGGGAATCGCGCCCATGAGGACGGAGCTGGGATACGTCGCCCGCCCGCCCGGCGCGTAAACGCCAACACGCGCCAGCGGATCGGGACGCCGGCCGATGATGATCCCGGGCTCAGGCTCGACCTCCATCTCGACGACCGGGATGGCGCGGTGAACGCGCGTGATGTTTTCGGCTGCGCGCCGCAACACCCGGCGAAGCTCCGGGTCGAGCGCCGCGAGTGCGCGGATGCATCGCTCGCGAGGCACCTCGAGCTCGTCGAGGTCGACCCCGTCGAGCTCGCGAGCCAGCGCTCGCAGGGCAGCGTCGCGTTCTTCCCAGACGCGTGCGAGAATCGTCGAGACGCGGTCACGGACCAGGGGATCGGTGGTGAATCCGCGGTCGAGCAGAATCCTCGCCTCGCGTGTGTCGAGATCCGCAACCGCGCCGCGCACCGCGAACAGCGGCTTCCGCGTGGGCGTCTTCATGGCATCACCCGCTCGATGCGCGTGACCAGAATGCCCTGCCCGCCCAGCGCCTTGAGGTCGGCGATGGTGCGATAGATCGCGTCCTGCGCCACGACGGCGTGTACGGCGACGAAATCGCCCCCGTTCAGGATGTCGATCACTGTCGGCCCGTTGAGGCCCGGCAGCACGCGGCGCACCTGATCGAGCGCCGCGCGCGGCATGTTCGCCATGACGTATCGCTTGCCCCGCGCGCGAAGCACCGATTCGAGGGCGGTTACGAGCTCCTCGATCGCCCGCCGACGCGGCGACTCCACGACGTTCGGCGCCGTGATCAACCGGGCCGTGGACTCGAGGATGGTCGCGATCTCGCGAAGCTGGTTCACGCGAAGGGTTGAGCCGGTGGAGACGAGATCGGTGACGATGTCGGCGATCCCGAGGTGCGGCGCGATCTCGGCGGCGCCACTCACCGGCACGATCGTGATCGGAAGGCATGCGTCGGCGAAGTACCGCTCGGTAATGCGCGGAAAGGCCGTTGCGACGCGTGGGCCGCCATTCCCGTTGCCGACGATATCGTCGAGCGTGGTGATTCCGCTCTCCTCGCGCGCGGCGACGACGAGCCGGCAGCGGCCGCATTCGAGGTCGAGCACCGACTCGAGGTCGCGCTCCGACTCCCGCACGAGATCCCACCCCGTGACGCCGACATCCGCCGCGCCATCGGCGACGAACTCGGGGATGTCCTGCGCCCGGACGAAGATCGCCTCGAAGTCGCCGCCGAGGGACGCGACGAGCGCCCGCTCGCCGGCGGCGCGAAGCTCGAGCCCCGCATCGGAGAAGAGTGCGCGCACGTCATCGGTGAGGCGTCCCTTGTTGGGGAGCGCGATGCGCAGTCGCGAAGTCGTCCGTCGTTCGAGCATTGGGTTGACCGAAAAAGAAAACGGCCCGTCCGGGAGGGACGGGCCGCAGCGTACGGTGCGCTCAGGAGCCGTTACACGGTCATCCGCATGCGCGCGCGTCGCCCCGACCCGTCGGGCCGTGGAGGTGGTGCGCGCGATGATGGCGAATGGTCGTGCTCATGGATCTCAAGCTAGGAGAAAGGGTGCGGGTCGTCAACTAGCGAACCTTCCTACCGAATAGTCAGCGTATACGCGCCTGTCTCCTCGTCGTCGAATCCTGAGATGACCACCACGTAATCGACGTTCGGCTGCAGCCTCACCGTAATGAGGGCATTGAGATTGGTCGGCGGCGAGCGATCGTCGTCCTCCGCGATCACGGTGGCATCCAGATCCGTTGCGGTGACGGCGTCGACCCGTCCGACGGCGAGATAGTTGTCGAAGTTGGAGTTTGCGTCGAAGGTGACGTCACGGGCACTGGCGACGCGGATGCGCCAGATCTCGTAAAACCCTTCGCCCCCCGGGAAGATGTCGGCGAAGTCGCAGTCGGTGTCCGAGATGCTCTCGGACTTCGCGTCGCCTACGGCGGCCGTGCCGCGCACGCAGAAGCCGGTGTTGACGGCCGCCGCCCAATCCGGAAACGTGACATTGCCTGGGCCGATCGGGTCGTCATCATCACACCCGAGCGTGAGCGTAAGGATGGCGACGAGTGCGAGCCTGGTGAGCATGCTGGTGCTGGGCATGAGACCTCCTGAAATCGCCCGTGTCGGCAAGCGCACGAACCACACCAGAGCTCGTACTGAGCCACGAACGTTCGCGAGCCCGGGCGATCGAGGGGCTCATGCCCTAACGAGCTTCCACTGTGTCGGCCATCACTTTGGCTGCTTCGCCTGGTCGGCCCAGGAGGGTGCATTGCTCTGACCGTTGAGGAAGGGCAAAGCCGTCGCCGCCAGCAGCGGCGACATGAACACCTCGTAGTGTGTGAGGTCGGGGAGAATCGCCAGACGGTTCTTCGACATGTGCTCGCGCATCCACCCCGCATCGCGAAGCCCGCCGCCGAGAAGCTGATAGAAGCGAACGATGTGGTCGGGGCGGATCATGTCAGCGTCGCCGTAGATGAGCATCACCGGCATCTGGAGCTTCTTCACGTCTTCTGACCAGTCATAGGGCTTCCGCATCAGCTCACCCATTCGGTCGAGCAGTCTGGGGAAATCCTGCGGCCTCGGCGCGACGGCGGCGTACGAGATGTACATCGGCGTCTGCTTCATCTGCTCCGCCATCGCAGCGCCGACCGCTGCCTGCTGCGGAAGCATCTCGGGATGGAAACCGTCCTGCGCGTACGGAGCCGACGCGACCGCCAGTCGACGCACGAGAGTGGGATGCTGGACCGCGAGCCGAAACGCGGCTCCCCCACCGAACGAGTAGCCAAGCACGTCGACCTTCTCGTATCCGAGCTGCTGGAGCACGATCGCCAGGTCGTTACCGATGTCGATGAGGTCGATGGGCCGCTCACCGAGCGCGGTTCTCCCGTGTCCGTGCAGATCGACGGCGATGACCTGCCTTTCCCTGGCGAACGTCGGGAGGACGGGCCGGAACATGTCGATCGAGCCGAGTCCACCGTGCAGGAGCAGAAGCGGTTCGCCGCGGCCGTGGATCTCGTAGTAGTAGCTCACGCCATTCGCGAGGACGTGGCCCTTCCTCGAGGGTGTGGCCTTCGCCGCGGGATTGGTGCGCGCGTCGGTCTTCGCGCCCTGCGCATGGCCGATCGACGGCGCCATCAGCATCGCCACGCTCGATAGGATGAGGCCAAGCGGCCTGATTCGAATGCTGGACATTGTAGGTCTCCGTGTGTGCTCAGCTCTGGATTGCGCTGGGATCCATCCAGAACACTTCCCAATGGTGGCCGTCGAGGTCGTAGAAGCTCCACGCATACATGAATCCGTGATCCTGGGGGTCGGCCGCCCGTGCTCCTCCAGCACCGACCGCCTTCCCGACCAGTGTGTCGACCTCCTCTCGGCTGTTGACGCTGATCGCGAAGAGCGCGCTCGTTTCCTTTCGCGCGTCGCCGACTGGCCGCTTGCTGAAATCACTGAATCGCTCGGGCGTGATCAGCATGAAGTACGCGTCCTCCCCGACCAGCATGCAGGTCGCGGTGGCGTCGGTGAACTGCGTGTTGAAGGTGAAGCCGAGCGTCTCGAAGAAATGAATCGATCGCTGGAGATCGCGAACGGGAATGTTGACGAACAGCTTGCGTGGGGTGGCCGCCTTCGTGCCGGCGTTCCGGATCGTGGGGGTGGCGGTCTCTGTCGTGCTCATCAGCGATCTCCTCGTGAGTGAACCGTGTGATCGGTGTTTCGTTCCTTCTCCTGCCTTAACGTCGAACGAGATCAGGCGAAATCGACATCGCTCTAACGCCTTGGTAACGCACACGTTACTCGAGGCACGCGGCGCGTCGTCGGGACGGCGGGCCGGAATGGTGGGCCCCGAGGTGGCTCCCGGGGCGACGACTGGCGCCCCTTTACAAAGCGCTGCACTATCCCGAACCGCGGGCGGCGTCACATAGGGCCGCTGCAGACGGGATGCGCTGGGCGACGTCGCCCTCGACCCGACCTTCGCGGATACATCGCGTGATTCGACGTTTCGGAGGTGCCATGGCCACGAGTGCTGTTGACGCGCCGGCCACGGATCCGTACACCGTTCCGCCTGGTCCTACCGGCAGTGGCGCTGCACCGGGCGCGTTCCGCGACGGCAACCCTGATCAAGGAGCTTCAGGGGATCCGCGCCGAGCCACTCGTTCCATTCTTCTGTGGATCTGGGTGGCCGTCGTCTCCACGGCATTCTCCGCCGCTCACGTGGTCGATCTGCCGGCGGCCCGCGTGTCGGGAATGCAGTGGTGGGTCGTGTGGCTCGTCGCCGCGCACCGAGGACTATGGCTCACCCTCTGGCTGTACGTGATCGTCCAGCTGAGTGAGCGGTTTCCACTTGGGCGTGCCGAGCTCGGCCGACGCCTCGGCATTCATACGCTCGCGGCGATCACGCTGGCCGCAGTGTCAGCCGCGGAGATGTTCTGGTTCGTCGACGTTACGCCCATCCCCGAGCCCCGGTTGTTGCGGCCTGACTGGCCATACTTTTTCAACCTCCTCGTCACCTACGCAATTTTTGCCGTGCTCGCCCACGCGGTCGTCTACGCGCGGCGCTACTGGCAGGTTCGCGGCACCGCCCAGCGCCTTCGCGCTGAGCTGGAAGAAGCGGGACGACGCAGGAGCACGGCCGAGCTTCGAGCGCTCAAGGCGGAGTTGAGCCCGCAGTTTCTGGGTAACGCGCTGGAAGCTGTCTCCACCTTCGTGCGTACCGACCCGACCGCAGCGCAACGCGTGCTGGCTGAGCTAGGAGACCTGCTTCGCTTGACGCTGACGCGCTCACGGACGCAGGAGGTCTCCCTTCGAGAGGAGCTCGAGACCCTCGACGCCGTCCTCGACGTCGAGCGCGCCCGGCTCGGGTGGCGCTTCGAGGTCGACGTCGACGTGCCCGCCGAGACTCAGGACGCCCTGATGCCCGATATGATTCTGCGCCCCATGGTCGAAAACGCCATTCGACGTGGCCTCGGCTCGTACCATGCCGGTCGGATTCGCATCGACGCCCGCCGTTCGTCGCAGGACGGTGACATCCTCGAGCTTCGCGTCACCGCCGAAGGAACCGGGTTACAAGCTGACCCACATGTGCCCATGGCGCCGGTCGCGATGGCGAGCTGGGTCGCGAACACCCGGGCCAGACTCGCCGAGCTGTATGGACCGCGAGCCACCCTGACGATTGCGGCGCCGGCCGACCCGGCGGCAAGCAGCGCGTCATGCCTAACGGTTCCATGGCACGAGGTCGACGCCGAGCTCGCGGGTTCGGACGTCGCCGCCAGGACGACGACCGATCTTGCGGGGCTCACCGACGCCGGCTATGGCCGCAAAGCGAGGCGG
The DNA here is from genome assembly GCA_035249985.1 of Gemmatimonadaceae bacterium. Classification (GTDB taxonomy): domain Bacteria; phylum Gemmatimonadota; class Gemmatimonadetes; order Gemmatimonadales; family Gemmatimonadaceae; genus JAICNG01. The sequence continues at coordinate 33,823 of DATFFP010000029.1, forward strand.
CTACCGGTCGTCCCAGCCATCAGCATGGTCGTGCTGTCAACGCTGTTCACATTCGTGCACTTGAAGCGTGTATACCCCGACGGCACGAGCCTTCCGGTTCCGCTTCGCTTCGCGCTTCCCGCGGGCATCATCGCCGCCGGCATTCTCGTGGCCGTGGGATGCACCGCCTTCCACTTGGCGCGCCGTTATCCGCCGAGCGTAGGCGCGCATTGGGGTCGCGCACTGATCGCGCACGCGAGGGCCGCGCTTCTGCTCGGAATCATCGGGACGGCGCTGCGCATGGGGAACTCGTGGATCGTCGGCTACCTGTTCGAGCGTTCCTACCGCGTGGTGAAGCTCGTCGCCATTCCACTCGGCCTCATCGCGCACTACATGACGTACTATGCGATACTCGCCGTCGTGGCATACGGGTTCGAGTACGCGCGACGGTATCGGCGTGCCCGCGTGGTCGCTCGGAACTTGAGCGCGGAGCTGGCCGAGGTGAGCCGGCGGCGGGCGGCGGCGGAGCTTTCCGCCCTGAAGGCCGAGCTCAATCCTCACTTCCTCGGGAACGCGTTGCATACCGTCTCGACGCTGGTACGTACCAATCCAGCGGGCGCAGAGCGCGTGCTGGGACAGTTGGGCGAGCTGTTGCGCGCCTCGGCAATGCGAGCACGCACGCACGAGGTCACGCTTCGCGAGGAGCTCGAAACGCTCGAGCCATACCTTGCCGTGGAGCAGACGCGGCTCGGTCAGCGGCTCGGCGTGAGCTGGGACGTCGACGAGGGGCTGCTCGAGGCGCGAGTGCCGCATATGATCCTGCAGCCTCTCGTCGAGAATGCGGTGAAGCACGGATTGGCGCCGCGAAACACGGAGGGCCATATCGACGTGCGAGCGCGCCGCCGCGCTGACCGTCTCGAGGTATCGATCCACGACGATGGCGTGGGCTTGGCATGTGATGAACCACGACCCGTGGCAGGTCAGGGTGTAGGACTGTCGAACGCGCGGGCGCGACTCGCGGAGCTGTATGGCCACACGGCAACTCTCGAGGTGGTGCCGGGCGATGCGGGCGGCACCGTTGCCCGATTGTCACTGCCCTGGGTGGGAAGTTCCAGCGCTTCTCCGGTCGTCGAGTGATGCGCTCCGCACCGATCAACGCGCTTCTCGTCGATGACGACGAGCCGGCTCGCGAGCGAGTGCGGTCGCTGTTGGCCACGCATCGAGATGTCGTCATCGCTGGAGAGTGCCGCGACGGTCGCGAGGCGGTGCGTGCCATCTCTGCGTCGCCCATCGACCTCGTCTTTCTCGACGTGGAGATGCCCAACCTCGACGGCTTCGGCGTGCTGGCGGAAATCGGCGCCGGACGTATGCCTTCGGTGATCTTCATCTCGGCGTATTCTACATATGCCATTCGCGCGTTCGAGGCGTACGCGCTCGATTACCTCCTCAAGCCATTCGACGAACCCCGCTTCGTTGCCGCGCTGGACCGAGCGCGATCGCAGGTGGAGGCGCGTCGTCGCGCGGCCTCGCCAGACGATCCGCGGCTGCTTGGATTGCTCGGGTACGTGCAGCAGCGGCAGCCATCGTCTTACCCAGAGGCGATGGCGATTCGAGCGGGCGACCAATACGTGGTCATTCGGGTCGAGGACATCGACTGGATCGAAGCCGACGGCAATTACGCGCGACTTCATAGTGGCGGTCGGTCTCGCCTGCTGACCAAGACACTCGCAGTGCTCGAGGCAGACGTGCTCGACCCGAGCGTCTTCGTTCGCGTGCACCGGTCGGCGATCGTGAACGCCGCAAAGATCTCGGCCGTCGAGCCAGGGTTCCACGGCGACATGACCCTGATCATGACGGACGGCGCCCGGGTCCCCTGCAGCCGTCGCCATCGCAAGCACCTTGGCGAGAAGGTGTACTTCACGACCTGACGCGCGGCCCGTTCAAGCGCCTTGGCCGCCGTTCATCAGGCAGATTCCGCCACTCACGAAAAAAGGTTCGCCGGACGCGACGGAGAGCGTCAACGTCGTTGTCGTCGTTGACTCTCACCGTCTTCCGGAGGACCCATTGCCATGAAACGAATTCCTCTTCTCGCTGGCCGTGCGGTGCAGCCCATCGCGCGCCTGGCGCTGGGGCTCGGAGTGCTCACGGCCGCCGTGAGCTGCACCGACGACGGCCCGTCCACCGCGCCCGCGACGCAGCCGCCAGTGCAAAGCGTGGAGTCCCGCGCCCAGGGCGTCGCACAAGGGATTGCGCTCGCTCTCGCGGACCGCCAGGTACGCGAAGGCGTGCGCGACGCCATGCGCGCCTCATTGTGGACCGAACACAAGCTGTCGCTCAATGACTTTGTGAACACGCCTGCAGGCAGAGCCTTGCTCGAGGCCGCCGCGCGAGCGCGGCACAGCTCGGTCGAGGAGTTTCAGCGGGAGATCGACGCACTGCCGAGACTGGACTTCTATATGCCGCTGCGAGAGCACCGGAGAATGTGGACCGGCAGTGACAACGTGGCTGTCGTCGCCGCATGGGAAGGCAAAGGCGACGCAGCGGGGTACCTGCCTGACGGTGGCGTCATCGCGGTAAGCCGCGTGTCGGCCGAGGGACTGCCGCCGACCTTCTTCATTCAGCCCGGTCAGCGAAAAGGGCTCCGGGTGGGACCGCAGGCGAACACCAAGGGGTTGGTCATCGAAGATGCTAACGACGGCGTTGGCTCCGAGGTCTTCGTGTGGCACTCCGGTCGAGGCGACTCGACTGTGATCGACATGGCACTGCCGGACGCCGAGGCAAGGCTCGAGGCGCTGAGCGTCAGGATTGCCGCCGAGCAGCGTAGGTCATTGCTGACGCCGAGCATCATCGAGGTGTGCGATCCACAAGCCATCGTCTGCGAGTATCCCACGAACCCTGCGCCGGCGCCCACAGGCCCGGCCGACACAACGCGTATTGCGACATTCTATTCCTTCATGTGCGACCATACCTGGTGCTGGGAGGCAGGAGAATACCGGTTCGACGCGTTCCTGCGGCCCGCTTCGCTCGCCTACGCCAACGCCTATGGCAGCTATTATCGCGATGGCTTGCGTCCGTTCACCTTACACGAGCTCAGGGTCCCCCTCATCTTCCGGCGCATCGTCGACGGAACCGCCGATTACATGAACGTCCACATCACCGAGGAGGACCGAGGCGATTTTCTCGGGTTCAATCTCGACGATGATTGCGGGACCGTGACACTGCGGTGGCAAGACAACGGGGTCAGGAAGCAGTACCCGAACAAATTCAACGGCAACAATGCCGACTGCCACGGGCTGGAGTTGGGAAGCCCCATCGCGATCGAAGCGATGTACAGCTGGACACCACGGCGCTAGCGCCCTCGCGGCTCCTGATGTGCAGACGGGCGGCGTTCGCGCCGCCCGTCTGCGCCTGGTCCACACCTCTAACGCGTCGCTCGCACGAACGTGGCGGTGAGGAGCACGAAGAGGTTCTGACCTTCCTTGGCCTCCGGGTTCCGGAATACGAAGTAGACGTCGTGCATCCCCGATGTCCTCGCGAGAGGCACCCGGAGTTGCGACGGTGCGCCAACGGCAGGCTGGGGGTCGATGCGCGCCGACTCCCCGAGCAGTGGACCGGCGGCCGAGTCCAGCCGTACCTCGATCGTGCCGCCGGCGCTGTTGACGTTAGGCACGGGCGCGAGCGCCGAGAAGACGATCGCAGACACACCGGTGAGGTCGAGCTGTCTGAAGCCAACGAACGCGCCCGACCGGCTTCCGATCGTCACTTCGACGGGCACCTCCGGGCCACTGTACTTCTCCACGCCGTCCGCCACTTCGCCGCGAGCAACGATGACCAGCGGCGCGCGCAGGATGACCGCCTTCTCCGCCGACGCGCTGCGAATCCCGTTCGCTCCGCGATCGGTGTACACGGCCCGCAGGATGACGACGCCCTGCGGCGAGCTGTCCGTCGTGGCTGCGGGTACATACGAACCGCGCACGGGAAGCGAGGGCGTGCGCGGCTGGCCCAGACTCAGAATGTATGCGACCATTGCCGACGCCTGCGCTTCGGTGAGCTGCGGGTGCGCCGGCATCATCACCTGGCCCCACACGCCCGATCCCCCGGCGCGGATCTTCCTAACGAGTCGCCCCGTTGCGCTCGTGTCTCCGCGATACCGGCGCGCCACGGCCGTGTACGACGGGCCCACGGACGTCTTGTCGACCTGATGGCACGAGAGACAGGTACCGCTCTCGATCAATCGCCTCCCCGCGTCGTGCGACGTCGGCACAGCGGCTACCTGTTGCGGGCCTTGGCTCATTACGAGGCCCTGCGTGTGGTACGCCGCCGACACGCGCACGCGACTCGCGGGAATTCGGCCGTTCCGTAGCGAGCCGTCTTCACGGTCGGTCACACGCACGGCGTAGCGGATTGGCACGCGGGGGAAGAAGAAGGTCTTGTTGCTCTCGACCAGATCGATGTCCACCCTCGGCGGCTCGTTGCCGGCCGCGATCTGCACCATCGCCGAATCGCGGGCGCCCACCGAGTCGGTGACGACGAGCGACGCCGTGTAGAGCCCGGGCGTCGCGAAGGTGAACGTCGGATTGGGACCGGTGAGCGTGCGAACGGCGGTCCCGTTCGCGCGCGAGATGCGCCACTCGTATCGCAGCTCGTCGTCGTCGAGATCCATGGTGCCGGCGGAAGAGAGGGCGACGGTCAGCGGTGTCGCACCGGCGGGTTTGTCGACGTCCACCGCGACGATTGGCTTCCGATTCCCCGCCGTGTACTCGATGCGGACGAGTCGGGCGTCATCGTTGCCCCGGAACCACGCGGTGCCGTACTCGAGCACGTACAGGTCACCGTTGGGACCAAACTCCATGTCCATGGGGTTGCTGAACTTGTGGCTCGCCATGAAGCGCTCCATGGACATGAAATTTCCCTGCGCGTCCATGGTCACGGCGATGATCCATCCGCGCATCCACTCGTAGATGAAGAGCTTGCCGTCGTAGTACGCCGGGAAAGGCCGCGCCGCGGTGGGGAGCTCGTCGCGATGGTAGACTGGACCCGCCATCGCGGTACGACCGCCGGTGCCGACGAGCGGAAACTCCGCTGACGGGCCGTACGGGTACCAGATGAACGCTTTCTCGGCCGGCGGCAGCTCGGCGCGGCCGGTGTTGTTAGGCGAGGCATTCACCGGGCGCGCCGGATCGAACCGGGGTCCGGCCGTCATCGTCGCGAAATCGACGTCGAAATACGCCTTGTTGTCGGCCACGAAATGCGGCCACCCGAAGTTTCCGGCGCGACGAGCCTGCCCGATCTCATCGTGACCCGCTGGCCCACGCCCGGCGGAATCCGCGGCCGCATCGGGGCCGACGTCGCCCCAATAGACGAAGCCGGTCCGCTTGTCGACCGCGATGCGATAGGGATTTCTGTGACCCATCGTGTAGATCTCCGGACGGGTCTGCGGCGTGCCCTGCGGAAAGAGGTTGCCTTCGGGGATCGTGTACGAGCCGTCAGGCTCCGGGTGGATGCGGAGAATCTTGCCCCGAAGATCGTTCGTGTTCGCCGATGACTTCTGCGCATCCCACGGCGAGCGTTCAGGTCGCTCGTCGATGGGGGCGTAGCCGGTCGCGAACGGGTTGGTGTTGTCTCCCGAGGATACGTAGAGGTTGCCCTGCCGGTCGAACGCGATCGAGCCGCCGGTGTGGCAGCACTCGTCTCGTTGAACGGGGACCTCGAGAAGGATCACGCCGGATGCGAGGTCGAGCGAATCGCCCTTCATCGTGTACCGCGCGAGCACGTTCTTCGGCTCCGGCCCCGCGGGAGAATAGTAGAGGTAGATCCAGCCGTTGCTCGCGAAGTTTGGATCGGCCGCCAGTCCAAGGAGTCCGTCCTCGCCCTGCTGGCCCTTGGTGTATTGCGTGCTGACGGGAATGGTCGCGAGCTGGCTGTACTGCCCGGTCGCCGGACGATAGAGGTTGACGGCGCCCCGGCGCTCGATGAAGAGCACTCGCTCGTCAGGCAGCACCGCGAGCTCTACCGGCTCGTTCAGCTTGTCCGCGAGCACGACCTTGGTGAACCGATTTTCCTCCGGACGCACCCGCCCGTAATCCAGTGGCGCCGTGCCGATCGCGTAGCGCAGCCCGCCGAGGAGGTGTCGGAGGAACAGCGGCTCGGAGAAGGTCGCCTCCGTGTGTCCCATGTTCGTGTAGAAGGCGCGGCCACCGTCGTACGCGTGGTACCAGCTCATCGGGTGGCGGGCGCCGTTGGTGCCGCCTTCATAGCTCGTCTCATCGATGTCGACGAGCACGCGGATGTCGCGGTCGATCGCCTTGAAGTTGTAGAACTCGTCCTCCCGTTCCCACCGGTCAGGCAGTCCCTCGGTGGAAGGATGGCTCTTGTCCAGCACGCGGAACGTGCCTTTGCGAACGTTCGGGTTGTTGGGGTGGCTCTCGAAGTAGGCCCCTGCGAGTCGACCGTACCATGGCCACTCGTACTCGGTGTCGGTCGCGGCATGAATGCCGACCCATCCACCACCCGCCTGGATGAAGCGCTCGAACGCATCCTGCTGTCGTGCGTCGAGGATGTCGCCGGTGGTGTTCAGGAAGACGACCGCGCGGAAGCGTTTGAGGTTGCGCTCGGAGAATGCGGTGGCATCCTCCGTCGCTTCGACGGCGAAGCCATTCTCACGCCCGAGCTTCTGAACGGCCGCGATTCCCTGCCCGATCGAGCTGTGTCGGTAGCCGCTCGTTTTGGAGAAAACGAGGACACGCGGCTCCTGTGCTCGCAGCGTGCTCGGAAGGGTCCCAATGAGCAGCGCGGCTGCGCCGGCGAGGAACGCGATCCCCTTCATGGGCGGTGTCTCCAGACTTCGTTGCGGTGGCGGATGTCGAGCGATTGTTGATACTGTAGGTCGAGCCGCGTCCGCGCGAGAGTGGGATTTCAGATGCTCTGGGCGGCCCCTTGTCGACAAAGACCCCCAGGTAATCGCACGATGCCCGCTGACACCTCGAACGGCCCGACCGTCCGGCCCGCTACGCCCGCGGACCTGCCGAGCATCGGCCGTCTCTTCGCATTGCTCGTGGAGGCACATTGCGATTTCGATCCGCTACGGTTCCTCGCCGCCAGTGATTGGACGCAGGCGGGATACGAGTCGTGGCTAAACACACAGCTCGACAAGCCCGACGTCGCCGTTCTCGTCGCCGATGACAATGGGAAGGTGATCGGCTACGTATACGCGACGGTCGAGGGATACGACTACATGGACCTCCGCGGGCCCGCCGGCTACCTGCACGACATCGTCATCGATCGGGAGCATCGCGGTCGCGGCGTGGGCCGACTGCTGTTGGATGCGACGCTCGCCCACCTCAAGTCGCGCGGTGTACCGCGGGTGCTCCTCATGACGGCCGAGCAGAACGAGTCCGCGAAGAGACTCTTCGCGAACGCGGGCTTTCGCCGAACGATGATCGAGATGACGCGCGAGCTGGACGCCTGACCGGGTCGGGTGGGCGCGCGCTATCCCGCCTTCGGCGGTCTGCTCGCCGACGCGGTGACCGACGCGAGTCTACGGACCCGGCTCGATCCGATAGCGCAGCCAGAGCATGTCGTCCGCGCGCCGTTCCACAGACTCGAGCGCGAGTCGACGCGGTGCATAACCCTCCCCGGCTACGTCGACAAGCGTCGCCATCCCCGGACGTCCGTCCGCCACCGGCGCTACGAGAAGACTCAACTCATCCACGAGTCCCGCGCGCAGCATGGAGCCATTGATCCCCCCGCCACCCTCCAGCATCAGCCTACGCACGCCGAGCCGGGCACCGATCTTCTCGAGACCGAGCACGAGATCCAGCTCGTCTCGCCCCGCTAGGAGATACGAGACGCCGCGCTGGCGGAGCGAGGCGAGATAGCCGTCCGACACGCGCTCGGTCAGCATCGCGACGATGTGATCGCCGTCGATCTCACCCGAATCCCACACGAGGCGGCCGCTTGGATCGACCGCGATGGCGAACGATTCGTGCTCGCCAGGTGCGATGTAATCTTCGCGCGGCGAACCACGGTAGTGCTGCGCGATATCCGATGGACGGCGCGTCCCCGCCGCGAAGTGCTGCTCCATCGTCACTCTGCCGACCATCCATGCCTCCGCCGCATACGTCGCGTGCACCTCTTCGTACTGACGCAACTCGGCAGCAGAGAGGGGCCAGTCGTCGGTGACGATGCGTCCATCCACCGACGCCATCATGTGGCAGACGACGCGCGGTCGCTGGGAGGTCGTTGTCATTCGTGAGTATCCTCTGGCCGCTCTGGTCAGGTTTGTACTATCTCGATCGTGGCGCGAAGCGACCCCGCCCTGCGCAGAGCATCGACACCATCCTGGTCATCGAGGCGGCCGAGCCTGACGAGTCCCTTCGCCTGCCCGGAGCTCCGATAGAACAGGGCCAAGTTACCCCATGGGGCGTAGTAGCTGATGTCGCCGGCCACAGCGGCGGTGCCCGGTGGCGCTCCTGCCGTCATGAGCTTCCTCGGCAGGTACGCGATCTTCTCCGTCGCCGCGTAATCATCGAGCAAAAGGTCGAGCGGCAGCAGCGCGGCGAAATCACGCGCGACCGCCGTATCCTCGAGGGTCGCGGCGAGTGCCGTGCCCTCGACCTCCAGCAGAATTCTCACCGCCACCTAGAGGCGGGCAGCAAGATCACTTTCCTCCGCGGATACCCTGGCCTCCTGAACCATCAGGTTCTTGTTGAAGAACTCGGTAATTCTGTCGAAGGGGATCTTGTCCGTGCGATCGTACAGATCGACGTGGTCCGCATTGTCGATGATCACCAGCTCCTTGGGCTGCGCCGCGGCCTTGTATGCATCTTCGCTGAGGTAGCGTGAGTGCGCATTCTCACCCGCGATCAGCAGAATCGGACGCGGCGAGATTTCATCGATGTAGGTCAGCAACGGCAGGTTCATGAACGACATCGGCGTGGTCGCGGTCCAGGCTCCATTCGAGTTCGGCGAGCGCTTGTGGAAGCCGCGGGGCGTGCGGTAGTAGTCGAAGTACATTCGAATGACGGGATTGGTGATGCCCTCGAGACTCTCGGGCAGAATCCGCGAGCCCGGCGTCGGAGAACCCCTTTCGGCGTCGTCCCAGCGCTGCTGGCTCAGCTGTTCCAGCATCTGTGTGCGCTGCTGTCGAGTAAGGGCATCGTAATAACCTTTCGCCATCACCCGCGACATGTCGTACATGCTCGTGGTGACGACGGCCTTGATGCGCTTGTCGACGGCAGCCGCATTCAGGCCCATGCCGGCGAAGCCGCAGATTCCGATGATGCCGATTCGCTCGCGATCGACGGACGGCAGCAGGCCGAGGTAATCCACGGCGGCGCTGAAGTCTTCGGTGTTGATGTCCGGCGACGCCAGGTTGCGAGGCGCTCCACCGCTTTCTCCGGTATAGGACGGATCGAACGCAAGCGTGACGTACCCACGCTCGGCCATGGTTTGCGCGTACAAGCCGGAGGATTGCTCCTTCACCGCGCCAAACGGACCGCTGATGGCGAGTGCCGCCAGCCGTTCGCTGCCACGATTCTTCGGCAGGTAGAGGTCGGCCGCGAGAGTGATGCCGTAGCGGTTCGTGAAGGTCACCTTCTCGTGATCGACCTTGTCGCTTTTCTGGAATGTCTTATCCCATTCTTGCGTCAGTTGCATATCGCCTCCGTTTGCGTTTGTGCTTCGCGGGAATGTCTCGTTCCGCTCGGTATCCGCGAGGGTTCTATATGCGGTTGCGGTTCCCGCGATGGCTCCCAGCAGCAGTGTCGTGGAAAGAATCGCTTTGGTTGTCATGAGGTGGCCTCAGCGTTCACGCGGCGGCGCCGCGTACTGGTTGTCGGTGACGTGCTCAGCCGTTGGACCAATGAACCATTTTCCGGCATTGCGATCTACTTGACAGCGCTTCATGTGCTGTTAAGCATTGCTTCATGACGCCCGATGCACTCGACGGTATGGTGGTGTTCGCCGCAGTGGCGGAGTCGCGGAATTTCCGCGTGGCCGGAGAGCGACTCGGGGTGACAGCGTCGGCGGTGAGCCAGGCGCTGCGCAAGCTGGAGGAGCGCATCGGCGTTCCGCTCGTGCACCGCACCACGCGAAGTGTCAGCCTTTCGGAGGCGGGCCAACGACTCTACGCCGCGGTTCGCCCCGCACTCGCGGAGGTGGAGTCGGCTGTTGCAGCGGCCGGTGAGCTGGGAGATGCGCCGCGCGGGACGCTGCGCTTGCTCGTGGGACCGGACGTGGACCCAGTTTTCGCCGGATCGCTCTTCTCCAGCTTTCTCACGTCCTACAGCGAAGTGAAGCTCGACCTCGTGGTGAGCGACGCGATCGTCGACGTTGTGGCGCTCGGCTACGACGCGGGCATCCAGCTTGGCGAAGTGATCGACCGGGACATGATCGCGGTTCCCGTCACTGGCGACATCCGAATGACCGTGGTGGGTTCACCGGCCTATTTCGCGAAGCACCCCAAGCCGCGCCATCCACACGATCTCGTTCGACACGAGTGCCTCAATTGGCGCCGGACCGCCGATGCGCCGGGATACCGTTGGGAGTTCACGGAGCCGGGAACGGACGGCCGCGTCGGGGGTGGGGTCGAGATGGTGGTCGCCGTGCCGGGACGTGTCCTATCGACGGACTCGCGGATCAACCTCGGCTTGGCACGCGCGGGGCTCGGTCTGACCATCGTGTACGAGGACATGGTGCGCGACGACGTGGCGCGCGGCACGCTCGTGCCAGTGCTGGAGAAGTACTGTGCGCCTTTTCCAGGCTATTACCTGTTCTATCCACAGCGTCGACAAGCCACGCCGGCGCTCCGGGCGCTGATTGAACACCTACGCAACAATCGGGAAGGCAGCCGTCGATCGCGCAGCCGTGACGCGGACGGCCGCGCACGCGCAACCGGCTCACGGTAGTGTATCTGGAAAGGATAACGTCATAGGCGCGGAGCACAGGCTCCGCGGCGCCTAACTATGGCTGGGAACGAGTGTCTTAGCGCCGCACGATTGGTACGATGTGGCTCGCTTCGAGCGCTGCGCGGGAATGCGCCTCACGCGTGGAGTTGTGAGAAGCTTCCGTAACGTGTCGAGTCGGGCCCCCGACGTCGCCGGCGGTCGGGCCGGGCTCCAGCCACCCTCGGGTGGCCGCCAGGCTTCGGCATGGCCTTACGAGTTTTCCACAGGCCACACGACGCGACTGGGGTCGTTGGTGTCCGCTGCTCAGGGGGCCTCGGACCCCTTGGCCCCAACTGCGCGCCGCAGGATGTCGTCCCTCTTCGGAAACATGACGCTAGCGATCACCGCGATGGTGAGCACCAGCGCGATCACGCCGAGCGACAATCCGATTGGCAGCTTGTAGACATCCGTTAGTAGCATCTTCGCTCCGACGAAGATGAGCACGAGTGAGAGCCCGAGCTTCAGGTAGTGAAACCGGTGAATGACGCCGGCGAGGAGGAAATAGAGCGCGCGTAGCCCAAGGATGGCGAAGACGTTCGAGGTGTAAACGAGGAAGGGATCGGTGGTGATGGCGAAGATCGCGGGAATCGAGTCCACCGCGAAGATGAGGTCCGTCGTCTCGACGAGAACCAGTGCGACGAAGAGCGGCGTGGCGACGCGCCGCATGCGTCCGCCGACGTTCTCCCGAACGAAGAATTTCTGGCCGTGATTGGCGTTCGTCACCGGGATGAAGCGGCGCACAAGCCGGATGACGGGGTTGGCCTCCGCGTCGATGGCAGGTCCGCTGTGCTTCGCCATGCGCACGCCAGTGAAAACGAGGAACGCGCCGAACAGGTAGATGATCCAGTGGAACTCCGCGATCAGGGCCGCTCCCGCCGCGATCATCGCACCGCGCATGACGAGCGCGCCCAGGATTCCCCAGAACAGCACACGGTGCTGATAGCGTAGCGGGACGTCGAGATACGAGAAGACGAGGACGAAGACGAAGATGTTGTCGACCGACAACGCCTTCTCGATGAGGTAGCCGGTGAGGAACTCGAGCCCGGCTTGCGTCCCCATGAATCGGTAGACGCCATAGGTGAAGGTCAGCGCCAGCGCGACCCACACCGCGCTCCACGTCGCCGCCTCGCGAATCGAGACCTCGTGCGCCTTCCGGTGAAAAACGCCGAGGTCGATTGCCAGCATCGCCAGCACGAACGCGGTGAAGCCCACCCACAGCCAGAGCTGATCCACGGCCGCCTCCTGAGGGACCTGACGCACGAAGGGCGAGCCCTCGCGCGGCCGGGCATCATGCCCGGTCCATGCGAAGGTCTCGCCCAGTCCCCAGTGACCTGCCGAACCGTGCGCGTGAGCGCAGTCTTGACGATTCGGCATCGCGGCACGCGCGGCCCGCGGAGCTACTCCCCCTCGAACGCGACAGCGAGTGCAAGGCGGGTGCCAGCCACCTGGCGATTCACCGCGCGGCTCGACTCGCCTCTACCGCCGTGCTGCGTTACGCCCTAACGAGCTTCCGGTACGCGACCCGGTGCGGCTGGTCGGCGTCGATGCCCTTCCGTTTGCGGAGATCCTCCTTGTACGCCTCGTAGTTCCCCTCGAACCACACGACCTCCGAATTCCCCTCGAACGCGAGGATGTTCGTCGCGATGCGGTCCAGGAACCACCGGTCGTGGGAGATGACGACGGCGCATCCCGCGAAATCGACGAGCGCATCCTCGAGCGCACGCAGCGTATCCACGTCGAGATCGTTGGTGGGCTCGTCGAGCAGCAGCAGATTTCCCCCCGACATGAGCGTCTTCGCCAGATGGAGGCGGTTGCGCTCGCCGCCGGCGAGGTCGCCGACCCGCTTCTGCTGATCCGCCCCGCGAAAGTTGAAGCTGGCGAGATACGCGCGGGAGTTGATCTCCTTCTTGCCGACCATGATCTGCTCCAGGCCGCCGGAGATCTCGTCCCACACCGTCTTCTTGCCGTCGAGCGTGCGCGTCTGGTCCGCGTAGGCGAGCTGCACCGTCTCTCCCACCTTGAGTGAGCCGGCGTCCGGCTTCTCCGTGCCGTTGATCATGCGGAAGAGCGTCGTCTTCCCCGCGCCGTTCGGCCCGATCACGCCCACGATGCCACCGCGCGGCAACGAGAACGACAGGCCATCGAACAGCAGATTGTCGCCGTACGCCTTGCGCAGGTCGTTCGCGATCACGACGTCGTTGCCCAACCGCGGCGCGGGAGGGATCACGATCTCGTTCTGCGCAATGCGCTCGAGCTGCTTCTCGCTCGCCAGCTCCTCGTACTTCTGAATACGGGCCTTCGACTTCGCCTGACGAGCGCGGGGCGCGAGTCGCACCCACTCCAGCTCGCGCTCGAGCGTGCGCTGCCGAGCGCTGACCGATTTCTCCTCCTGCGCGAGACGCGTCCGTTTTTGATCGAGCCACGACGAGTAGTTGCCCTCGTAGGGGATGCCGCGCCCCCGATCGAGCTCGAGGATCCACTTCGCGACGTTATCGAGGAAATACCGGTCGTGCGTGATCGCCACGACCGTCCCCGGAAACTGCTCGAGGTGCTTCTCGAGCCATGCCACGCTTTCGGCATCGAGGTGGTTCGTCGGCTCGTCGAGCAGCAGGAGATCGGGCTCTTCGAGGAGCACGCGGCACAGAGCGACGCGCCGCTTCTCTCCCCCGCTCAGCTTCTTCACGTCGGCATCGGCCGGAGGAAGTCGCAGCGCATCCATCGCGACCTCGATCTTGTTGTCGAGATTCCAGAGATCGTGCGCGTCGATGTACTCCTGGAGTCGCCCCTGCTCCTCGAGCAGCTTGTTCATCGCGTCGTCGTCCATCGGCTCGGCGAACTTCATCGCGATGTCGTTGAAGCGCTCGAGCGCCTTGCGCTGGTCCTTGAGCGCTTCCTCGACGTTACCGCGGACGTCCTTCGCGGTGTCGAGTTGCGGCTCCTGCGACAGGTAGCCGATCTTCGTGCCCTTCGCCGCCCATGCTTCTCCTTGAATGTCCTGATCGATGCCCGCCATGATGCGCAGCAGCGACGATTTTCCGGCGCCGTTGGGGCCGAGCACACCGATCTTGGCGCCAGGGTAAAACGAGAGCCAAATGTCGTCGAGAATCACGCGCGAAGGTGGAACCACCTTGCGCAGGGCCTTCATGACGTAGATGAACTGGGGAGCCACGTTGGACCGGATGAGGAACGAGGAATGAGGAAGCGAGCCTGGAAATCTGATCGCTTGCGCCGGCTCATTCCAGCCCACGACTCGTGCGCCCAAGGCCGGAATGGAGTACGTTCCCCGCCACAACACAGAGGAGGAAGGCGTGTCACCGATTACCACGTCGTATACGGGCCACCGGGCGCTCACCATCGCCGGATTCCTCACCCTCGCGGCCGGCGCGATGCACCTCGGCATCACCTTCCTCGCGTACCGGCCCATGTTTCGGCTCGAGGCGCTCTGGTTCGCCGGCACGGGCGTCGCGATCATGCTGATCGGCGCGGTGATGCTGCTCGCGCGCCGTGCCCCCGCTGGGTCGCTGGACCGGTGGATCGCCGCCGCGGCCAGCCTTGCCGGGCTGGTGATCGCCTTCGCGTACGAGATCCTCAACGACTGGAGCGAGCCGCGCGGTTACGTCCAGATCGCCCTCTTCTCCATGGGACTCGTCGCGGCGCTTCGCGGCGGCAGGCCGGTGTCGGAGACCGTGGTCACAGCGGATTCTCCGCGACGAGTGTAGCTCGGTCCTGAGTGTCTCACGGCTCGGCCAACCGAGTCAGGCGCAGGTGATCCACGAGCGCCCGGTTGACGGCGCCGTTCATGTTGCGATCGACATCGGTGTACGCGAGATGCAACGTGTGGGTTCCGGCGCTCAGCCACGTCGTGAGCACGCTGCTGTAGCCCCAATCGGTCCACAGCTCGCTGCCGCGATGCGGCATAACGAGTGAGCCGATGCGCGATCCGTCGATGATCAATGACCGGATCGCCGCCTTATCGCCGCTGTTGATGGGCCCGCTGCCGTTCGCATAGCGGGCATCGATGGCGTACATCCCCGCAACGGGAATCTCGACGGTGAACTGTACCTCGGTGTTCGCGCTCACCGTGAGCTCGACCGAGCCGTTGCCGTCCGCACTGGCTTGCGTCGTATCACCTTGAACGCCCGCCGGTTCACCGAGAATCACGGCATCGGGCGGCACGACACGAATCGGCTCGCTCAGAAACGACCCGATACCGCCCGCATCCATCGCCATGACCTGGTACTCCGCCAGTCCATTCCCCGGCTCCACGCGCCCCTGCGCTGAAGTGGTCACCGAGCTGCGACGGCCATTCTGGAAGATGGTGTAGCTCACTGCCCGGGGCACGGGACGCCACACCAATCGTCCGCCGCGAAGCGAGACGAGCGGCGTTGCCGGCGCGGCCCGGTTCGCCACGACGTTGATGCTGGAGGGCATGACGTCGCCATTCATGGTCAGCTCGATCGTATGCGGGCCCGTTAGGCCAGCCGGGATCTCCGGGTTCGGCAAGGGCCTTCCGTCGAGGGTCGCGGCGGCCACGGAGCTGCCGAAGCCGCGAACGGTGATCGTGAGCGTCGCGCCGCGGTAGCGGAAGTTCCGCAGCGTGCGCTCGCCATCGTAGGCGCGAGGGACGACGGGTCGAAACGCGAGCCGATCGTACTCGAACCGCATCCCGAACAGCACGCGGATCACCGTCGCCAGATTTGCTCCGACACTCCCGATGAGACGATCGGAGTTGAGCTCCGTGCCTTCGAAGTGGCCGCTCGCGGCCACCATGTTCTCCTTGTTGGTGAGGAAGAGGGCCGCCGCTCGGTAAATCGATGCCAGCCCGTGCTCCACCGCCGCGGCATTACCCGCCTCGGCCGCGGCCCACGTCCAGAACCCAACCACCTGTGGCCAGATTCCAGCGTTGTGATACGGGGGCTGATCGCCGATGTACGGCCAGAAGCTGGGAACCCCGAAGGGCACGACCGGCGCGCGTCGAGCGAGAACCTCGCGCTGCTCGGTTCCTGCAATGCCGTAGATGATCGCCAATGCTTCGCCGAGCCCCTCTGCGCGCGGCGAGAGCGAGTGATGCACCCGGCCGTATCGGAACTGGCCGTAGTAGCCGTTCTCGGAGAGCCACAGGTGCGTGTTCATCCCCTGCCGGACCCGTGTCGCGACCGAATCCCACCGCGCTGGCGACTCGCCTAACGCCGTCGCCATGCGGCTGAGGACGCGATAGGTCGCGTAATGCAGCGCGTTGGTACCGAGGCTCTGCGATTGGTAGATGTCACGCGGATCCATCCACGCGGGATAGCTCTGCTCGCGCCAATCCAGGAACGACGACTCCCCTCGGAACAATCCCGTCGCGCTGTCGAACGCGACCGCGAGATCGGCTTCGGCCGAGCGGCGAATGATGTCGAAGCACTGTCTGAGCCACTCGTGGTCGCCGGTGACCGCATACAGCTCCCAGGCGGCGAGCGCCCAGGCCATCCGGTCGGTCGACACCGGCCACGAACCGCCGGTTCCCGTGTCCTGGATGATGCGGCCGCTCGAGTCCACCTTCACGAGCAGGCTCCGCCGCACCTCCTCAGGCGCGATCGGGGCGATGCCGAGCAGGGCTCCCCACGACACGTCGCGTGTCCAGATGCCTTCCCACTTGGCGCCCGCCATGAGCGCGCCATCGTCGCGGCGCAGCTCCACGAGCTCCTCCAGCGACAAGCGGTAGAGCGCGTCGATCAGCCGCTGCGACGAAACCAGCTCGGGGAAGCGCGCGATGTCGCGCTTCCGCACCCACACGGCGCGTCCGCTATCGTCCGCGGGTCTCGTGTAGATCGTCTCGAATGGCAGCGTGACGGTGTAGATCCCGTCGCGATTCGGGTCGGTGAGCTCGAACTGTGATCCCGGCTCGAGCACCGAGAAGTCCCACGTCAGCGGCTCGGCGTTGCCGACGATGTAGACGCCCTTGAAGTCGCGCCGGCGAACGGGCGGCCCATTCGGGGGGTCATACGAGCCGCGGCCGCGGAAGCTCGCCAGCACAGGGCGCATGTCGAGGCGGAACGTCACCTGCGCCGTGCCCTCCTCGCTCGGCGGCGCATCCTCCGGCGCCGGCGTCCGCGGTGCGTCCACGCGACCGAACTGATAGATGGGCGTAGTGATCTTTCCCGCGCGGGGACGGACGTAGATCATGTGGTCCGTGCCGGGCGGGAATTCGTTGTCCTGCCCGTTGATGCTGAACTTGAACATCACCTCGCGTGGCGCGCGTGGGTAATTCGTTTCGATGCGATCACGCGTGACGGCAATTGCGCCGAACGCCCCCTGCACGACCGACGTGTCGGTGATGACGAACGTCGTGTCGCGCTCCTGGGCGAACGCAACGCCAGCGCCGATGTACGCCGCCGCGAACAGGCCGACCTTCATGGCTGCACCGGCTGCGTCCACGCCATCTCCATCTCTCCGGCGTACGAGGGATTCGCCTTTGGCTTCGTGGACACGACGCGCACGCGAACGTAGACCTCATCGCCACGCATGGTGTAGCTCGCGCTCGTTCCACGCACTTCGCTGAGCACCGCGCCGACCTCGTTACTGTAATGGCGAGTGATCGGCGTACCGGCGGAGTCGTGTCTCGCCACGCTCGTCGTGTCGTAGCCACGGCGTGTTCCGATGAACTGCGTCGTATAGCTCACGCCGGCAGCACCCGTGATCGCGACCGTGAGACGTTGGCCCTGGCGGCGCAGTTCCGAAAGGGTCACGCCGGTGCTCGCGTAGAAGTCCCCGCGCGCCATGGCCCGCATCAGTGAATCGGCAGCCAGCGTGGAAGCGCGAACCATGATCCAGCCGCGTCCGGGATTGCGGTGGCGCGGAGCGAATTCGTGATAGTCGTGTGCGTCGTCAGTCGCGACGCCGTAGAGCATGGCGCCTCCGGTCGTGAGACGCCGCGTGAGCACGATGTCCCAGATGCGCTCGTTGCCCGGTCGCAGGGAATCGCCCAGGATGTTGACGAGTGGGTGGCCGTTGTACACCTCGAAGAACCGAAGGTCGGGCAGCGCGATCAAGTCCTCCGCCGTCTGGCTCCAGAGGAAGTTCGGATGGTTGAGGACCGCGACGATCTCACGTGCGGTGCGGCCTTCCTGCACGCGGAGCGAGTCCAGGTCTTTCCGAAGGATCTCGACGAGCGACGTACCCTTTTGCTCCGACACCGCCTCGGCGAGGTTGAGCGCGTTCATGTGCGCCCCCCGCCCGGCGAGATACTGCGTGATCTCCTCGCCCGGGACGAGAACAAAGTGCCCACGTTCTTCCACGCGCGCGCGGTACTCGGGCAGACGCTTCAACCGCACCAAGAGCGTGTCGCCCGATCGTCGCTCCTCCACCCAGCGCGTGTCGTTGCGTTCGCGATACTTCGTGTACGCCTCGCGCGCGGGGCCGTTCGGCGGAACGCGAAGCCAGCGCTCGGACGAGGCCAGCGTGTTGTGATCGGTTATGGAGAGAAAGTGATAGCCGTTGCGCTTGTACCATTCAGCGACGGCTTCCGGGAAGTCATCACCGTCCGACCAGAGGGTGTGCGTGTGCGTATTTCCGCGCCACCAGATCTCGGCCGGTGCGACGTCGGCCGTCGCGACGGTGGTCGTTTGACAGGATGCATTGGCCAGCAGGACGAACGCCACCAGGGGCGCGCGCCACACGCTCAGGGAGCGGGCCGGCGCCGGTGCTGGAGCATCCAGTCGTAGAGCTCGGGGTTCTCGTACGTGCGCGTCCACGCGTCGTGTCCTGCGTCGGGATACACGGTGAATTTCACGTTCCCGTTGCACCGCTTCAAGCGCTCGACGAGCTCTTCCGAGCGGTCGAGCTTGATGATGTCGTCCTTCGCGCCGTGAAAGACCCAGATCGGCAGGTGCCTGAGCGCGCACATCCCGGAGGGCGTGGCACCGCCACTGATGGCCACGAGCGCCGCGAACCGGTGCGGGAACTCCATCGCCAGATGCCAGGCGCCGTATGCACCCATGCTCAGCCCGGTGAGATAGATGCGATCGGGATCGACGCGATACTTCTCCTGCACGTCCTCCAGGAGCGCATCGAGCCTCGCCGTCGACCAGATCATGTTGGTGTCCACCTGCGGCGCGACGACGATGAAAGGGAAGTCCGGCCGCTGTGCAGTGATCTTGAGCGGTCCATGCACTTTCACCTTCGCGATATCGTCGCCGCGCTCACCGCCTCCATGGAGGAAGAGGATGAGTGGCCAGCGCTCCTGGCTCGAGTTGTAGCTCTGGGGCAGGTAAAGCTGGTACTCGCCGGCCACATCGCGGACGAGACGGCGGTTCATCGAGACCACCTGAGCGCCTGGCTGTGCCGGGGGGCGTTGAGGCATTGAGCTGCAGGCTGAGGCGAGCACGACCAGTGTGACGATCATCGCGCGACGAGCCCGACTGCCGACCACAGAGGCACCGAGGGCACAGAGGACGGGCAACCGCCGATCAACCAGCAGTCGGCCGTGCTCTGTGCCCTCGGTGCCTCTGTGGTCAGCAGTCTGGGCTCGTCGCGCTATCACACAGTCTCTCTACGGCGCCTTCCCGCCCGCCAGCCTCCGCATCGCCTCGACCTTCTCCCCCCATTTCTTTTCGTCCTCCGCGGAGATCGCCCCCTTTCCGGCGCGACGAACCGCGCTGACCTTGGCCGCGGTGGTATCGGAGACGAGCGAGAGCAAAATCAGAATGTCCTCCCCCAGCTTCCGGCCATCGGTCTTCTGGATCTCGACGCCCTTGTCACGCACGACGAACGTCGTCAGCGACTTCGTCATTCGATACGCGTCGTCCTCGGACATCGTCAAGCCGAAAGCCGCGTAGAGCTCGCCGACGCTGAACGAGAGGCTGTCGTGCACCGTGGTATCGGGAGCTTGCGGAGCTTGTGCCGCGCTCGCGCGCGCGGACAGCGACACGGCGAGGGCGAGCATAACGAAAAGTGCACGCATAATGGACATCCGGTTTCACAGGTGAGAGCGCGCTCACCTGAAGTGCAAGCCGCAAGCCACATGCGCTAAGTCTCAGCCGGGCTACGAGAAGTACAACCAGATGGCCCCCACGGAGAGCGCCAGGAGCACGCTGAGAACCACGTCGGTGCGCCGCCAGCCTCGCCCGCGCGGGCCTTCGGTCGTGCGCTGGGTCGTGTCGAACGTGATTCCCTCGACCTTCTCTGGGGGCGGGGGCGCCGTCACCAGACTCACGCCGATGAGGATCCCGACACAGATCACGAACAGGAGCACGGCGAAGTGGAGGAAGTTGATCGTCGCGTACGTGTGCATCCATCCCGTGAGCCCATCTCTGTTCAGCTCGGCAATCAGCCGGCCGACACCGAGAACGAAGCCACCGATGAGCGCCGCCATCGCGCCGGCGGCATTCACCCGTCGCCACAGCACGCCTAACAGGAACACCGCCGCGATCGGCGGCGAGATGTAGGCCTGCACACTCTGGAGGTATTGGTAAAGCTGACCCGAGATGAGCTTCATCAGCGGAATCCACAATAGTCCAAGGCCGACCAGGATCGCCGTCGAGGCCTGGCCGATGACGACCAGTCGCCGCTCCGATGCCGCGGGATGGAGCTTCTTGTAGACGTCCCATGTGATGAGCGTCGAGCAGGAGTTGAACACCGCCGACAGGGAGCTCATGAGCGCCGCGAGCAACCCGGCGACGACCATGCCCCGCAATCCATCGGGCATGAGGGCAGCCACCAGCGTCGGGAGCGCCTGATCGGGATGCTCGAGGGTGATCAGCCCGCGCTGCGAGAGCGCATAGGCGACGACGCCGGGGATGACGAAGATGAACAGCGGAAGAAGCTTGAGATAGCCGGCGAAGATCGTCCCGCGTCGCGCCTGATCCTGGTCCTTGGCCGACAGTACGCGCTGCACGATGAATTGATCGGTACACCAGTACCACACCCCGAGGATGGGCGCGCCGAAGAGAATTCCGGTCCAGGGAAAATTCGGATCGCTGGCGGGCTTCCACATGTCGAGAAAGCCCGGGCCGGCGGTGCGAACCATCTCGTCCCAGCCGCCCAGCGCATTGAGACCGGCGACCGTGACGACGATGGCGCCACCGATGAGCACGAACATCTGGATCATGTCCGTGTACAGCACGGCCCTCAGGCCCCCAAAGACGGTGTAGACGCCGGTCGCGACGACGACGATCATCGCGCCGGTCCAGAAATCGATGCCCATGAGCGCCTCGAACACGATGCCGCCGGCCGCGATCGTGACCGAGATCTTCGTCAGCACGTACGCGATGATCGAGACGATCGCCAGATACCAGCGCGCGCCTGACGAGTACCTCCGCTCGAGGAACTCCGGCATCGTGAACACGCCGCTCCGGAGGTAGAACGGCACGAAGACCCAGCCGAGAATGAGCAGCATGAACGACGCGAGCACCTCGAACTGCCCCACCGCCATGCCGCTGGCGGCGCCCGTGCCCGCGAGCCCCACGAGATGCTCGGATCCAATGTTCGAGGCGAACAGCGACGCGCCAACGATGAACCACCCGATGTTGCGGCCGGCGAGGAAGTAATCGGTGGAGCTGTCGCGCGAGCGCTCCCGCACCGTCACCCAGATGGCAATGGTGAAGGTGAGCACGAAGTAGAGCGCGATGACGATCCAGTCCAGCGTGGCGAGCTGACCCACGGGGTGGCTCCGGCGCTAGAGGTTCACACTGCAGAACCACAGAGGCACCGAGGGCACGGAGAGCGGCGAACTGCCGGCGAGCAGTTCGCCGTTCTCCGTGCCCTCGGTGCCTCTGTGGTTCATGCAGTCGGCTCGTTGCAATACCAGGAACAGGTCACGGGAGTCTTCTCTCACCCGCCTGCCAATCTCCCCGACGCACGGGCACCCGCATGCCGTCGGTTGCCTCGAGTCGATCGAACAACCGGGAGCGCATCGCCCGCACCGTGTCCTGCATCATCGGCGCGTCGATCAGGTTGTACCGCTCCATCGGGTCAGCGACGAGATCGTACAGCTCGTTCGTGTCCCAGATGCCGTGGTAGAAGATGTATTTGTAGCGGTCGCCGCGGAGCGCGAACGTGGTGGGCGTGTGCGGGAAGGCGTACTCCCAGTAGTACTCGTACAAGAGCTCTCCACGAGAAGCCGGAGCTTCACCGCGCAGCGCCGAGAGCACCGACTGGCCGTCCATGTCCCAGCTGCTCTGGACGCCGGCGAGCGCGAGAATCGTCGGCGCGATGTCGATGTTCCGCACCATCTGGGTGATCGTGTCCCCGGCGGCGATCATCCCGGGAGCATAAGCCACCATCGGAACACGCATCGACTTCTCGTACGCGTGCCGCTTGTCGATCAATCCGTGCTCACCGAGGACGAACCCGTTGTCGCTCGTGTAGACCACCATCGTCGAGTTGGTGAGCCCGTTCTGATCGAGAAAATCGAGGATGCGCCCGATGCTCTCATCCACCGCCAGCAGCGTCTCGGCATAGCTGCGGTAGAACTCATCGAACTTCAGCGCGCCGTGATAGGCGAAGTCCACGCCGTGCCAGCTGTTGCGCTGCTCGCGCACCCAGTGCGGCTTCCCGCGATAGTTGGACTCCGTGTTGGCCATCGTCTCGGGATACGGAATCGGCTCCCTGCCGTACTTGCCGGCGTGACGCGGCGGCGGAATGAACTCCGCATGCACCGCCTTGTGCGCGAGGTAGAGAAAGAACGGCTTGTTGGGATCCGAGCGACGCACCCCGCGCAGCCAGTCGACCGCCTGCTCGGTGAGAATGTCCGTGGTGTAGCCGCGCACCTGTCGTCGCGTGCCGTCGACGTTGAGCATCGGATCGACGTAGACGCCCTGCCCGCGGAAGCTCACCCAGCGATCGAAGCCGGGGCGCGGCATGTCGCTCTCCTCATCCTCACCCATGTGCCACTTGCCGATGTACGCCGTGCGATATCCCGCGCGCTGCAGCAGCTCGGGAAAGAACATCGTCCCTTTGGGGATCGGCGACGTGTTGTCGACTACCCCATGCCGGTGCGCATACCGGCCCGTGAGGATCGACGCGCGACTCGGCGAGCACAGTGCCGTCGTCACGAACGCGTTGGGCACGTACGACCCGCGCGCCGCCATACGATCGATGTTCGGCGTGCGAAGAAATGGCGGTGCGCCCTTCACGAAGCTCATGAAGTCGTGCCGATGGTCGTCGCTGAGGATGAAGATGACGTTGCGCGGTTGCTGCGCCCCCCGTGCCTGCGCGTGCACGGGCACGGCGATGCACACCGCCAGCCAGACGAGGAGGCTCGCAGCTCGCAGTTCGCAGTTCGCAGTTCTTATCGACATATCACCGCCCCCATTCTCCTCTTCGCCGGCCAGGTGAACCTCGGAACTTCACGACGCAGCACACGCTTTCCACATCGTCGCGGATCGACGAGCTCGAAGCGCGCTTCCTCCACGCGCTCGGAGCTCGCGCCCGCGTAGACGCGAAAGAATCCAGGCTCCACGACGAGATCGAGCGCCGCGTCGTGGAAGGCCAGATCCTTGGACCCGAGCGGGAATGACACCGATTGCGTCTCGCCAGGCTGCAGCGTGATGCGACGGAACCCGCGCAGCTCCTTCACCGGGCGCGTCAGGGTTCCGACCTCGTCCCGGATGTACAGCTGAACGATCTCGTCCCCCGCTCGGTCGCCCGTATTCGTGACGTCGACGCTGACGATGAGGGTGTCGCTCGGTCGCATCGTCGCTGCACTGAGGCGGAGGTTGCGATACGCGAAGGTCGTGTAGCTCAGCCCATGGCCAAAGGGATACAGCGGCGTCCACGGGACATCGATGTATTTCGATGTGTACTTCTGATTCGCCACCGGCGGCCGGCCCGTATTCTTGTGGTTGTAGTACAGCGGTACCTGTCCGACCGTCCGCGGAATCGTCACCGGCAGCTTCCCGGAAGGATTCGCGTCGCCGAACAGCACGTCCGCCACCGCGTTCCCCATCTCCGTGCCGAGATACCAGGCGTGCATGATCGCGGGCACGCTGTCGGCAAACGACGAGATCGCGAGCGGGCGTCCGCCCATCAGCACGACGATGACGGGTTTGCCCGCTCCACGCACCGCCCGTACAAGACCTTCCTGCGCACCGGGCAGCCCGATGAACGCGCGATTGTTCGCTTCCGCGCTCTGCTCCTGATGCTCGCCGACCACGAGCACGGCGACGTCGGCTTCCCGCGCCACGCGCACCGCTTCCGCGAATCCGCTCGTATCGGCGGTCGCCGAATCCGCGCCGCGGGCGTGGACCACGCGTGCCGACGGCACGGCGCGGCGAATCCCCTCCAGCACCGTGACACCCTCTTCGGCACGTCCCGCCGCCGACCAGTTGCCGATCGACGACCGCGCGTCGGTGGCGAGCGACCCGATGACCGCGATCGTACCTAACGATTTCGACAGAGGAAGCGCGCGTCCTTCGTTCCGGAGGAGCACGATCGCCTTTTGCGCCAGCGCGCGTGCCGCCGCCCGATGCTCGGCGGCCAGCAGCGTCTGGCGCTCACGCGTCGTGTCACTATACCGAAACGGATCGGCGAAGAGTCCAAGGTCGTATTTGGCGCGCAGGACGCGTCGGACCGCGGCGTCCACATCGCGCGTGGCGACTCGTCCCGATCGCACCAGGGGCGCCAGCTTGTTCAGGTAGATGCGGCTCACCATGTCGACGTCGACCCCCGCACGGAGCGCGAGCGCACCCGCGGACGCCGAATCGGCCGCCACCCCATGCGGGATGAGCTCCAGCACTCCCGTGTAGTCACTCACCAGCACGCCATTCCATCCCCACTCCGCGCGCAACAGGCCATCGATGAGCTGCTCGCTCGCATGCACCGGCATGCCCGCGACTTCGTTGAACGACGCCATCACCGACCGCGCGCCCGCTTCGATCGCGGCGTGAAAGGGTGGCAGATAGATGTCGCGCAGGGTGACGTCAGGGATGTCGGCGATGTTGTAATCCCGGCCGCCTTCCGCCGCGCCGTAACCGACGAAGTGCTTCGCGGTCGCCAGCATCGTGTTCGGCGCGCTCAGGTCGGTGCCCTGGAAGCCCCGCACGCGCGCGGCGGCCATGATCGAGCCGAGGTACGGATCCTCGCCGGCGCCCTCGACAATGCGGCCCCAGCGTGCGTCGCGCGCGATGTCGACCATCGGCGCAAAGGTCCAGTGCAGACCCGCCGCCGTTGCTTCGATCGCCGCGATGCGCGCGGCATGCTCGACCGCCTGCGGATCCCACGATGCCGCCTCGGCGATCGAGACGGGAAAGATCGTACGGAATCCGTGGATGACATCGTGCGCGAACAGGAGCGGGATCTTGTGTCGCGATTGGAGTGCGACCTCCTGCATTCGGCGCGTGTAGGCCGCGCCGAACACCCCGAGGAACGAACCGACCTGGCCGCGGCGTATCTCGTCCTCACCACCCTCCGGAACGACCGGGCCGGTGTCTCCCCAGCGTCCCGGAAGCTGCGTGAGCTGCCCGAGCTTCTCCTCGAGCGTCATGCGCGCGATGAGGGAGTCCACGAAGCGCGCCGCCCGTGACGTGGTGGCTTGGGCAGCCGCCGATGCCGCGGAGAGAATCAGGGCGGCGCACGCGATCGAGAGTCGTGCCGTCATCAGTTGCATCTCCCTTCGATCCAGCCGCCGGTGAAGCCCGCGCGGCAGAGTCCACGAACGATGTACGGGTTCTTCTTCATGAGCTCCCACAGGAGTCCGGAGCGATGATTCTCGATCATCGCCACGATGGGGCCCTGATCGATCCCGATATAGTTGTCATCGAACCAGCCTTTGCCGGCAACAATGCGGCCGCGAACCAGTCGCAGCGTCGCATCCTTCAGCGTCGGGTTGAAAGCGTCGAGAAATCCGTACCGCGTGTAAAGGTCGTCGCCGTATCGCTCTCGCATCGCGACCAGGGCGCGGGTCGTGATGTCGGGAGCAAAGGGAATCGATCCCCCCGCCGCCGTGGGGGCGATGGTCCCGTCATCGTTGATGTAAGGCGCGGCAGCGCCGCGCGCCCAGTACCTGTGAAAGCGCCGCGAGACCCCATCGATCACGATCGTCGTGTCCGCCGGACCATCGGAGGCGGTCAGTCCCCAGATGTCGCCGCTGTAATCGGTCCATCGGCCCGGGTTGGCGATGGCGTACTGACGCTGCGAGCGCGTCGCGCGAGCCGAGTTCTCGAAGTAATCGATGCCGCGATCGCGCATGTACGCGTCGAAGATGCCGCGGAAATCGATGAAGATGTGCGAGTACTGGTGGCCGAACAGTGGAGGGAAGTTGACGTGCGTAAAGCCCTGGAAGTCCGCCCATTCATACGTGCTGGTGAAGGCGCGCCACGCCTCCGGCTCGATGGGATGGGTGGGCGAGCCTAACGCGAGCACATAGAGGATCATCGCCTCGTCGTAGCCACGATACGCCGCAGGACCGAACCCGCGCTCGGGACGCCAGGCCATCGTGATCAGTGGTCGCTGATCGCGCAGGAAATACGGCCACTCCACGCGACGATAGAGCGAATCGGCGTAGGCGCGAATGGCGATCTCTCGCGCGTCGGTGCCGTCGAAGTATTGCTGGACGACCAGTACCCCGGCGAGCAGCAGGCCTGTATCGATGGTCGAGAGCTCGGTGTTGCGATAGCGGAGCCCGGTCTCCATGTCGAGGAAGTGGTAGAAGAATCCGCGATCTCCCGCGAGACCTGTGGCATCGGTCCCTTGTGGCAGGCCCCACATGAACCGCAGCGTAGTCAGCGTTCGCTCGGCGGCTTCGGCACGCGTCACCCACCGGCGCTCGACTCCTACTGGATACGCGGTCAGAGCGAACCCCACCGCCGCGATGCTCGCGAACGGGGGGTTGGGCCACCGATCGGGAGCGAGCCCGTTGCGGGCATTCGTCGTTTCCCAGAAGTAGGCGAAAGTGCGCGCCTGGAGGCTGTCGACGAACGCCTCTATGCGGGTAGAGGGTGTTGGAGATGGCGCAGGGGATACACCAGCGGCGCATCCGACCAGGCCGGCGAGCGCGAACGTCGCCGTCAGTCGGAGAAGACCGCTGCGCACGGTGGGAAGAGCGATGGGGAAGAGGCGCATTGGGCGACGGAGCGAGAAGACGCTAGCTTATCCCTCCCGCATTCCGGTTCGCCAGCCTGGCGGCCGGAGCAGAACGATCAGTCCGAGGCGCCTATGGAACAACGCATGAGCCTGGTGACGCTCGGCGTCGCCGACCTTCGTCGCGCTCGCCGGTTCTACGAAGCTGGCCTGGGCTGGAAGCCAGGCTTCGCCAGCGATGATGTCGTGTTCTACGAGACGGGCGGTCCGATCATCGCCCTCTGGAGCCGTCGCGACCTCGCCGCCGATGCGCAGATCGAGGACGATGAATCGACGTTTGGCGGCCTGGCGCTCGCGCACAACGTCCGCTCTCGTGAAGATGTCGAATCGGTCCTCGCCGAGGCAGCCGCGGCCGGCGCCGCGATTCTCAAGTCCGCCGAGGACACCCAGTGGGGCGGATATTCAGGCTACTTCGCCGATCCCGACGGACACTTGTGGGAGGTCGCGTTCAATCCCGCCTGGACGATAGGCGAGGACGGCTCGGTGCGGATGAAGTGACAACTGCGTACTGCGTACTGCGTACCGCGTACTAAAACCCTCGGGAGGCTACGAAGGCCAATCGTGGCTTCCCGAGGGTTCTAGTACGCAGTACGCAGTACGCAGTTCGCAGTTCGCAGTTCGCCGTGGTCACTTCCTCCGCAGCAGCCTCCCTGCCCGCGTCCAGTACTCCCCTTCGAGCCCGAGCCGCTGCTTCACCAGGGCGTCGCGCTTCATCCAGTTCTTCTCGCGCAGGAGTGCGAGCGCCCCGGTGAGGCCGACTCGCCGGAGCGGCGGCAGCGGCAGAATAGGCCAATCGCTGCCGTGCACGAGCTTGTCGCGCACCACGTCGTCCTCGAGCAGGCGGCGCCAGCCATACGACCGCGTGGGGAGGTTCAACGCCGAGGTGTCGCCGTAGCAGTGCTCCCACTCGCGCGCCATCCGCATGAACGAGTCGACGTGACAGCTCTCGCCATAGAACGACTTCGTTCCGCAGTGCGCCATGATCACCGTAACGCCTCGCTCCAGAGCTGGCGTCAGAAGCGCAGGATCCGCCACGTGCGCATTCGCCGTCGGCAGCGTGCGCTCCCAGCCGGTGTGGCTCAGCAGCGGAATCTTCAGGTCCGCCAGCGCCTCATAGAATGGAACGCACCGCGCGTCCGACGGATCGATGTCCTGCGTGATCGGCAGCCACTTGATGAGCACCGCGCCGTCACGCGCCACGCGCTCGAGCTCTTGCACCGCGTCGCGCCGATACGGATGGATCGACGCGCCGTACAGGAGGCCCGGATATTTGCGCGTGACGTCGCGAACGTAGTCGTTCCCCACCTCGAAGTGCGTGCGCGCCGCGTCGCGCTTGCCCGCGGCGTCATGCACGGCATCGAAGGCGAGCACGACCGCCGCGTTCACCGGATTCGCCTCGGCCACCGTCCGCGCGAGCAGCTCCTCGAGGGTGCGCTCGGTGTTCACGTCCTCGCCGACGAGGCCGAACTTCCAGCGCATGAAGCGAAATGGCAGGCTGTCCAGCAGCGTTCGCGACATGTACCCGTGTCCGGGCGTGAACGCGCTGAGGTGCACGTGACAGTCGACGATCACACCGCGGCCGTCTTGAGGTTGTCGACCAGACCCTTGAGCTGCGTCGACGTCTGCAGCAGATGCGATGACGCCGAGCTCATCTGCTCACAGGCCGCGCTCTGCTCCTGGGTCGATGCACTCACCTGCTGCGCCGAGCTCGCATGGTTCTCCGCCGTCTTGGCGATGGACATCACGCTCGTCGCGGCTCCCTGAACGGCATCGGCATTTCCCTGTGCGGCGATGGCGACGTCATGCGCGGCCACGCGCGTTCGCTCGGCCGCATCCGCGATGGCGGTCAGCGCCTCGTCGATGTCACGCGACACGAGCTCGATCTCGGCCACGCGCGCCACACCGACCTTCATCGCCTCGGTCGTGCTCGCGACGCGCTGCGACACGACCGTGGTCATCTGCACGATGTCGTTGGCCGCGGCTTGCGTCTGCTCGGCGAGCTTGCGCACCTCGTCAGCGACGACCGCGAAGCCCTTGCCGGCTTTGCCCGCGCGAGCGGCTTCGATGGCGGCGTTGAGCGCGAGCAGATTGGTTTGCTCGGCAATGCGGCTCACCGCTTCCACGAACCGATTGATGTCGGCCGCGGTCGCGTTCAGCGCCTTCACTTCGGCGGAGGCGGTCTGAACGGTGTCGCGGACGTCGGTAAGAATCCCGAGCGTGCGAACGACTTCGACGCGCTTCTCACCCGCGGATCGCGCGATGCCCTCCGCCAGCACGTTCACCGCCTCGGCGCCTCCGAGAACGCTGTGTGCCGCATCGCGCATCGACTGAAGCGAGCTGTCGATCCAGCGCAGCTGCTTCACCTGCTTTTCCGCGCCCGCCGACACCTCGTTCATCGCGGTCGCGGTCTCACCAGCAGAGCCGGAGATCTGCTCCGTGACCGAGGAGAGGTCCCGAGCGGAAGCGGCGACGTCTTTCGCCGTCTGCGCGACAACCGACACGATGCGTGACAGCGACTCCGTGGTCTGGTTCATCACGCTGGCGAGGATGCGATATTCTCCGGGCATGTCGCCCGTGGTGCGCGCGGTGAAGTCGCCTTCGTTGAGCTGACGGGCGTGCGTCAGCAGGCGGTCGAGCGGGCGCGTGACCCGGCGCACGGTGCTGACGACGACGATCAGCGCCAGCCCGAGGGCGGTGAGAATGACGAACCCGAGCGAGACGGCGCGCTTCACGGTCGCGCGCTCCAGGCGATGGGCCGCGTCCGCGACTTTACGCGCTTTCATCTGACCGAGTCGTTCGACGTCGCCGAGGAGCCGCGAGACCAGCGGCGCCGTCGCCTCGGCCTCTCTGAGCGCGACCTCGTGCCGGCCGAGATCGGCCAGCCGGTGCGCGCGCGCGTAGCGGACCTCGATGCGGGAGAGCGTTGCATCGATCGCGGCGACGAGCGCGATCTCCTCCATCGTCTGCGAAGGCAGGTCGTTCATCGCGCGCTGAATCCGATGCGCTTCCCATCCCAGTCGTGTGAACGCCTGCCCCGCGGTCGAGTCACGGCCGTCGAGGTATCGTCGCGCGGCGGCGACTTCCTGGGCAATGCTCGACGCGAACTGCGACGAGAGTCGCGTCTCTTCCTGGACGGCATCGAGGGTGTTTCGAATTACGCCCGAGGTCGCGAACATCGACCATCCGCCGATCACGCCAGCGATGACGATCATGACCGACAGGAGGACGAAGCCCGCGAGCAGAAGCCCACGGATCGTCTGAAACGGATCCCGCCACCTCATTTCTGCGACTCCGGTACGAGCGCGCCATGCCGCACGCGCGTCATCACGAAGCTCTTGCCAATGGGATCGCCGTTCTTGTGGAAGGCGATCGGACCGGTAACGCCGGTGATCGCGGTGCGCGAACCCAGCCCGGCGAGAAACTCGCGAACGCGAGGGCGGCTCGCGCCTTGTTTCGCCAGTGCGCGGGCGATCACCATCGTCGCGTCGTAGGCGAGCGCGGAGTTTCCGTCCGGCAACCGCTGGTTTTTGGCCAGGAAGGCCTGCACGAAGCGCCGGACTTCTGGTCTCGTGTCGGCATCCGTGAACGGCGCGCCGACGTATGCGCCTTCTGCGGCGGCCGTGTCAGCGACGACTCCGGTCCATCCATCGCCGCCGAGGAAGCGCGCATTGAGCGACTGCCGCTTCGCCTCGCGCAACAGCGCCATGCCCGAGGCTTCCGTCCCGGCGACGAACACGATCTCCGGCGACTTCAGCTTGTAGAACGAGACGAAAGGCTCGAAGTTCTGATCGCCGGCATCGGTGATCGGGTCGATGCTGATGATCTCGCCCGGGAAGCTGCGGCGAAACGCGTCGGTGAGCCCACGCCCGTACGCGTTGTTCTCGTAGAGGATCGCCGCGCGCTGCGCGCCGAGCCTCGCGGCGAAGCGGGCGAGATCGATGCCGTTCGCCGAGTCGGACGAGATGACGCGGAAGACCCAGGGCGACACGCCGGTGAGATCGGGCGATGTGGCGGTGGTCGCCAGCGCGGCCAGATGTCCGTCGTAGATCCTCGCGGCAGCGACCATCGCGCCCGAGTTCACGTGTCCGACGACGGCCGAGATGTTGATGTTGGCGACGAACTCCTGCGCGATCTTGGCCGCGGTTTCCCCGTCGCCCTCGTCATCGCGATAGATGACCTCGAGCTTGTGACCGTCGATGCCGCCGTTGGCGTTGATCTCATCGACGGCCAGCTCGATGCCTAACCGGTTCATCTGTCCGTAGCCTTGCTTCCACGGGCCCGCGGCGGCAATGACGTAGCCCGTCGCATGCTGCTGACAGGCGAACATCGTGAGGCAGGCGAGCGCGATCAGAGCGCGGCGTGGCAAGACGGGTCCTCCGTTCGCGGCTATGAGGGAAGCAAACGGATGACGAGGCAAAGGTGACCGCAGTCACGCGTAAAACGCGGTCGCGGTAGCGCTTCGGGCGGTTGGCAGCTAGATTGATTCAGCGACGTAACGCGCATGTCTGCGCGGACACCTCCTGATGGATACAGGGGCCTGCCACGACTCGTGCGGGTCCCTGTTTGCGTTTCGCGCGTGTCCTCGGCGTCACCTGTCCCGTACATTTGGAGGAAACGTGGCGAAGCATGATATGGTGGAGATGGATGGAGTGATTTCGGACGTGCTTCCGAGCGCCATGTTTCGTGTGGCCCTGGACAACGGCCACTCGGTACTGGCGACGATCGCGGGCAAGATGCGGCGCTTTCGCATCCGGGTGCTCACCGGCGACCGCGTGAAGGTCGAAGTGTCGCCCTATGACCTTACCCGCGGCCGAATCACCTTCCGGCACAAGTAGGGGCTTTGGCTGAACCGCCCCGCACGGAGCCTCCGTGCGGGGCGGTTTGCGCTTATGGGCATTCGGGTTCTGTTCCGGCCGCGATCAGCCCGGAGTCATCGAGGGCCGGTTAATGAACCGCAGAAAACCGCAATCGGACGGAGATCGTCTTCCACCGTTTAGCCTGCCCCCGCGTCCAATGGCCGCAATTGCTGCAACAACACCAAGTCGGCGGCACTTCACTCATCTGCGCCATTGGACGCGGGAACGAGCATACGCGAGAGAGGAATTCTCGGCGTTTGCGGGGCGCGCTCGACAACTCGGATGCACCCCGCCAGTTCAGCGTACGGACCATCCGCCGTCTACGGTAAGGATGTGACCGTTGACGTAGTCGCTCGCCGATGAAGCGAGGAACACGACCGCTCCCGCGACATCGTTAGGGTTCCCCCAGCGCCCAGCGGGAATGCGGCTCGTAATGTCCCGCTCCCTGGCTGGCGTATCGCGTAACTCCCGCGTGTTGTCGGTGATGAAATAGCCCGGCGCGACGGCATTCACCTGAATACCGTGCGGCGCCCACTCGTTGGCGAGCGCCTTCGTCAGCCCGGCGACGGCATGTTTGCTCGCCGTATAGGCGGGAACGAGGACGCCGCCGGTGAACGAGAGCAGCGATGCGATGTTGACGATCTTCCCGGCACCTCGCTCGATCATGCTTCGCCCCAGCCGCTGCGAGAGCACGAAGACCGAGTCGAGGTTGGTGCGGAGCACGTGATCCCAGTCGTCGAAGGAGTAGTCGACCGCGGGCGCGCGCCGAATCGTGCCGGCATTGTTGACGAGAATGTGGATGGCGCCTGCGTCGCGCTCCGCGGCATCGGCCATGGCGAGGAGCGCGGCACGGTCCGAGACGTCGGCGTCCAGCTCCCACGCCTTCCGTCCGAGCGCGCGAATCGCCGCAGTCGTCTGGCGCGCGCCGCCGGGACGGCTGCTCGAGCACACCACGTCGGCGCCCGCCCCGGCGAGACCCTCGGCGATGGCGCGCCCGAGCCCGCGACTCGCCCCCGTGACCAGCGCGATCTTCCCCTCGAGCGAGAATGCGTTCACCGACGCAGCGCGAGGGTGGTGAGAATGAAGGCGGCCACGCCTTTATGGATCACACTGGGGCGGGTGGATTCGAACCACCGATCTCCGGATTAACAGTCCGGCGCTTTGCCAGCTCAGCTACACCCCACCACGCCCGAAAGATAATACCTGCGGCGTCCCCGCGAGAAATGAGGTCATTCTCATAAAGGGAGCACCGCGCGTGACGGCCATTCGACCGCACACGTCTAAACCAAGGCACATCAAGCACTGTCACCACCCGTGGAGGCACGCCGTGGCGCGATCGAAGCCAACACCAACACGCGCACGAAAGACACCCAAATCTGGTCGCGCGAAAACGCCGATCAGATCGCAGGAGTCCACCCGGCCAACGGTCCTCCTCGTCGATGACGATGCGAAGGTACGGTCGTCGATTCGGCGCCTGCTCGAGAAGCTCGACTATCGCGTGATCGAAGCCGCGGACGCCGATTCAGCGCTCGCGTTGATCGCCAGCGCCAGCACGCCGACCGATCTCGTCCTCACCGACATTGTGTTGCAGGGCATGAGCGGTCGCGAGCTCGCGGTGAGGCTCTCCATTGAGCATCCCGGTGTCCGCCTGCTACTCATGTCTGGCTACTCGGCCGACACCATGCAGCTCAAAGAGGGTGAGGTTGCCAGATTCCTCCATAAGCCCATCTCGCTCGACGCCCTCGCCGCGCGCGTCTCCGGAGCCCTGCGAGGCGACGCCTAAGGGCGATTGCGGATTGCTGATTGCTGATTACTGATTGCTGATTGCGTACTGGCTCGACGTGAGGTGAGGGCTCCGATTTCGTTATCGGAGCCCTCACTCACATGGAGCAAATACGCAATCAGCAATCCGCAATCCGCAAATCGTTCTAAGGCGTCAGATCCACCCTCATTCCGGTGTTAGCGATCGCGAACGCCCACTGATCCGCCAGCTCCGCGATACGCTTGTCGGTCGGACGATAGCCGTGCGACGTCATCGTCTCGACACGAAGCAAAATGGGCTTGTCGCATCCCTGCGCTTCCTGCAGCGCCGCCGTGTACTTGTACGAATGGCTGGGTACCACGCGGTCGTCGTGGTCCGACGTCGTCACCATCGTCGCTGGATAGCAGGTGCCCGCGCGCACGTTATGCAGCGGTGAGTACGCCCGCAGGTACTTGAACGCTGCCGTGTCCGAGGGCGCCCCATACTCGCTCACCCAGAGCGCGCCTCCAGTGAACTTGTCGTAGCGCAGCATGTCGAGCACGCCCACGGCTGGCAGCGCCGCCGCGAACAGGTCCGGCCGCTGCGTCATCGCCGCACCGACGAGCAGCCCGCCATTGGAGCCGCCAAGGATGGCGAGATGCTCCGGTGAGGTGTAGCCCTCGCGGACGAGCGCTTCGGCAACGGCAATGAAGTCGTCGAAAACGTTCTGCTTCTTGTCGAGCATCCCCGCCTTGTGCCACGCTTCTCCGTATTCTCCACCGCCGCGCATGTTGGCGGTGACGTAGACGCCGCCAAGCTCGAGCCAGGCGGGCACGTCGGACCGATAATACGGCGTCTCGCTAATGGAGAAGCCGCCGTAGCCGTAGAGCAGCGTTGGATTCGAGCGATCGAGCGTGAGCCCCTTCCGCGCCGTCACGAAATAGGGAATGCGCGTCCCGTCCTTCGACGTCGCCCACAGCTGCTTCGTCTCATACCCTTCGACATCGAACTTCGAGCTGGCCGCCTCGAACGGCGTGCTCTGCTTCGTTCGATGGTCGTAGCGGAAGACCGTCGTCGGGTAGAGCGGCGACGTGTACGAGTAGAAGAGCTCCGGCGTGTCGTACCGCCCGGAGAGGCCGAACACCGAGCCGACTCCCGGCAGCGAGATCGTTCCCGCCGGGTTGCCCTTGGGATCGAACAGCTTCACCTCGCTCTTCACATCCACCAGGTACTGCACGGCGAGCTGCCCGCCCGCCAACGCCACGTTCTCGATCGCGTTCTTCGACTCGGGAATGATGGTCTGCCACTTGGCCGCGCCCGGGTCGCGCACATCCAGAGCGATCATTTTCCGGTTAGGCGCATCCTTGTCGGTCCGGACGTAGAACGTCGTACCGACGTTGCCGATGTACGTGTACTCCGCGTCGTCATCCACGATCAGCGGCTTCACCGGCGCACCGATGTTCGGCTCCATCGGGTCGCCCAGCGTCTTCACGTACAGCCGGTTCCGTGGATCCGCTCCGCGATAGACCGCGATCACCAGGTAGCGGCCGTCCTCGGAGACATCGCCAATGGATAGCCAGGTCGGCAGGTCCTTTTGCCGATAGATCAGTTGATCCTGCGACTGCGGGGTTCCGACGCGGTGGTAGTAGAGCGCGTGGCCCGTGAGTGCGGCCTCGAGCTTCTTGCCTTTCGGAGGCTCCGGATAGCGCGAGTAGAAAAAGCCCTTTCCGTCATTCGTCCACTCGACGCCCGAGAACCGCACCCACCGCACACTGTCTCGCAGATCCCGTAGCGTCGTTAGGTCGCGCACGCGCAGCGTCTGCCAATCCGCGCCGCCCTCGGAGACGGCGTAGACGAGCTGCTTCCCATCGGGCGACGCCGTATATCCGAACAGCGCGGTCGAGCCGTCGGGCCACAGCTTGTTCGGATCGAGCACCACCCGTGGTGCACCGCTCAACGAGCGCCGCATGTACAAAACCGACTGCTTCTGCAGTCCGCTGTTCTTTCTATAGAAGACGCGCCCGCCTTCGCGATACGGCAGCGACACCTTGGGATAGTCCCAGAGCTCGGTGATGCGTTTGCGCAGCGTCTCGCGGTACGGGAGCTTCTCGAGGTAGCCGTTGGTGACGGCGTTCTGCGCGCGAATCCACGCGACCGTCTCGGTGCTGCCGAGATTCTCCATCCACCGGTACGGATCGGGAATGGACGTGCCGTGGTAATCCTCGACGACGTCGCCCTTCTTGGACGCGGGATACTCGAGACGCTGGGCCTCCGCGAGGGACGCAAGGACAGCCGTGGCGATCAGGAAGAACGAGCGAAGTCTCATTGGGGTCTCCGAGGGACGAGCGTCGAAAGTGAGACGAGAATGCCGCGATTGGAAGAGGAAGCGCCAGCGCCTCCAGCGCCTCTAGCGCCTCGGCTTCTAAACCTCGAAGCCGGCGATGAGACGGTCGAGCTTCCTGGCCATGATCGGGAGCGTCTCTTCCTCCGACATCAACGCATCCTGCCCATTCGAGGAGATCTTGGCGATCCGCGCAATCGCCTCGGCCACCTGTACGCTCTGGGCCGACATCTCCTCGGCCGATGCAGCGCTCTGCTGAGCCACCGCCGCCACCGACTCGACCAATGATGCGACCTTCACCACGTCATCGGTCACGCGATGAGCACGCTCGGCGATCCGCTGAAGCTGGCCATTCGTCCCCTCGAGTGTTCGCATGATTTCCTCGAGGCTCTCCTCGGCCGTCTTGGCCTGGTGCGCCCCTTCGTCCGCCGTCGTCGTACCGAGCCGCATCGCTTCCATGACGTCTGCCATGCCCGTCTGCACCGCGGCCAGCAGCTGCCCGATGCGCTCCGACGACGCCATGGACTCGTTGGCGAGGTCGCGGATCTCGTCGGCAACGATGCGAAACGCCGCCCCATGATCGCCGGCCCGCGCTGCTTCGATCGATGCGTTGAGGGCGAGCAGATTACACTGGTCGGCGATGGCCGACACGGTCTTGTTGATGTCGCCGATGCGAGCCGAGTTCTCCGCGAGCTCCTTCACGCGAGCGGCGGCATCGAGCACGGTGTGACGCGTCGAATCCATCCCCTGAATGGCCGCCCGCACGGTGTCGCCGCCGCGACGCGCGATGTCCACCGTGTGATTCCCCGCTTTCGCCATCTCGGCGGCCTGGTGCACGACGTCCTCGATCGACGACGACATCTTCTTGACCACCGCGACCGTCTCGTTGGTGACGGTCGCCTGGTCCTGCGCGCCCGAGCTGATCTGGTCGATCGCCTCGCCGAGGGTGACGACGGCGCTGGAGCATTCATCGGCTGCCGTCGAGATCTCGCTGCTGCTCGATACGAGCCGTGTGCTGGTCGTTTTGATCTCGCCGATCATCCGACGAAGATCGCGAACCATGGCGTTCACTGACGTCGCCATGCGACCGGTCTCGTCGAGGGCGTCGACGTGCACCGCGCGCGTGAGATCGCCTCGCGCCACCGTGTCGACGAGATCGACGGCCTCGCGCAGCTTGGTGCCGACCTTGCGCGCCACGCCGTAGAGACCGAAGGAGACGAGGGCGATACCGGCCACGAGCGCGATCGAGATGGAGACGAGCGCGCGACGGTTCGCCGAGGCGACGCGACGAGCAGCGCTCTCGGCGTGCGCCTCCGCTACGACGCCGAGCTCCTCGACGAGTCGTTCGTATTCCGCACGTACCGGCTCGTATTGGCCGAAGTACAGCTGGGTGGCCGCCTTCGCCTCGCCCGCCGCGGTGAGCTCGAGGATGCGGGTGTCGAGCCCGCGAAGATGCTCTTCGTCCAGCTCACGAAGCTTCAGCGTCAGACGCCGGAGGTCTGCCGAGGTCGAGAGCGAGTCCATCCGCTTGAGCAGTGCGGTCGACTCGTCATACGCTTCGACCTTGGCGACGCCGAGCGAGTCCATGCGATCGGGGTCGAGCAGCATGGACTTCGACATGTCGTCCTGCGAGCGCAGGAGCGCGAGCGACAGGATGGCCATCTCCTTCACGCGGCGCGCGTCGACGAGCTCGCCGGTGTGTCGCGCTATGCTCGACCGGGTGCTCACCATGGTCACCGCGATCACTCCCGCAAGCGTCAGCAGGAGCGCGGCCATGGTGAGCGAGAGTTTGCCGACGAGCGTCAGGTCCCGAAGACGGTCGGCCGCCCGCGTGGAGAACGGGGCGTCGACATTGGCCATTCGCGCGTTACTCGACGACGACCTTCATGTGCATGTCGCGATGGATAGCGCACCGCACTTCGGCGACACCGCGCTTCGTGAAGCGAACGCCGCTGGCGGCGCCCGGCGGGAGACGCTTCAGGTTGAAGCGGAGTCCCTCCGTGGTCGAGAAGACCTGATGCACCACCTTGTCCTGATTGATGAAGATCACCATTTCCTTGGACGCGATTCTGACCTCGGAGGTCGAGAAGCGCTTCCCCATCGCGGCGACGTGCTGTTGGGCGGCGTTGGCGTTCTCGAGGATAGCGACGAGCCCGAGGGCGAGAAGGGCGGAGGCAAACAGGCGGTTCATTGTCTGGAAGTCCTTTTGGAATCAGCGGATAGGCAACCCGGACGCGCCTGGCGGCGCCGCTCCGGGGGTGACGGCGACCACAGTTTTCAGACGCGCCGCCGTGGGCCCTAGTCACGCTCTAAAGGACTGCCGCTATTTCATTTGCGTGTTCTCATAAACGGTGGGGCAATGGTGTGGCGCCTGCGCATCGCTTGAATGCCTCACCGCGTCCGGATTCGTGCGTTTTCAGCACGAATTCGAGGTCAAATCGCTAAAAACATGGCCTGGATTTCGCAAAACGGGCGTCCTAGATTGCCGAAATTGCACAGGTCGCAGTTCGCAGTCTTGTTCGTATCTCGTTCCCACTCGGAGCCCTCCCAACATGCCCCCGTCCGTCGCCAGTCCACGCCGCGCTATCCTTCAGGAGATCGCGGGGCGCACCGCACGTCCATCCACCACGCCTAACGGGTCCGCGCACACCAACGGAGCCCATCTGCCGACTTCGTCGTACTTCGGCTGCAATACCTTCGGCGCGCGCCAGATGCGCGACAAGTTGCCCGCGCACGTCTACCAGAAGCTGGTCGCCTCCGTGCGACTCGGGAAAAAGCTCGACCTCGAGATCGCGCCCGTCGTGGCGCAGGTCATCAAGGAATGGGCGATTTCCAGGGGGGTGACCCACTTCACGCACTGGTTCCAACCCCAGACCGGGCTCACCGCCGAGAAGCACGATGCTTTCCTGTCGTTCGACGAGAACCAGCATCCGATGGAGTCCTTCTCGGCGTCGCAGCTGATCCAGAGCGAGCCGGATGCATCGAGCTTCCCGTCCGGTGGCCTGCGCGCGACGTGGGAAGCGCGCGGTTACACGGCG
This sequence comes from Gemmatimonadaceae bacterium, assembly GCA_035249985.1. Taxonomy (GTDB): domain Bacteria; phylum Gemmatimonadota; class Gemmatimonadetes; order Gemmatimonadales; family Gemmatimonadaceae; genus JAICNG01. The sequence continues at coordinate 72,780 of DATFFP010000029.1, forward strand.
TGGAACCCCGCCAGCCCCGTGTTCATCCACGAGGTGGGTGGCGTCCGCACGCTGTGCATCCCCTCGGTGTTCATCGGTTACAACGGCGAGGCGCTCGACGAGATGACGCCGATGCTGCGCAGCTCGGACATGCTGTCGCAGCGCGCGATCGAGCTGCTCGAGCTGTTGGGCGACAAGGGCGTGCAGCGCGTGTTCACGACGCTTGGCCCCGAGCAGGAATACTTCCTGATCGACCGGAGCTACTTCGCGATGCGCCCCGACCTCGTGATGGCCGGCCGCACGCTCGTCGGCGCCCCGCCTCCGCGTGGCCAGCAGCTGGAGGACCACTACTTCGGTGGCATCCCCGAGCGGATCCAGGCGTGCATCGCCGAGATCGAGCAGGAGCTCTACAAGCTTGGCGTGCCGATCGTGACGCGGCATAACGAGGTCGCGCCGTCGCAGTTCGAGATGGCACCCCACTTCGAGGAGACCGATCTGGGCGTGGACCACAACCAGATGGTGATGGCGACGATGCGTCGCGTCGCGCTGCGGCACGGCCTCCAGGCGCTGCTGCACGAGAAGCCGTTCGCCGGCATCAACGGCTCGGGCAAGCACTGCAACTGGTCGATGTCGATCACGGCGGACAACGAGCTCGACGGGCTCAACCTCCTCAAGCCGGGCAAGACGCCGCATCAGAACGTCCGCTTCCTCGTCTTTCTGGCGGCGGTGCTGCGGGGCGTGCACAAGCACTCGGGTCTGCTCCGCGCCGGCATCGCGACCTCCGGCAACGAGCATCGCCTCGGCGCCAACGAAGCGCCGCCGGCGATCATCTCGGTGTTCATGGGCGACATGCTGACGAAGCTGATCGAGGGCATCATCGCCGGGAAGGAGGCAAGCCGCGGCGCCGAGCAGCAGCTCATCAAGCTGGGCGTGGCGAAGCTGCCCGACATCGAGAAGGACAACACGGATCGCAACCGCACGTCGCCGTTCGCGTTCACGGGGAACAAGTTCGAGTTCCGCGCCGTGGGCTCGTCGCAGTCGATCGCCTTCCCGGTAACGCTGCTCAATGCCGCGGTCGCCGATGGGCTCGCGGAGATTACCGAGGCGCTCAAGGCCGAGCTGAAGAGGACGAAGTCGGTGGACGACGCCGTCCTGAAGGTGGTGAAGGAGTCGTTCAAGGAGTCGACGCCCGTTCGCTTCGAGGGGAACAACTATGCCGAGGAGTGGGTGGCGGAAGCGGAGAAGCGAGGGCTGCCCAACTATCGCCGGACGCCGGAGGCATTGGCGCAGCTGGTGACAAAGCAGTCGCGGTCGCTATTGACCAGCCTCGGCGTGCTGACGAAGGAAGAGCTCGAATCCCGCTACCATGTGCGCATGGAGCGCTACATCAAGGACATGCTCATCGAGCTGTACACGCTGCAGCAGATGGTCGATACGATGGTGCTGCCGGCGGCGTTTACGTATGCGGGTCAGCTCGCGACGAGCGCGGCGCAGGCGAAGGCGGCGGGCATCAAGTCGATTCCACAGATCGATGCCGCGAACGAGGTCGGGGCGCTGATCGAGGAGCTGCGGTCGGAGCGGGAAAAGCTGGCCGAGGTGATCGAGAAGGCGGAGACCATGCACGGCGATCTCGACAAGTGCGCGAAAATGCTGACGTCGACTGGCGCTGATGCGATGGCTGGAGTTCGCGCAGCGTGCGACAAGCTCGAGCTAGTGGTGGCGGACGAGCTGTGGCCGCTGCCGAAGTATCGGGAGATGTTGTTCCCGGTATGAGGCTGAGGTAGTCAAGGATGTCGAGGGTGTCGAGGTGACGGCTTTCACCTCGACACCCTCGATCGCATTGACACCCTTGACTCCCTCTAGTCTCTTCGCGACTTCGAGCTACCTGCGTTGAAGCGAATTCCTGCTTCCGCGAAGACAGTCGGGCGCCCATTCAGGAAGAACTTCGCCTCCGCCGGCATCGCCGTTCCCTGGCCGAAGATCGCCAGCCGACCAAACTGGAACTGAAGCCCGAGTATCAACACCGGCGCTGCCCGGTCCCGCTCCTCCTCGAGGCGATTGTTCACATCCTTCTCGAGAATCGTGTCCGTAGGCGGAGCTCCAGTGAGCGCCGCGGATCGAATGAAGTTGAGCGCGAACCCCGCGCCGGCGTACGGCCGGATCGACGCAAACCCCGCGTCGAAGAACAGCGGAAACGCCATCGCCGCTACCGTCAGTCGCCGCAGGTCCCGTATGGTCACCGTGCGCGACTGCCCCGTTGTGTCCTCGAACGCGGAGGTCGCGTCGAACATCGATTGATCGTACGACACGTACAGCCCGCCCTGCGTGCGCGTGAGCAGCCACTCTCCACCGACGACGGGCTCGACGCGGCCATCCACCGTCGCCGTGGAAAACGAGATCACCCCTCCCTTCACACCCCAGAACCACGAGTCCTTGAAGTTCACGTTCGGCTGCGTGAGGCCGGTCGCGGGAATCATCACGACCAGCGCGAGCGCGGAGGTGACCCACCGGGCAATAGCCATACGAGCCTCCTTTCGAGGCAAGGGCGAGGGGAGAGGCAATTTTGTCCGAGTGCGACTATACCGCATTGGCGGTGCCACGACGAAGCGGACCGTCCATCGCGGCGCATGAAGCACGTCGCGCGGCGCGAACGTAGTATTCGAAGGACATCTCAGAAGGATCTTCGACGGTGACAACGGTCGTCGGCTTCGCACTCCTCGCGCTCGCCGGGTTCATGCTCCTGGGGTTTCTGCGCTCCGGCGCGGAGCCAGGCGCGCCGGCGACGATCGCCGCGCTGCTCATTACCGTTGCGCTGCCGGCGCTCGCGGGCATCGCATTGCTGACCAAGCGCTTCAGACGCGGTGCTCGCCTCTCGGAGCGCCGAGAGCTGCTGCGCCAGCAGACCTACGAATCGGAGATTTTGCGTCTCGCCGCGCAGCGACAGGGCCGACTCACGGCCGTGGAACTCGTGACCGAATTCGCGATCACCCCTGAAAAAGCCAACGAGCTCCTCGAGTCCCTCATGGTTCGACAGCTCGCCGATGTCGAAGTGACCGACTCCGGCGTCGTCGTCTATGTTTTTCACGACGTGAAGCACCTCGCGGACAAACCGCACGCGAGGGGAATCCTCGATGGCTAACGTCGAGCCGCGGTATCCCTGCCCCGTCTGTCTGGGATCGCACCTCGAGAAGACTCGAGTCGGCCGCGCCGACGAGCTGGAGCTCGACCATTGCCGTCGCTGCGGCGGCGTGTGGTTCGAGCTTGGCGAGATCCAGCGCCTGCGTCACCAGCCGTCGCACGCCTTCTGGGGCCGCGTCTCCCCTCACCCGCCCGATGCGCGCGCGCTCTGTCACTCCTGTCACACGCCCATCGATCGCAATGCCGACGCGTGTCCAGGCTGCGGCTCGCGCAACGCGATCGACTGCCCAGTCTGCGAGCAGCCACTGGAGGCGCAGACCTATCAGAACATTCGGCTCGATGTCTGCAAGTCGTGCCGCGGCGTCTGGTTCGATCACGCCGAGCTGGCGGCGATATGGAAGCTGCAACTCGAGAAAGGCGTCACGCGTCGCGGCAGCACCGGGCTGGCCACAGCCGCCGATGCTCCCGGTCTCCTCGTCGTCGACGCTTTGATGTTCATGCCCGACGTGCTCTTCCTCGGCGCACGCGCGGCGGGATACGCGCTGTCGGGAGCCGCCGACGCGGTCGCGAGCAGCGGTGCGGTGGGAGGTGTTGCGGACGCCGCCGGAAGTGTGTTCGAGGCGATCCTGGAGATCATCGGCGGCATATTCTCCTGAAGCGCGAAAGCCGAACAGGGCACTCTCGAGTGGAGAGTGCCCCGTTAGGTTCTGACGCTGGCGCCGCTACACGACCACTGCGCCGTGGCTCGCGATGGCCCACTCGCGAATGAGCTGACGGTCCCGGTCGGTGAGGAGTCGATTCAGGACGAGCACTGCGCGACACTTCCCGAATCCCTCCGCTGAGTCGAGCGCGGTTCCGAAGATCCCCATCGTATTGTCGCCGATCCTCGGGGTGAGGTAGGCCGGAGCAAACGTCGGAGCGCTGTCCATTACTTCAATGGAGGCCTTCGCCACCCCATCCGCCTCACGCCCGATGGTGAGCGCGACCGCTCGGCGAACAGACGCGTTTACCGCGACGCCGCTATTGTCGGAGGGCGATCCCCCCCACGCGCTGTAGATGAAGTCCGAGCCCGCGACGATGCGTCCGCCGCGAGTGTTGTCGGTTCCATTCTTCCACGCCGCGACCACGCCGCCGCTCGGCGGACAGGTACCGACGTAGACGAGCGTCTTCCCCTGCGACTCGTCGAAGTGTGGAAGGAATGATGCCCCGAGGCATCGCAGGGAGCCGGACTCACTCTCCCATACGCGTTGACCCTCGGCCGCGCTTGGATCGTACAGTGGTCCGGCTCCGAGCGAGCTCAACGGCGGACCGTGACTCAAATCGTCCGAGCAGAACACCACGCGCGATGGATACACGCCATTGAATCCGGAATCCGTCCCACTGTTGTTGGCGTTGCCGTCGAAGGTGAACCGCAGGTTGGCCGGCAGGGGGTTCGCGCCGAGCCGTTCCGCGCGAAGCTCTCCCAGGGTGAGCGCTCGATCTTTCCAGACACGCACCTCATCGAGGATGCCAAAGAACTGGTGCGCGATCATCAGAGCGTTGAGCGATGCGACGCTGAGCAATGCAGCCGGTGTCGCAGCCGCCGTCCCGCCAAACGTGAGCGTTTCCGGCGCGTTGGGCTCCGTCCAGCGCTTCGTCCGGAAATCGTACGCTGAGACGTAGAGCTTGACGCGGTCCGATGCTGCCAGCGTCCCGTCGAATGTCGCGCAGACCTTGTAGAAGTAGCCAGGCTTGATCGGCGTCGAGCCGGTGATCGTGCGGACAGTCCCGCCGCCAGCTCCGAGGCGCAGATGAAGCCGTCGCTCTCCGTTCAAGAACGCCGTGTGGAAACTCACCTGCTGAAGCGCCGGATCGCCTTCGACGAAGCGCTTGAAGATCTCTCCGGTGTTGAACGTGCTGACCCACGCCATGATCGTGCACTTCGCGGTCCCGTTCAGTCCGGTGTAGTTCCCGATGTTCACGCCGTCGTCGTACGTGCCATCACCCACGGCCATGCCCGTCGTCGTCGCGGTGCGGCGGTCGCTCACCGCCCGCGCCCGCGCGCTCGCACCGGACCCGTCCACGTGCGTGCGCGAGACATCACGCGCATCGTACAGCGCCGCGACCACCGAGCTGCCCCCGAGATCACTCACGAGACGATCGATGTCGCTGGCGGCAGTCTCGTCCGTTGCGTCCACGATGAGGCCGTAGTCGGAGAGCGTCTTGAGCAGCTTGGGCACTGCCGAGCTCTGCGGCCCCGCGATCACTGGACGATGGGTGAGGCCGATGCTGTCGTGCGCACCGAAGCCGCCGTCGGCGGAGACCCGACCGCCGACCTTCATCTCGGCATTCGCCCGCAACACCCGCTCGGCCCAACGGAAGACTTTGACGTCGGGCGGACGCCGGTTGCCGCGCTGGCTGGAGTAGGCGCTCTGTCCGAACGAGAGCGCGCTGTGGGCGGAGCCGGGAGCATCGACCATCGAGCGCCCCGGATAGTACGTCGGCACATTACCGTTGCGATCGAGCTCGTAGTACCCGTCCACCTGGAGCGGCTCGCCTCCGATGTACTCGAGCGGCGTGTCCATGACCGACAGGCCCTCCGCGCGCACGAGGCCGCGGCCGGTGACACCATCGTTGACGATGACCGGCATCAGGTAGATGTAGAACTCGGAGGTTGCGTCCGGGATCACGCTCCAGGGCTCGCCATTCGTCGCCATGATCTCCGGGTCGAGTCCGAAGATCGTGAGCGTATCGGCGGTATTCGAGAGAATTCGCCGGAACTGCCCCGCACCGGCGCCCGCCGTGATGCGCACCCACCATCCCTGGTACTGATTCGCGGTCCAGCCTGCGCCCGAGCGCACCAGCGTGCTCTCGGAGGCGCCTGCACTCGCGGTGAGGATGCCGGTCTTGGGCTGATTCAGTACGCGGATGTTGCGCAGATACAGCTCTCCGGCGAGCCGCCAATAGATGAAAGGCGCCACCCGGAAGTAGCTGTTGTATTGCAGGTCGTTCAGCTGCACCTCGATGTCGCTCAGGCTCGCCTGAAAATTCGCTCCTTGGCCGCTCGCTACGTCGAGCAGCATCTGCGATCCCTCGCTACGAATGCCAGAGACGCGGAAGAATCCCTGCGTCCCATTGTTGATGCGAAGGTCGGCGCGATTCGACTGGATGATGCCACCATACACCGAGACGGACGTCGCGTCGTTCGTGAGGCCGTACTGATTGCCCACCGACGAGATGGAGAACAGCGTGTGGATGAGATTGTTGGCGAAGAATCCCGTGCCGAAATAGAAGCCGTGCTGCCAGAAAAGATTCTTCTGAACCATGTCGTTCTTGACGGTATACCAACCCCCGAACGCCCGGCAGTTCGTCCAGGTCGTGACGTCCTCCTGATACACACCGTTCGGCCACTCGTCGACGTTGCCGATGCGAAAGGCGGCGTCGGTGTAGTCCCCGCCCGCCTTGATGTACTTGAAGGCGCACGACGAGGAATGTCGTGCCGTGTCCTCGATGTTGCGGTGATAGTAGAGGCAGCTCGTGAACGCGGCGCCACGGTTCACCGACAGGCCGAAGTCCTCGAACACGCAATCGGCGGTGCCGTTCAGATCGAGGACCGTGCGCTCCGCGATCAGAAACTTGAAGCTCGAGGTGGGAACCGTTCCGAAATTCGACTGAAGCGTGAGCGTGTCGGCGCTGTTTCCAATGATGCGCAGACTCTGTACGCTGCCATCGGCCGGGTTCACGACGTACAGCCGCTTGAGATGCCCGATGTCTCCTTTCCACTGATCGGTGGTCCACGCGGCCTCACCCGAGCGACGCACGCGCGTCAGCGTGTTGGCCGTCGCGCTCTGCACCTCACCGATGCCGAGGAATGCGTAGGGACTGCCGTACCCACCGTTCCCCATGATGGTCGTGTTCTCGAGGCCGCTTCCCTTGAGCCGGAAGCCGACGACATCGGTCAGCCGCAGGGGCGCGCTCGTCATATAGACGCCAGGCGGCAGATGCACGGGAACGTCGGCCCATCGCGGCGTCGTCGTGGCCAGCCGCACCGTGAACTGCGACGTGGAATCCGGTGTCGTTGCCCAGGCTGTGTCGAGTGTGAGCGTGTCGCTCGTGTTACTCGCGATCCGACGCTCCTGACCGGCGCCGGTTCCCTTGATGATCTTCACGAGGGAGTTGGCCTGCCCCGATGCCTGCGCGACGAACTGGTTCGCGGTCCAGCCGGCGCCCGTCTTCGTCACCGTCGTGCTCGTGGCGCTCGAGACGAAACCCCAGAAGTCACTCGGAAACCCCGCGGCCGCGTCGAAGCAGCGCTGCAATGGCTTCGCATCGTCCGTCGAAAAGTCTGCTTTTGCACCCCACCATTGCGGGTACACTTCCGTTACGAGCGGCGACACACCATACGAGCCTGGCACCGAGAATCGTACGCGCCCGGTACCGGTCTGCTCGTCGGTCAGGGCAAAGATCTGGGTGAGCTCGCCATCGATCCCGCCGAGAATGGTGACCGTGACGGCATCGGGCAGCAGGAGCTTCGCCCCGTTCGCAAAGCGCAGCGTGACGTGACGCGGGAACGTCATGTCGCTTGCGATCTTGTACGATCCGGGCGGGAAATACATCACCCCGCCGGATGACGGGATGGTCGTGTTCGCGAGGGCGTTGAGCGCGCTGCGGTCATCCTGCACGCCATCCCCCACCGCGGCAGGAACGGCCTCGCGAACGTTGTGAACGCCTTCGCAGCATCCGGTAGACATTGGTGTTCTCCAGTCCATGAGATTGTTGACGTGGGCATAGAGCCTTCCGGACTGGAGATGCCGGGTGGTGACGTGTTAGGCGCGAGAAAAGGCTTGACAATCTCCCCGGGCCCCTTATACTGAGCCGCCCTGGGAGTCGCGTCCCGATGTCGTCGCTGTTCTTCGCCCCACATCATGTGGAGCTCGGACCACGACCATCGTGACGCGATTCTCGTTTCCGGGGTCCAACGAAACAAGACACGACACCACACCGTATCTGACACGACCATGACCGCGCACCCGACCTTCCGATTCGGTACGTACCGCCTGGCTGGCAAGCATCAGCCAGGGGCGCGGCCGTGCGCGCTCGCGCGAATCCCCTCCATGAGGGAAGACGTTCAGCGCAGCGACGCCTGGATGGCGCGACCGATGGGCGCAGGATGCGGAGACGGGAGGAGCTCGGCCTAACAGCGGAGCATCCAACACCTCCGATAGGGGTCGGCAGCATCGCCCCACCTGCGCAAGCACAGCAGGTGGGGCGATTTCTTTGTGGCCGGCGGGGGCGTGGCGCCTGACGTGATGGCGAACGCGACTCCCAGCACCGAGGGCGATTCTGCCTTCCGCCGTGCCACGCTGTCGGAGTGAGACGATGAACCGCATTGCGCAGTATCTCGGAAACGAGGAGGAGCCTGACGAGGAACAGCCGGTTGCGCGCGACTACTGGATAGTGCGCTGCGGGAACGGGTGGTACTACGTGCGCCTGCCGGAAGCGGCGCGCGTTCAGCGCGCGCTCGATCGGCGCTGGCGCCCGCGATGGGTAGAGTTCCGTGACATCACGGGATCCCGCATTCGCGTTCGCACGTCGGACGTGCTCGGCCTGAACGAATGCACGGCCGAGCAGCGCGCGAAGGAGCGCCGTCAGGTGCGCTTCCTCGAAGCCGAGGCGAAGGCGGACAGGAAGCCGTGGGATGAGTGTTGAGCTCGCAGTTCGCAGCTCGCAGTTCGCAGTTGTTTCCCCGGTGGGGAGAGGCTCGCGGTGTAAAGGCTCAAACACCTCCTCTCCCCGCCAACGCACGAGGACAGGACCATGTATACGCGATTGGCCGAGCTCTACGACGTGATCTACGCGAAGAAGGACTACGCGAACGAAGCACGCCTCATCCATGAGGTGATCGATCGTTGCGCGCGCACGCCGCGCCGTGAGCATCGCTCGCTGCTCGACGTGGCGTGCGGGACGGGAGTCCATCTCTCACACCTGCGCACCTGGTACGACGTGGAGGGTGTCGAGCTGTCGCCGTGGATGATCGCCATCGCACGCCGCCGGCTGCCCGACGTGCCGCTCTTCCAGTACGACATGCGGCACTTCGATCTCGGTCGTCGCTTCGACGCCGTCACGTGCTTGTTCAGCGCGATCGGTTACATGCGCACGGTGAGCGAGCTGCGGCGCGCGATCGCGACGATGGCGCGGCACGTTCTGCCCGACGGTCTCGTCATCGTGGAGCCGTGGCTCACGCCCGACCGCTTCATCGACGGGCACCTGCACGTCGATGTGGCCGAGGGCGGGGGAGTGAAGATCGCGCGCGTCGGTGTGAGCCGCCGTGAGGGCGACGTCTCCGTGCTCGACATGCATCACATGGTCGCCTCGGAGAATGGCGTCGAGCGGTTCTTCGAGCGCCACGAAGTGCGGCTGTTCACGCACGAGCAGTACCTGTCGGCGTTCACCGCGGCCGGTCTCGTCGCTGTCTTCGACGAGGAAGGGCTCAACGGTCGCGGTCTGTACGTGGGGCTCGCCAGCGCACGCACCACCGCGCTGGCAGCCCGACGGCACACCTCTCGCGCGAAAGCGAGCGCGTGAGGTGTGCGGGAACGACCGTTTCAGGAGAGGAACCGATGCCAGTGCGCGACCTTCTGCTTCCGGAGCTCGATCTCGAAGCCTCGTTTACACGGAAGCATCTCGAGCGCGTTCCGATGGATACGCTGGGCTTCAAGCCGCACAGCAAATCGATGACCCTGGGAGAGCTCGCGACCTTCATCGCGGTGATTCCGACGTGGGGACAGTTCGCGCTCACGACGGAATCACTCGATGTCGCTCCAGGAGGAGAGCCTTTGCCGCAGCAGGAGGTCGTCAGATCGCAGCGGGAGCTGCTCGGCATGTTCGACACGAACATGCTGGCGCTGCGCGCCGCGTTGGGAAAGGCGAGCGATCCCCACCTCCAGAAGCCATGGTCGCTCATCGCCAACGGTCACCCGATGTTCACACAACCCCGATATCTGATTTATCGCACGCTGTTTTTGAACCACATGATCCACCACCGAGGTCAACTCGGCACTTACTTCCGTCTCCTCGGCATCCGCGTCCCAGCCGTGTATAACGATTCGGGTGACGAGAAAGGCGGAATGTTCATGAAGTAGGAAATTCAAACCAGCTTCTTCGTTCCTCGTTCCTCGTTCGTTTCATGAAGATTTTCGGCCAGCACGACGAAACCACGATCATCCAGCTCCAGAAGGTGGCTCAAACCGCCGAGCGGGTCGCGCTCATGGCGGACGGCCACGTGGGCTACGTCATGCCCATTGGTGGCGTCGCCGCCTATCGCGACAAGGTGTCGGTGGTCGGTGTCGGCTTCGACATCGCCTGCGGCAACGCCGCGATCCGCACGAACCTCACGCTCGCCGACCTCGGTGACACCGACGCGGCACAGCGTGGCGCGCTCGGATCGATCGCGGATGAGATCGCGAACACCGTCAGCTTCGGCGTCGGGCGGAAGAATCGCGCCGATGATGCGCCTGTCGATCACGAGCTCTTTCACGACGAGGCGTGGGATGCCGCGCCTCCACGCGAGCGGAAGGCGCTCGTCGACAAGGCGCGCTCACAGCTCGGGACCGTCGGCAGTGGCAATCACTACGTCGACGTCTTCGCCGATGAGACCGGTACGCTGTGGGTCGGCGTGCACTTCGGCAGCCGCGGGTTTGGGCACACGGTGGCGTCCGGCTTCCTCGCGCTGGGCCAGGGGAAGAAGTGGGGTGAGCGCGTTCCAGAGCGTGAGGCGCTCCTCGACATCAACGAGCCGCTCGGCCACGACTACTGGCACCTGATGAATCTCGCCGGCCGGTACGCCTACGCCGGCCGCGAGTGGGTGGCGCGCAAGGTCGTGTCGATCCTCGGCGGTCGCGAGATGGAGCTGGTACACAACCATCACAACTTCGCCTGGAAGGAGACGCACGACGGCGAGGAGTTCGTGGTCGTGCGAAAGGGCGCAACGCCGGCGTTTCCCGGGCAGAAGGGATTCATCGGCGGCTCGATGGGTGACGACGCCGTCATCGTGCAGGGGCGCGTGGGTGACGATGTTGCCGGCGTGCAGCGAGAGGCGCTGTTCTCCACGGTGCACGGCGCAGGTCGCGTGATGTCCCGCTCGCAGGCCGCGGGAAAGAAGAAGGGGTGGGGACCGAGGGCGCGCATCATCTCCCCGGGCCGCGTCACGCCGGAGATGATGAAGGAGTGGATCGATGCGAAGGGAGTGATCCTGCGCGGCGGCGGGCTCGATGAGAGCCCGCACGTCTACCGTCGTCTGCCGGAAGTGCTTGCGGCGCAGGAGGGCACGGTCGAGGTCCTGCACACGCTGCGGCCGCTCGTCGTCGTCATGGCCGGCGCCAACGAGTTCGATCCTTACAAGGACTGACTCGCTGGCGTCGGCACGCCGAGATCCTTCGCGTACACACCCTTGTAGCGACTGACCTCGCTGCGCTCGCGATCGAGCTCGGGGATGTGCCGAATGTCGTAGCCGCGCGCACGAAAGAACTCCTCGTTGCTGCTGACGGCGAACACCGTGGCGTATTCACGGACGCGCGCCAGCTTTTCCGCCGCCTCGACCAGCGCGATGCCGATTCCCCGCCGCTGGTACTCCGGATCGACGGCCAGCGACCGCACCTCGACGAGGCTCGGTGAGTACTCATCGAGGTGCACGCATCCGACGACCCGACCGTCCTCCTCGCTCACCAGAAAATCGATGATCCGTTCGGCGATGAACTCCGGCGGGCGCGGGAGGAGAGTCCCGTCGGCGACGTAGAGGCCGATCAGCTCTGAGATCGCGGCGGCATCGCGGACATGGGCTCTTCTGACTGTGGGCATCGTCAGGGATTCTGGAAGGCAAAGACGTCAGATGTCAGAATACAGAATTCAGAATTCAGATTGCAAACCTCTGAATTCTGAATTCTGTATTCTGACATCTGACGTCTTTGCCTTCCTTCAACTCGAGTAGTAGGCCGCATTCTCCGAGATATATCCTGTAGAAAGATCGCACCCGAACGCCGTCGCCTCGCCGCTGCCGACACCGAGCGAGACCAGGATGTCGGTCGTGTCCGTGCCAAGCGCAGTCCGGACGTCTGTGTCCTCGAAAGATGTTCGCTCGCCTTGATGGACGACCTTCTGTCCGTTGATCCACGCCTCGGTCGCTTCGGGGCGAATCGTGCACTCGAAGCACTTTCCGATCGCCATGAGCAGGCGCCCGACGTTCGGGTCCGCACCGTGGACCATCGTCTTCACCAGCGGCGAGTTCACGATGGACTTCGCGATCCGGCGCGCCTCGGCGGCGTTCGCGGCACCCCGCACCGTGGCACGCAGCAGCTTCGTCGCGCCTTCCCCGTCGCGCGCGAGCATCTCCGTCATGCGAAGTGAGCCGGTCATCAGCGCCTTGCGAAATTCGTCGCGATCGATCGGGCCCGCCATTCCGTTGGCGAGAATCACGCAGGTGTCCGATGTGCTCGTGTCGGTGTCGACCGACAGCATGTTGAAGGAGACGTCGACGACCTCGCGGAGGAGGCGGTCGAGCTCCGGTGCCGTGATCGCCGCGTCGGTCATGATGTAGGACAGCATCGTCGCCATGTTCGGCTCGATCATCCCGGAGCCTTTGGCAACCCACGTGATGGTGGCGTCGCCCACACCGATCGAGAGCGCCTTGGGATGCGAGTCGGTGGTCATGATGCCTTCGGCCCCCACGCGGGGATCGTCGACCAGCTCGGCCGCAATCCCGTCCAGCCCGCGCTCGATCTTCTCGATGGGCAACGGGACGCCGATGACACCAGTCGAGCTGACGAGCACGCGGTCCGGTGACATGCCTAACGCCCTGGCCGCGGCCGTCGCCATGCGGTGCACGTTCACGAGGCCGCGTTCTCCCGTCGCGACGTTGCTCACCTTGCTGTTCACGACGATCGCACGGAGCACGCCCCCGCGAATGATCTCGCGGCCGACGATGACGGGCGCACCCGGAAAGTGATTGCGGGTGAACACGGCCGCGGCAGCGGCATCGACCTCGCTCACGAACACGGCGAGGTCCTTGGCCGACGGCTTGAGGCCGACGTTGCGGCTCGCCGTGCGAAACCCGCGTGGAAACCGGGGTGGGTCGTGGAACATCGTGCGGGAAGAATACTGCGAACGACGTCCCGTTGCCTCCCCGCCATCTGGCCAGTCTCTCCTCCAGCCCTTTCATCTATACGAGCGGCAGATGCGAGCAGACGAATACGAGGACGGCGACGGAAGTGGCGACGCGCTTCCTGCGGAGGTGTTCGAGCAGGTCGCGCAGACCATCGTGGCCCAGATCCGGACGATGATCCACCACCGCGCCCGCTATGAGCCGGTGAGCGCATCCGACTTTCCCGAGCGGGACGCGAGCTTCTATGACAGCGTCGAGGGCGAGCTGTCGGCCGTCGGCTTTCAGACGATCGGTGACTTCGAGGATGGCGCTCAGATCGTCACCGATCTCTCGAAGAAGTCCTTCGTGCGGTTCGCCCTTGGAGCCCACGGCGCCATTGGGGCGATGTGGTTCGAGGTGCCTGCCGAGGGCGAGCCACTCCGCTGCCTCGTCCTGCACAGCTGGCTCGCGAACGGCCCCGTGCTCGTGACCGCGCGTGGCACCATCGACAACGGTCTCCCCATGCCGCCGGAGCTCGCCGTCGAGCGCGTCGATGGCGCGGTCGATACCCGCTCGACCCTGCGGGTCCACGGCGAGCGTGTGGCCGCATCGGGCAAGGCGCCGCTTCGATTCGCGGACGCGGACGAGCTGTTCCGTCGCTATGCCGACGACGAGCACCGCCTTTCCGAACATCGCGAGGCCTTGGGTCTCCAGCTGTTCGAGCCGATGCTACGCACCATGCTGGGCGAGAACTTCGAGGCTCAGGGCGAGCCCATTCTCGATGCCATCGAGCGCCATCCGGAATGGTTGCGAGGTGAGATCAGCGCCGCGCCCGCTCCACTGCGCGTGGGTGTCATGCGCGAGGAGGCTGGCGTCGATCGCGACCGCTTTCCACACCTCGTCGTAGCGCGCATCCCCGAGCACATCGAGCCCATGGATCGCGGCGCTCGCTACGAGGATCCGGTTCAGGACGCCCTCGCGATTCGCGAGCTCGGCGTGGTGACCGGTGGTGGGTCGCAGCTGACGGCAGCCGCCGAGATCGGGTATGTCGACGTCGAGCTGGCGCTCGCCGATCTCGACGGTGCGCTCGAGGTCGTCCAGCGCATTCTCGAGGATGCCGGTGCCCCGGTGGGCTCCCAGCTGCTATTCGAGCAGGACGGCGTCGGCGTCGAGCGACCCTTCGGCGTGCAGGAGGGACTGGCAGTCTATCTCGACGGCACGACTCTGCCTGAGGAGATCTACGCTGAGACGGATATCGACGCACTCATGGAGCGTCTCGCCTCAGCAGTAGATTCCGTGAACGGTGAGCTGCGCAGCGCGTGGAACGGTCCAACCGAGACGGCACTCTATCACTACGGACCAAGCGCGGATGCCATGCTCGTCGCGCTGCAGCCGGTGTTCAATGACTTTGCGATCTGTCAGAACGCTCGGCTTGTCATACGGCAGGGCGCGGATGGCGAGACGCGCACGCTGCGCGTGCCAAGGCACCACGCAGCCTAACGGCGTGCGGCAGGATCAGGAGACGACGAGCACGCGGTAGCGTACGACCAGCGGGCCGTCCTCTCCCGCACGTGTCTCGGGCCAGACTCGGAGTGTCGATCCCCCCGGCACCGGCACGTACAGGCCCTGCGTCGGCAGATCGGTTGTCAGTCCGTGCGGCGGCACCAGCGTACCGACAGGCATGGTGGCGAGCGCCGAATCGAGGGATGCTCCGAAAATTTGCGGGAGCGTTGCCCGGAGCACCCCCTCGAACTTCTCGGGGCGGCGCGTGCGCGTCAGGGGCGTGTCGAAGTGGACGGTAATCTCTTCGCCGCTTCGCTCCGCGACGATTCCATCGCGGAGCGACGTCCGACCTTCACCAATGGTGGGAGCGAGCTCTGGTACGGGTGGGGTGGTCACGCTCGCTACGCTCACCACGGTGCTTTCTGGTGCGACGGACACGACTGGAATGCTGTCCGGCGCTCTCTCTGGCACGCTCGGCTGGTCACCCACCGAGGGCGCCAGCGGGGCTGTTGCTTCGGGGATGGCGAAACCGGCTGCGCGCAGCTCGCTGTCGAGCATCCCCGCCGCGCCAGCGGCGCCAATGGTAGCGACTCCAAGGGCGATGGCGGCAGTGGCAAAAAGCGCGCGACGGCGACGGTCACGCGTCGCTACGCGGTTCTCTTTCCGACAGCGAAGACAGACTGGTATGCCAGGCCCCACGTCGTGGGGACATGGCGGGGCAACTCGTTCTAACATGGGCGGGCTCTCGAGGCGGGGGGACTTCGAGGAGGCGGCAGGATCTCATGGGTGACGACTCCACCCCCGGAAGGGCAACTGCGAGCTGCGAGCTGCGAATAAAGCGCAGTCTTCGCAGTTCGCAGTTCGCAGTCGCAGTTAGACTCCCCGCTGGTGCCGAACCTCGTCGATGGTCCGCTCGATCGCGATCACCGTCTCGAAATTGTCCGGAGTAATCATCGCGTCCGGAATGCGGACGCCGGTCCGAGTCTCGATGAAGCTGACGAGCCGGATCAGACCCATGGAATTGATGATCCCGCTATCGATGAGGGAATCTTCGGGGCCGATCGGCGTCGGATCCTTCTGGAGAAGGTTCTCCTGGATGAACTTGGTGAGGTCATTCCGTAGCATGTTGGGACGATTCGGTGGGAGAACAGGTTGAAGAGATCCGCGCGCTGAAGCTGCAACGCCTCTCGCGCAGTGCGCAATCCCGTTAGCCCACCGCTGAGTATTGGCCGAGTGATTCGGCGAGACTGCGTCGATCCACCTTTCCGGTCGATGTCGTCGGCAGCTCGGGCATGAACACGAACAGCTCCGGAATCGCGTAGCTCGGCAGCTTCGTCGCGCAATGGCTCGCGAGCTCCTGTTGCGAGAGCCCATTGCTCCCCTCGACGACGACCGCCGCGCGAAGGCGCGCGCCCACTTCGTCATCCGGAATCGCCACCACCGCGGCGTTCCGGATGCGCGTGTTCGCGTGCAGCACGTGCTCGATCTCCTCGAGCTCGACGCGGTACCCGCGCGTCTTCACCATGTGGTCGAGCCGGGCGATGTACTGGAATGAGGCGCCGTCGTCCAGCACGCGCACGAGGTCACCGGTTTTGTAGATCAGATCGGTGAAGTCCTTGTGGAGCGGATTCGGCGTCAGATTCTTCGCCGTGCGTTCCGGAAGCTTCCAGTAGCCGAGCATCACGCCCGGACCGCGAACGACGAGCTCCCCTTCCTCGCCCGGCCGCGCCTTCCGACCGTCGCCGGTGAGCGCGAAGCAATCGAAGTTCTCGCACGACCGCCCGATTGAGAGCTCGGTGTCCTGCACGAGCGGCTTCGGCACAGGCGTCCACGTGCAGACGTTGGTCTCCGTCGGCCCGTAGAGGTTGAACCAGCTTGCGTTCGGGAAGTGAGGCATCACCTCTCTCAGATGCTTCACCGGGAACACCTCGCCGGCGAAGAGAATCGTGCGCAGCGACGCATAGCTGAACCGCTCGAGCTCGCCATGCTTCAGCAAGCGGATGAACGCCGACGGCACCATGTACGAGACCGTGATCTTCTGCTCCTCGATCCACTTCGCGAGCTCGGCCGGGAAGGGTGCGATGCGATCGGGGACCATCATGACGCAGGCACCGGTTCCGAGCGCGGCGTAGATGTCGAACACGGAGAGATCGAAGTGCAGTGGAGCATGCCCCGATAGTCGATCTTCCGGCTGAATGCGGAACGTCGCGATCGTCCACTCGATGAAGGTGAGGGCGTTGAGGTGGCTGATCACCACGCCCTTCGGTGTTCCCGTCGAGCCCGACGTGTAGAGCATGTACGCCGGATCGCTGTCGACGGCGTTCGATACCATGGGCGGCTCCGCCGTCGGAACGACCGCGCCCCAGCCAAACGTCGGCACCGGCGTTTGCGCCAGCTCCCCGTCCGTTTCATCGACGACGACGATCGCGCGCAACGAGGCGAAGCTCCCCACGTGCTGCGACAGCGATGCCAGGAGGCGTCGCGATGTGACGAGCACGCTGATGTCGGCATTCCCGAGGATGAACGCGGCGCGCTCCACGGGCGCCTGCGGATCCACCGGCACGTAGATCCCCCCGCACTTCGAGGCGCCCAGCATGACGGCGACGGAGCGCGCCTGCTTGGGCATCCACAGACCGACGCGCTCGCCTCGCGTTAGGCCGCCTCGCGAGGCGAGCAGCACGGCCACGCCATTGCTGAGCTCGTGGAGCTCGCGGTGCGTGAAGGTGGTGGTGGCATCCTGCACCGCCAGCCGATTGGGGAAGAGGCGCGCACTCTGCGCCGGCGCATGCCAGAGGAGATAGTTCATGGCGTCAGGCGGGGCTGAGTCCAAGGTGGCGCGCGATCAGCATTCGCTGAATCTCCGACGTCCCCGAGTACAGGGTGCCGCCGATGGAGTCGCGCAGTTGCTGCTCGACGTGGAAATCCTGCATGTAGCCGTAGCCGCCGTGCAGCTGCACCGCGTCGAGCGCCGAGGCTACGGCCGACTCGCTGATGTAGAGCTTGGCCATCGCCGCTTCCATCGCGCCGCCCTCCGCGGCTCTCGAGAGCTGCCAGGCTGCGCGATACAAAAGCAGTCGCGACGTCTCGAGCCGTACCTTCATGTCGGCGATCTTCGCGGCAACGAGTTGGAAGCTTCCGATCGGCTTCCCGAACTGCTCGCGCTCTTTCGCATAGCGGACACACGCGTCCAGCTGCTGCTGCATCCGTCCGACCTGGCTCGCGAGGATGCAGCTGCGCTCCCAGCCCATGGAGTGGTTGAAGATCGTCGCGCCCTGACCCTCCTTTCCGAGGCGGTTGGCAACCGGGATACGGCAATCGTCGAGCACCACCTCGCCCATTGGTGAGGTGGTGAGACCGAGCTTCTTGAAGGGCCGGGAGACCGAGAGCCCGGGCGTTCCCTTCTCGATCAGAAATGCCGTCACGCCCCACATGCCTCGCTCCGGCTTTACCGTCGCGAAGACGACGAACAAGTCGCCGACTGGGGCGTTCGTCACGAAGGTCTTCGTTCCATTCAGGACGTAATGGTCGCCGTCCTTGATCGCGCGCGCGCGCATCGAGTACGCATCGGAGCCAGATCCCGGCTCACTGATGCCGTGGGCCGCGACCCACGAGCCATCGACGAGGCGCGGCAGATAGCGCTCACGTTGCTCCTGCGTTCCGAACGCGATGATCGGGGTGACGACCGCCCACATGTGCGCGTGCATCGAGAAGAGGAGTCCATGATCGTGACACCCTTCACCGAGCGCTTCCATCGCCACGGTCGTGGTGACCATGTCGTGACCGCTGCCCCCGTACTCGCCCGGGACCGGCAGGCCGAGGATGCCGAACTCCCCGCAGCGCTCCCAGAGGTCGCGTCGAAAGCCGCCGACCGATGCGGCAGAGCTCCCCTCCGGCTCGCCGCCGAGCCCGCGACGGGCGAAGTCGAGAACGTTGTCGCGGAGCTCGATCTGCTCCGCGCTCAGCGCGAAATCCACGGCGCGCCGCGCGTCTCGTTAGGGAAGGTGGCCTAGAAGGCCGCGAGCGACGGACTACTCGCGGACTCGGCGACCGCTCCCGTGCCGACTTTCGCCAGCTTGCGCTTCGCGGACAGCTTGCGAACGACGCGGCCAGGATTGCCGAAGACGAGACTGTCGTCAGGCACGTCCTCGATGACGACGGAGTTCGGAGCGGTGGTCACGCGATTGCCAATCCGGATGCGCCCGGTGCTCTTCGTGCCCGCGCCGACCGTCACTTCCTCGCCGATCTCGAGCGTGTCGTAGTCGAATAGCACCCCGCCACCAACGATGGTCAGATTCCGGCCGATTTTGCACGAGGGAAGGAAGACGCCCCCGCCCCAGGTGTGGATCGCGATGCCGGGGCCAATGTCCGCCTTGATCGGGATGTAGATCCCGACGCGCCAGGCAACCACGTGCTGCACGAGGAAATGCACGATCCGCAGCAGATAGCGCAGCGGCGCAAACCTCATCCCGTCCGACCACACCCCGAAGCGGTGGATCAGAATGGCCTGCGTTCCTGGATTGAACAGCTCGCGGAGATACGCCGAGAAGTTCCTGGCGCCCGTTTGGTTGACCCGGACACAGCGCTCCAAGTCCTGCCGAACGATTTCGAACATGTCCGTGGCGTGGGGATGCGGATGGTCAATGCGGAGGGACGACATGGCCGGAGACGGCCGGTCACGCGGGGGCAAGCGCAACCGGCGGGCCACGTGTGGTGTAGTGCTAACTGGCTCCCCTCGAACGACTTCCGTCGCGCTGGCTGCGCCCGGGCAACAGTGCTCGGG
Source organism: Gemmatimonadaceae bacterium (assembly GCA_035249985.1). GTDB lineage: Bacteria > Gemmatimonadota > Gemmatimonadetes > Gemmatimonadales > Gemmatimonadaceae > JAICNG01. Next base: position 92,294 of record DATFFP010000029.1, read on the forward strand.
GAGCCTGCGCGACAGGTCGTTGATCAACCGCCACAGGTACGACCGCTATTGAGCCATCGTTTGCATCCACGCTTCGGCAGCTTTCCGCATCTCTTCCTTGCTCAAGTCCTTTACCCGCGTTGCGATGCCCCACTGGTGGCCGAACGGGTCGGTGACTTTGCCGTAGCGGTCGCCCCAGAACACATCTTCGAGCGGCTGCGCGACTTCGCAGCCGGCATCGACCGCCCGTGCGAACGCGGCGTCAGCGTCGTCGACGTACATGTGGAGCGACCCATGAACCCCACCCAGCGTCAGCGGCGACTTCATCCCCCACATGGGATTCTCGCTGCCGAGCATGATGGTCGAGTCCCCGATGCGGATCTCAGCGTGCATGATGGAGCCGTCAGGCCCTTCCATCCGCTCAACCTCCTCCGCGCCGAACGCTTCCTTGTAGAACTCGATCGCCTTCGCCCCGTCGCTGACGGTGATGCCCGGCGTGACGGTATGGTAGCCCTTGGGCGGATTGGCCATGGGATCCTCGCTCGTGAGTAGTGAAGGGGGCGCCCAATGTAGGCCAGGCCTCGCCGCCGAGCCACCGGCTGTGTGTAAAAAGTTCCGCCCCGAACAAACGCCACGCCCGTTTCCCCATTGACCCCGCGTGCGTCAACCAAGGGGCGCAGGCTGGTCATCGCGCTCTCTGAATTCCGACATCTGAATTCTGATTCCCGACGTCTCTGCCGTTCCCGGCAAGGACCCGCTCATGCGCACTCCACTTCGCCGCGTCGCAACGCTCGTTGCGTCCATCATGCTCGCCGCGTGCTCCTCGGGCACCGTGTACGTCGTCCACCGTCCCGCACCGCCGCCACCACCGCCACCGCGCATTGAGCCGCTCGAGATCACGCTCGCGCGTCCGGTTCGCGGCCAGCTGGTCGTGCAGACGAACCGCCCGTCGTACGTAGCGCTGTTCGAGATCGTACCCGACCGCGGCGTCGCACTGCTCGCGCCGTCCTATGCGCACCAGCGCACCTGGATGCTCGCCGGGTTGAATTGGGTCCCCGTGTCCTGGAAGGTCCAGTCGACGATGTATTACGGGCGGCCATCCGGCACCGCGGTGCCAGCGCGCTGGGTCTACGCGATCGCTTCCGACGAGCCCCTTCGGCTACCCGATGAAGCGTTCCACCCCAGCTACATGCGCCGCGTGCTCGGCCCCGCCGCTTATCGAGGCACGAATCCGCACGTGACGATGCGCGCCATCTCTCGCGCCTTCCTTCCGTCGGTGATCGACGAGTCGTGGGCGGAGGATGCGTACGCGCTCGCGGCGACGTACGCGAGCGATCCCTATCGCACCGTTCGCATTTACTGCGCGAACCGCACGGTGTATGAGGTTCCCGAGGAAGTTGCCGATCGCGCCTGGTGCCCCGTCCCCGCGCCCTCGGGCGGGATGATCGTGAGGACCGCGCCAACGCGTCCGGATTCGATCATCGCCACCAACAACGGGCAGCGTATTCGCCGCCGGCTTCCCGAGACCACACCCGTTCGCGCACCGATCGATCGGGTAAGCGAGCCGACGCGGCCGGAGCATGGACCCGTCGTCATCGATCATCCTGGCCCACGCACCGACACGCCCGCGCCCAGGGACGTGAAGGAGAAGGAGAAGCGCGGCAACGGGAACGCCTACGGCCACACGGACGATCCGAACGTGAAGGGTCGCGGTATCGAGAACGAAAAGCCCAATGATCCCCGGCGCACACCTCGTCTCGAGACGCCGGCCAACGGCCAGCCGCAGCAGGCGCAACCCGACAAGCAGGCCGAGAAAATCGAGGCCAAGCAGGAGCGTCAGGAGGACAAACAGGTCCGTCAGGAGGACAAGCAGGTCCGCCAGGACGACAAGCAGGAGGCGAAGGAGATCCGCCAGCAGCAAAAACAGGAAGTGCAGGAGACTCGACAGGAGCAAAAGCAGGAGCAAAAGGCCGAGAGGTCCGAGCCGAAGGCGGACAAAGTCGAGCAAAAGGCCGACAAGCCGGCGGTGACGGTCGAGCCGCCTCGCCAGGTCGAGCCGCCTGTGTCGAAGCCGGAAGCGAAGCCGGTGCAGAAGCACGAAGAGCCGGCGGCGAAGCCCGAGACCCCGCAGGAGGCGAAGTCCGAGGCGAAGTCAGAGGCCAAGGACGAGAAGTCCGGAGCGACGCCCGAGGAGAAGACCGAAGACAAAGCCACCGGCAAGCCGGACGAGAAGCCGCAAGGCAAGCCGGCGATACGGCCACCTGGCGCAAAGAACCAAAAGACCAAACCGTAACTGACGAAGGGCCTTCCAATCGGAAGGCCCTTCGTGTCGTATAGAGCGCCATGACCGATCCTCGTCGCGGCGCGATCACCACCGCCACCATCGGCGCCGCGTTCCTGATGGCGACGTCCGCCATCGGTCCTGGGTTCCTCACGCAGACGGCGGTGTTCACGGCGCAGCTTGGCGCGAGCTTCGGTTTCGCGATTCTCATTTCCATCCTGTTCGACCTCGGCGCCCAGCTCAACATCTGGCGCGTGCTGGCCGTGGCGAGGCGCCGAGCGCAGGATGTGGCGAACGACGTGCTCCCCGGGCTCGGCTATGGGCTGGCCGCGCTGGTGGCGTTAGGCGGGCTTGCGTTCAACATTGGCAACATCGCCGGGACGGGCCTGGGGCTCAATGCGCTCGCCGGCATCGATGTGAAGACGGGCGCCGCGGTGAGCGCGGCGATCGCCATTGGAATCTTCGTGGCGCGCGAGGCCGGGCGCATCATGGACCGGTTCGCGCAAGCCCTTGGACTCGTGATGATCGCCCTCACCATCTACGTGGTGATCAGCGCGCGACCGCCGCTGGGCGAAGCGCTCATCCGCACCGTCGCGCCGCTGGAGATCGATGCGCTCTCGATCGTGACGATCGTCGGGGGCACCGTCGGCGGCTACATCACCTTTGCCGGCGGCCACCGCCTTCTCGACGCCGGGATCCACGGGACCGAGTCCCTCGGGCGCGTCACCCGCGCCGCGACGTTAGGCATCGGCGTGGCCTCGCTGATGCGGATCCTGCTGTTTCTCGCGACGCTTGGCGTCGTCGCGCACGGTGCAACTCTCGATCCCGCCAACCCGCCCGCCTCCGCGTTCCAGCACGCCGCGGGCGCCATCGGCCAGCGGATCTTCGGCGTCGTGATGTGGGCGGCAGCGATTACGTCCGTCGTCGGATCAGCGTACACCTCGGTGTCCTTTCTTCGCTCGGTCAGCCGACACATCGATCGCGCTCCAGGACGTGCGATCATTGCGTTCATCGCGATCTCGGCGGCGCTTTTTCTCCTGATCGGACGACCGGTGGCCGTGCTCGTGCTCGTCGGAGCGATCAATGGATTGATCCTGCCGATTTCGCTCGGAGCGATGTTGATCGCGGCGTACCGGGTGCGCATCGTCGGCGAATACCGGCACCCGGCATGGCTGGCGGCGGCAGGCGTCGTCGTCGCCATCGCGATGGCTGCGCTCGGCGTGCGGGCTATCCTCTCAGTCGATCTCTAGCCCCTGTGGCACACGCCGAGGCGAACCCAGTCTCCGCGTGCCGACATTCGCTTTCGATGGCACGATAGTCGGTTCGCATGATGGCCAGGCGCGCTCCAATGGCCTCGTAGCAGCCGGGTTTTGCCGCGCCCGAGACCACGCCGCAGAACGCGATTGCGCGGTCGACGGTCCACATCTCGTCGAGATACGATTCCACCGCGCCCGCGATGCACGACGCCGTGTGGGGCGAGGGAACGCGCTCACACAGCCCGGCGACACGACGCTGATCCGCCCACCAGCCCGAGCCCTGCTTCCCGATGCCGAAGTAGCACTCGTCCTGGAACCCGAGCGGTGCACGTGCACATGTGTCGAGGGTACGCCCCTCGTCGCCCCGAACGGCATCGACGATGATGATCGGTTGATACTTCCAGCACGAGGCGCGGTACGGCGGTGCGACATCGCCGCATGGATAGGTGAGATCGTCGCGGTTCACCAGCGGCTTCTGCTCGCGACTCGCCGCACCAGCCTGCACCGCGGCATCACCGACCCGCATGTCGGCCGATGTCGTGCCCCGAACGGCGTTTTCCATGAAGACCCCATCGTGGCACTCGTCACGGGCGTCGCGCTGCGTCAGATGGTCGCACGCCTCCAGTGCCTGACGAGCGTCCCCCTGATAGCGGATGACGAGCCCGTGTCCCATCCCGTGGGCACACTCGAGGGACACGAGCCTCGCGGCGCCTGGCCGCGTGATGCCCGCGCATAGCGCGTCGAGCGTGCGTGCGGCGACCGCGTCCTCGGCGGCAGCCCGCGGCGACGCGAAATACCCTTCCATGACGCCATGATTGCATCCCGCTTGAAAGACCTCGCGACATCCGGCGTACACCGCGGGATCCCCGTCGCGCTGCGCGACGGCAAACCGCCCCAGGGCGTGAGCGATGACGTGCCCCATGTTGTGAAACGCGGTGTCGCCAGCGGCGAGCGTCTCCAGCCGGCGGAGCGCCGGCGCGACGCCTTGGCGTCTCGCGATGACGAACAGCTCGGCGATATCGAGGTCGCGATCGGTCACGCGCGTCCAGTCCACGCCGACCGGGGCCGCGCCCGAATGGCCGCCGTGACCCGCGTGACCTGGCTGCGCTGTCGGATGCGAGCCGCCATCGCGATCGAGTGTTCGGCGCGCAACCAGCAACCCCACGACCAACGTGATCAGCAGCGCCGCCAGCACTTTCGACGTTACACTCACGTCGCGGCCCCCTCCCTCGACCACCTGGACACCCTCGACATCCTCGACCTCCCTCAATACTTCGCCAGGTAACTCTCCAGCTCCCACTGAGAGACCTGGGTGATATAGTCGCGCCACTCCTCCCGCTTCGCGGCGAGAAAATGGTCGGTGATGTGATCGCCTAACGCATCGCGGATGGCCTTGTCCTTCTCGAGCTCGTCGCACGCCTCGTTGAGGTCATGCGGAAGGTCGTCGATCCGAAGCCGGCGCTTCTCGCGATGCGACATCTCCCAGATGTTGACGTTCACCGGCTCGCGCCAGTCCGCTTGGCTCTCGATGCCCTCGAGGCCGGCGGCAAGCATGACCGCCAGCGCGAGATACGGATTCGCGGCAGGGTCCGGCATACGCAGCTCGACGCGCGTGCCCTGCCCTCTCCGCTCCGGAATCCGGATCAGTGGCGAGCGATTTCGCATGGACCACGCAACGTTGACGGGCGCTTCGTACCCGGGCACCAGGCGCTTGTACGAGTTCACCAGGGGGTTCGTGATCGCGCAGAACCCGCGCGCGTGCTTCAACAGCCCGCCGATGTAGTGCAGCGCTGTGCGCGACAGCTCCCACTCGGCCTTCGCGTCCCAGAACGCGTTCTCGTCGCTACGGAAGAGCGACTGATGCGTGTGCATACCGCTGCCGTTCTGCCCGAAGATGGGCTTCGGCATGAAGGAAGCGAACAGCCCGAACCGCTGCGCGACGTGCTTCACGACGAAGCGGAAGGTCGCGATGTTGTCGGCGGTCGTCATGGCGTCCGCGTAGCGGAAGTCGATCTCGTGCTGCCCGTGCGCGACCTCGTGGTGCGCCGCCTCGACCTCGAACCCCATCTGCTCGAGCACGTCGACGATCGCGCGCCTCGCATCCTCGCCGAGGTCGGCGGGAGCGAGATCGAAATAGCTGCCGACGTCATGGGTGGTGGTCGCGGCTTCCCCCGCCGTGCCAGGTTTGAAGAGGAAAAACTCCGCCTCCATCCCGGCATTCATGACGAAGCCCATCTGCGCGGCGCGTGCGATCTGCCGCTTCAGCGCCCCCCGGGGATCGCCTGGAAAAGCCGTCCCATCCGGCAGATTGATGTCGCAGATGACGCGAGCCACGCGGCTCTCGGCGTCCCCCCACGGGAACACACGGAACGTCGAGAGGTCAGGGGCGAGGAGCATGTCTGACTCCTCGATGCGCACGAACCCCTCGATCGACGACCCGTCGAACATGATGTCGCCGGCCAGCGCCTTCTCGAACTGCGACGCCGGCACCTCCACGTTCTTGTTGATGCCGAGGATGTCGGTGAACTGCAGCCGCAGGAATCGAACGTGATGCTGCTGCGCGAGCGCCAGAATGTCGTTGGCGGTCGCGCCGCGAACGTCAGGCAGCGTGGAGCGCGTCTGTCGTGGCACGGGGCGTATCGTACACGGTGGCTGCCGGAGGAGGGTAGTAGCTGGGGAGTCAAGCGGGAAGAGTCCTCGTCTTCCCTCGTGCACTGGCAAGCGGATTGCGACTGCGAAGCCTGTCCCGAGCTAGGAGTCGAGTACCATGAAGGCCAAAGATATCATGACCAGGAAGCCGAAGTCCGTCACGCCGGAAACCTCGGTGCGCGAGGCGGCCCGGCTGATGAAGGAAGAGGATGTCGGCGTCCTCCCAGTCGTCGATCGCGACGGATCGGATCGCCTCGTCGGCATCGTCACCGACCGCGATATCGCGATTCGGCACGTGGCCGAGGGACACGATTCCTCGAGCTGCCCCGTGAGCGAGGCGATGTCGTCGAGCGTCCGCACCGCCCGCGAGGATGATGACGTCGACTCGGTGATGGACCTGATGGGCAAGGAGCAGGTCCGCCGCATTCCGGTCGTCGACGAGCGCGGCGGTCTCATTGGAATCGTCGCCCAGGCTGACATCGTGCGTGAAGCGCGCGACGACAAGAAGGCGGAGCGCACGATCGAGAAGATCAGCGATCCGGGCGGAAGGCATACGGGCTGAACGGGACCGAGGAACGAGGAAGCGGCTGGGCGCGGCTCCGGTGTCGCGGAGCTGACGAGCCCCTTCCTCGTTCCTCGTTCTTCCTCAGTCGTCGATACCCTCGACTAATCCCCAGAGCTCGCCAGCGGCAAAGTCGTGGAAGCGCTCCTCCACGTCCCGCGTCGTCCACTCCAGGAAGATCCACGCACTCGTGCGGGTGCGGCCGCCTGACACAAAATGAATGCGACCGCGTGTTGCTCCATTCGCGCGGTCGCCTTCACACTCGAGAAACACATCCCACGACGCGGCTCCACGTCGTAACTCGCCCATCCGTTTGGAGCCAACACCCGGAAAAAGGCGGAGCTGGGGATCGGTCATCGAGTAAGGGCGCTGGGTGTAGCGCTGGAACAGCGCCGGAATAGCGCTGCGGGAATCCTAACGCGTGGAGCGTCCTTCGTCCAAGCACAGCGCTTCTCCAGCGCCTGCCCAGCGCTTCTCCCGCGCCTGCCCAGCGCTTTTCCAGCGCCCCCGCTTCACTACATTCCCCCCATGACCGCTTCCACCACCACCACGTGCCCCTCCTGTGGCGCCACCGCCGAAGGGCGCTTTTGCGCCAGTTGCGGCGCGCCGCTCGAGGGGGCGACCTGTAGAACCTGCGCGGCAGCGCTCAGTCCCGGCGCCCACTTCTGCCATCACTGCGGCACTCCGGTCGGTGCCGCGATCGCGCAGGGAGGACCCGATCGCTCGACGAACGCCGTTCCCTGGATCGTTGCCTCGATCGCCCTCGTGGCACTCATCGCGCTCGTCGCCGCACAGCGCTTCAGCGCGTCCAACGCGCTCCCGCAAACGCCGCTTGGTGCGGTGCCTCCCGACCAACCAATGGCGCGCGCCCCCGACATCTCGCAGCTCACTCCGCGGGAACGCGCCGACCGTCTGTTCGACCGCATTATGGCGCTCCACGAGCGTGGACGCACCGACAGCGTCCAATTTTTCGCCCAGATGGCCATCCCCGCATACCAAATGGTGCAGCCGCTCGATCTCGATGCGCGCTACGACATGGGCCGCATCGCCGAGGTCGCCGGCCTGGCCGACTTTGCGCGCGCGCAGGCTGACACGATCCTTCGCGCCGAGCCCAACCATCTGCTGGGGCTCGTGCTGGCCATTCGCGCCGCGCGTCTGGCGGGAAACGAGTCCGCTGCGATCGCGTTCGAACGTCGCCTGATCGCGGCGGAGTCCGGCGAGCGACAGCGGAATCGCGAGGAGTACACACGGCACCGCGCCGACATCGATGCCGCCCTCGACGTCGCACGCGTAGAGGTCCCCCGATGAGCAGCGAGCGCCGGCTCATCCGCGTCGCTCATTCTCCAGACTCCGACGACGCGTTCATGTTCTACGCACTCGCCGCGGGGAAGATCGACACCAACGGCATCACCTACGAGCACGAGCTGCAGGACATCGAGACGCTCAACCGCCGCGCCCTGCGCGGAGAGCTCGAGGTCACGGCGGTCTCCATCCACGCCTACGCGTATCTCGCCGATCGCTACGCGCTCCTCCCACACGGCTCCTCGATGGGCGACGGCTACGGCCCACGGCTCGTCGCTCGCGAACCGCGCTCCCGTGAGTCGTTGGCCGGCAGTCGCATCGCCATTCCAGGCACCCTGACGACGGCCTATCTGGCCCTCAAGCTTTGGCAGCCGGATTTCATATCCGTACCCACGCCCTTCGACGAGATCGAGGACGTCGTCGAACGTGGCGACGTCGACGCCGGCCTGCTCATTCATGAAGGACAGCTGACCTACCAGGATCGCGGGCTCCACCTGCTGGCCGACATGGGAGAGTGGTGGTTTCAGGAAACCGGACTTCCTCTGCCACTCGGCGGCAACGTGATAAGGAAGGACCTCGGGCCGGAGCTTATCGCGACTATATCGAGCCATTTACACGCCAGTATAGCGTATGGGCTTGAGCATCGAGCCACTGCTCTCGACCACGCGATGCAGTACGCCCGCGGCCTCGACCCCCGCCGCGCAGACACATTCGTCGGCATGTACGTGAACGAGTGGACCCTCGACTACGGCGAGCGCGGCCGCTCCGCCGTCCGCCTGCTTCTCGAGGAGGGACACAAAGCCGGCGTCATCCCACACGCTGTGACGGTCGAATTCGTCGGGGGGTGAGCGGAGGGCGTCGAGGTGTGAGGTGATCGAGGCAGTCGAGGCAGTCGAGGTGCGAAGCGCCCCGATCACCTCGACGACCTCGACCCGCCTCAAGCTCTTGATTAGACGAATCTTAGCAGGCTTTAAGTCGTTACACCGATTTCTGCTGGCTCGTCTCATTCCGGTGGTCGGAGCGCCCGACCGGCCGCATCACCGACCGCCCCTCCGAGCCCGACGTCCTTCATGGTCCCTCCCGCGCGCCCCGGCGCCTCAACCGTCATCGGCTCCGACGAGCTCGATGCGCTGAGTCTCGGGCTCGCTGTCGTCGATGCGCGATGGGAGATCGTTCGCTGGACGCGCGCGCTCGCCGAGCTGACCGGCATCCCCACGCATGACGCCCTCGGCACACTGCTCTGGGACCGGCTACCCGCCCTGCGCGCCCCGGCTCCCGAGTCGGCGCTGCGGGCGGCCATGCGCGACCGAATTCCCTACCATGGGCCGCTTCGGCTATCCGATCGCGCCGGCGGTCCGGTGCTCCGGTCGGTCGCGCCGTTAGGCGACGACGCCATTCTCCTCGAGCTCGACCGCGCCACCCGCGCACTCGACGAGACAGCCGCTTTCGATGCCGTGCTTGCCGCGCAGGGCGAGGAGTCCGATCTGCTCGCCACCGTCGCGCAGTCGATCGCCCACTCATCGATCCCCATCGAGACCACCCTCGGCGCCCTCGCCGAGCGGGCCTGCGCCCTGCTCCGTTGTGGAGGGTGCTCGGTGGCCCTCGTCGAGGACGCCACCTTCCGGACGGTCGCCGCCATCGGCAGCCTCGCGACGACCCTCGGGGAGCAATCCCCGATCCGGTCGACGTTAGGCGAGCTTGCGCTGCTGCAGCAGCAGGTCATCATCGGCCCGCGATGCGCGCTCGTGGCACCCATGATCGTGGAAGGGGTCGCGCTCGGTCGCCTGGTGGCCGAGCATCCGGCGCGCGGCGAGTTTCTTCCGTCGGATGCCGTCCTGTTGCAACGGTTGTCCGACCACGCTGCGCTGGCCGTTCGCGCTCGCCAGCACCGTGCGGCCGCCGAACGCAGCGCGCGCGATGCGCGCGCGCTCACCGAGGTCATTCAGCGCATCAACCAGTCGCTGGAGCTCGAGCGCGTGGTCGCGCTCGTGGCGCAGTCCGCGACAGAGCTGGTGGGGGGCGTCGGCGCGCGGGTCCTCGTGATCGAGGACGACGCCCTTCGCGCGAGCGGGACCTACGGAATCGAAGACCCAGCGCTCTGCCTCGAGGTCCCGGTGGACGGCTCCTTCGCCGGCGCGTGCCTGAGCGCGCGCAAGCCGCTCCGGGTGTCGGATCTCGGCGCTCCCGACTCCCCATGGCCGTGGACCGCGCAGCGCGTGCAGCCGGGCCGCTTCACTGCCATCGCCATTCCACTGCTCGTCGCCGATCGCGCGATCGGGGTGATCGTCATCGTCGGCAATCGCGCGCGCTGCTTCGACGACCGCGACGAGGAGCTCCTGCTCGTGCTGGCGGGCCATGCCGCGATCGCGATCGAGAACGCGCGCCTGTTTCGTGCTGCCGCCCGCACGATGCATCACGCGAGCATTCTCGCGTCCAACGCACAGGCGCTGGCGCGCCACGTCACCGCCAATGCCATGTTCGCCGACATCGTCCGCATTGCCCGTGAGGCGCTGCACGCGGACGGAGTAGGCATCTACCTCACGGAGTCGGGGTCGGACCGCATCGAGGTCGCCCTTCAGGACGGAGCCGGCCAGGATGCCGCCGGCGCGGTGCAGCAATCCTTCTGGGAGACCCCTCTCGGAGAGGCGATGCGCTCGGGACGGCCTGTTTTCATCCCTGATATGGCGGCACTACGGGCTGTGCGGGCGGTTGACGTCCTCCTGGAGAAGGGGATCCACGCTGGCGCTATTCTGCCCCTGATGATCGAGGGCCGCGCGCGCGGGGTGCTGACGCTCCGCTACTGCCGCGTACGGACCTTCGAGCCCCAGCAGCGTCAGCTCCTGACCGACTTCGGCACCCACGTGGCGCTTGCGGTGCGCAACGCGCAACTGTTCGAAGATCTCGAGCGCCGTGCGGCGCGCTTCGAGGCCGTCGCCCAGGTTCAGCGCGCCATCTCCGAGGCGGTGTCGCTCGACGAGGTGTACGCCAAGATCTATTCCGCGGTGGCATCCGTTGTCGACTCGCCGTGCTTCGTCCTCCTCTCGTTCGATGAGGACACCGACGTCTTCGTGCCGGAGTACTGCATCAACGACGGCGATCCGATCGAGACCGACACCCTGCCGCGCTTCCCGCCCGGGAGCGGTAACACGACGCAGGCGTTCCTGACACGCCAGCCGAACGTGGCCGCGCGCTCACGTGCGGGGTGGTCCGGTCAGGTCCACGTGACCGAGGGCCACGGCGAGGTCGCGGTCGTCCTCAGTGCCCCGATTCTCCACGGAGATCGGGCGCTCGGTGTGCTGCAAGCGCAGTCCTACGACCCGGAAGCGTACGACTGGGACGATGTCGACCTCGTTATGCTCATCGCCCGTCAGGCTGGCACGGCGATCGTCAACGCCCGCGCGTTCGAGACCGAGCGGCGCGAGCTCGAGCGCGCGCAGTTCGCTGCGGCCGTCGCTCGCGCTGCACTGGCGGCCGGCGATCTCGCGGCGGGCGCCGACGCGGTATTGAGCGTCGTCGCGGGAGCATGCCCCACCAGCGGCATGACGATCGACATCATCGCGAGTGGTGGCGCGCGACGGACGGTCGCGACGCGCGGGACGCCGCCCGCGACCGATGATGCGAGCACCATTCGCGTGCCGCTCTCGTCCGGCGATCGCACGCGGGGCGAGCTGCTCGTGCGCGATACCAGCCTTCCCATGCACGTTCGCGAGACGCTGTGCCGTCTCGCCGATCCGCTGGCGCTCGCCCTCGAGACACTCCAGCTCCGTGAGGAGGAGCGGCATCAGCAAGAGCGGCGGCGCGTGCTCGCGACGGCGCTCGAGGCCATGGAGCAGCCGGTTTTCATCGTATCACGCGATCTCATCGTCCGGTACGCCAACGGGGCGGCCGCTGCGCAGTTCGGCTATTCGCCCGAGGAGCTCGTGGGCCTGCACGTTGGGACCTTTCAAGTGCACCTGTGGAGCATGCAGGATCGCAACGCCGCCGCTCGCGCCATGGATGAGGTCGGCCACTGGGCCGGGGAGCGCCCGCTGCGCCGCAAGGATGGAAATGATTTCCCCGCCTGGCTCATTGTGAGCCCCATTCGCGATGGCACTCGCCGTCGCGTCGGGCATGTCATCGTCGTGCGTGACCTCACCGAGGAGCGGAGGATGGCCGAGCAGCTCAGGCAGTCCGAGAAGCTCGCTGCGCTCGGTGAGCTCGTCGCGGGTGTAGCGCACGAGGTCAACAATCCGCTCACCGGCATCAGCGCGTTCGCCCAGCTTCTGCTCGAGGACGACCTCTCGGGCGAACAGCGGGAATCCGTGTCCCTCATGAAGCGCGAGGCCGATCGCGCGGTCGCCGTCATCCGGGACCTGCTCGCCTTCGCGCGCAAGACGGGCCCGAGAAGCGTGATGGTCGACATGAACGATCTCGTCGAGCAGACGCTTCGCCTGCGCGCGTACGGGATGCGATCCACGGGGGTGGCCCTCGAGACCAGCCTCGATCCGGCGCTGGCCCCGGTGCGCGGTGACGACCGCCAGCTGCAGCAGGTGCTCCTCAATCTCATTGTGAACGCCGAACATGCGATGGCGAGCACACCCGTCCGGCAGCTTGCGGTCACCACGCGTAACGAAGGCAGCCGGGTCGTCGTCGAGGTCAGGGACACCGGTACCGGGATGACCCCGGAAGTACAGAAGCGAATCTTCGAGCCCTTTTTTACCACCAAGCCGGAAGGCACTGGGACGGGGCTTGGCCTCAGCGTCAGCTACGGCATCATGCAGTCACACGCCGGCACCCTCTCAGCGCAGAGTGTCCTGGGTACCGGCTCCACGTTTCGCATTTCCCTTCCCGCCTCGACCGCCGCTGATGGCGCGGCCATGGCGGCGAACATCGGCAGGCATTCATGAGCGAGACCTCGACCCTACCCACTCCGCGAGTCCAGCGTCCATCCGGCATGTCGGGTGATGAGTGGGTCAAACGCATGCTGGTTGTCGACGACGAGGAGACCATTCGTCTCGCACTCGGCAAATTCCTGAAGTCGCGCGGCTACGACGTGCACACCGCCGAGAGCGGACCGGCGGCACTGGAGCACCTCGAGCGCAACCGCTTCGTGCTCATGCTCTGCGATGTGCGCATGCCAGGCATGAGCGGAGTCGAGGTGGTGCCGAAAGCCCTCGAGATCGATCCGGACCTGGCGATCATGATGCTGACCGCCGTCAACGACGCGCCGACCGCAACGGAAGCGCTCTCGCGCGGAGCCTACGATTATCTGATGAAGCCGATCGAGCTCATCGATCTGCAGCAAGCCGTCGAGCGCGCGCTGCACAAGCGCGAGCTGGCCATCGAGCAGCGGAAAGTGGAGCGGCTCATCCGCGAGGAGGTGGCGTTGCGCACCGCCGAGCTCGAGCGCGAAAAAGGAGCGCTGCGCGGGTTGACGGTGAACATCGTCGAGACGCTGATCAACGCGATGGAGGCGAAGGACATCTACCTGCGGGGCCATTCGCAGCGTGTCGCCGCGTTGGGTGCATCGATCGCCGATCAGCTCGGTCTCGACCCCGATGCGGTGGAAAATGTGCGGCTCGCGGGGCGCATCCACGATGTCGGCAAGATCGGCATTCGCGAGGAGATCCTGAACAAGCCGGGCAAGCTCACCCCCGAGGAGTTCGCGCACATCAAGGACCACGTGCGTATTGGCATGGAGATCCTGGCGCCACTCAAGCACATCGGAGAAGCCCTCCGCTTCGTGCACGACCATCACGAGCACCACGACGGCACCGGCTACCCGCGCAGCCTCAAGGACGAGCAGATCTCCATCGGCGGGAAGATCCTGGCGGCCGCGGACGCCTTCGACGCGCTGACCTCGAAGCGCGCGTACCGCGAGCCGCTGACCCAGGAGGACACGCTGAGGCTGCTGGAGCAGCACGTGAACCGTCTCCTCGACCCGCGAATTTTCGCCGCGCTGAAGTCCGTCGTGGGGCGGGGCGCGTCGATCGTCTTTCTCGACGAAACGGAAGGTTAAGGTGGTTCGATGAGTGGTGAACGGCAAAGATGACAGAATTCAGAATTCAGATTTCAGAATTCAGGAGGGTGACGGGGAGCTGGAATTGGCTCCCCGTTGGTGCATCTGAATTCTGAAATCTGAATTCTGAATTCTGTCATCTTTGCCGTTTTGAGGAGCCTGCCTTGACGTATCCGCCGGACTGTTGTATGAGAGCGTCGCAGAGCGGGGCACGCACCGCACGAGGCACATGTCGTGCAGCGCGCGCCCGCACACTGAACGAGAGCAGTCCGCGTGACTTTCGAGGTCGCGCACCACATACCCTCAGGAGGCAGACATGCGGCGCGGTGATGAGTCGAACGAGGAGCTTTTCTTCTCCGACCGCGATGATGACTCGGACGAGCCGGGCTACGGCGGTGGTGGCGGCAGCTCGTACGACGACGATGATGACGAGGAGGGGAGCGGCTGGGGGATGACGAAACACGACGGCGACGACCTCTGGGACAGCGCCGAGGATGACGACGACGACCTGGACGAGGACGATGACGCCGGGTCGGTCGATGAATTAGAGGAGGAGGAGGAATTTGCGACGCCCCGTGGCGGCGGCGCAGGCCGTGGCGGCACGGGTGGCGCGACGAGAGGTGGCGGCGGAGCAGCCGGAGGCGGCGCAGGTGGCGGA
>DATFFP010000030.1:0-93616 GCA_035249985.1 Gemmatimonadaceae bacterium
TCGGCGTCCGCGCGCGCGGTCGCCTCACGCTCGAGGACGCGTTGCCGCTCTCGGTCTACAGCGCGCACGACGACGACACTCCGCATCACGATCGCGAGAAGTACCGCGATGGTCGTGATGGTCAGGAGCGCGGCGCCGCCCTCGCGACTGACGACGGGAGCTTCGCGTCCCGCGAGGAAAAGCCACCCGAGCAGCAGCGGAACGAGGATCGTCGCTGGCAGCAGTCGCCTTGCCAGCAACGCACCAAGGTCCGGCGCCGTGAGGAGCGCGACGTGGCCACGATCCGGCCGGGCGAGGACGAGGCCGACCAGAAGCGACATGAACGCGAGCGTCGTAATGAGCGCCATGCCCGCCGCACGATCGATGGCGTAGAGCGGACTCGCGCCATACAGATGCCCCACCAGAGCCAGGGTGGCGATCCCGAGTCCCGCCGTCGCCATGAGCTGCGATGGTCGCCACCCGCGCTTCGTCTCGAGGTCGAGCGTCAGCAACGATGCTCCCGCGAGCGTAAAGCAGATCGTGGAGTTGGTGGCCATGAGCCCGACGGGCCGGTACGGAAAGAGTGCAACGCGCTCCGGGAACAACAGCCGATCGATTCCCACATCGAGGCCAGTGACACGCTCGACGAATGAAATGAGTCCCAGGAGGAAAACAGCCGCCGCCAGCACGCGACCGATCCGAGTCGCATTGACCGCTGCCTCCTCGCGTCGAAGGAGCCAGAGCGCCAATCCGGCCATCATGAACCCAACAGCCGTGTTGGGCAGCATGACGATTGGATCGGGCGGTAGGCGCCGGAGCCATATGATGTCGAAGCTCCATCCAACGACGACCAGGGCGCCAACTCCCATTGCGACAACAGCCGCGGCTGTTGACACCCGGGAACTCGAGCGCGACGGTGCCGATGAGGATTCTTCTATCACGACGGGACCTGCTGCTCCGGACCTCGATGAGTGGCGGAAAGTACGCGCTGACCGCTGCTCGTAAAGCACGGTCTGGACCGCGGCGGTAGTTTGCCTCACTACCGTTAACTGACCTCAGGACTGCTGTGATACCAACCCGAGAGCCTCCCTTTCACGTTGGCCTCATCGGCTACGGCCTCGCCGGCCAGGCCTTCCACGCACCGTTCATCGCCACGACCCCCGGTCTTCGACTGGAAGCCATCGTCACCGGAAACGCTGACCGCCAACGCGCGGCCGCGCACGCGCATCCCGGGGCCACCATCGTCGAGTCTGCGTCGCGGCTGTGGGAGCGCGCCGACAAGCTCGATGTCATCGTCGTTGCGTCGCCCAATCGCACGCACGCGACGCTCGCGATGCAGGCGCTCGGGCACGGCCTCCACGTCGTGGTCGACAAGCCATTCGCCACCAGCGTGAGCGAGGCACGCGCACTTGTCGTCGAGGCAGCGCGCAGAGATCGCGTCATCACGGTCTTTCAGAACCGCCGATGGGACGGCGATTTTCTGACGGTGCGACGTCTGCTGGCCGAGGATGCGCTGGGCCGACCCGTTCGCTTCGAGTCGCGCTTCGAGCGCTGGCGTCCCATTCCCAGAGGCACCTGGCGCGAGAGTGGAGACGCGGAAGATGCCGGCGGCCTTCTGTTCGACCTTGGAAGTCACATCATCGATCAGGCGCTTCTGCTGTTCGGTTCCGCGCGTCATGTCTACGCCGAGCTCGATGTACGCCGCCCTGGAGTACAGGCCGACGATGACTCGTTCGTCGCGCTCACCCACGCGAGCGGCGTGCGGTCGCATTTGTTCATGAGCGCGGTCGCGGCACAGGCGGGGCCGCGGTTTCGATTGCTGGGAAGTCGCGCCGCGTTCGTGAAATGGGGACTGGACCCTCAGGAGGCCAAGCTGCGCGAGGGACAGTCTCCGGACGCTCCCGGGTTTGGGGACGACCCCGAGAGCCACTGGGGAGCGCTCGGAGCGGGAGACGAATCTCGACCGGTCCCTACCGAAAGGGGTGCCTATCGACGATTTTACGAAGGTGTGGTCGATGCCCTGCGCGGCGTCGCGCCGCCTCCCGTAAATCCTCACGATGCGATCGCGACGTTGGCCGTCATCGAGGCCGCGCGCCGATCCTCCGCTGAGCAGCGCGTCATCGCCGTCCCGAATGACGCCTCGCCGATCTAGCTCCTCGACGCACCTCGATACCCAGAGACACGCATGTCCGCTTCCGTCGTCCCGCCCTCCCCATCCCGTCGAACGCGCCGGCGCCTGCGCCTAACGGGGATCACCGCCGCCGTCGTGCTCGCGGCCTGCATTGCCGGCAGTCTGTGGCTCACTCGCGACCCCGAGCCGCGCATGCTCGAACGCCGCTCCAGCCTCGCTGGGGTGACGGAGGGACCGATCGTTCGGGAGGGCAACCACGAGCTGCGCGACGTGAAGCTCCGCGCCGAGAGCGGCATCGAAGTCGAGCTCACCATGAAGCGGCGCGTCTCCGACTCCAGTGCGGACGCACGACGGCCGCTCGCCATCGTACTTGGTGGTCACCGGACCGCCCGCCGCGCGGTCCAGTTCATTCCCGATGCGGGAGAAATGATCGTGGCCGCGCTCTCCTATCCCTACGCTGGCGAGCCCCGCCCCGATGCACTCGAGTTCGTCAGCGACATTCCCAATATCCGGCAGGCATTCCTCGACACGCCGCCGGCGATCATGCTCGCGCTCGACTACCTGCTCGCGCAGCCGGAGGTCGATCCCAGCTGGGTCGAGCTCGTCGGCGTGAGTCTCGGCGGCCCCTTCGTCACCATTGCGGCTGCGCTCGATGAGCGTATCAGCCGCGTGTGGGTCGTGCACGGCTCGGCGGGGTCCTACGGCCCGCTCGAGGTCAGCATGCGCCGCGAGATTCCGATTCCCGGTCTCCGGCACGCGGCCGCCGCGCTCTCGGCTCTGATCATTAATCCGAGAATGGCCCCCGAGAATTGGGCGCACCGCGTCGCACCCAGGCCCTTCATGATGGTAAATGCCCGAGATGACGAGCGTATGCCGCGCGAGCTCGTCGAGCGCCTCTTCGAGGGCGCGAACGAACCGAAGTCGATCGTCTGGCTCCCCGGGGGGCACGTTCGGTCGAGCGCCGCCGTGCTCAAGCCGCTGGTCGATACGGTCGTCGCCATGATGGCGAGCCAGCCTCCACGGTAACCGGCGTGCGCGGAGGAGACATCCGCGCGTCTCCCGGTACGGACACCGGCATCCCAGGGAGTGGTGGCGAGCAGGGCGCAACGCTCAGCAAGGAAAGGAGATAGGCGATGGACTCGCGGCGGGCGGAAACCCGGCCTTGCCTGTGCTTTGCCCTCTGGCGACCGCTATCGCCAACGAGGCATTCATGCGAGCCCCTGCGTTCCTTCTCAGCGCCCTCCCCGCGGCGCTGATCGTCGCCGCATCATCCGCAGTCGCACAAACCGCCGGCGCCGATTCCGACCCACGGATTCTCCTCGGAATCGAGGTATCGATGTCGGGCACCAGCCGCGACACGCTCGGCCCCCTCGTCTCGTCCGTCACGTCCGGAAGTCCGGCGGACCGGGCCGGCCTTCAGGAACGGGAGCGCATCGCCGAGGTCAACGGCATGAGCCTTCGCGTCTCTCGCGAGGACGTCGGGAGCAGGGACGCCGAGGATCTGGTTTACCGGCGGCTGGCAAGAGAGCTGGAAGCGCTGCGCCCCGGTGATGCCGTCAGCATGCGCGTATTCGGTGGAGCTCGCCCTCGCACGGTGACGATTCGGATCCCCATCGCGGAGCCACGTGTGCGTGCACGCGACGACGGCTCCGGAGTCTTGACCGTTATCACGTCGCTGCGTGAGACGCAGGCGCAACTGCATCAGATCGTTTCCGATGAAAGCGGCGACGTCCGCGACTCCCTGGCGCAGATAGAGCTCGAGATCGCGGAGCTTCAGCGTCGTCTGCAACTGGTCGAGGTACAGCGCCGGCGCCGGATGGAGCGTGACCGTCGTCGCGGTGGCGACGACATCGAACGCGTCGATGAGCCGGCGGCAAGCCTGCGCGGTCTGCGCGTCACGGTCGTCAGCGATGAGCTCGAGACCTACTTCGGTGAAGGCAGTGCGCGCGGTCTGCTCGTGCTCGAGGCTGACGAGTCCTGGGCGCCCATTCGCACCGGCGATGTCGTTGTGCGTGTCGACGGGGCTCCAGCCACCACCGAGTCGCTGCGGGATGCCCGTGATTCGCGCCGAGCCACTGAAGTCGAGGTGCTCCGGCGACGCAGATCACTAATTCTGTCGATCGGCGGAGAGCGATAACCGGCATCGGCACACGCGGAATATCCTTCGTGAATGCCGGGGCGGCCCGACGTTTGCCCGCCATGCGAATCCCTTGGGTCTATCTACTGAGGAGGACACATGGCACTTCACGATGGCCTTGGAACGGGCACCGGCCCTGCCACACCCGCAGGAGCTGACTGGACTGCGGAAGACCTGTATTGGCGCTCCAACTTCCGCGCGCGTCCATACGTTGGCGCCGACCGCGGATACGAAGCGTACCAGCCCGGCTACCGGTACGGATACGAGTCGGCGAGACGGTATTCGGGGCGGAAGTGGGACGAAGTCGAGTCTGATCTCCGAAGCGGCTGGGACCGCTACGAGCACCGCGGCCAGTCGACCTGGGAGAACATCAAGGACGCGGTGCGGGATGCGTGGGATCGCATAACGGGCGATCGCCCGCGGGACACCGATCGCGACAACGTTCGCTCGGCGTACTGAGGCTGCAGTACGTGTCGCGGAATGGCCGCCTGCGAAGGCGGCCATTCTCACATCGATAGCGGCGCTAGCTCGCTGCCGCGGTCCGCTCCCGCGGCTGGCGTCGGATGGCATCGACGGTGGCGTCCGCCCTCTTCTCCTCGCACCCCATCCGCAGAAGCGCGTAGTGCGCCATCCCCAGTGCGAGCTCGCGCTCGCCGATGAGTGCCAGCCCCACACCGTGGCGCTCGAGATAGTCCCGCTCGTTCTCGCTGTGCGTTCGCGCCACGGTGTCGATCTTTGGATTCGCCTCGCGCGCCAGGTCGATCATCGCGCGTGACTGGAACGGGTCGGGCGTCGCGACGATGAGCAGCCGCGCCTGCTCGACGTGTGCCTCGCGGAGGACGCCTGGACGGGTCGCATCACCGTAAAGCACGGGCAGTCCCTTTTCCCGCAGCGACTCGGCCGTCTCCCGATTCTGCTCGATAACGACGTAGGGCATGCCCACGCGCGTCAGCGTCTCGCCGATCGCGCTTCCGACGCGGCCGTAGCCGACGATGATGGCGTGGCCGCGAAGCGCGGCTTCGTCGACGGTCTTGGGCAGCTCGGCGATTTCGCCGGCGGGACGCTCGAGCATGGAGAGAAGTCGCGGGCGCCCGCCAAGCCATCGGGCGGTGCGGTCCGCGGCGACGAACGCGAGCGGGTTGAGGCTGATCGAGAGCAGGGCGCCGGCGACGATCAGACTCTGTCCCTCGGGCGGCAGCAGGTTCAGCGTCACCGCCAGCGCGGCGAGGATGAACGAGAACTCGCCGATCTGCGCGAGGCTGGCCGAGATGGTGAGCGCGGTGCGCACTGGGTAGCGAAAGGTCAGCACGATGACGAACGCGCCAAGCGATTTGCCGACCATGACGATCAGCACGACCGACAGCACCTCGATCGGCTGGCGAATGAGGATCGCCGGATCGAAGAGCATTCCGACCGCGACGAAGAAGAGAACGGAGAAGGCATCCTGCAGGGGAAGGGAGTCGGCCGCCGCCTCGTGGCTCAGGTCGGATCCGTTCACGACCATACCGGCGAAGAACGCGCCTAACGCGAACGAGACGCCGAACAGCGCCGCCGCGCCGACGGCGATCCCGATCGCCACCGCCAGCACCGAGAGCGTGAACAGCTCGCGCGATCCGGTGCGTGCAACGCGCTCGAGCAGCCATGGCACCGCCCGCCGGCCAACGACGAACATCAACAGCACGAACGCGGCGACCTTCGCAAGCGTGATCCCGAGCGCGCGAAGAATGCTCGGGTTCGAGGCCCCGGCGGCGGCGTCGGTCGTATCGGGGGTTCCGCCCAGCGGCACCGCGAGCGCGGGGAGAAGCACGAGCACGAGCACGGTCGCCAGATCCTCGACGATGAGCCAGCCCACCGCGATGCGGCCGTCGACCGAATCGAGCATCGCGCGGTCTTCCATGGCGCGCAGTAGCACCACCGTGCTTGCCACCGAGAGACACAGCCCGAACACGATGCCCGACCCCCACGACCACCCCCACAGGCGCGCGACCGCCGCGCCGAGTACCGTTGCGACGGTGATCTGCACCACCGCGCCTGGCAGTGCGATGCGTCTCACCGCCAGGAGGTCGGCCACTGAAAAGTGGATCCCCACCCCGAACATGAGGAGAATGACGCCGATCTCCGCCAGCTGCTGCGCGAGTCCGGCGTCGGCAACGAACCCGGGTGTGAACGGCCCGACGATTACGCCAGCAACGAGATAGCCCACGAGCGGGGGTAACCGCAGGCGCGTTGCGGCGAGCCCGAGGATGAACGCGAGCCCAATACCGGCAGCGAGAGTGGCGATGAGTGCGGTTTCGTGCGGCACGGCGTCGTTCGGCGTGAGTTACGTGACGGGAAGGGCCGTATGATATCACGACCCGCGCCCGCTGCTAACCCACTACCACGGCCGATTCCCCTCGAAGGATGTCCGCTCTCCGAGGACCCCTATCCGGACGACGGAGGATGCTCGGCCGGTTCGTCGCGCTTCGTGCGATGAACCGTTCCGTCCGGGTGCTCGGGCGGGCTGTAGAGCGTGTAGAGCCGCAGCGGCGAATCGGCGGACGTGTTGATCACGTTGTGCTCCACGCCTGAGGGAATGACGACCGCCACGCCATCGCTCAGGGCGTGCTCCTTCCCGGCCAGCAACGCAACACCTCTGCCGGCCTCGACGCGAATGAACTGGTCGTGGCCGGTGTGTACCTCACGTCCGATTTCCTCGCCCGGTCGCAGGGTCATCAATACGAGCTGCGTATTGCGTCCCGTAAACAGAACGCGGCGGTAGTCTTCGTTGTCGAGCGTGTCGCGCTCGATGTTCGTCACGTAGCCCGTCGTCATGGAGTCTCTCCCGGTGCGAACGTCTAGGAATGCTTCGCGCACCGGGATCATCGCGCAATAGCATGGCCAGGCGTTCCTGAGGTCGTGATTGAAAGTGCCCTTGCTTCCTGCGGTCTCAAGGGACTACCGTGTGGCCCGCTACTCGTCCCACGCTGCCGGTAGTCAACGAATGACGGAATATCGAGTCGACAACACGCCGCGGGGATGGCTGCGGGCCCTCTACGACTGGGCCACGGGAGCGGCGACGCCGAATCCCGATCTCCCTTCGTCGGTGGGCGGTGCCTCTTCTCCTTACGAAGCTCCGAGTCGGATCGGGCACTATACGATCGACCACAAGCTCGGACAGGGCGGCATGGGTGTGGTATACGCAGCCCGTGACGAGCGACTCGAGCGCACCGTCGCCGTGAAAATGATGTCGTCGTTCGCTGACGACGACACGGCACGCCGGCGATTCTGGCGCGAAGCGCGCGCGGCGGCGAGCGTGAACCATCCCAACGTCTGCCAGCTCTACGAGATCGGCGAAGACAGCGGCACGCTGTTCATCGCGATGGAGCTTCTCGAGGGCGAGGCCCTGAGCACGCGGCTGCGCCGAGGACCGTTGTCGGTACCGGAGGCGACGTCGATTGCGCTCGCGGTGCTCGCCGCGCTGTCGGCGCTACACGCCCGAGGGATCGTCCACCGGGACCTCAAACCCTCGAACGTGTTTCTCACTCCCCACGGAGTGAAGCTGCTCGACTTCGGCCTGGCACGGCCCGCCGATCCTGGATTGCTGCGCTCGCTTGATTCGGATGCGAACCTCACCCAAACCGGGATGTTCGTCGGGTCGCCGGGATACATGGCCCCCGAACAGCTCACCGCCGAGGGGCTCGACGCCCGGACGGATCTATTCGCGGTGGGCGCTATTCTGTTCGAGATGCTGGCCGGCCGCCCCGCGTTCAGTGGGAATAACTTCATCGACACGTTGCACGCGACGCTCCACGAACAGCCTCCCGCACTCACTGGCTCTCCCGCCGTCGCCGCCGTTGACCGAGTGATTCGTCGCGCGCTCGTGAAGCATCCCGCCGATCGACCGGCATCAGCCGATGCGATGGCCGACGAGCTGCGAGCGGCACAGAGCGTCGACGGCAATGACACAGCCACATTGGCCCGTGCGCTGACGCGCATCGTGGTGCTGCCATTCCGCATCCTGCGGCCCGATCCGGAAACCGATTTCCTGGCCTTCAGTCTCCCCGACGCGATTGCGACATCGCTGTCGAGCATCGCCTCGCTCGTCGTTCGCTCCAGCGCCACGGCCGCTCGCTTCGCCGGTGACGCGCCCGACCTCAAAGCCCTCGCCGTCGAGGCCGACGTCGACCGGGTCGTGATCGGGACGCTCGTGCGCGCCGGCGATCAGATCCGAGCGGCCGCGCAGCTGGTCGAGGCCCCGGGCGGGACGCTGCTCACGTCGCACATCGTTCAGTCGCCGTTAGGCGACCTCTTCCATCTCCAGGATGATCTGGCCCGCCGCGTGGTGGACGCGCTCGCCCTCCCGCTCGGCCGACCGGACACGTCCTCGATCCCCGCGCCGCGCGATCCGCGCGCGTACGAGTTCTATCTCCGAGCCAACGAGCTCGCCCGCAGCTATGAGCAGCTCATCCAGGCGCGAAGCCTGTATCAGCGGTGCCTGGAGATCGATCCGAGCTTTGCTCCCGCGTGGGCCCAGCTGGCCCGCTGTCATCGCGTGATCGGCAAGTACATCGAGGAGTCTCCGGACTCCGAGGACCGTGCAGAAGCCGCGCTCCTCCGCGCGCTCGAGCTCAACCCGCGTCTGTCGCTGGCGCACAAATTCTATGCGCAACTCGAGGCGGACATCGGGAAGGCGCCTCAGGCGCTCGTGCGGTTGCTCACGGAGGCGGGCCGACACGGAAACGATCCGGAGCTATTCGCGGGACTCGTCCACACCTGTCGCTATTGCGGGCTCTACGAACAATCGATCGCCGCTCATGAGGAAGCCCGGCGTCTCGACCCCAACGTTCCAACCAGCCTCGAGCAGACCATTCTCATGACGGGTGATGTCGAGCGACTCCTGGCCGTTGAGCCGACGGTGCTGGCGGCAAGCGGCGACCAGGGAATCCGCGTGATCGGTCTGGGGCTCGCGGGTCGCCGGGAGGAGGCGCGACGGGGGTTGGCCGCCATGCGCTCGACGTCGCGCCTGCCGCTGTTCCAGGCGTGGACCGACTATCTGATGGCGTGGCTCGAAGAGCGCGGCAGTGAGATGATCATGAACATCTCGGTATTCAATAGCGTGAAGATCCTGGAGGATCCCGAGGCGATCTTCCAGGAAGGGTGGCTTCTCTGCGACGCGGGCGAGCACGAGCGCGGCCTCTCCTATCTCCAGCGCGCTGTCGCCAAGGGATACTATGTCGCCCCCACACTGTCGGCTGCGCCGGCTTTTGATGCGCTGCGAAGCAATCTCGCCTTCCAGGCGGTCGTGGCGGAGGCGCGCGCGGGACGCGAGCTCGCGCTTTCGGCATTCCATGAACACGGCGGCGAGCGACTGCTTGGCCGCTGACCGTTAGGCGTGTTGAAGACGCTGGCCCGCCCGCGGGACAAGGCGGAGCTCGTCGCCCGGCTGCGAATGCTGCGTCCGGACAGCGCGCGGCGGTGGGGCCGCATGTCGGTGCATCAGATGATCTGCCACCTGTGTGACAGCTTTCGCATGAGCACTGGAGAAAGGCCCGTGCGAATCGTCGCGGGGCGGGTGCGCGGCACCGTGATCAAGTGGATCGCATTGTACCTCCCGCTCCCCTGGCCGCCGGGCGTTCGCACCCGGCCGGAGCTCGATCAGGAACGGTTAGGCACCCGGCCGGTCGATTTTGCGACCGACGTCGCTCAGCTCGAGGCGTTGATCGAGCTGGTGACCGGGCGGCCTCGAACGTTCGACTGGCACGCGCACACGCTGTTCGGGCCAATGTCCGAGGCGGCGTGGCTTCGGTGGGGCTACCGCCACGTGGATCACCACCTGCGCCAGTTCGGAGTGTAGTCGCGTCTACTCGAGGAGCACCCGATCGCGAACAGCGATCGCGATGGGGAGCGCCGCGAATTCCGCCGTCGACTTGTTGATGAGGACGACGACGGAGCCGACACCGGTCTTGGCGTACGCCTCGGTTTCATAGCCAGGAATCGCGCCGTTGTGTCCGATCCAGTCGTCCCCCACCAACACCCCCAGTCCATACTCGAAGTCGAACGACTCGCCTAGGTAGCGGAATCGGCTCGCCGGTACCGTGGTCAGGCGGGCGAGGTGTGATGCTGGCGAGACGAGCTCACCTGTCGCGAGCGCCTCGACGAAGCGGAGCAGGTCGCTTGCGCTGCTGACGACCGCTCCGGCGGCACCGGCCGTGGTGGGACTCACCAGGGTCCCGACCGCGACGTTCCTCTGCAACGAATTGAGATCGGCATAGCCTTGTGCAAACGGCGCGGTCAGGGACGTCGACGTGCCGAAGTACGTTGACGTCATCCCCATTGGAGCGAACACTCGCGTTTCGAGCAGCGCGGAGATGGGCGCGCCGCCGGCCGCCTCGGCCACGAGGCCGAGGAGGATGTAGTTCGTGTTCGAGTACTCCCAGGAGCCGGCGGCGCCCGGCGCGAAGCGTCGCGGCAGTGCGTTGCCGATCGCGATGAGCTCGTGCGGCGTCCATACTCGAGCGGGATTGGCGACGACGGCGTCGACGAAGGCCTGATCGTCCAGATAGTCCGCGACGCCCGACGTATGATTGAGCAGCTGCCGGACCGTTAGGCGATCGCCGTCGGGGAGAATCCCCGGCAGAAAACGCGTGAGGGAATCGTCGAGCGAGAGGCGGCCTTCGTCGGCCAGCTGGAGAATGACCGTCGCGACCATCGGCTTCGTGAGACTGCCGACACGAAAGCCGTCGAGCGGCGTCATCGCCCGGCCACTCGAGAGCTCGGCATGGCCAGTGGCGACGACACTCGGCTCCTCCCCGGCGCGGCGCACCGCCACGACCAATCCGGGAAGGTTCCAGACGCGAGCGAGGCTGTCGACGAACCCCTGAAGGCCCGGCGCGCGGGGTGGGGTGATCGGATCGTCCGAGCACGCGCCTGCGCCGAGGAACGCCAGTGCGAGGACAGCCGCGCGCAAGCCGCGGCTTCGGACCGAAGAGAATGATCTCGCCACGCGCATCAGGGGGAAGCAATGGCCAGGGACGGAATCGAACCGCCGACACGCGGATTTATCGGTTCCTGCCGAACAGGATGGCGCGTATCCCTCGTTCAGTCCACCCTCAGCGCTTCCGTCGGCTGCACCCGCAGTGCGCGGGCGGTAGGCACGACGCAGGCAAGGGCGCAAACACCGAGCATCAGGATCGCGTACCCAACGAGAAGTGCGATGTCGGCGGCCGTGAGCCCCGGGGGCATGGTCCCGCTGAAATGGGTCGTGTTCCGAACGACGAGCGAGGCCAGGGCGATCAGGAGGCTTCCCGCGATCACGCCGAGGGTGACCTGCGTCAGTGGCCGCCTGAAGATCGACGTGACCACTCGACGCGCGCTCGCACCCAGTGCCACCCGCACCCCGATCTCCCGGGTGCGGCGCGCGACGGTGTACGACAGCACCGCGTAGATCCCCGACAGCGAGAGCAGCAAGGCGACCGCCGTCAGACCGGCGATGATTCGTGTCCACAGGCCCAGGAGCCAGAGCGTGGAGCTCGTCACCTGGTCGAGGCGCGTCGTCTCCTCAACCCGGAGCGACGGATCGACCGCTGTTGCCAGCTCGCGGACACGTGGCGCGATCGACAGCAGGCCGTCGCGGCCATGCACGATCATCTTGACGGCGCCCTGGCTTCCCGGAACGACTGGCAGGTAGATCCCAGCGGCCCGCTGAGGCATTGCAACGCTTGTCATGCCGAGCTCCTTCACGACGCCGACGATCTCGTACCACGGTAGTTGCGCCGCGCTCGAGTCGGGCATCTGCGACGGGCGCATGCGCACGCGATGCCCGACCGGATTGCGTCCGGACATCACGAGGTCGACGAAGCCTTGATCGACGATCACAACGCGAACGTCGGAAGAGAGATCACCGCTCGTGAAGGCGCGCCCCGCGAGCATGGGCACGCGCAGCACGTCGAAATAGGAAGGGTGGATCGATGCCGTGGTCACCCACGCGGATGGG
Source organism: Gemmatimonadaceae bacterium (assembly GCA_035249985.1). Taxonomy (GTDB): domain Bacteria; phylum Gemmatimonadota; class Gemmatimonadetes; order Gemmatimonadales; family Gemmatimonadaceae; genus JAICNG01. The sequence continues at coordinate 12,220 of DATFFP010000030.1, forward strand.
CTCCCCGGCAGGGACACCATTTCGATGGGGCGAGCGGCGTGATCCTCTGCCGGGAACGCGTCGACGAATGTCACGCCCGCAACCCCCGGCTCGGCCTCCAGCCGCTGGCGCAGCGCTTCGAGGGAGGAGCTGATCCGGGTACCCAGCGCGGCGCGCCCCTCGGGGGTCGCCGTTTCCCCCAGCGCACCGTCAACGCCGAGGGTCACGCCGAGGTACTCCTCGGCGGCAAAGCCAGGGTCGTAGGACGCGATGCGCCTGCTCTCGCCGCGAATGAGCATCACGACCGCCGGCAACGCCACGGTGACCGCGATCTGCGTGACGATGACCACCGTCCATACGCCGCCGAAGCTCGCACCACCGCCACCGCCGGCGGTTACCGCGCGAAGCCGCGTCCCGAGGCCGCGGGTGATCTTCCGCGCCGGGATTACCCCCGCCACCACCGCCCCGAGCATCGCGAACGCGAGGGCGTTTGCAATGGTCGTCGGCGACAGATTGAAGTCGTACCAGAAGGGCAGCCGCCCCAGGTTCATGACGAGGTACGGCTCGCCCCAGCGCGTCAGTGCCAGCTGCGCCGCGGCCAGCCCGACCACGGCCGCAACGCCGGCGAGCACCAGCGCCTCGACGAAGAGCTGCGTCACGATGCGGCGAGGGGTCGCGCCCAGGGCGCTGCGGACGAGAATCTCCGTTTCCCGCGACGCCGCGCGCGCGAAGAGGAGCAGTGCAACGGTGCTGCACACGACTACCACGAGCGCGACGACGAAGACGTAGGTCAGTCCCATCACCGCCATCGGATCGGGGCTGTTCACATTGAACTGCGTGTACGGAAGCACGTGCGGCTGGAGTTGCGCGTGCGTCGTCGGATGTTCCGTGGCGAGCCGTTTGCCGATCGTCGCCAGCTCCGCCTGCGCGGTCTCGAGTGTCATACCGGGCGCGAGGCGGCCGAAGATGGTGATCGGGGCGCCGCCTAACGGCTCCACGCCGGCGACATCCGTGCGCAGCGGCAGCCACACCTCGTGTGATATAGGGAACGCATACCCGTCCGGCATCACACCGACGACCGTCGCGAAGCTGTTCCCGACCTTGACGGTGCGTCCGACGATCTGCGGGTCGCGATCGAAGCGCCTGGTCCACACCGCGTGGCTGAGCACTATCACCGGCGCGGCGCCCGCAAGTTCATCCGACTCCGCGAGCACGCGGCCAAGCTGCGGGCGCTCGGGGGCAATGCGGAACGCGGATGCGGTGATCTCCGCCGCTACCGCGGGCAGCGTGGCGCCATCCGCACCCACCAGGTTGATGCTCGCGTCACGAAAGGCGCTGATGTCGGTGATCGACCGCATGGAGCGCCAGAACTGGTAGTCGTACAGCACGCGATCCTCGTCCTGGCCCGTCTTCAGATCCCAGTTCTGGATCCTCACGATGCGATCGCCGTCCGGCAGGGGCAGCTCGGTGCTGGTCAGCATGTCGAACATCTGAAAGGTGATGGCGCCGAACCAGATGCCGAACGCCATCGCCAGGCCGCCGATGATGGTGAGCCCCGGATACTTCACGAGCATCCGGACGCCCAGCTTCAGGTCGAGCGACAGCCCGTTGAACCACGCGGTGCCGCGGCCTTCGCGGAGCGTCTCTCGATGCTGCTGCGCGCCGCCGAAGGTCACGAGTGCGCGACGTCTGGCTTCGGCGTGCTCGAGCTTCTGCTCGCGCATGAGCCGCTCCGTCTCCATCTCGATGTGAAAGCGGATCTCGTCGTCGATCCTGGACTCGGCGGCGCGTCGGGGGAGGAGCCGCAGGCGTGCGCGAGCGGCGTGGAACCACGTCATGAAATGCTCCGGGAATGAAAGCGCGCGGCGCGGCGGCCGCGCGCGGTCACGATACGCGCAGCACGGCCTCGAGGCCCGCCGCGAACCGGCGCCAGCTCTCGAGCTCGACGCCGAGCGCGCGGCGTCCCGTTGCAGTGAGCCGGTAGTACCGGGCGCGACGGTTGTTGTCGGTCGTGTCCCAGTCGCTGGTCACGAGGCCATCTTTCTCGAGGCGCTGCAGTGCGGGGTACAGCGACCCCTGGTTCATCTCCAGCACGCCCTCCGAGATCTGCTGCACTCGCTGGCTGATCCCCCACCCGTGCATCGGGGCGAGCGAGAGCGTCTTCAGGATCAGCAGGTCGAGCGAGCCTCGCAGGGCGTCCGTTTGTGACCGTGGCATGTGAGCTCCGGGCGGCTTCTGTAGCTGTCGACAAGACAGCATACAGGCGGCTCCTGTCGCTGTCAAGAGAAACCGAGGCTGTATCTCCCCGCGCTCCGAGGGATAGACCGCTTTCTCTTGAGCATCCGGTTTCGGCGCGCTCGCGCGATCGAGCGAATGGGAGGAATTGGGGAGAAAAAGAAGCGCGGCGACTTTCGAGTGAAAGTCGCCGCGCTCGTATCTCCGCCTACTTCATCAACTTTCGCGAATGGCCAGGGACGGAATCGAACCGCCGACACGCGGATTTTCAGTCCGCTGCTCTACCAACTGAGCTACCTGGCCCCGAGCGTGCAAACTAACCGGACGGCCGTTTCCACTCAACCCGACATCCTCACCGTTCTGCATCCGATCGTCGCGCGCCAGATCGAGCGCCTGCCACCCCTCGGACGCGATATCGCCCGCCGATTCATCGATCATGACTTCATCGGCGAAGCGGCGAAGATGGCGTACTTCTTTTTTCTCTCCATCTTCCCCGCGCTGTTGCTGGTGTTCGCGCTCACCGGGTTCATCGGCGGCGATGCGGCGTTCGTCCGCATAACGACGATCGTGCTCACCCTCACTCCGCCAGACGCGACCGCGTTTCTGCACCGCTTTCTCGCCGAGCTCGCGACCGAGCGTCGACCCGGCATGCTGTCGTTCGGAGCGGTGGTGCTCCTCTGGGCCGGCTCGAGCGGGATCGCCGCCCTGACCGATGCCCTCAATCAGATCCACGGCGTCTCCGAAGGACGGGGTTGGTTGAGCAGACGGTCGCTGGCGCTCTCGATCCTCGCGGTCGGCTCCATCCTCATCGTCCTCTGCACGCTGATCGTGGTCGGCGGCATCTCGGCACTGCGGGCGCTCGGACTGTCCGCGGTCTGGGACGTTGGTCGATGGCCCCTCGCCGCCGCGCTACCGCTCGTGGCCCTCTGGCTCGCGTTCTATTTCCTTCCCGATCGCGGGCGGCGGGGTGGGACGTGGGAAGCATTCGTGGGAGCCACTGTCGCGACTCTGCTCTGGGCGCTTGCGACAGCACTCTTCAGCCTGTACCTCACCACTATCCGTGACTACAGCCGCGTCTACGGGGTGATAGGAACTGTGATGGCGTTGCTGATCTGGTTCTTCCTGTCGGCACTTGCGGTTCTGGTCGGTGGGATCGTTGACGCGTCGCTGGAGCGTCGGCACCGGTCACAGGCATGATATATCAGTCTACGTTGATGTATTCCATGCACACCTCGAGATCCACGAGTTTGGAGGTCTCTGAGGGGTCGTCGACTCCACCGCGGAGCAGCGTTGCCAGCCGCTCGAGCCGCGCCACGCCACTGGGGTCGAGAGCGTACCAGACGGTGCGCCCCTCCTTGCGCGCAAAGACGAGCCCAGCGTCTCGCAACGCCTTGAGGTGAAACGACATTAATGACTGCCGAGCGGAGGTGGCGTCGCAGAGCTCGTTGACGCTGCGCTCGCCGGAGCGGAGTCGGTCGAGAATCGCGAGGCGGGTTGGATCGGCGAGCGCCGCGAACAGTGGTGCGGCACGAAGCAGGAGGGTTGACATGCGCCAATATATCAACCATGCCTAATATGTCCAACCGCACCCTGAGGACCCTGAGGACCCTGAGGACCCTGAGGACCCTGAGGACCCTGAGGACCCTGAGGACCCTTCGACAACCTTGGCCCTACCTATGCAGCGAGTTCTCGTATCCTCCTGGGAGGCTTCAATGCGCCACACTCGGGTTTTACTCGCGGCCACAGCAGCCGCGCTCGTCGCGTGCGCCCAACGCCAGGTCGAGGTCGAGACCGGCGACGTCCTGCTCGACTCACGGTGGGTCGCTACGCTTGCACCCGTAGCGGTCACACGTGATTCCGGCGCGATCACCGGCGCCACCACCGTCTCGCTCGGCGGACGTGGCAGCATGATGCGCGGCAGCAGTTCCGTGGAGACCCGCGCGATGCTCTCGCTCTTTGGCGCCGCGCCCGGCTCGACGCACGCGTGGCACCTCCACCTCGGCGCCTGCAACAATGACCGCGGCATCCTCGGCGCTCCGGAGCTGTACACCCCCGTCGTCGCTGGGAACGACGGTCGCGGGGACATCACCGTCACGCTTCCCTTCACGACTCCCAACTCGGGCGAGTTCTACATCGACGTGCACGAGACGCAAAGCTCGGCGAGCCGCGTCGTCGCCTGCGCACCGCTGGCCGCCGGCGGCGCCTAACAAGCAGTCCTCGAAACGCGAGAGGCGTTCGTGCCCCACGGGCACGAACGCCTCTCCTGGTTGTCTGGCGGAGCGAGGCTTACTCCACCCGGACTCTCCCCTTCACGCCCGAGTAGCTCACCCCACGCTTCCGGCTGTGCTCGACGATCAGGTCGCCACCGACGTCCACGACGCGGATTCCGCCCGAGCCATCGCGCTCCACGTGCACCGAGCCACCCACGGTGCGGGCGCTGATCGAGCCCGACCCATCGCGGAGCGTGACCGATCCCGTCACGTCGCGCACGTCGATTTCACCTGACCCATCGTCGATCGTCACGTCGCCACGAACGTTCTCGATCTGCATCTCTCCCGAGCCATCGCGCACGCGCAGAGCACCGCCGACATCGCGAATCTCCAGGCCGCCCGAGTTGTCATCGACATCCAGCGCCGCCGTGCCCATCACGCGCAGGTCGCCGCTCGAATCCTCGATCTCCACCGGAATGTTGTTGGGCACCGTAACCGTGAGATCGAGCGACGGCCCGCTGTCCCAGCTCGAATCCCAGTTGCGGTGCTCGACCTTGGGCATCTCCACCTCGATGCGGACAACGTTGCCCTCACGAGTCCCGGTGAGCTTGATGTCCTGCAGGAGGTCCGTGCGGGGAGCACGGGCGGTGCCCTCGGCGACCACCTCGGTCGTGCCCTCTTTGCCGTTGACGCGTAGCCACCCCGCGCGACCCACGATCACGATTCGCGATGCACCACGAGCGTCGACGCGCGCCGTCCGCGGCTCATCATACGCGCGTGTGCGCGCGGGCGTCGCCTCATCGATGATGACCGGTGCAGCGACCGCCGACACGACGAGGAAAAGAAGGGTGTTCATGGCAAAGGCCTCCAGTAAGGGCGCGAAGCGCGGCGACGAGTCGCACTCCGCCGTAACCCCTGTACGATCACGGCGTTCTCCCGGGTTTCAGGGGCAGAGCACCGGGTTGGACACCCCGCTTCGGCACAAGGTTGGAACGGCCCCGCGTGCGTAACCGTCCTGCCACGACACCTCGACGTTCGCCCCAGCATCGTTGCTTTCCTTCGTGAGGTGGGGTTACCGTATTGGCGGCGCCACGTACCCCCGGTGCCATCCCCCAGCGCTCCTCCGTTCCGAGCGCTCCTGCCACACTCTCTCGAGGATGCACCGCATGTTCAGACTCCGTGCGATCGCTGCGCTCGGCGTGGCCGCCGCGCTGGCTGCGCTTTCACCCTCTACACTTTCCGCCCAAGGCGTTACCACGGGCGCCGTCACCGGCGTCGTCACTGACGAGTCGGGACAGGGCGTGGAGAACGCACAGATCCAGGTCACCAACCGCGCGACCGGATACACCACCGGCAGCCTTACGCGCGTCGGCGGCCGGTATTTCGTCCAGGGGCTCGATGTTGGCAGCCAGTACGCGGTCACCGTCCGCCTCCTCGGCTATCAGCCGCAAACGGTCGAGAACATCCGCGTCGTGCTCGGCACCGCGACCCCGGTCGACATCCGGCTGGTTCGTCAGGCGACCGAGCTGGCCGGCGTGACTGTCACCGCGCCGCCCACGGATTTCTCTCCGACACGTCAGGGTGTCGCGACCATCGTCACCGATTCCGTGTTGCAGAGCCTGCCGTCGCTCGGTCGCGACTTCACCGATTTCACCAAGCTCACGCCCCAGGTCTCGCAGCCGACGACCGACGCACCCAGCGCTGGTGGTGCGTACAACCGCCTCAACAACTACACGGTCGATGGTGCGAACCAGAACGACCGCTTCAACCTCGGCTCGTCCGAGGGTGTCCCCGGTGGCGCGACCGGTGGTCGCATCATCTCGATGGATGCGGTGAAGGAGTTCCAGGTACTGATGTCGCCCACGGACGTTAGGCAGGGCAATTTCGCCGGCATGCTCGTCAACGCCGTGACGAAGAGCGGCACGAACCAGTGGCAGGGCGGCGCGACGTACAGCTATCGCAACTCCAGCATGGCGCAGGACGTTGCCTTCCTCCGCGATGCCGACCTCACGATTCACCAGTACGGCTTTCAGCTCGGAGGTCCGATCATTCGCGACAGACTGCACATCTTTCTCGCTCCTGAGTTCCAGACGCGGAACCAACCCTCGTCGGGGCCGTACCTCGGCGCCCCCGCAGGCACGCCCGGGTTGATTCCGGCTGACACGATCGCGCGCATTCGCTCGATCATGCAGGCGCGCGGGTTCGACGTGGGAACGGCCGAGCAGACCACCAATGAGAATCCGCTGACGAACCTGTTCGGCCGCATCGACTGGCAGGCGACCGGATCGACTCGCGTTGTGTTCCGGCAGCTCTGGAACAAGGCCGAGCAGTTCGAGTTCTCGCGCACGACCGGCACGTTCAACGCGTCGGCGACGCCGGGAACGCAGTTCGCGGGTTTCCGACTCGGGTCCAGCTCGTTCACCCGCGAGAACAAGAATCAGTCGTCGGCGCTGCAGCTGTTCACGAACATGGCCAATGGCGCCTCGAACGAGTTCTCGATCGCCTATAACAAGATCAGCGACGTTCGCATCGTGCCTGGCGCAGCGCCCGAGATCAGCGTGAACGCCTGTCCTGTCGGTGGGGCCGGATGCCCGACGAATGCCGCGGTCACGTTTGGGACCGAGCAGTTCTCGCCCGACAACATCCTCGAGCAGGACATCACGGAGATCACGAACAACTACACGATGCCCTGGGGCGCGCACACTATCACGTTCGGTGCTCGATTCGAGCACGCCAAGGTGTTCAACAACTTTGCGCAGCGCTTGTTCGGTCACTACCTGTTCGCGAATATCGATTCACTGGAGGCCGGCGGCGCCCTCAACTACTCGCTCGGGTATGACAACGGCGGGGGCATCGCGGCTGACTTTCGAACGCAGCAGTACAGCCTGTACGCACAGGACCAGTGGGATTTCTCGCGCAACCTGCGGCTGACGTTCGGATTGCGCGCCGATCTGCCGAGGCTGCTGGACAATCCCGCGTATAACGACAGCATTCAGCGCCGTGCGGGATTCAACACGACGGTGATTCCAAAATCGCGCGTCCTCCTCTCGCCGCGCGTTGGTTTCAACTGGAATCCCGGTGGCGAGGACCGCAATCAGGTGCGGGGCAACGTCGGCATCTTCACCGGACCGCCGCCGTTCATCATGCTGGGCAACGCGTTCGCGAACACGGGCCTCGGTCTCGTCACGCTGCTCTGCAGCAGGCCGGACGCCGACACGCGGCCGGCGCCTTTCGTGATCGATGTAACGCAGCTCCCGCGCTCCTGTGGCACGTCGCCGAATCCAGCGCCGGGCGCGGCCGGTACGGGCGGCGTGAATATCACGGATCCAGACTTCAAGTATCCGCAGAACTTTGTCACGACGGCCGGGTTCGACCGCCAGCTTCCGTACGACGTCATCTTCACGTTCGAGGGAATGTACCGGAAGGCGATCAACGGGCTCGCCGTGGTGGACAAGAACCTCCGAGGCCCGCGCCTCGTCGGCGGTCAGCCATACCGGGACCGGGAAGGGCGAATCCTGTACGCCGATACGATCGGCGCCACGGGAACCGTCAACAACAACAGTCAGAGGCGCATCACGTCGATTGGTACGCCAGCGGTGAGCTTCGGTGAAGGAATCATCCAGGTCACCAATCAGTCGGCAGACTACAACTACACGCTCTCGGCGCAACTCAAGCGCCGTTTCGGCGAGGCGCTCCATCTGACGGCCGCGTACACGTACATGCAGTCGAAGGACGTTCAGAGCCTGACGTCGGACCGTGCGATCTCCAACTGGCGTAACGGGCGGGTCTACGCGGGCCTCGAGGATGATCTCGACGATGCGACGACGTCGTACTTCGAGCGGCCGCACCGCATCATCGCGTACGGGTCGTACTCGCTCCCGTGGAAGACGACGCAGATCTCCGCATTCTACGAGGGCATGTCCGGAACGCCGTTCACCTACACCGTGGTCGGCGATCTGAACGGAGACGGCAACAATGGAAACGACCCGATGTACATCCCGCGCGATGCGACCGATGTGACCGAGATGCGCATCGGAACGGTCGTCGGCGGTGTATTTGCGCCGAACCCTGCTGAGGCGCAGCTCGTCGAGGATTTCATCGCCAGTCACGATTGCCTCGACGATCAGCGCGGGCAGATCATGGAGCGCAACAGCTGCCGGAGTCCCTGGCAGAACCGGCTCGACGTTGCGCTGCGTCAGGACATCCCAACGATTCGTGGGCAGCGGCTGAGCCTGCGCCTCGACATCGTGAACTTCCTGAACTTTCTCAACAAGGACTGGGGGCAGATCCGGCTTCCCAGCGTCAATCAGAATTTCCCGCAGCAGCCGATCCTTCGCCAAAACAGCCGCACGGTCGGTTCGCTCAACCAGCAGTACGTGAACTACACCTTCGAAAACGTTCCGAAGACGAGCGGTGCATTCCGGAAGGATCAGCAGAACCAGGCCAACTTCTACCGGATGCAGCTGACGCTGAAGTACAGCTTCTAAAGGCGCTGGAAAAGCGCTGAGGGCGCTGGAGCAGCGCTGGGGTTTCAGCGCTACTCCAGCGCTCCCAGCGCTGTTCCAGCGCCAGTTCTACTTCAGAATGCTCTCGGCTTGCGCGAACGCCTCTACCGCGCGCTTGACGTCGCCGCTCTGCACCGCGGCGAGACGATAGAATCCCGCGTCCCCCCATTTCGCGAGCGCCACCCACCTAACGATCGCGCGCTCCAGCCGCGTGTCGGCTTCCGCCCCATCCGGAATTGTCACCCCTTGCTCGACGGCGAATCGCCGAAAGTCGGCAACGGCGCCCGAAGCCGCCTGTCCCGACGCCGCGAGCCCATCGAGCGTCGAATACGCCCCGCCCGCGGCCATCACATGGCCCGCGATCCACTTGAGATCCAGCCGCTCCTCGTGCACGCGCGCCAGCCAGAGCGGTGCAGGCTCGCCCTCGGGGAACACGATGTCCGGATAAATGCCGCCCCCACCATACACGACGCGCCCGCTCGTCGTCTTGCATGACGGGCGGCCGACAGTGTCGCGGTCCGCGCCAGCAAGTCGGTAATAGTCCCGGCGGGTGATGCCGTGGTAGCGGCGCTGGATGACGCGCCCGCATGGCGTCCGCACGTGTCCGACCACGAGCATGACGACGGAGCCGTCCGTCAACGGGAATCCCTGCATGAGCAATGACTTGCCGAAGCTCGGACGGCCGACGATCAAGGCGCGGTCGTGGTCCTGCAGCGCACCCGCGACCAGCTCGGAGGCACTGGCGGTGCCGTCGTTCACCATCACCACCATCGGATAGCGCTTCTCACGACTCCAGAAGGAGCGACCAACGCGGCCGGTATCGCTCACCTCTTCCTTGCGACCCTGCTGCGTATACACCAGGGCGCCCTTGGGAAGAAACTCCCCGGCCACCTTCGCCGCTTCGTCGACGAGCCCACCGCCGTTGTCGCGGAGGTCCAGGATCAGCCGCTTCATCCCCTCGTGCTCCAGCCGAGAGAGGGCATCGTGCAAATCGTCCGCGACCTTGTCCGACTCGAACGAGATCAGCCGCACGTAGCCGGTCGTCGCGTCGAGGAGGAAGGAAGCCACCACCGCGCTCTCCTCGCCTGGACGCTCCCGCTTTACCTCCCGGTCGAGCTGCACGCGCGAGCCGTCCAGCCGCCTGCGCTCCAGCGTTAGGCGTACCCTGGAGTTCTTGGCGCCTGCGAGGGCAATCTCGAGCTCACCGGCACTTGCCCAGGGAACGGGCTTGCCATCGACAGCGATCAGCTCGTCACCGGGGAGTATGTCCGACCGAGCCGCTTCCGTTCCCGGCGCGACCGAGATCACCACCGGAGCGCCTTCGACCATGCTGAAGTTCACCGGCACCGGATGCATCTTCCGCTCCCGGTATGCCTTCTCTTTCTCCGGCGTCAGCTGGTAATACGCGTACACCCACGAGTGTGGATCCGCGGCCGCCACCATCCCTCGAATCGCGGACATGATGAGCCGGTGGGAATCCAGCGAGTCCGGATGGTTCACGCGCAGCTGATTGAGCACCTGGCTGAACAGCTGCAGGTCCTCGTACATCGTGCGCTTTCGGATGACGCGCGCGCTGTCCTGCGCGAAGGCGGCGGGCATGAGCACTGTCACCCCCACCGCCGCGAGGAAGAGGCGGCGCACCTTATTTCCCTCCCACTGACGAGAGCGCGGTGAGACGCGCCTGCGCCATGGCCCTGAGCTCGTTGTTTTGAGACGCGAGCGACATGAACTTGTTGTACTGCGCAATCGCCTCCGTCGGCTTTCCAAGTCCTTCGTATGCGCTGCCTAACAGCCCATACGCACGCGCGTACCACGGCTCGAGCTCAATGGCCCGCAGGAGATGCGGCTCCGCCTCGGCGTGCTTCCCCAGTGCGACGAGCACGGCGCCGTACTCCACACGAAGTGGCGCGTCATCGGTGTTCAACTCGACCGCCAATTCATACTCGGAGAGCGCGTCTGCAGTGTCGCCAGCCGCCAACGCCAAAGACGCCATGCGCTGATGCGCGACGTAGAACGAAAGATCCTCCGTGAGTGCTCGTCCCAGCGCCTCGCGCGCTTCCGGCAGCTTGCCCGCCTGGATGTACGCGTTGGCGATGCTGTATTCGTACATCGCCTTGGATCGATACAGCACCACGAGATCCTTGTCGTCTTCCTTGCGATAGCCTTCGAGTGCGCGATTCATCTCAGCGACGGTGCTGTCGAATCGGCCCATGTGAAAGAAGGCGCGGGCACGCTCGGCGTGGAGATCGTAGTCCTTCGGCTTCTTCGCGATCGCCTTCGCATACAGCTGGACGGCCTCCGGGAACCGTGTATCGCTGTACGCGACCCAGGCGAGAAAGTCCGGGCTCGATCCCATCAGCCCACCCCGGCCATCGGTCAGCGTATCGATCAGGCGATCGATCAGCATCTTGTCATGCCGGCGGAACAGAAATGGATCGCGAAGCAACGCCCGGTAGTGCAGTGAGTCGACCCGCTTCGTCTCGGCGGCACGGAGCACGTACTTCGTCCCGTTCAGGTACTTCCAGAAGCGCTCGAGATCGGAGAGATGGTACGCGATGCGCTGCGCGTAGAGCGGATCCGCCCACGCCGGGTCGATACGCGACGCCCAGTAAAAGGCGTCCTGTGCGGCTCTTGGGTTCGACCGCATCTGGCCGAGACCCCAGTAGTAGTAGGCGGGCGCCGCGTTGGTATCCCGACCCGCCTCCATCTTCGGGCGCTTGGGTTCCTTCGGCTTCTTTTGCGCGTCGGCCACGGCGGCGAGCACGAGAGCGGCCACGACAAGGGACGCGGCACGGAGCGGTCGCATGGGCATCCTTCCGATGAGTGACGAGACCTGTGTCGCCAGGGGCGACATGTGCGTCAGACTACGGGGCCACGGTTCGAGCACATGGCGCCAGGAGCAAATGAGGGAGCTAGCGGCGGGTAACAATCCGACGATCATCGCCCCCACGTCGTCTTCGACGCGCGTCAGGCGGGGTGAGTCACGAATTCGTTAGGGTACAATGCCTGACGATAGCTCGCCAGTGTCAGATGGACACGAAACCGAACATCCTCCACAGCCAGGCCCATTTACAAGGCACGCTCCTGGCCATAGTATCGGGAAGGCAGGCGCTCTCTGCACCTGCCGTCGCCGCCGCGTGAACGGCGTGGCGGTCATGCCCCCCAGGCGTTTGCCTGGGGGGCTCTTTTCATCACTGCGAGGCGCTGAAGGCGCTAAAAGCGCTGGAGGCGCTGAAGGTTGAACCCCCAGCGCCCCCAGCGCCCCCAGCGCCCCCAGCGCCTCCAGCGCCTCCAGCGCCTCCAGCGCCTCTAGCGCCTCTAGCGCCTCTAGCGCCTCTAGCGCCTCAGCGGTCCTTCAACCTCTTCGACATCTCCTCCAGCAGCTTCCGCTCTTCGCTCGTCAGGCTCGACAAGCCTTTCTCGCTGATCTTGTCGAGAACACGGTCGAGCGCCTCGGCCTTCGCATCGCGCGCATGGGCGACGGGCGTCGCGGTCGCAGGGCGGCGCGGCGCGGCCAGTGCTTTGTTGCTGCGCGCGATGACTTCGTCGATTCCCTCGCGGCGCTCCGAGTCACGCGGCCGTGACCGCGGAATCGCCCGGGGCGGCTCGTCCGGCACGTCGGGTAACGGTGACATCCGCTCGCGCAAACGCTCCAGGCTCACGCCCGCGGAGATCCAGCGCAGGTACAACCAGCCAAACGCGAAGCCACCGAGGTGAGCGAAGTAGGCGACGTTCGGTGACGCCCCAATGACGCCGAGTCCGCGCGTGAGATCGAGAACCGCGAGGCCCGCCACGAGCCACTTTACCTTCACCGGCACCAGGAAAAACAGGACTTCGTCATCCGGCCACCGCATCGCGTAGGCGAGCATCACGCCATACACCGCGCCCGATGCGCCGATGAGCGTCCCATCGCGCGTGATCATCAGATGCATGAGCCACGCGCCGAGCCCGCACCACACGTAGAACAGCCCGAAGCTCCGCGGATTCCACGCCTGTTCCACGCGGCGTCCGAAGAGCCACAGCGAATACATGTTGAAGAAGATGTGCAGGAAGTCGCCGTGAACGAACATGTACGTCAACACGGTCCACGGCTGCTCGGTGAGATCGCGCACGTGGAAGCCGAGCCCGGCCTGGATGTCCGCGCGATCGATCATCGTCATCTGGAGGAAATAGACGACGACATTCATCGCGATGAGCCACCGCACCGCGGGCGTCATCCGCGGTGGCTCGAGATCATCCGTGACGGTGAACGACATGCGGCTGCTCCTGCGCTGCTCGTGCCTCTAATAACCGCGCGTCCGGCCGCGGGTTCCGCGCGGTCCTTGAGCCGGTCAGCGAACGCCGATCGGCGAGGGAACGGGGAGCGTGAGACGAACGTCCGGGTGCACCGACGCCGCCTGCTCGAGAAGCGAAGCGTAACGCCGGTCGAGACCCCGCTTTTCCTCGCCGGGGAGGGGATGCACAACAATCTTCGTGCCCACGCTAACCGCGCGGGCTTGCTCGATCAATCGCAGTACCACCTGATCCGCAATGCCCTCGCGCAGCGGCAGGATGAGGGCGTGCTCCAGCTTCGCCTGCGCGGCCGCGGCGAGCATCTCGAGCGCCCGGTCGCTGGATGCTGACGGCGCACCGAAGTCGATCGTCACCTGAACCATCGACAGGGCAAAGGCCAGCTCGGGCACCGCCTCCGGACGTGCCACGTCGGCATCGAGCATTACCGGCAACGGGGGCGGCTTCTGCTGAAAGGTGGCGAGGAGAAAATTCACGCCCACCAATGGATCGCGACCCGCGAGCGAAATCGAATGCGGGCGCGACCGCTCGAGCGCACGCTCCATGTGCCGGATCATCGTCTCCGGCGTGTACATCGTCGCGGTCTCGGCCTCGCCGGCGAATCGAACGAACAGCTGTCGGTATCCCGCCCACACGCCGTACGCCTGAACGCCCGATACGATGCCGCTGAGCGCGGCGGTGGCGGGGTTCCGGCGTGGTGGTGTCACTTCTTCGTCCTCGCCTCGAGTGCCAGGCGGACGATGCGCTCACACAAAAGCGGGAAGGGAATCCCGTGCGCGGCGGCCGCCTGCGGGATGAGTGACGTCTCGGTCATTCCCGGAAGCGTGTTCGCCTCGAGACAATAGAACTTCCCCTGCGGCGTCATGCGAAAATCGATGCGCGCGTATCCGCCGAGCTTGAGCGCACGAAAGGCGAGCAGCGCCTGCTGCTGCACATCCATGGTCTCACCCGGCGACAGCTTGGCGGGGAACTCTTCCTCCGCCATCCCCTTCGTGTACTTGCACTCGTAGTCGTAGATCTCGTGCTTGGGGATGATCTCGCCCACCGGCAGCGCCTGATCACCGAGAATTCCAACCGTGAGCTCCCGCCCGGGCACGAACGCCTCGATCATCACTTCATCATCGTACTTGAGCGCCTCGTTGATGGCGGGCTTGAGCTGGGTGGACTCCTTCACGAGCGTAAGGCCCACCGTCGATCCCTGCTTCGATGGCTTTACGATCACCGGAAAGCCCAGCGCCGATTCCACTTCGGGCGCCGTGGCGGGCGCCATCAGCCAGTCGGCCGTTCCGACGCCGGCCGCGCGGAAGAGATGCTTCGAGAGATCTTTGTCCATGGCGAGCGCGCTCGCCAAATGGCCGCTTCCCGTGTACACGACCCCCACCATGTCGAGCAAGGCTTGCACCGTCCCGTCTTCACCCTGACCACCGTGGAGCGCGAGAAAGACGACGTCGGCCTCTCGTATTGCCGATATCGTGCCGAGCGATGGAGAGAGTGAGGTGCGCGTCATCTGCGAGAGCGCTTCCAGCGATGGCGGGGCCGCCTTCACCACGCCGCCCGCGAGCAACTCCTGCTCCTCCGCCTCGTCGATCGCGCCGCGCGCCGTATCGAACGATGTGACTTCATGCTCTTTCGACCGCAGTGCCTGCGCGATCCGCAGCCCCGACGCGAGCGAGACGTCCCGCTCGGCGGAGGTGCCGCCCATCAATACCGTGATTTTCATGATTGCGGAAGAATGCTCGGAGCGCACCGGGCGGGCAAGCAACACCGCCACGTGCGCACGCGCGTATCAGTCGGCGAGTGCGCTCGAGGTGCTGCGTTGAATTCGCCAGCACGCGCGTGCCGGCGACGTCAAACGACGCGAGAGTCCTCCATCCTCACTCTCGACCGTTCGCCGGAGACGTACGAGATCGCCACCGGGCACGCCGCGCCAGTCGCTCGCATCCATCGTGCCCGAAGCGCGCATCATCACGTGCGCGGTATTGCCGTCGTCGGAGAACGCGATCTCGCCGAGCTCGAGAATCAGCAATCCCTCGTCGCTCGGTTGGGCACCGAGCGACGCATACATCTTCGGACCGCGAGGACGTGCGATGCGCGCGAGAATGCCCCGCCGGCCAAGCTCCTGTCGGATCGCGCTCGCAGGGGGCGCGTTTCCCGTTTGTGGAAGCCGAACCTCAGCGGTCGTTTTCCCGCCGTCCACGCGAGGATGGCATTGTCCGGTCGCATCGAGCACGCAGACTCTCTCCGCGATGACGCGCGTATAGATCGCGATGGTGCGCGCCATCGCGCCCAACTCGGCGCGCTCGCACCCCAGGTCGCTCGAGGCGAGCCGGCGCTCCTGTCTGGCAGACAGGCTCGTGGCGCAGCCAGCGAGGGCGAGGAGCGGGAGATATCGGAGGAAATGGCGCATCTGGTCTCGAGGCTGGCGGGCGCCCCCTTAGGCAGCCCTGTGGCAACAATCAGCGTCGCTCTTGGAGGAATGACGAAGCCCCGACTGGACGCGTAACGGTCGCGGCGGCCTGAGGCGGCGTATACATTGATGCCGATGTCCCTCTCACCGATCTCCTTACTAGTCACCGCCTTGGCCCTTGCCGCGTGCATGGACCAGGCGACCACGCAGAAGGCCCTCGAGTCGCTCGGCGGCTCCGGTCCGCGACCCGACGTGATGCCCGCGATGCTCAATGAGACACTGCCCTTTCGGTATCCGCCGGCGCTCTTCGCGCAGAAGGTCCAGGGCAACGTGACATTGCGGATTTTCATCGACAGCACCGGCGCCGTGCTGGCGGACTCGACGTCGGTCGAGGAGTCGTCCGGCTATCCGGGTCTCGATTCCGCGGCGGTGAAAGGAGCCGAAACGCTCCGATACCAGCCGGCGATGCTCGGTGGCAATCCGATCGGCGTGTCGATTCTGCTTCCCGTGTACTTTCGCCATCCCGAGATGCCACCCCTTCCTGGTGACACCCTTCTCAATCGCACGCGTCAGCGTCGATGACCATCCACAGCGAATCGCTGGTGAGCATCGAGCGTAACCGCCGTCCCTACGACGACGTGATGGCCACGATCGGATGGACCCCGCTCATACGCCTGAACAAGATCACGCGCGGCATCCGCACGCGAGTGTACGGCAAGGCGGAGTTCTTCAATCCGGGCGGCTCGGTGAAGGACCGCATCGGGATGCCGATCATCGAGCGCGCCGAACGCGACGGTCGGCTCAAGCCCGGCGGCACGATCGTCGAGGGCACGAGCGGAAATACGGGGGTGGGACTCGCGATCGCCGCGGCCATCAAGGGATATCGCTGCATCTTCACGATGCCCGACAAGATGTCGCAGGAGAAGGTGCGCCTCCTCAAGGCGTTCGGAGCGGAAGTCATCATCACGCCGACAGCGGTCCCGCCAGACCATCCCGACAATTATGTGATGATGGCGAAGCGGATCGCGGAGGAAACACCGAACGCGATCCTCGCCAATCAGTTCTACAACGATGCGAACCCCGAAGCGCATTACGCGACGACCGGTCCGGAGATTTGGGAGCAAACCGAGGGGCGCATTACACACTTCGTCTCTTCCGCCGGAACCGGCGGTACGACGACCGGCGCCGGGCGCTATCTGAAGGAGAGAAATCCCAAGGTGCAGGTCGTCGTTGGCGATCCGGTGGGATCCATCCTGGCCGAGCTGTGGCGCAGCAAGGGACAGACGAAACCGGAGGGCGTTCCCTACAAGGTCGAAGGCGTGGGGCAGGACAAGCTGCCCGGCACGCTGGATCTCTCCGTGATCGATGAGTACCAGACCGTCAGCGACCGCGATGCGTTCGCGATGGCGCGTCGCCTGACGAGAGAGGAGGGCCTGTTCGTCGGTGGCTCGTCCGGCCTCATCGCGCACGTGGCGCTCAACGTCGCACGGCGCATCGATGATCCGAACGCGGTCATCGTCGCCCTGCTCTGCGATACGGGCGAGCGCTACCTGTCGAAGCTGTACAGCGATGAGTGGATGCGCGAGAACCAGATGATGGAGCCGGACAAGCTCACCCTCCAGTCGCTTCTCACGCGAAAGGATGGCGATACGCCGTCGGTGGTGAGCATCGCCCCCGGGGCAACGGTCCGTCAGGCGCTGCGCCTCATGACGCTGCACGACGTCTCGCAGCTGCCGGTGATGGACGGCGACAGCTGCGTAGGGTCGGTGAGTGATTGGTCGCTCTCCGCCAGGAGCCTCGAGAACACGAAGCTGCTCGACGCGACGATCAGTGACATCATGGATGCGCCATTCCCTGTCGTCGAATCGACCCAGTCGGTGGACGCGATCGCCAAGCTGCTGTCGAAGGCGAACCCCGCCGTGCTGGTCCGCAGCGGCGGCCGCCTCGCCGGTATCGTCACGCGCTCGGACGTCCTTCAGGTCATGATGGCACGGTGAAAGGCCAAGAGCTGCGAACTGCGAACTGCGACCTGCGAACCCTTCCAGTATGAGCATCCCGAGGTGGCTAGTTCGCAGTTCGCAATTCGCAGCTCTTGCTTTAGTGCTCTTCCTCGGCTTCCGCGGGTTCGCGCCCGCACCGCCGATTGGCCCGTTCCTCGACCCCGTTCACGGCGTGTGGGCGGTCGCGCGCGGCGCGGAACTGTCGGAGCGCGACACGGCCAGTCTCCCCGCGTTAGGCGCTGACGTGCGCGTGGTCTACGACACCCGCGGCGTTCCCCATATCTTCGCCAGCTCCGTCGAGGACGCCACCCGCGCCCTTGGCTTCGTCGTCGCGCGCGATCGGCTCTTTCAGATGGAGCTCGCGACCCGCGCAGCGGCGGGTCGCCTCACCGAGATCGCGGGCGCACGCGCGCTCCGCGTCGATCGAGACCAGCGATCGCTCGGATTGCCCTGGGCCGCTGAACGAAAGCTCGCCGCGATCGATACGATGAGCGCCGGGTGGCGCCTCATGCAGGCGTACGCCGAGGGCGTGAATGCGTGGATTGACGGAATGGGCCGAGAGGATGTGGCGCTCGAGTACCATTTGCTCGGGGTACGGCCATCGCGGTGGGAGCCAGTGCAATCGATCCATCTGCTGAACCGGATGGCGTGGACACTCGCGCATGGCGACCTCGAGCTGCGAATGCGCCAGGTCGAAGCGCTCGTTGGGCGCGAAGCGGCGGCGGCCCTCTTTCCACGTAATAGCCCCATCCAGGAACCCATCGTGCCCAATGGACGGCGCGAGCCGCGCGTCGATCTGCCGACACTTCCCGGTCCGCGAACGCCGGACGCGCGCGAGGCCAATGTCCTCAGCGCGCTCGACGGCCTGCGCGACCGGACTCGACGGCTCGATGGTAGGTTGGATGACCCGGGGGATGCGTTGGGAAGCAACAACTGGGCGGTGGCGCCGAGTCGCGCGCGCCATGGCCACGCGCTACTCGCGGGCGACCCGCACCTCGAGCTGACACTGCCCTCCATCTGGTACGAAGCCCACCTCGTCGTTCCGGGAGAGCTCGACGTGTACGGCGTCACCATTCCCGGCTCGCCTGGCATCGTCATTGGTTTCAATCGGGACGTTGCATGGTCCTTTACCAACGTCGAGTCCGACGTCATGGACTACTTCGTGGAGGTCGTCGACGATCCACGGCGTCCCACGCGCTACCGTCTCGATGGCGTGTGGAAACCGCTCGAGCCGCGCATTGAACGCTATCGCGACAAGCGCGGCAACATCGTGGCCACCGACACGGTGTTGTACACGCATCGCGGACCGCTCACCCGAGAAGGCCTGCTCTGGATCTCGACGCGGTGGACGGCGCACGACATCACGAATGAGAGCGACGCGCTCGCGCGCGCCGCGCGCAGTCGTTCGGTGGCGCAGTGGCTGGATGCAATGACGAGCTTCTCCGTCCCGGCGCAGAACGGCATCGTCGCCGACCGATCCGGAACGATCGCCATTCGATCGACAGGCCGGTTCCCGATCCGTGCGCCAGGAGCGCGCGGCGACAGGATGCAAGACGGGTCGTCGAGCGCGAACGACTGGCGCGGTGCGCTGCCGCCCTCGCGCTACCCGTTCGCGATCAATCCACCGCAGGGCTACCTCGCCTCGGCCAATCAGCAGCCCGTCGATCCGCGCGGGGACTCGACGTATTTCGGTTCGCACTGGTACTCGCCGTGGAGAGCCATGCGCATCAACACGCTGTTGCGCGGCGATTCGAGCGTCACGCCGGAGGCGATGCAGCGATATCAGACGGACCCCGGGAGTGCACGAGCTGAGGCCTTCACTCCAGCGCTGCTGGCGGCGGCGGCGGCCATTCGTGGGTCGGGACGCGGGGACGCCACGCTCGACACCGTAGCGCGGTTGCTCGCGGAGTGGGACCGTCGCTACACGAAGGACAACGAGCGCGCGGTGCTGTTCGAGTCGATCATGAGCGCGCTGCAGGATCTCACCTGGGACGAGCTCGCTCGACCGGCTCGCCCGGTGGTGCGGAACGAGCGGCGACGCGCCGTACGCGGGCGCACTGCGCCTCCACGGGTCGATACGCCCGCCGATCAGATGCTCGCGATTCTTCTGCGCGACCCCTCGAACCCCTGGTGGGACGTCCGCGGCACGCGACAGGTCGTCGAACGGCGCGATGACATCCTCGCCGACGCGATGCGCGAGGGATATCGACGCACGCGCGAGCGCCATGGCGATCCTGCCGCAGGTGCCTGGCGGTGGGACCACGTACATCACGCCAACATTTATCACCTGCTCCGTCTGGAGCCGCTGTCTCGCCTGGAGGTGCCGGTGCAAGGCGGCCCATCGACGCTGAGCCCGTCATCGGGTGAGGGACGGTTCGGGGCGAGCTGGCGCATGGTCGTCGAGCTCGGCCCGAGCATTCGCGCATGGACGATCTATCCCGGAGGCCAATCGGGAAATGCCGCGTCCAGCCGTTATGCGGACCGGGTGGCGCGCTGGTCGGAGGGAACGCTCGACGAAGCGCTGCTTCCACGAACGGACGCAGAGCTTCCCGCCAACCGCGTCGCCGCGCGGCTCACGCTTTCGCGCGCGAACTAGTGCGCTTCGCCCTTCGCGTTCTGCTGCTCGCTCTCTCGTTCGCGATCGGAACGTGGGTTCTCGGTTGGTGGTCCGTTCCGCTTTTCGCGACGGTCGGCGCGGTGATGGCACGCCACGTTCGTCAGCAGGGCATCGCGGCCGCTCTCGCGGCCGTCGCCGCATGGGCGGCCTTGCTGGGATGGAGTGCGAGCCACGGATCTGTCTGGTCCTTCAGCCGCATCGCCGGTGGAGCGATGGGAATCTCGGGCGTCGCGTTGATTCTCGTGACCCTGCTATTTCCCGCCGCGCTCGCGTGGCTGGCCACGGTGGTCGCGCAGTTTATCGCCCAGCGCCTTTGGCGGAGGACCGAGGGGTGAGAGAATCGAATTCCCTCACCTCAGTCCTCCCGCGCTTGTCGAGTTAACTCGGCCAACTCCTGAATCGCCTGCAGCGGCGTCATCGCGTCCGTGTCGAGCGACCGCAATCGCTCGATCGCCGGATGCGGGACGCTGGGAAGCGACAGGCTGAGCTGCTCATCCGGCGCTTTGGCGCGTGCGGTATTCAACGCCAGGAGGTGCCCGCCTTCGAGCGACCGGAGAATCGTGCGCGCGCGCGTCAACACCGCTGCCGGAAGACCGGCAAGGCGCCCGACCTCGATCCCGTACGAGCGATCCGCGCCTCCCGGTCGTAGGCGGTGGAGAAAGAGCACCTCGCCTCCGACATCGCGAACGTCGACGGTGTAGTTGCGAACGGCGGCGAGCGTGTCGGCCAGCTGCGTGAGCTCGTGGTAGTGCGTCGCGAAGATCGCCTTGCACCCAAGGGCATCGTGCAGATGCTCGCTCACCGCCCACGCGATCGACACGCCGTCGTATGTCGACGTCCCGCGACCGATCTCATCGAGGAGGACCAGGCTCCGTCGCGTCGCCGTGTGCAGGATGGCGCTCGTTTCCGCCATCTCGACCATGAACGTGGATTGCCCGCGCACGAGATTGTCGCTGGCCCCAACACGCGTGAACAATCGGTCGACGACGCCGAGGCGCGCTCGCTGGGCCGGCACGAAGCTCCCGACCTGCGCCAGCAGCACGATGAGCCCGACCTGACGCAGGATCGTCGACTTGCCGGCCATATTCGGTCCGGTGAGCACGATCAGGCGCGCCTCCTCCGTGAGCGTCACGTCGTTCGGGATGAACTTGTCCCGGGGCATCATGCGCTCGACCACCGGGTGCCGACCCGCCGTGATCTCCAGCGCGAACTCGTCCGTCATCTCCGGCCGCGTATAGCCTTCTCGCTCGGCGACCTCGGCGAGCGCGGCGAGGACATCCAGGTGCGCGAGAAGCGCCGCGGCACATTGAAGCCGCGCGATGCCGCGTCCGAGTCGTTCCCGCAACGCTTCGAGCAACACGCGCTCGCGCGTCTCGATCCGCTCGGCCGCGGTGAGCACCTTCTCCTCGAACTCCTTGAGCTGGGGCGTGACATATCGCTCGGCGCCGGTGAGCGTCTGGCGTCGCTGGTAGTCATCGGGCACGAGGTGCGCATTCGAGTTCGTGACCTCGATGTAGTATCCGAACACCCTGTTGAATCCGACTTTGAGCGACGAAATGCCAGTGCGATCCCGCTCTCGCGCCTGAATTCCCGCGATGCCATCGCGCCCGCCATCCCGAATCGCCCGCAGATCGTCGAGCTCCGGATCTACTCCCGCGCGCACTGCCGGCTCATCGCCGATGGTCGCCGGAGGCCGGTCGACGAGAGTTCGCGCGACATCGTCCGCCAGGTCGGTGCAGCCATCCCACTTCGCGAGCACGTCCGCCAGCATGCCGCGCGAACCCACGCGCCGAACCGCCGCCTCCACCGCTGGCAGCCGGCCTAACGACGCACCCAGGGCGCCGAGCTCTCGTGGCGTGGCACGGCCGGCCGCCGCCTTGCCTGCGAGTCGCTCGACGTCGCGCACACCATCGAGCGCATCCCGAAGGCCCTGCCGGGCGATGAGATCGCTTGCCAGGGCAGCCACCGCGTCGAGCCGATGGTCGATCGCCGAACGATCGATGAGCGGCGCCAGGATCCAATGCCGAAGGAGACGCGCGCCCATCGGCGTGATCGTGCGGTCCAGAACGCCGAGGAGGGTACCGGAGATGTCTCGACCGCGCATCGACTCCACGAGCTCGAGGTTGCGTCGCGTCATCTCATCGACCGGCATGGTGGCACCTGCGCGCTCGATGATCGGACGCGCGAGGTGTGGAACGCCAGCGGGTTGCAGCTCGTGGAGATAGCGCAGCAGCGCACCGGCGGCGGCGACCGCCAGGTCGTCGTCGGGGCCGATGCCGAATCCCTCCAGCGAGTGCACGCCGAATTGCCGTGCGAGCTCCGGGCGGGCGAGCTCCGCATCGAATTCCCAGGGCTCGCGCTCCGTGACGAGTACATCCTCCTCACGTGCGGCGGTGCGCACCGCGATCGGGAATCGCGCGCCGCGCGGCACGACGATCTCGGTCGGGGAGAGACGCGCGAGAACCGCGTCGAGGTCCGTCGTCGCCACGATGGCCAGTCGAGTCTCGCCCGTGGACACGTCAGCGGCGGCGAGTCCAACTCGCTCTGCGCTCTGGGTCATCGCGCAAAGAAAATTGTTACGGGCGCCGTCGAGCAGGTCATCCGAGAAGGCCGCGCCTGGAGTGATCGTCTCGATCACCTCTCGTCGCACGATCCCTTTGGCGAGGCGCGGATCTTCAACCTGCTCGCAGATCGCCACCCGGAACCCGTGCTTGACGAGTCGCCGGAGGTATTCGTTGACTGCCTTCACGGGCACCCCGGCGAGCGGCACGTCGGAGGCACCGCCGTTGTGCCGTGCGGTGAGCGTGAGGCCAAGAACACGGGATGCTACTTCCGCATCCTCATAGAACATCTCGTAGAAATCACCCATCCGGAAGAAGAGAATCGCGTCCTGGTGACGCGCCTTGATCTCCCGGTACTGCTGCATCAGGGGCGTCGACGCCTCCCGCGTCGTCACGGCGATTCGGCCTCCGTCACGAACGCGTCGATCTTCTTCGCCTTGAGGGAGCGCGCGGCCACGGTTGCCGCGTCGCGCGATGGGTATCGTCCAATGCGTACCCGCCACAGCGCTCCGACCTTGACCACGCGCGGAGCATGACCCTGTGCACTCAGCTGACGGTGGCGAGCATCGGCGTCGCCGCGGTTGGCGAACGCGCCGATTTGCACGGTGTAGGCGGTCGCGCCACGTGCCGACGCGCCCGCGGCGGGTCGCTGACCTGGTGGCGTGGCAACGGCTCCCGGTCGTGAAGGCATGGCGCGCGTAGACTCGGCGGACGTCGCCCGCACGACGACAGTCGTATCCACCCCTTCGCAGCGTTGCGAGTAATACGCGAGCTGGTTCCGCATCTCCACGGCGTCAGCAGGCGTGTGACGACGCGAATCTTCCAGCCGCGCACACGCACGAGGAAAATTCCCCTCGTCGAAATGGACGCGCGCCATCCAGAAGCTCGCACGCGCACGTGAGGGTCCGGTGGGATGCTCGCGGACCACACGCTCGAGATGTTGCATGGCCTGCGACCGATCTCCGCGCGCCAGCTCGAGCTGCGCCAGGCCTACCAGCGCGCTCTCGGCACGGCGCGATACTGGAAACTCGATGATGATGCGCTTGTAGTCGCGCTCGGCATCCGCCGCGGTCGCCGCGAGTGCCGCTCGCCAATAGAGCGCCTCGATGTACCGCGGCGAGCCCTCTGGGGCCGCCGCGAGCTCCCGGGCAATGATGGCGCGACCTTCCTGCCCGCGGCCCTCGACAACGAGCCGCTGCGCGGCGAGAAAGGTCGTGTCCGTGGTCGTGCCGTCCGACTGCGCGGCAAGAATACCGAACGGAACGAGGGAGAGGCAGAGGACGCCGAGGAAACGATGCATGTGACGGGTCGGTGACGCTGGTTAGGCCGGTACCCGCTCGGGTGAGCAGATAGCGAGTATCGTGGTGGCGATCACCCGGTCTTCGGTGGAGACCCGTGTGTCCTTGAGCGCAATGTCGGCATCGTACAGGAGTGCGAGCGCGCGATCCACCGCTCGAACATCCCATCGCTCCACATCGCGCGTCCAGGCCCTCACGGCGTCGCCCCACGGACGGCCGGTCATGACGCCCCCGCCGGATTTCAAGAACTTCCAGTATTCGGACTCCAACATGCGGCTGGAAGTTCCCCCCGCACGGAGGGCCGCACCGTAGCCAAGTGCGAGCATTTGCGCGGTGAGCGCCATCACGACCGGGACGCCACCCATTTTGGGCTGCTCCATCACGTGGGGGAGAACGGCGAGTGCTCCTGCCGCGTCCCGCTGCGCCACACGATCGAGCAGATCGGCCAACGTTTCGCCGCGGCGCACGCCGACGACCGCGGCCACGGCGTTCTCATCGATCGTTCCAGCCGATGCATAGCTCGCCAGCTTGTCGATCTCCCCCGCCAGCGCCGGCAAGTCATTTCCCACGATGCTGCAGAGCATGGCGCACGCGTCGGGCGTGATCGTGGCACCGTGCTCCTCCTTGGCATGATGGGCGATCCACTTGGGCAAGCGCTCATCGTCGAGTGATGCGAACTCGACGGGGCACGATCGAGCGCGCAGGCCGTCGTCGCTCTTCTTCGAGTCGCCCGCGGGTGCGACCATCACGAGCATGAGGTCGGGTGCCGGCTGTGCGAGATATCGCTCGAGGGCGCCGCGCGTGTCCTTCTTCATCGCTTGCACATCGCGCAGGACGACGACGCGCCGCTCGGCCATCATCGGAGGCGTGCCAAGCAGCGAGCCCAGCGATTCCGCGTCGAGCTCCGACGCATCGCGGATGTCGAGATTGAAGTCGCGCGTCGCTGGATCGACCGCGCTCGCGAGGAGCTCCCGAAGCGCGTCCTCCTTCAGGTAGTCATCCGCGCCATGGAGATAATACACCGGCTCGAATGGACCACGCGCGCGGATGGCCTTTCTCAGCGCCTTCTCGGCGTCGGGGGCGGGCATCTGGGGAATATAGCGCGCTAGGGTGGACCGTAGCCCGTATTCACGCCGTTCCCACAAGGCGCGGCCACCGGGGCCGGGCCTGGTGGGTCCGCATCGCCTACTTCCTCGCGGAGCGATGCCAGGCGTGCACGAAGCTCACGGACGGTGCGAGCATGCTCGCGTCGTCCGGCGAGGTTGTTCACCTCATCGGGATCGTTCGCGAGATCGTAGAGCTCCCACTCCTCCGGATACTCCCAGAAGTGCATCAGCTTCCAGCGCGCCGTACGCACGCCCCGATGCTTTCGTACACAATGCTCGGCGGGATACTCGTAGTACTCGTAGAGAAAGGCGTCCCGCCACGGAGCGTTGGCCTGGCCAGTGAGAATCGGGACCATGCTTCGGCCGTGCATCCAACCCGGCACAGGAACGCCGGCAAGCTCGAGTAGCGTTGGCGCGACATCGACGTTGAGCATCATGTGCGAGCGGTCGACGGCTCCGCGACGAACGCGCGCTGGAAAGCGCACGAGCATGGGCACGCGGATGGAGGGCTCGTACATGAGCCGCTTGTCGAAGAGCCCATGCTCGCCGAGAAAGAATCCGTTGTCGGAGGTGTAAATGACGATCGTGTTGTCGGTGAGACCATCACGATCGAGCGCCTCGAGGAGCCGGCCAACGTTCTCATCGACCGACAGCAGCACACGATAGTAGTTCTTCACCAGGTGCTGGAGGTTGAGTCGCTTGCGCTCGTCAGGCGGCAGCGATGGGTCGACTCCGCGGTCGCGAAAGTCCGGCATGTCGGCGATCGCCATCTCGGCCCGGCGGAGCGCCTCCGGTCGTCCCGCGAGCTTGTCTTCGAACGTCCTCGGGAGTGGGATCTCGATGTCCTCATACGCGCGGGCGAACCGCTCGGCGGGCATCCACGCTCGGTGCGGCGACTTGAATTGGTACAGGAGGCAGAAGGGGCGGTCGCGCGGGCGGTCGCGCAGAAAGAGGAGCCCCTGATCGCCTACGATGTCGTCCGCGTGTCCGCGCAGCTTCATGCGAACGCCGTTCGCGACCATCTCGGGATCGTGATACGCACCTTGGCCCGGAAAAACGACCCACCGGTCGAAGCCCCGCGGCTCCGATCGCAGGTGCCATTTCCCGATCAACGCGGTGTGGTATCCGGCGCTTCGCAGCAGGTCGACGAACGTGGTTTGCTCGGTGCGCAGGCCGGGCTGGTTGTAATACTGCGGGCCGCCGCCGTTCGTGATCACGCCGTGCGCGTGCGAGTACAGGCCGGTGAGTATGGTGGCGCGGCTTGGCGCGCAGAGGGCGTTGGTGACGAACGCGTCGGCGAAGCGCACGCCTTCGCTGGCGATACGATCGATGTTCGGCGTCCGCAGAATCGTGTTGCCGGCGGCGCTCAGCGCATCGTGTCGCTGATCGTCCGTCATGATGAACACGATGTTCGGCGGCGTTGCACGATGCGGCCGCGATGGCGCCAGCGCTTTCGGGTCGAGCCGAAGCGTCGCGAGCGCGCCGAGTGCCTTGAGTGCCTCACGACGAGACAGAGACATTAGCCTCGGGACGCTGCTCGTGTGTGAGTGAAGTCGTCAGCGCGGCGACATGAAGCGGCAGTTGCTGACCCCTGACCCCTGACTCCTGATTCCTGCAGTCTTCAGCGCGACAGCGTCGCGAAGTGCGCCTCGGCGTGCACGAAATGCACACTGGCCTGCTCGGCGAGCACGGCCGCAGGCCACATGGGCATCCCGGTCGAGGACGCGGCCACGAATGGATAATCGACGATTGGCGGCGGCAGGGCGGGACTCGTGGCGATTACCGGGTCGAGCATGAGGTCGCGGCGCATCTCCGTCCAGTGAAGCATCGATGCGGCGGCGAACCCGAGCGCCACTACACCCGCGGCGGCGACGAAGGCGCCCGTGCCAGGTGCGCGAAAGAGCTCCCCCCGCTGGTCTGGCTGACCCAGGGCACGCAGACGCGCGTGCAGACGCGTCGCGAAATCCGGGGAAGGCTCGACCGGTGAGAGGTTGCGGAAGACGAGAAGTCCGCGACGCAGCGCCGTGTCGTGCCGCGTGCACTCAGCGCATTCGCTCAGATGGCCTTGCATCGCGACCATGTCCGCTTCGGACATGGTGCCATCGACGAACGGAAGGTGACGCTTGCGGAATTCGCTGCAGTGCATGGCGTAGGGTTGGAGTCGACTGGTACGGGGCTGCTGGGAGTACCCGATGGGACCAGGCGAGTTCCGGATTAACCTACTGCTGCGAGCTGCGAACTGCGAGCTAAAACCCCCGGGGAGCCATAGAGTGGCTTCCCGGGGGTCTTAGCTCGCAGTTCGCAGCTCGCAGCTTTATTCGAGTCCCGGCTCTATGATCGCCGCGAACGAATTTCTCGCTCGATTCAAGCGGCTCTTCACCGTGCCGAGGTTACAGCCGGTGATCTCGGCGATTTCCTCGTACGACTTCCCCTCCAGCTCGCGCAGGACGAAGACCTGACGGTGATGCTCGGGAAGCTGAGCGACCGACGACTCCACCAGCTCGCGCAAATGGCGCTTGCGGTACAGATCATCCGGCCGCGCCGTCGAATCCTCGAACTGCAGCGGACGGTCATCCTCCTGCCACGGTCGCCGAATCGCCTGGAAGAGCACCAGCGGATTCCGCGAGCGGTTCCGCAACTCGTTCTTCGCCAGGTTGGAGGCGATCGTGTAGATCCAGGTCGAAAACTTCTTCGACTGGTCGAATCGGTGCAGGTGCCGGTACACGCGGATGAAAACCTCCTGCACGAGGTCCTCCGCTCGTTCCCGGTCGCCGATGGTGCGGAACACGAAGTTCAGGAGACGAGTCTGGTATCGTTCGACGAGCTCCTGAAACGCTCGCTCCTCCCCACCCAGAAAGGTCCCCACCACCCCCGCATCATCCATGGAATGCAGCCGTTCTCGAACGGTTGCACTCTGCGCCGGCACGGTGTGCTTCAGCGCGACTTCAGCCATTGGTCCGTCCCTCGACAGCGAAAGGGTGACTCGTTCGACGAGAAAGTTCAGGTGATCCACGCTCCTCTTGTCGGACGCCATGGTGAAAAGCAGGGGACATGCCGGATTGCGCTCGATGCCGCAGTATCGCGTAATACCTTTATAATCAACGACTTCTGAGTCGCAACCGTTCCGCGGAATATAGCGAATAAATGCCGAACTGTCCACTTCCCGTGACATCAACCGCGACAGTTTTCCCTATTGGACATCCGCTGGCCGCCGAGAGTCGCCTAAAACGTCAGCGTCCGGCGCGGAATCCGGCCGCGTAGAGAATCCCGAGCGCCGTCTTCGCGTCCTGAATCAGGCCGTCCCTAATCATCTCCAGCGCTTGCGACAGCGGCACGGTCTCTATTGTCAGGAATTCGTCCGATTCGTGGCCGGTCGCCCCGTGCGTCAACCCCGTCGCCATGAAAAGGTGGATCCGCTCGTCCGTAAACCCGGGCGTCGTGTACATCGTGTACAGGAACTCCACTCGCTCGGCCGAACAGCCCGTCTCCTCTCGAAGCTCCCGCCTGGCGCATTCCTCAGGGGCCTCCCCCGGATCGAGTCGGCCGGCCGGCAACTCGTACAGATAGCCGTTCGCGGCGTACCGATACTGCTTGATCAGCAGTAGTTGCGGATCGTCTCCTGTTGGGTCGCCGAGAAATGGGACGACGGCACTTGCCCCCGAATGCCTGATGATCTCGAGCTCGCCGACCGAGCCGTCGGGGAACCGTACGCGGTCGATGTCGAGATTCAGGACCTTGCCCGTGTAGACTCGTCGACTCTCGAGCGCGCCTGGCTTAATCACCCTCCGCTCCTCGTCAAAGTCACAGGGCTGGCGACGTGGAGGAATTCAGGGATCGCCCCTGTCCCCTGACCCCTGACTCCGGACCCCCGCCGTGTCGTACGACTGCAGCGGCCCCAGGTCCATCGCGTCGAGTGGCTCGCGAACCACGCCCGGATCGCCCACGGCGACGAGCTGGAGCTCCTCCGGGCGCAGGAACTCGCGCGCCGCACGCAGGACGTCGGCCGCCGATACCGCCCGCACCCGATCCCGGTACGTGTCGAAGTAGTCGGACGGGAGACCATAGATGACCATGGCCGTGAGGGCGCGGGCGATGGCCGACGTCGATTCGTAGCGAATCGGAAAGACACCCTCGAGATAGCTCGTTGCCAGCGACAGCTCCTCTGCGCTCACCTTCTCGGCGCGCATGCGATCGATTTCGGTGAGCACCTCCCGTGCGGCCGCGGCCGTGACGTCGCTTCGCACGGCAGTGGCCACCACGAAGGGACCGGCCTGGCGGCGCCAGTCAAAAAAGGACGATGCCCCGTACGTGTACCCGTGCGCCTCTCGCAGATTGAGGTTGATGCGCGAGGAGAAGAGGCCGCCGAGAAGCATGTTCATCACGAGCGCGGCGAAGTAGTCGGGATGCACTCGCGGGATACCGATGTGTCCGATACGCAGCTCCGACTGCGGAGCATCCGGCTTCTCGACGAGATGAACCGCTCGAGTGCGTCGCGCGGGCCGGTCGTCCGCGTCGACGACCGGAGCCCGCTCAGCGGGCCAGGCATTCAGCCGTGACCGCACGACTCGTAAGGCATCGTCGACGCCGATGTCGCCAACGATGATCGCCGTCGTGCTTCCGGGCCGGTACCGCGCCGCGTGGAATGCTGCCACGCGATCGCGATCGAGGGCGGAGACTGATGCGGCGGAGCCGCCGTCAGGCAGCGCATACCGTGAGTCGCTTGCGTACAGAAACCGTGAGAACAGCTCATCGGCGAGGCCTCGCGGCTCCGCGCGACGCTGGAGAATCTCAGCCAGCCGCTCGGCCTTCAGTCGCTCGAGCTCACGCTCGGGAAACGCGGGCTCGAGCACCACCTCGGCGACGAGAGCCATCGCGTCCGACAGCCGGCTCGTGAGCACTGTCATGGTCAGTGCGCCGCTGTCCCACTCTGCATCGGCATCGAGCGAGGCACCGAGCCGCTCGAGACTCTCAGTGAGGGCGTCGACGGAACGGGCCCTCGTACCCTCGAGAAGCGCCCGCGCAGTGAGCCGGGCAACGCCGTCGTGACCGGCGGGCTCGGTCACTGCGCCGGCATCGGCAACCAGCGACACGGTGACGACGGGCAGCTTCCGCACGGGGACGACGATTACCGACAAGCCATTGTCGAGCGTCGCTCGCTCGAAATGCGGAAAGTGATAAGGACGCGCTGGTCCCGGTGCCGGACGGTGCGCCGATCCCTTCACCGCCGAGGTCGTGGAGCTGGTCAGGAGACGACCTCCGCCGCGGCACGCGCCTCGACCACCCCGCTGCGCGCGGCACTCGCTGGCACATAGAGCAACGACGCGCGGTTGTCTTCGCCGAGCCGCGCTCGCGCGAACTGCGTCACCTGCTCCGCGGTAACCGCGCGATACCGGTCGACCTGGTCGTTGATGAGTGACGGATCCCCGAAGTACGTCGCGAACATCGACAGCTTGTCTGCGCGTTCACCCGCCGATTGCATCGATGTCACGAATGCGGTCTCGACCAGGGCGATGGCGCGCTCGACCTCCTCGCGCGACACGCCGTTCGTCCGCAGGTCGTCGACGAGATCGCCCACGGCCCCTTCAATGGCGTCCCCCGAGACCTCCGGCCGCCCGGTCACGTCCAGCACGAGCAAGTCGGCGCCCTTGGAGAGGTCGAACGTGAATCCAGTTGCCTCACTCGCGACCTCGCGCTCCCGTACGAGAACCCGCTGCAGCCGACTGCTCTTGCCGACGCCCAGGATGGCCGAGGCGACGCTGGCGCTGTAGTACTCCTCGCTACCGAATACCGGCGAGCGAAATGCGAGGAAAAGGCGCGGTACCATCACCTCGTCAGGTACCGTTGCCCGCAGCCATCGCCCGAAGCGGTCGGGCAGCGACATGTCGGGCAGCGGTGGTTTGCGATCTCCGCGCGGGATCGGACCGAAGTATCGCCTGACGAGCTCGCGGGCTTCGGATGGATCGAAGTCCCCCGCGATCGAAAGGACGGCGTTGTCGGGCGTGTAGAACGTCGCGAAGAAATGCTCGACGTCCTCGAGGCTCGCCGCCGTCAGGTCTTCCATCGACCCGATGAGCGAGTGGTGGAATGGATGGTCTGGTGGATACGCAAGCGCGGGCAAGCGTTCCCACCAGGTGCCGTACGGCTGATTGTCGACCGACCACCGCCGTTCGTTCTTCACGACATCACGCTGCGTGTCGAGCTTTTGCTGCGTCATCGCCGGGAGCAGCGCGCCCATGCGATCGGCCTCGAGCCACAGCGCGAGAGCGAGCTGATTCGATGGCAGCGTCTCGAAGTAGTTCGTGCGGTCCAGCCACGTCGATCCGTTCAGCGTGCCGCCGGCGCGCTGCACCAGCTCGAAGTGCTCGTTGGCCGCCACATTCGCCGAGCCCTGGAAGAGCATGTGCTCGAACAGGTGGGCGAAGCCAGTGCGGCCCGCCCGCTCGTTCGCGGACCCTACGTGGTACCAGAGATTCACGGCGACGATCGGCGCCGTATGGTCCTCGGAAAGGGTGACGAGCAGGCCATTGTCGAGCCGGAATGTCTCGATCGGAATACGCATGATCCTAAGTAATCACCACCCGTGCTTGGTTGGAACCCCGACAGCCTTGCCCTGTCTAGGGAATTGACGACATTGGGAACGCGGGTTTTCGCAGGTCGCAGCTCGCAGCTCAATCCGCAACCAATCGTAACCCCGAATGCGCTCCTTCAAGGTCGCCGTCACCAAGGATTATCTCGTTTTCGCCTCCGCACACTTCATCACCTTCGCGGGGCACCGGTGCGAGCCATTGCACGGTCA
Source organism: Gemmatimonadaceae bacterium (assembly GCA_035249985.1). Classification (GTDB taxonomy): domain Bacteria; phylum Gemmatimonadota; class Gemmatimonadetes; order Gemmatimonadales; family Gemmatimonadaceae; genus JAICNG01. The sequence goes on from DATFFP010000030.1 coordinate 44,224, forward strand.
TAATTACCGGGTGGCGGTCGCGCTCGAGGGCGCGCTCGACGAGGAAAGCTGGTACGTCGTCGATTTCTCGGAGCTCAAGCGCATCATGCGCCAGCTATGCGATGAGATCGACCACAAGGTGCTGCTGCCGCTACAGAATCCGAAGCTGGACGTGCGGGAGCACGACGGGTCGGTGATCGTGGCTTACGAGGGAAAGCCGAAATACGTCTTTCCTGTCGAAGATTGCGCGCTGCTCGACATTCCGAACACGACGGTGGAGATGCTCGCCCAGTTCCTCGCGGGACGCGTGCGCGGGGCCCTGAACGACCTCGGCGTCCGCACCTTGACCGCCATTGAGCTCGAGGTCGAGGAGAATTTCGGCCAGTCGGCGACGTACCGTGAATCACCGCTCACGGATGCGGCCGAGCCACCACGGTCCCGGAGAGCCTGACCATGGCAGAGCGAGTGTACTCGGAGCAGGAAGCATCCCGCGCGCTGAGTGATCTTCCCGCATGGCGTGTCGAGCGCGGGGCCCTCAGCCGCACGTACGAGACCGATGGGTGGTCGACCACGTTGATGCTCGTGAACGCGATCGGCTTTGTCGCCGAAGCGGCCGATCATCATCCGGATCTCGAGGTCTCCTGGCCAAAGGTGGCCGTGCGCCTGTCGACGCACAGCGCCGGCGGCATCACCGACAAGGACATCACGCTCGCCCGTGAGATCGAGCGCCTTGCGCTCTGGCGGCCCGCCGCGGACAGTCCGCTCCGTGGCGTCAAGCGCCCGTTCGTGAAGCGCGATGCCGCCCGCTGACGAGGCCTAACGACCTGTCGCGAGGCTCAGACCGACCGAGAGTGTGCGTTCCGGCGCGGGCTCGTAATAGCGCCCGGCGGCGGCGTTGATGACGACGGAGCCGACGTAGCGCCGGTTGAAGAGGTTTTGCACGCCCACCACGGGGACCACTGTCGTTCCCCCAATCGGGATGCGCCCGCCCAGGCGTGCGTTCGCTATCCCCCAGCCGGCGGCGCCGCTGCTGTTGGCATCATCGACGAGCACACGGCTCGACCCGATCCCTTCCGCCGTCAGGAACAGCCCACTCCAGCGCCACGTCACGCTCGCCTGAACCTGATGCAGTGGGATGCCGGGGATGCGGTTGTCATCGTATCGCTCCGTCACGGCGCCCGTGGTGACCGCGTACTCGTCGAATCGAAAATCCGAGTAGCTGTACGCCGACGCGAACGTGGCTGTGCCGGCGGTGAGCTCGAGTCCCGCCTCGAGCCCGCGTCGAATCGTCCGCCCCGCGTTGCGGAAGTATCGTCGGCCCGCGCCGCCGGGGACCTCGAAGGGGATGAGCTCATCCTGCACCCCGGTGAGAAAACCCGCGACATCATAGCGAAGACGTGTCGCGAAGATGCCCTTCACACCGACCTCGACCGTCGTAGCCGTCTGCGGCTCGAGATCGCGATTGATGCCCCCCGCACCCTCCGGCCGGTTCCCCAGCTCCGTCGCGGTTGGAGTCTCGAAGGCAGTCGAAATGTTCGCGTAGGCCGACGTGAGCGTGCCAACGCGCGCGATGACGCCCGCCATCGGGCTCCACGCGCGCAGCGTGCGTCGACCGGAGTCATCAGGATTCTGCCCTGGTCCCGCCGGAATGATGAACAGATCCTCGATGTCGAAGATCACGTAGTCCGCCCGCAGTCCGGCGTGCACGTGAACGCGCTCGCCGATGGTGAACTCGTCGCGGACGAATGGGCCAATGCTGGTGACGACCTCGCGCTGATCGAGCCGCAGCCCCCCTCGCTCGACGGTGTCGGCCCGCGGGCAGGCTGCTGTCGGCGCCGCCACGCCATTGCAGTTCTCGAAGTTCTTCCTGTCATCGTCCAGTCGCTGGACGTCAACGCCTGCGCTCAGCCGATGGCGCTTCCCAAACGGCGAGGTGGCCGACGTCATCCGTATCGAGCCCCCGAACGTCGTGCGATCGATCGCGACGACGGCGAAGGTCAGCGGATTGTCGAGGTCACGCGTGCCGCCGTAGAGCGAGGCCGTCAGCTCGCCTGCCGAGAGCGGTCGCGTCGCCGTCACCGAGAGCTGGTTTTGACTCACTTCCTTGCGCGCACGCTTCACGACGGAGAATGCGACCGCCTGACGAGGGTCCGCCGCCATCTCGGCGGCAGTGAGCGCTCCCGGATTCTCCGCCACCGGCATCGAGAAGAGTTGGGCTTGCCACGCCAGCTCAGTCCCACTGAGGCTGTGCAGGACACGTCCGGTGGCGTGCGTAGTCTTTTGCTGTGCGTATCGACGATAGCCATCCTGCTCGGTTCGCGTGACCAGTGCTTGATAGCGAAGCGGAATGACCGTTCCTCCCAGCCCGGCGCTCCACCGCTGTAGGTCATGGCTGCCACTCAGTCCGCGAAGATCGACGCTCACGGGCGATACGGGCGGCGGGCTCGATCGGAAGTCGACGACTCCTCCCGCCGCATTGCCATACAGAGCAGACGCGCTGCCCCGGATTACCTCGACCGATCCGACCGATGCCAGATCGAGATAGTCCGTTGGCGTCTGGCCATCGGGAAGCGTGAGTGGAATCCCGTCGCGCAGGATGCGCACGCTTCGCACGCCGAAGGCCGCGCGCGCGCCGAAGCCGCGCACGGCGATGCGCGGATCCTGGGTCGGGTTGTTCCGGTTGGCCACCGACACCCCAGGCACGAGCATCAGGGTTTCGTCGGCCGCGAGGTTACGCTGCCCTGGTCGAAGGCTGTCCGGCGCGATCCGCGTAATCGCGAATGGCAGCTCCAGCGGCGAGCGCGCGACATCACGCGTCACCGTGACGACGACGGGCGGCAGGGTCGTCGGGGCGACCGGCTCCTGCGCGGCCGCCGAAGCGGCGAGGAGAACGAGGAACGAGGAACGAGGAACGAGCCTGCGCAGCCCCAGCATACCAAAGCAAGGGCGCTGCTTCCTCGTTCCTCGTTCCTCGTTCCTCACCGCCTGACTGGCTGTCCCGTGATGTCGCGAATCGAGATCTCGCCGAGGTTGAGTGATCGCAGGCCCGCCTCGATTGCCTTCCGGTCGCCCACGACCACCACTGCGAGCTTCGAGGGATCGACGTACCGCTCGGCCACACGCTGCACATCGGCGACCGTGACCTCCTCGATGCGCTGGACGTAAGAGTTGTAGTAGTCGAGCGGCAGACCGTAGAGAACAACCGGAACGAGCTGATTCGCGATGTCCCCCGTGGTTTCGAATTCACCGGGCAGCTGGAGTTGCAGATAGGCCTTTGCCTTCTCCAGCTCCGTCTCCGGGACGGCCTCCCGAATGGCGCGGAGCTCCTTCATGAACTCGATCAGCGACGAATCACTCTTCGCACCGACGACTTCGGCCCGGGCCGTGAATGGTCCCGCCGAGCGACGCATGGAGAACCCCGAGCTCGCGCCATAGGTGTATCCGTGCGTTTCGCGCAGGTTCGTCATCAGGCGACTCGTGAATGCGCCGCCAAGAATCGTGTTCATCACCTGAATGGCGAAGTAATCGTCAGTCGAGCGCGGAACCCCTACCGAGCCAATGCGAACCGATGACTGAGGAGCGCCCGGCTTGTCGATGAGATAGATCGCCGTCGCGAGGCCCGCCGGCGGGTCCGTGTATCGCGGCGCCGGCACGTTCCCGGGAGCCCAGCTCCCGAAGAGTGTGCGCACCCGCCGCTCGACATCATCCGCCGTGACATCGCCGACGACGATCAGCGTCGCGTTGTTAGGCCGATAGTAGGTCTGATAGAAGCGCTGGATGTCGGCGCGGGCGATCGCGCGCGTTGATGCCTCGGTACCGGTGAGGGGCCGGCCATAGGGATGGCGCTCGCCGTAGAGAATCGACGCATACGCGCGATCGGCGATCTGAGGCGCGCGATCCTTCAGCTGCAGCAGATCGGTCAGTCGCTCCTTCCGCAGCCGCTCGAGGTCACTGACCGGGAAAGTCGGGCGAAGCGCGACATCGGCGAACAGCGCCATCGCGCTGTCGAGCACCGCAACCGGCGCGTGCAGCGAAACGATCGACTGATCCCACCCACTCCCAGTCCCAACCTGGACGCCGAGGAACGCTTCCTGGTCCGCGATGTCGAGCGAGCTGCGTCGTCCAGCACCTTCGTCCAGCATCGATGCCGTGAGCGTTGCCACGCCCGCCTTGTTCCCGGGATCGCCTTCGCCACCTGTCTTTACGACCAGGATCATGTCGACCAGCGGGAGCTCATGATGCTCGACGACGAGAACCTCGAGCCCGTTGTCGAGTTGGCGACGCGTCACCGGGGGCAGCGTCAGCCGACCCAGCGCCCCGATGGCCGGCGGCTTCGTTCGATCGAATGTCGGGGCCCGAGGCGTATCGACCGCCACGGCGATCGGCGGCGTGACTGGAGCCGGGACGGGCTCGGGGGTCGGCGCCTGGGCGCATGCGCCAGCAAGGCCGCCGAGGATCGCGGCCGTTAGGCAGTTACGGAATCCGGACATCGCCCATCTCCTTCACCATGAGGTCGGGTTTCCCTTCGGGCACGATGGTCAGAACGACCTTGGGCTTGCCGAGGTAGTCTCGAACGACGCGCTGGATATCCGCCGCCGTCACCGCATCATATCGCGCAGCATCCTGGCGCACGTAGTCCGGCGTTCCCGCGTAATAATTGTAGGAGTTGAGCTGATCGGCCTTGCCGTTGACGCTGGCCAGGCGATCCAGGAATTGCGCGCGATAGCTGTTCTGTGCCCGCGCGAGCTCTCGATCCGTGACCGTCTGACTGCTCAGCTTTCTGATTTCCTCGTTGACCAGCTGAGCCATTCGCGCCGGAGTCTGTCCCGGCTTCGGCGTGACGCTCACCATGAACATGCCCTCACGCCCGCTCATCTGGAACGCGTTGACGTCCTGCGCGACCTGCATTTCATACACGAGACGCTTGTACAGCCGCGAGTTCTTGTCCCCCGCCAGCACGTAGGCCAGCAAGTCGAGCGAGGCATCGTCGGCGTGAAAGAGCTTCACGGAGGGCCACGCATAGTACAGGCGCGGCAGCTGGACCTTGTCTTCCAGCACGAGGAACGTGTCCTTCGGGATCGTGACCTCCTTGAGCGAAGGTCGCGTCGGCATCGCGGGGCCGCGTGGAATTTCGCCGAAGTAGCGCTGAACCCACACCTTCACCGAATCACGGTTGAAATCGCCCGCAATGGCCAGCGTTGCGTTGTTCGGCGCGTAGTACGTGCGGAAGAATTGGGTGACATCGTCGAGTGACGCCGCCGACAGATCGGCCATCGAGCCGATGGTCGGCCACGAGTACGGGTGGCCGACGGGAAACACCGCGGCCAGCACCGTCTCGAACGCTCGGCCATACGGAACGTTGTCGACACGCTGGCGGCGCTCGTTTTTGACGACGTCGCGCTGCACATCGAGCTTGGCCTGATCCATCGTCGGAAGTAGCCAGCCCATCCGGTCCGCCTCGAGCCACAAGGCGAGCGGAAGCGCGTTCGACGGCATCCACTCGAAGTAGTTCGTTCGGTCCTGGGATGTCGATCCATTGTTGTTGGCGCCGGCCGCTTCCAGCCACTGGTCGAAGGCGCCCACGGGGACGTGCTGCGACCCCATGAACATCACGTGCTCGAAGAGGTGCGCGAACCCGGTGCGTCCGGGCTGCTCATCGGCGGACCCCACATGGTACCAGACGTTGACCGCCACCATCGGTGTGGAGCGATCCTCGTGAAGGATCACGGTCAGCCCATTGCCGAGCGTGTACCGCTCGTGCGTCAGCGACGGAATTCCCTGGGCCGCCGCCGCCGTCGCGGCAAGTGCGCACCCGGCCATGGCCAACATCGCGTATCTCACTGCGACCTCCGTTCGAAGATGTACGCGAGCGGTACCTTCACCGACTCGCTGATCATGTACTTCCAGTGCTCCTCCCGATTCGACGTAATCGGGCTCGTGCGAGTCGGCGAGGTATACGGCTCCAGTCCAAAGCGCCTTGCCAGAATAGACAGTCGAAGCATGTGAAAGGGATCACTCACGAGAATCACCGAGCTTTGCTCTCGGTCCTCCATGATCCGCGCCACCGCGCGCATCGATTCGCTCGTCGTCCGCCCTTTGATCTCGACTACGATAGCACGGTCGGGCACTCCTTTCGACATCGCGTATTTTCGCGCGACGGCTGCTTCACTGGTGGTGTCCCCTACCCCTGTCCCGCCCGTAAGGATCAGGGTTGGGGCCAAGCCGCGCTTCCACAGGGACACGGCGTGGTCTACGCGGGCCCGAAGCACCGGCGATGGCCGGCCGACGTACTGCGCCGCCCCCAATACCACGATTGCATCAGCCCGCCGAGCCTCATCACGCCGCCCGACGCGATCCACCAGTACCATCGAGATGGCCCACGCGACCAGCACGACGGCCGCGGTGGCGACCGTCATGCGGAGGTAGGAGCGCGGCTTCGGCATCCGGGGAAGCTACGACGGCACGCGCACGCGGTGAAGCCTCACCTCACGAGCTATTCGGCGAGGCCGAGGAGTGCGAGCCAGAGCACGTCGAACGCGGCTCGCGCGTCTGCTCCACCCGTACCGGCAGGCGAGCACGCCAGGCCATCGACGAATGCCACGAGTAGATCTCCCAGCAGCACGGCCGGAACCCGCGGCCGAAGCGCCAGGAGAGAGAACAGTCGCTCCGCGCTCGCGGTCGCCGCCACGCGCCGCATTCGCATGGCCGCTGCGGTGGCCGGCCGCACACCGCCCCCGCGCCACCCAGCGAGCTCGACGAGTGCGCGGACATGTCCTCGCGCCAGCTCGGCCTCGAGCCAGCGCCACAGATCATCGATGGCACCCTGCGGCGTCGATCGCGCCAGTGCGGCCTGCTCGCGCCTCACGAGTCCCTCGGTAATCCATACGACGAGCCGGACCAGCAGCGTGTCCTTGTCCTGGAAGTGGTAGTGAATCAGCCCCTTGCTCACGCCCGCCTCCTCGGCCACCTCCTGCATCGTCATCGCACTCGCTCCCGAGATAGCCAGCCGCGTGGCGGCGGCCTTCAGGATCCGCTCTGTCGCGTCTGCGCGCGCGCGCGCGCCGGGAAGTGGGACCGGAGGCAGCGTTGTCATCGTCAGCTCTGGACCGTTGTGAATTGCTCGGGACAGCTGACCCGATAGCCTCCTTCGCGCAGCCGTTCGGCCAGCGCATCCTGCGGGCCCGGCTCGCCGTGAACGAGGTAAATGTCGCGCAGCGCCGGTGACGTCGAACGAACCGTATCGAGCCAGCGAACGAGCTCGGTACGGTCGGCGTGCGCACTGTACCCGTCGAGCACCTCCACCTGGGCGCGCAGCGGGACCTCGTCACCGTGAATCGTGATCGTCGGCCGCCGCTCCACGATCCGTCGGCCAAGGGTGTGCTCAGCCTGAAAGCCGACGATGAGAATCGTGTTTCTGGGATTCGAGGCGCCGTGCTTGAGGTGATGCACGATCCGTCCGGCTTCCGCCATCCCCGAGGGGGCAATGATCACCATGGGACCGACGGCATTGTTCAGGGCCTTCGATTCCTCCGCCTGACGAGTATAATGGGCCTGCTGAAAGCGAAAGAGTGTCTGGACACGCTGCACGAAATCCTCGGTGCGATCGAAGACCTCCGGATGAGTCTCGAACACCGCGGTCGCCTCGATGGCCAGGGGACTGTCGATATAGATGGGAATCGCGGGAATCTCGCCGGCCAGTGCCAGCGAGTGGAGGTCGTAGACGATCTCCTGAGCACGACCCACCGCGAATGCCGGAATGAGAATGCGGCCGCCTCGTGCGGCCGTCTCGGTCACGATCCTGGCCAGCGCCTGACGGGCCGACGTGTACGGCGCATGATCCCGATCGCCATACGTCGATTCCATGATGACGACGTCGGCTCCCTGGGGAGCTTTGGGATCCCGAATGATCGGAAGCCCGCTTCGTCCGATGTCTCCCGAGAACACGAGGCGTTGCTTTCGTCCTGCGTCCTCGACATCGAGAACGACGGACGCAGAGCCGAGGATGTGACCCGCGTCGACGAAGGTCACGCGAACGCCAGTGGTGACCTCGAATGCCTTCTCGTACGGGACGCCCGCCATGAGGTCCGCCGCGCGGGTCGCGTCGACCATCGAGTACAGGGGCGGAACGACACCCTTGCGGTGCCGGGCGAGGAACTCGGCATCCTTCTCCTGAATGTGCGCGGAGTCGGCAAGCATGATGACGGCAAGGTCACGGGTCGCTGCCGTACACCAGATCGTTCCGCGATATCCTTCCCGCACCAGCAGTGGAATGCGCCCGGCGTGATCGATGTGTGCATGCGAGAGAACGATCGTATCGATCCGAGACACATCCAACGGCAAGCGCAGGTTCTTTTCGTGCGTCTCGTTCCGCCGCCCCTGAAAGAGACCACAATCGAGCAGGATGTGCTTTCCATTCACGTGTACGATGTGGCACGATCCGGTGACTTCGCGTGCGGCGCCGGCGAACGTGATCTCCATGCACTTCTCGGCTCGAGGATCGGTCAGTGTGGCACTCCTGCACGGAAGTGTAAAGGCCAGCTGAAAGTAGTTTCGCGCGCATCAGCGTGATATGTTGGTCGCCGCGATCAACGGAGAAGGCGTATGACCTCTGGGGCCCTCGCCACCCGATTGACTTCGACCCTCACGGCTGAACCGGATCTCGGGCGCTGGCGTGACGAAACGCCAGGGTGCGCGCATCGAAATCATCTCAACAATGCCGGCGCTGCTCTCATGCCGGCCGCGGTGCTTCGCGCGATCGATGATCACCTGAGGTTGGAAGCGCACATTGGTGGCTACGAAGCTGCGGAAGAGCGCATGGCGCAGACAGACTCCGCCTATGAGTCCATTGCCGGCCTCGTCAACGCCAACGCGCGGAATATCGCCATCACGTCGAGCTCGACAGCGGCATTCATCCAGGCGCTGTCAACGATCGACTTCGCGCCGGGCGACGTCATCCTCACATCGCGATGCGATTACACATCGAATCAGCTTCACTACCTGTCGCTCGCCCGCCGGCACGGTGTACGTGTCTTCCGCGCGGAGGATCTCCCTGAAGGTGGCGTCGATCCCGACTCCGTAAGAGCCATCGCGCGACAAACGCGGCCGAAACTTGTCGCCATATCATGGGTGCCGACCAACTCCGGTCTCGTGCAGGACGTCGGAAGCATCGGCGAGATCTGCGAGGACCTCGCGCTGCCGTACCTCGTCGATGCCTGTCAGGCTGCGGGGCAGCTTCCGATCGATGTGAGTCGCGTCCGGTGCGATTTCCTCTCCGCGACGGCCCGAAAGTTCCTCCGAGGCCCGCGCGGCATAGCATTCCTGTATGTGTCCGATCGAGCGTTGGCACGTGGGGACCACCCGTTGTACGTCGACATGCGGGGCGCGACATGGACGGGGCCGAATGCGCTTTCACTCGTCGACGACGCCCGTCGCTTCGAGGACTGGGAGTTTCCGTATGCGCTGGTCCTCGGATTGGGCGCGGCCGTGGAATACGCCAGCTCGATTGGCATTCCGCGCGGAGGAGGACGCGCGCTCGCACTGGCGAGCTACCTCCGGGATCGGCTCACGACGATCGACGGCGCTCGCGTGCTCGATCGTGGTCGAGAACGGTGCGCGATCGTTACCGTCGACATCCAAGGCTGGGACGCAACACACATCGTCGCCGAGTTGCGACGCAGACACATCAACAGCTCGGCGTCGCTCGCGTGGTACGCGCTGATCGACATGGCTGAAAAGCACGCGGAGTCAGCGGTGCGCTTGTCTCCGCACTACTACAACACGCTCGAGGAGGTCGACGCTGCCGTCGAAGCGCTTCGCGAAATCGCCGCCGCACGGAGCTGAGCTTCGCCTCGCTTTTCGTCCGCTCACCGTCGACCGCTGGCCAGACCTCGAGTTGCTGTTCGGAGAGCGCGGCGGGTGTGGAGGCTGCTGGTGCATGACGTGGCGACTCCCCCGCGCCCAGTACGAACGGGGAAAGGGAGCCGCCAACCGCGCTGCATTCAAGCGGCGTGTGCGATCCGGTGTGCCGCCGGGAGTCCTCGCCTACCTCGACGACGATCCAGTGGGTTGGTGCGCCGTGGCGCCCCGGGCGGAATACGACTACCTCGCCCGATCCCGCGTTCTCCGGCCTCTCGATGACCGACCGGTATGGTCGATTTCCTGTCTCCTGGTGGCGAAGCCACACCGTGGCCGCGGCATTTCCGTGCGGCTTCTACAGGCGGCCGTGCACATGGCCGGTGAGTCCGGCGCCGAGATTGTCGAGGGCTATCCCGTTCTCGCGCGTTCCGGGCGAATGCCCGACGCCTTTGCGTGGACCGGAACACTTCCGGCGTTCCGCGCGGCCGGCTTCGAGGAGGTTGCCCGCGGCTCACCGACGCGGCCGATCATGCGGGCGTACCCCGCCCGCGTCACTCGTTAGGAGGCGCGGCTGCCCGGCGGCTGAAGACGACGGTCAGGCGTGTTGCTCCCTGTGCAATCATCGCCGGCTCCCAGCCGCCACGGCTGCGTTCGTTCAGGAGATCGGTGAGGGCATCCTCATCCTCCTGCACGTGCCGCGTCAGCTTGAGGATCACCGCCTGATATTCGTTCATGGGCGGGAAGGTACTTCGGGCGGCGGGTAGCGGGTAGCCCGCGCGGTCCGCCATAATGGGACCGACTCCCGTGTCTGCTCGTTTGGCAATCCTGACTTCCGGCAATGGACACTGCGCCCGCGTTCCCGACGCTCTCCATCACGCGGCACCCGCTCATTCAGCATAAGCTGACGATCCTCCGTGACCGGCGGACCCCGACGAAAATCTTCAAGGAGCTGGTCGATGAGATCGCCATGCTCATGGCGTACGAGGCGACGAGTGGCCTGCAGCTCGAAGCAGTGCCCGTCGAGACACCCCTGGAGCCCGCGACCGGATGGCAGGTGAGTGGCAAGAAGCTCACGCTCGTTCCGATTCTCCGCGCCGGCCTGGGGATGGTCGAGGGAATCCTGCGACTCGTGCCTGGGGCACGGGTTGGGCATATCGGGCTGTACCGTGATCATGACACCCTCGAGCCGGTGGACTACTACTTCAAGGTGCCAAGCGACGCGGCTGAACGTGATTTTTTCGTGCTCGACCCAATGCTCGCAACCGGTGGGAGTGCGGCGGCAGCGGTGACTTCACTCAAAAGGGCAGGGGCGACGAGGATCCGCTTTCTATGCCTCGTCGCTGCACCCGAGGGAGTGCGTCGGCTCGCCAAAGCGCACCCCGACGTACCCGTCTACTGCGCATCGCTCGACCGCGAGCTCAATACGCACGGATACATCCTGCCAGGCCTCGGGGATGCGGGGGACCGGCTGTTCGGGACCCGCTAGACGGTGATGCCGTCTGAGGAGAGAAGACGTCAGGCTGGAAGCGAAAAGACCCGGTAGCGAGATCCACCTGCAAAGTAATGTTCTCTCTCCTCGCCCCCAGCCCAACGCGGACTGCGACTACATCAACCGAACCACTCGCGTGGATAGTCGCGCTGCTGGCGCGCAGCGTCGAGAATCCACTGCTGCGTCTCAGCGTTCGTGAGCTCGTTGCTCACGCGGTCGAACCACTCGTTCGCCTGAGCGTTGTCGCCAACCCGGCGCCATAGCTCACCCACGAGGTACGTCAGCACGGCGCGTTCGTCGCGATCGACACCATCGTACGTCGACAGAGCCTTCTCGAACATCCAGGCTGCCTGACGACGGAAGTAGCGCTCGGCCTCGATGTCGCCTTCGTCCACGCAGCACCATGCCGCACGAAGGAGGAGATCGGCGACACGCCGCGGCTCCGATCCTTGCCAAAGGGCCACCTTGGCTGCGAACTCGTATTTGTCTGATCCCCCGACGGGTCCTGACGAAAGCTTGGGCGCCAGCTCGTCCCACACGTGTTCTTTGAGAATTGGACTGACGTCGGTTTCCTCGGTGAAGTCCCGCTCGCTACCCGAGTAGCCGCACCGCGAGCACGTGTGTATAAAGAACGGCAGTGGCTGTGCGCCAGCTGCCCGCTCATGGAAATCTGTGCGTTTTCCACCAAACGAGTTGGTGGAGATAACGGCCTGTGAATTGAACCGATTGTAGCAGATCGGACAGGCCAGCTCTATTTGTCGCAGCGTTGTCATTTAGCCTCTCGCTAACCTCCGCTGCGCGCTGTATTGAAAATCGCGTGCCACGGCAGCTGTTCCCCTTGTTGGTGCCGACAGGGGCTGGTATCTTGCCGCGCGGTTGACCCTCCCTCCGCCGACGGCTTTCCAGCGTTCCGGGCACTGATGCTGATCAATCTGCTGCCTGACTTTTTCGCAGTGTTGAGCGCCAGCGATCGCGTGGCGGCCTACCACCGGTACTACGCGACCCACCGCAGAATTCTCGAGCCGTATTGGCACAACTACGTGGTGGATCCCGAAGGTCCACATTTCCTCGATGTAGTGCGATCCACGGTTCACGCGGAACGCGACGATCTCCGAATCATGCTGGACCGCACGGATGTCGAAGCGCTCGCACGCGACGCCGAGGCGCAATGCGCAGAGCTGCTGAGCTTGGACGTGGAAATCGACACTGTGCTCATGGTGGGCGTCGGGGCCGCGAATGCCGGCGAGCTGGTTACCGATCATCGCGGAATTGCCTTCGTGTGCCTCGAGCATTTCACCAGCACGCAGAACCCGGACACGCAAGGGCTCGGGCTCGACCCGGAAGTGATCCCGCTGTGGCTCGCCCACGAGACTGCGCACTGCGTCCGGTACACGTCGCCCAGTAGCCGATCCGAAATGAAGACGCTGATCGATGACGTGAACGGCTACTATTCCTACTGGGAAACCGGTCGGCGAGCGAGTCTGCGCGAGCTGGTGCTCAACGAGGGGCTCGCCGTCGAAACTGCGAGGGCAGTCAGCCCCGGACATGCCGAATGGGAGTACTTCGGCTACGCCCGGCGGCAATACGCCCGAGTTCGCGAGATGGAGCCTCTCCTCATCCGGGCCATGGCGGAGGACCTGGATCGCACCGGATTAGGGCTCCGTTTGAAGTACCTCTCGGGTGGAATGAGTGACAGTGCGCGTGCAATCGATGATGGCCACGTAATTCCCGAGCGGGCCGGATACTACCTCGGTGCCCGGATGGTCGAGCCAGCGATTGCTGCACGCGGCCTGAGCTGGGCCATTCGCGCGAGCGCACGTGAGCTTGGTGAAGCCGGCCGGAGAATGGCTGCAGGCGCTAGTGCGTGAGGCTTTGCGCCTAACACGCACTATTTCCCGACGCAGAACGTCGAGAAGACTCTCCCGAGCACGTCCTCCACGTCGATCGACCCGATTAGCTCCCCTAGATGGTGCGCTGCCGCACGCAAGTGGATGGCAGCCACGGAGCTCGGCGGATCGTTGATCACCCATGCGTCACGGAAGGCCACGAGTTCTGCCCGCGCAGCGGTAACCGCCTCGCGATGCCGTTCGCGCGTCAGTAAGGGGGCGTCGTCAGCTCCCCGTGCGAAACGCTCCTCTAGCGATGACGAGATGCGCTCGGTCAAGGTGTCGATCCCTGCTCCCGTTACCGCGCTCACGTGAACAAAGGGTGTGGAGCTCCCACTCTCGACTGACACGGGCCGCAGGTCCACCTTGGTCAGCACTGGTATCACCAGAGTGGATGTGATCGTTCGTGATCGCTGGAGGAGCCTTGCTAACTCATCGCTCACTTCGGCACAGAGCAGCACCACGTCGGCATCGGCGAGATAACGTTCGCTGATTTCTATGCCCAGTCGCTCGACCATGTCTGTCGATTCTCGCAATCCAGCCGTGTCGACGAGTCGAACTGGCCAGCCCCGTACCTCAACGACAGCTTCAATCGCGTCACGGGTCGTTCCGGGGATCTCAGTCACGATCGCGCGTTCGCGGCCAACAAGCGCATTGAACAGGGATGATTTGCCAGCGTTCGGCGCACCCCCGATGACGACGAGTGCTCCCGTGCGGACCATCTCTCCCGTATCACCCGTTGCGAGAAGCCCTTCCAGCGCGTTCACCGTGCGGTCCAGTGCGTCGGTCACTCGGTATCGGTCGAGGGACCCTTCGTCCTCCTCGGGGAAATCGATGTCGTACGCCATGAGCGCTTCCAGGTCGAGAATGGCATTGCGAAGGTCGGCGATTCGCCGGGACAGGCCGCCCTCGAGCTGGCTAAGGGCAACCTGGTGTGCCATGCGCGAGCGTGCATCGATGAGATCAGCGACTGCTTCCGCCTGCAAGAGGTCCATGCGGCCATTCGCGACGGCACGTCGAGTGAACTCCCCCGGGAGCGCTTGGCGTGCACCCGCAGCAATCAGGGCTGCCAGCACAATCGATGGGACGACGGCGCCACCATGAACCGAGATTTCGACAACATCTTCGCCGGTGTAGCTGTGCGGACGACGGAAGAGAGTGACGAGTGCTTCGTCGAGCAGTGTCCCGTCAGTCGGGTGCCGAATCTCGGTAAGATGACTGACGCGAGGAGTGTCCGTGTCGAAGGCCGGAATGACTCGGCTCGCTACCTCTGTCGCCCGGGAGCCGCTAAGACGAACGATTGCGATTGCACCTCGTCCGGGGGCGGTCGCGATTGCGGCAATGGTATCGTCCGAACCGGGAAGTGCAGAGGCGCTCACGATGCTTCAGGGAAGCGTGAGTGTTTCGCCCGGCTCGAGTATTCGTACACGGTGCCGGTGCTCGTAGCTGGGAAGCCTCGCCCGTAGCCGGTCAATTGCATCGAATGCAGTCGCACTCACGTGGTGAAACGTTCCCCAGTGGAAGGGAACGAAGTGCCGAGCCTGAGTTCGCTCGAAGAGGCTCAGCGCATCGGTAGAGGTGAGATGACCTTTCCGAAAGCCCGGCTTCCACCAGGGAGCGTGACCGATGGGCAGCAGCGCGACGTCGAGCTGGCGCCCGGTGCCGGTGACGTGTTCGTGGACGATCCGGTCGGTGTGTTCCGTGAGAGCGGTGTCCCCGGTGAAGAACACTGTGTGTTGGTCCGTGAGAAGCAGATACATGTTGGCCGCGGATCGCCAACGATCAATCCCGTAGCGACTTCCATAGTGCTTGGCCGGTGCGGCACGAATCGTCAGCCCGCCAACGGCAACATGCTCTTCCGGCGCGAGCGGCTGAGCATGTGCGTAACCTCGCCGCACAAGCCAGCGTGCCACGGCTGGAGGGCTAAAGAGCGGAACATCCCGCGGCAAGGCATCAAGGCACGCAAAAGACAGATGATCTGCATGCGCGTGCGTGAGCAGCAATGCGTCAATGGGCGGAAGATCATCGATGGAAATGCCCGGGGCACTGACCCGAGGGAGAAATCGACCGAGTCGTCCACCAAAGTGCGGGTCAGTGAGAATCCGCACACCACCGAGCTCCAGCAGCAGCGTTGCGTGTCCTATGTAGGTGATGCGCAACGGGAGCGATACGTGGCCTGCCTCTGGCTTTGCGGCGCTCCGCGGGTCACCTCCGGCATTCATCGCCGCGTGGGTAACGCCGTCTGCCGAGCACGCTCACGCGCGATGAGCCACTGCTGTGGTAAGGCCGCGATGTTCTGCACGGCATAGTAGAGGTTCAGCCCACCAGCCATGTTCAGGAGCGCGACGGTCATGATCACCGGGAACATGTACATCATCATCTTGGCCTGTGGATTCGGCGGTGCATTCCGCATACCGATCCACGACAGGACGTACATGGAGGCCCCCATGATCAACGGCAGGAGGTAGTACGGGTCCTTGAGCGAGATGTCAGCGAGCCACAGGAAGGAGACGCCCCGAAACTCGATTGTATTCTGAAAAACGAAAAAGAGGGCAAACAGTACCGGCATGGGGATGAGCATTGGCAGACAGCCGCTGAACATGCTGAACGGGCTCATCCCATGCTCGCGATAGATCCGCACCATTTCTTCCTGCTGCTTTTGCGGATTGTTCCGGTACTTCTTCTGAATCGCGGCCATTTCCGGCTGGATCGCCTGCATCTTCAGGCTGCTCCGCATCGCCCGGTGGTTCAGTGGCCAGAGAATGATTCGTACCGCGATTCCGAAGATGACGAGAACCCATCCGTACGAGAGACGCAGCTTGTCATGCATCCACAGTAGCGCTCGCATGACGATCGTCGCGAACGGCTGAACGACCCCCTTCATGAACCCGCCGTATGGATTGGCGTGCTCCATGTCGCGCCCGAGGGCGCGGAGCCGGCGCCACTCCTGCGGGCCTGCATAGATCTCCAGGGAGAACCTTCCATTCTCGACAGGAAGGACGACATGCGCATCGGCTGTCGTGGCAGGGCCCTCACTACGTGGTGCACCAACGAGGTGAGCACGCGAAAACGGACTCCCATTGGCTGCTGGCGTCAGCAGGCTCACGAGGAAGTACTTGTTCTTACTGGCAACCCATGTGAACGGTCCGGTTTCTATGCGACGTTCCGCTGAGTCGAGCTTGGAGAAGTCGATGCTACGCGCATCATCACGTACGGGCTTGACCGCAAACGCTAAATAGCGGCGATCATCCTCGATGTTCGCTTCCTCAGAACGAAGACCACGGGGAATCGTTATTACGAGCTCACGAATGTTGACTGGTACCTCTCCGTTGACTCGAAGGAGGTAGCCCTCGTCATCGAGATGGTAGACTAGACGAACTGGCCCCACCGTTGTCGGTGCGTGAAAGACGACGGAGTCTGTACTGGGTGAAGTCGCCGCCACCACGCTAAAAACCGTTTGATCGAGCGCAACCGTATCGCTGCCGGAAACAAGATGAAACGAGACGAGAGCCGCAGAGTCTCGAACGAGCTGCACGCTTCCCGAGTCTGTGTTGAGCGCCTTGTAGTCTCGAAGGGTAACGCCAACAGGAGCTGCCCCAAGCGTGCTGAATTCATAGACCACACGCTGTGTTTCGACAGTGATCGTGTCTGCGCGGATTCCCAACGATGGAGTCGAAGAACCAGGCACTTCCTGGGGGGTCGCAACAGAAGGCGGAGGCTCGGCGGCAATCACTCGCGAACTGTCGCTCACTGCAGTGCTAGGTGCTGGACGCCGAGGTGCAGGAGGAAAGAGCATCGAACTCACAACGACCGCGAGTCCCGACAACAACAGAGCGAGTGCTAGTCGTCTATCCATGTGCAAGTGAGTCAGTCATGGGACAGGGTCGTATCCGCCAGCCCGAAAGGGATGGCATCGCCCTATGCGCTTTACCGCGAGCCAACCGCCGCGCCAGGCTCCGTGCTTTTCCAGTGCCTCAACGGCATATGCCGAACAGCTAGGATAGTAACGGCACGCTGCAGGAAGCAGCGGGGAAAGAACGATCTGGTAGCCGCGGACAACTGCAACTAGTAGCCATCGGATCATCGCTCTAAGTCCGCTCGATCGACTCGAGGTGTCGTACTACCCCACGGACACCTTCAAGAAGATCATGCTGAAGTTCCTGGAAGGATGCGTCGTATGCTTCGACCCGAGCGTACACAACGAGATCCAGCGACCGCAAAACTGGAAGGATACGGAGGCGTACGAGTTCACGAAGTCTCCGTTTCAGCCTATTTCGGTCTGTCGTGGTACGACGCCGCTTGGGAACCACGATGCCAACTCGCGGATGAGCCAAAGGGGAAGCGAGTGCTCGGACGTCAAGGAGCTTCGTCCGAGTACGCTTCCCCTTTCGCAGAACAGCTGTCAGATCCGCTTTGCCCGTCAGGCGATGGGTCGGCGGAAAGCGATGTCTATCAGGCGCTGGCGTACTTCGAAGGCAGTTGAACTGTGAGGCGCTTGCGCCCCTTCTTCCGGCGACGACTTAATGTCTCCCTCCCCCATCGCGTCGACATACGCGTACGGAAGCCGTGCGTTTTGACGCGACGCTTATTACGGGGACGGTAAGTAGGCTTACCCATGAAATCTCCAACCTTCAGGTAACAGCGAGTAGAGAACCGTAAACCTAGCGTCGACAGCAAGATAGATCAAGCGGCACTACCTGGTGCCGAGAGAGCCTTCGTTGACATTTCCACATCACGGGGGTAGCTTCGGCGCCCCTCGCCACTTTTCCACATCAAAATGTCCCTCGCCCCCTCCGACGTCTGGACCCGACTACTGGACCAGGCTCGACGGCAGCTTCCCGAGCAGGTAATTCGAACCTGGCTCGAGCCAACTGAAGCCCTCAAGGTCGAGGGCAATACGCTCTTCGTCGGTGTGCCTGATCGCTTTGCGGCCGACTGGAATGAGTCCAAGCATGGCGAGCTACTGGCATCACTAGCACCCATTGCGCTCGGGCACCCCCTGAATGTGGTCTTCCGTGTTCATGATGAGCAGAAAACCCGACCGCAGATGGACTTTTTTGTCGCGCCGCTGCCTGAGAAGGGAACAGTTGCAGACACACTGGCAAATGCCAACAGCCAACTCAGCGGCCGCTACACATTCAGTAATTTTGTAATTGGAAAGTCAAACGAGCTCGCTGCCGCAGCTGCTCAAGCTGTTGCTGAAGCTCCTGGAAAGGTTTACAACCCTCTATTCATCTATGGCGAAACAGGCTTAGGAAAGACGCACCTCATGCAGGCCGTCGCTCATGATATTCTCAACCGAAATCCGCGTACGCGCCTAGCGTTCATAGGCACTGAGCAGTTTACAAACGAGCTCGTCGGCTCAATCCAGGGCCGCACTACTCAGGAATTCCGACGGCGATATCGGGAGATCGATCTCCTCCTCGTCGATGACATCCATTTCCTAAAGGGCAAGGAAGCAACACAGGAGGAGTTTTTCCACACTTTCAACGCCCTATATGAGGCAGGTCGCCAGATCATTTTGACGAGCGATCGGCCGCCCTCAGAAATCCCAGGACTCGAGGCGAGACTCGTCAGCCGATTCCAGTGGGGAATGGTCGCAGACATCGAGCAACCAGATCTTGAGCACCGGACAGCAATTCTCAAGAACAAGGCTGCTTTGGATCACCTTGAGCTGACCATTCCAGACGACGTGATCGGATTTATCGCGGAAAACGTACGATCGAGTGTACGAGAGCTTGAGGGCTCAATAATCCGGCTGTTGGCCTACGCTTCGCTCCGACACCGGGATATAACTGTTGAACTGGCACGAGAAGCGTTACGCGACAAGCTAAGGGCCAATGGCCACATAGCAGCAATTCAAGATGCCGGGATCTCGGTTCCGGTAATCCAAAATGCAGTAGCAAAAGAATGGGGAGTAACCATTGAAGGCCTTCGTTCAAAGGTAAGGACGAAGACCCTTACCGTTCCCCGGCAGGTATCAATGTACCTCATCCGAGAGCTGTTAGGCCTGCAGCTCGTAGAGATTGGACTTGCCTTTGGCGGGCGGGATCACTCCACTGTTATCCACAGCCTCGACCGTGTTTCTCAAGAACTCAGAACAGACCCTGCCTTTCACCTAAGGGTCCAGCAGATCCGCCAGCAATTAGAGCTACTCCGACACTAAAGACCCCATCATTCTCTAAGAATCAATCAGTCTCTCTTTCTGTTGACAAAGTAGTCCGAGGATTCTTCTCCGCATTCACCGACACTCCTTCCCCATCATCTCCACATATACTACCATCACGCAACTAAATCAGATATCGTAGGTTCCAGAGCTCTTCCACAACTTCACACTCTCTATTGCTACTACTAGCTGTTTCTTTAAATAGAGAAGTACTAGAGTACCCCCTCCCAAAAGTGATCATGGAGCTGGCATGCGCTTTACGATAACTCGAGAGAAACTCCAGGAAGGGCTTAGCGCAGTGACAGCCAGCATACCAGCCAAGACCACCCTTCCAGTCTTGGCTAATCTTTTAGTTGAGACGACAGAGAGAGGTATCAGGCTATCAGGAACAGATCTCGATATTGCCGTTAGTACCGAGGTCATCGCGGATGTTGATGGACAGGGAGCCATAACCATTCCAGCGAAGAAGCTGGCAGAAATTGCCAGAGAGCTACCATCTGCTCCTGTCCGCATGTCAGCTACAGGAGAACAGCGGGTAACACTTGAGTGTGGCAAGACTCGATTTCGTCTCCTTGGGTTACCAAAAGACGAATTCCCTAGTTTTCCATCAGTCCGGTTCTCTGAGAGCTGGCGTGTACGATCTGGTGATCTCCAGAAGCTGATTTCTCACACAGCGTTTGCTGCATCAACAGAGGAATCTCGGCCGATTCTTAATGGTGTTCTTTGGGAGATGCGGCCTGGGCATATGAGGATGGTTGCTACAAATGGTCATCGCCTGGCCAAAATCGAGTTGCCTCTGGAATCCATTGGAGCTCCATCTGCCGATTTGATTGTTCCTCCAAAAGCGTTGGAGCAAATTCGGCGGCTCTTTGCTGCCGAGGAGGATCTTGAAATTGCTCGGGGGGATAATCATCTAGGCTTTCGCTCGCCATTTACAGCTGTTTTTACACGGCTGATTGAAGGACCGTACCCAAACTATGAACAGGTTATCCCTCGTGATAATGAGCGAGTTGCTGTTGCGGATCGTAACGCACTCTTCCAGGCATTGAAGCGCATGTCGATCATAGCGTCCGATCAAACTCATCGGATTCGTTTGGCGTTCAATAGCGGCATGGTAAAGTTCAGTGTTCAAACACCTGACCTTGGTGAGGCACAGGACGAGCTATCAGTGAGCTATGAGGGGGATCCGCTCGAGATCGGATTCAATGCGAGCTATCTGCTCGAGATTCTGCGCTACATGCCAACTGACGAAGTCCGGATGACTTTCAAGGCACCCGAACGTGCTGCAACCGTAGAACCGATGGGCTGGAACGATCCTGCGAAGTACCTATGTCTCGTCATGCCGTTGCGACTTGTGGACTAGGGATGGGGAGCAATTGGTTCAATTCCATCGAGTCGAATTGTTTGAACTGTTGTCTGGTGGAAAACAGTGGCAGTATTGCCAAGCTGAACGGTGATCGTTCCGGCAGACTGCGTCTGAATGTGCGAAGGCAAGCGATTAGCGGTTGCGAACGACGCTGTTCCATGTGAGGTAATTGAGCCGCTTACTTTAAGTGAGTCTCTCCTGAGTACTCCTGCACCTTGTAGTCGTGTCTGTTGTCGAAGTGCCAGTTCTGTTGGCTCCCGCCTGAGGTCGCGCAGCTCCCGTGTGATCGTTAGCTCAATTTCAGTCCCTGCTCTACAAGCGCGATCGACGATTGTATCTGTGTACACCTGACTGACAGGGCTATACAGCTGGACTGGAAGCTCAGGCAGTATCAGCTCGCGAGCGGTAGTGACAAACTGGCTGTACATGCATAACGAGTCTGCAAGTCGACGCTCAGTGACTACACCGGTTCTCGAGAACTTCGCGCTCAGAACTGAATCCAGCCTCAAAGGCTCCTGAGATCTCTGGGGTAGGATCGAACCCTGGGTTGTAATCGATATTGAGTCGATCGTAACTGTGACTCCGAAAATCGAGTCGGATTCTGCGCGGACTATAACGAGAACTATTGCCCTCATGATGACGCTGCCCGGAATCGTATCTTCTGCTGAGCCTTGAGCCCGAATGTCAGCGGTCTGTTCGAAACGGTACCGGTAGAGACTCGGTGTGAATGAGTGCAATCTCGTTGTAGCTTCAGCAGGCGTAGGTATTTGTGGGGTGCCAGGTGGTGATACTGGTGGTGCGGGAGTGGTTGATGCACACCCGACAACAAATCCTACCAGCCCTGCCGTGACGGCGATTTCTTGTAGGCGCATATGCTCAATATGATAACTGGCCTTTTGCGATAGCATCACCGCAAAAGGCCAGTTGGATGTGCAGCCTGTAAGCCGGGTTCTGTCGGACGCTATTCTGTCCGGACGGTCATTCCTCTTGGGGTACGATCGCTCGTACCCTCTAGCAGCCTACCCGCGGCGTCTTGGTCGGGGCGGAACCACCCCTCGCCGCCTATTCGGCCTTGCTCCAGCCGGGGTTTACCGTGCCACACGTGTTACCACGTGCGCGGTGAGCTCTTACCTCGCCGTTTCACCCTTGCCTGATCCACTCATGGTAGCTGGCCATCGGCGGTCTGTTTTCTGTGGCACTTTCCGTCGTCTCACGACGCCCAGACGTTATCTGGCGGCTCGTCCTGTGGAGCCCGGACTTTCCTCGGCGCTACGGGTACCGCAGTCGCCGCGACCGTCCGGCTGCACACCGTTGAAAAATATAACTAGTGAGATACCCGTTTCCAATTGGTGCCCCTGTGTAACTAAACTCTCAGTGCGTCCTTGGCTGTGCTCGCCAGATTGACCGCTCCTTCGCGTAGTAAAAGGCACCGTCAGCTCCCCACTGTCCTGCTGATGGGGGAAGCCCCGTAGCCTGTCCCGTCAGGCTGTCGATCGCTTGCATATGTCCACTAGGCAGATGCGCGAGGTACCACGTCGGGTTTACGGTTGTTCCGCGACCGTCGTTTGCCACCACGTGTACTGCCGCAAAGGTGTCACTAGGGGCAAGAATAACGCTGTCTGCCCGGTAGCGTAGTGTTGAGCCCTGTGGTGTCCCTTCTGGCTGGACCCGGATAGAGTCGATGAAGGCCTGAGCCCGAGAGAGCGCGGTCGCGTTTTGGGCTGGAGCAGTTGAGCTACCTGGTACCGTCGTCGGGCCGGTGACCTCGAGGGCCTCGAGTTGTGCTGCATGCGCGTCTACAACCACGCGCACACCTTGCCCGGTTCCCGCGGTAAAACTCAACTGGTGTGCACCGCTCCACCAAAACGCCCTGACGGAGTCCGGCCAGGCGAGTTGCGCTGCTGAGCGCCCTGAGGACTCAACCAATCCAAGGCCACGTGTTATTCCCTTTGCTGGATCGGCGAAGAGAAAGGCGACGCTACCACCATCGGGCTCTGGCTGAAGGCGCTGGATCCGCGCTGAATCGCTCAGGGTGTCGACTCCGACTATGCTAATCGTGGCCAACGGGGTAGTTGTCGCGACGAGCCCCAAGGCCGCTGATGCTTCGGTGTCGTCCTGACGGCTAGTGCACCCCGCTAGCATGGCAGAGATGCTGATCCAGAGAAGTAATTGCCGCATAGTTGCTGTCACTAGCCTGCAAGAGATGGGCGCAAATCCATAGTTCCCCAGCATCTATTTGTTTCCACGCTGACCAGGGGTATCAGGTGTCTGACATTTCTTTCCGGAAACGGGAGCTGCCGACAGGCTGTACGATGACGACGTCATGACTCCAACTCTCGATTTTCCCGCTGTCTCAACTTGAGAGATAGCGGATTATGCTTGCCACCATGGGGCCGCAAAGCCTGACACCAGTCGCAACAGTCCTTCTGCCACCCGAGCGTCTTCGGGTCGATGCTGCCGGGGAAGGTCTCTACCGGACGCTGCATAGAGATTCGCTCGATGATGCGATGCACGACCTCAAGGCACATCGAGCGCATGCGGTAGTGATTTCCGTTGCTTGCTGCGGTGGCTCAGAGGTAGCCAAGGTAGCTCAGCTAGTTCGTGAATTTCCTCGTATTCCTGCTGTTGCACTCTTGACGCAGGTTGAGCCTTCAACTCCTCGTGCTGTCTTATATCTGGGGCGCTCTGGTCTCCAGACTCTGATAGATGTCCGCACTGCTGGAGGCTGGCGAGAGCTGCGTGAGGCTCTAGTTGCCGAGCGTGGAGCGAGTGTCGAACGGCTAGCGCTTGGCCAGCTCGCGCTGGATCTCGTGGGTGTGCCATCAGACTGTTGGCGGTTTTTCGAAGCGCTATTCGGCCCGAGTGCGCGCATAACGACGGTGCGTACACTTGCAGCGCATCTCCACGTCCTCCCAAGCACTCTCATGAGTCGCTTCTTCCGGGCCCGGCTTCCTGCTCCCAAGCGCTATCTCGCTACTGCACGGCTTGTTAGAGCTGCACATCTCTTCGAGAACCCGGGTCTATCAGTCGCGAGCGTAGCGAACGTCCTTGACTATTCGTCTCCCCAGAGCTTTGGGCGGCATGTGCGGACCATGCTTCATGCGACGGCCGTAGAATTCCGTCGTCGATACACGGGCCAGCGAATGCTTGATCACTTTCGCCAGGAGCTGGTGATTCCATATCTGCCTACACTCCGTGTCTTTGCGCCTCTTACCCCACCACCGGGGTGGTTGGCTCCGGAGCTGCCGAACGATGTAATGTGATCGAGAACGAGTCACGACTGCATCCGTGCTACAATGTCGGATGCACGCGTCAACGCGATTACCCGAAACCCCTCCGCTTCGAGTGCCTCACGACCGCCCTCTTCTCGGTCGACGAGTGCAAGAACCCCAGTAATCTCACCACCGGCATCTCGAACTGCTCGTGCAGCTTTGATTGCCGAGCTACCGGTTGTGATCACGTCTTCGACAACGGCTACCGAATCGCCTGAGCGGAATGGCCCCTCGATAAGCTGGCCCATCCCGTGCGACTTGGTCTCCTTCCGGACCGTGAACGCGCGGATAGGCCGGTCGCTGCCGGCACTTGCGTACGCAATTGCGTAGGCGATTGGATCAGCACCGAGTGTCATTCCCCCGACAGAGTCTACATTCCAGTGCGCCTCGTATAAGGCGTGCAGTCCCGCCGATCCAATAATCGTCAGGCCTTCCGGACTCATTGTGGTGAGGCGCGCGTCGATGTAGAGTGTGGACGGACGTCCCGACGAAAGGGTGAACTCTCCTCGCCTTGCCGACCTCGACGCGAGCAGT
This sequence comes from Gemmatimonadaceae bacterium, assembly GCA_035249985.1. Classification (GTDB taxonomy): domain Bacteria; phylum Gemmatimonadota; class Gemmatimonadetes; order Gemmatimonadales; family Gemmatimonadaceae; genus JAICNG01. The sequence continues at coordinate 68,771 of DATFFP010000030.1, forward strand.
TGCACCAAGTCTGGTATGCTCATGAGCCACTAGGTTAACGGACGCTCGACGATGGCGTCAACGACCATATGGCTCCCGTCTCTTCCTAGATGTTCCGTCGCTCGCCCCCACGTCTTTCCTCTCTCGCACTCCTCGCTGCGCAGCTGCTCGGTCTCGCCGGGCTCTACGCAGCAGATCGCGCCATCACGCATGGTGCTCGCGCTCGGGTAGAGCTCGACGCTGCAGAGACAGCTGCATTCGCCGAGGGCCTGCTTTCGTCGCACGTTCAAACACTGCGCGCAATGCGCGGAGCGTTGGCAGACAGTGACGATGCGCTCTACGACCGGCGGATCTCGACACTCGTCGAGGATCTCATCGAAGAAAGATTGCTTTTCAGGCGCATGTGGATGTCAGACTCCGCGGGTGTCGTTCGCTACCAGCGTCTCTTCGGTGCCCCAGGGCCACTTCTCCCGCACGGCGTAGACATCGACACGGCGAGCGCTCTTCAGTTGCGGACGACAACCGCAGTTGTTCGGCAGACCCGCCAGCCAGCGATATCCACTGCGGGGCGGATCCTCACCGGCGAGCGAGGGTTCAGCATCGTTGTCCCCCTCATCGTTGGGGATCAGACCGTCGGCTTCGCAGGCGGGACACTTATTGCGGCAAACCTGCTACATGAGATTTCTCGGCGCCGTCCGCTCGAAGATGCGGCCGTCGCGATCATAGCGAGGGGTGACACGGTCGCCGCACAGAATCCCGACTCGGCAAGTGAACGAATGCGTTATGCCGCAGTCAACACCTTCCACGTTCCGGGTGGAGCGGAATGGCAGGTGTCCGTAGCGCGACCCGCGCGAGACACACTCGCTCGTGTCGCAATGTGGGCGATCGGATTGGCAATGATCGGCGCGTTGAGCCTTGCACTCGTTCGAGAGCGTCGGGAAGGCCGGCGAGTCGCAGAGCGGTCCACTGAGCTCGAGCGGCTCTCGACGGAGCTGCTACGTGCGAATCGCGCCAAGAGCGAATTTCTAGCGAATGTTTCGCACGAGCTCCGGACACCGCTGAATGCAATCGTTGGGTTCGTTGATTTGCTGCGCGATGGTGTCTACGGTGAGTTGGCACCACGCCAGGTAAACCCCGTTGATCGGATTGCCGCGTCGGCAGCGCACTTGCGGCATCTCGTGGATCAAATCCTCGACATTGCCAAGATGGCGGCGGGGCGTATGGAGATGCACCCCGAGCCGGTTGACCTCCGACCATTCGTGATTGATGTCGCGAGCGAATTCGAGGCGCTCATTGCAGACCGGGGCCTCAATCTCTCATTGGCCATCGGTGGGTCGCTCCCGCGGGTGCGCACCGATCCAACGCACCTCCGGCAGATCATCGTCAATTTGCTCGGGAACGCCGTGAAATACACACCGACAGGCGGCATTGCGGTCCGCGCCCGAGTCACTGATGAGCGGAGCGCGAACCATGTAGTCGGCACGCCGTCGCTGGTTGGGGCTCCGCAAGGAGGCCGAGTGTGGATTGCGCTTCAGATCGCGGATTCGGGCATCGGCATTGCCCCTGCGGATCTTGGTCGTGTGTTCGAGGAATTCGAGCAGGTCAACGCCGGGCCACGCGGTGACTCGATGCAGCGTGGAACAGGCCTCGGTCTTCCGATCTCTCGCCGGCTCGCGCGCTTGCTAGGGGGCGACATCACCGTAGAGAGCGAGCTCGGGAAAGGCTCAACCTTCACGGTCTGGATACCTATCGATGCCGCCGACCTCGGGGTGCGAACTGGAGCCCAGACGCCAACTGCCGCAGCCGATCCAGTGAGCATCGGAGTAACGCGTTAGGTGCCCTGGAGCTTCCGGTCGTCAAGCGTCGGCGGGACGGCCGAACAACCCCTTCATCTTCCCCAGCAGTCCCTCCCGTCTCGGGGCTGGAGCCGGAGGCTCCAGGAGTGCCGCGCGGAGCTCCTGAGCCATCGTCAGCACGTCACTGTACCGGCGGGTTGGGTCGCGCGAGAGGGCTCGCATGATTACTCCCTCGATACGACTATCGAAGGAGAGGTTGCCTCGGGCTGAGTTCAACGGAATCGGCGGCTGGCTCAGGAGCTGGGTGAAGAGCTCGCGCTGGGTACGTCCGAGGTAAGGGTGCGCCCCCGTCAGGAGATAGTACGCGATGGTGCCGAGGCTGTACTGGTCGGCGGCCGCAGTAACCAGCTCGCCGGACAGTGCCTCTGGCGCCACGTACATCAGCGTTCCGACAAAGAACCCCGCTCGGGTGAGCCGCTCCTCGGGGGAGAGCGTGGACTCGGCGGCAATGCCAAAATCGAGGAGTTTTACGTGTTTGCTCCCCGGATCGTACATCACATTGTCAGGCTTTAGGTCCCGATGGATGATGCCGGCCGTGTGGGCGGCGTTTACCGCATCGGCGATCTGACACACGATCTCCGCGACTTCCTCAGGGGTGAGCGGCGTATTACGCTTCGCATAGCGCTCCAGCAGCTCGCCCAACGCCCATTCGATTGCCAGGAAGTGGAGCCCGGGACGCGCCTCACCGATCTCGATCGTCCGGACGACGTTCGGGTGGAGAACCCGAGTGCCGTACGAGGCTTCACGAAGAAATCGCGCGACAGCAGTCCGATCGTCGCGCAGCTTTTCCCGCAGAACCTTAATCGCAACCGCGCCGTGCTTAGGATGCTCGGCGCGGTAGACCACCGCGGTGCCGCCCTCACCGACTTTCTCGCGAATGGCGTAACCGGCGAGAGTCGTTCCGGAGAAGTCCTCGCGCGTCACGTCGGCGAAGCTAACCCGCTCGTAGGAACCCAGCAAGCGTCACGGGTCACGTCCAGTATGTCATCCTTGAAGATGTTCAGCAATCGCGCACTCTCTCCGTCACGGCGTAGTCGTGTGGCAACCGCCATGACGTGTATCCTCGGTGTCGTGGTCGGATGTCGGGGGCCACAACCCACGCCGGAGCCAGGAGCACCAGTGACGCGCGAGGCGGTCGCCCGCGGCACACCATCCACACTGCTGGACCCGACGGACCTGTATCAACGTAACGGAATGATCGCGCGAACCACTCCGATGGCGTTTGTGGGCTCCGTCCGGTTTCTGCCAACGAGCTCCATTGACTCGACGTTGGTCCTGGTTGCGCTCTCCATGCCCAACCGGTCACTCACCTTTGCGGGTGCTGGCGATCGTCAGGAAGCGGCCTACACGGTGATCACGGAAGCCCGGCAGGGCGGCGCTGTCATACAGCGTCGCGAGGCGCGCGAGACCGTGCGCGTCGCGAGCTTTCGCGAAACCACCCGCGGTGATGAGAGCGTGATCTTTCAGCAGTACATGACGTTGTCGCCAGGCGACTACGAGCTCGCGGTCGTCGTGCGTGATGCTGGAAGCGCGCGGAGCGGGGCCTATGAGCTCCCGTGTTCCGTGCCGCGCCTTGCGAGTAGCGCTGTCGCAGCGCCGGTCGTCGCGTACGAGGCTACTCCTCGCACGAACGCCGACTCGCTGCCGAATCTCATCGCCAATCCACGAGCCACGATTGTGTTCGGACGCGACACGATCGTTCCGGTGTACGTGGAGCAGGCAATGGCTGCAGGAACAGCCTCCGAGGCGATGCTGTCTGTCCTGTCAGAGGACGGGAACGTTCTTTGGAGCGACACGATTGCGCTGCAATCGGGCGTCGGCGTCGCCGGGGGACTGGGCCAGGTACCCGCAACACGGTTCGGTGTTGGCCACTTCTGGATAACGACGGCGCCGCTCAACGGTGCTGCACCGGCGGTCCGCGTCCCACTGTTCATCAGCTTCGGCGATGAGTGGGGGATAGCCCCCCTCGAAGAAATGCTGAGCTACCTCCGGTACTTCGCGGATGCTTCGCGCCTTCGTGCCCTGCAGGATGCCGCCCCGGAAGCGCGCGCATCGGCGTGGATGACGTTCTGGCGTGAGACAGACCCGGACCCGCAGAGCACGGAACACGAAGCGCTGCGTGACTACTTCCGCCGTTTGATCACGGTGAACGAGCGCTTCCGCGAAGAAGGCTCGGCAGGCTGGTTGACCGAGCGCGGGAGGGTTTTCATTACGCTCGGCGAACCCGACCAGATCCTCGAGCAGGGCGATGTCGGTATCGGAAATCGCGGACGACTTCAGGTCTGGCAGTATCTGCAGCACCGGACGCAGTTCGTGTTCGTCGACCAGAGCGGATTTGGACGCTGGCGGTTGACGCCTGCGAGCGAGGCCGAGTTCGAATCGATCGCGATCCGCGTGCGGCGTCGCTGACCGACCCGATCGCGCACAGCTCGGTCCTCGCATGGCGCCCATGCGACGCATCGTCGTCAGCACACTCGTCATTCTCGCCGTCCTCGGCTGTCTCGAGCCGGTGCCAACGCCTGCGAGTGAGGAGGATGCGCAAACACCCGATGCACCGTCAGACTCCGCCGTTGTAGCAGCCAATACCCATCTCGCTCGCGGCAGGCCCTGGTATGCATATCAGGCCCTTCGTCCAGCACTTGCGGATTCCGCTCGCCGAACACCCTCCGTCGTCTTCCTCGCTGCCACATCGGCGAGCAGATGGGGCGGGTGGCGCGAAGTCGAGAGACTTCTCAACGGCGTCGAATGGGCCGATTCACTGTTCAACGGAGAAGGCCGCGTCCTCCTCATACGCGCGGCGCTGGAACGCGACGCTGACTCACTCGCCGCCGCGCGCGCGGCGCTCGCTGTGGAGTTCGCCCGGGATCCTGTAGCTCGCGGAGAGCGTCTGGTGCTGCTGGCCCGCGCGCTCGATCGGCGAAACCGTCTGGACTCGTCGCGTGTGACGTACCTCCGTGCGGCCGAGGATCTCCCTGATATTCGTGACTGGCTGCTGCTTCGAGCTGCCGGCGTTGCACCATCGCGTGCCCGGCGTGATTCGATCTACGAGCTCCTTTCCACGCCGGCAGCTCGAGGGCGTATGGCCCGGCTCGAGGCGTCGACGCGCGAGCGCCACGGTGACATTGGCGGGGCCGCTAACGCGTATGAGCGGATGGGCGACTCGCTCTCCGCACTGCGCTTGCGACTCGCGCGCGCCCGTGGGACGTCACGTCTGGCCTTACGACGACGCCTCATGGCGATGGTACGCGCCGGGAACAGCTATGAGGCGCAACGCGCCGTCGAGATTCTCGATGGCGGAGGAGTCCGTCTCACCCGTAGCGAGGAACTCACGGTTGCGCGTATGGCGGGAGCGCGCGGTCTTTGGAGTCGCGCTGCGACGGCATATGGGCGTGCGCTACGCCAATCCGCACTCGGGGCCCCGGATCGCTACGCATATGGGATCGCGCTGATTCGGTTGGGTCGAGACCGAACTGCCGCTCGAATCCTTGCCCGCATCCAGTCCCCCTCGCCGCTCGCTCCCGCCGCGTCCTATCAGCGAGCGCGTGCGTTTCTTGGCGCACGGCAAGCCCGCAGCGCTCGGACGGTATTGCGGGATCTAATTCGTCGCCACCCGCGCGACACCCTAGCGGGCGCGGCGCTGGTGCTCCTGGCCGATCTGGCAATGGACGAGCGGCGCGACGCCGATGCACGGAGCGCGCTCCGCCAGGCGTACACGCGCTTCCCGAGCAGTAGCCACGCGGCTCAGGCTCGCTTTCGCGCAGCAGTGCTGGCGTTCGCGGCTGGCCAGCATCGAACAGCCGCCAATGAGCTCGACTCGCTTCTCGCCCTTCACCCAGGCGCCGATGATGGCATGGCCGCGCGGTACTGGATGGGCCGAGCTCTCCTGGCGATTGGTGACACCGCCACCGCGATGGCGCGGTGGCGGACCGTCGCCGCGGAATACCCGTTGTCGTACTACGGCATGCTTGCCGCCGAGCGACTCGGTGAGCGGCCGTGGGCACCGACGCTGGTTCCGGATTCCTTCGAAGAGATCGAGGAGCTGACTGAGGCGATGTCTCGAGTCGATCACCTCGAGAAGCTCGGCATGGACAGCGAGGCGCGGGCCGAGCTGGAAGCCCTCGGCGACGCTGCTGACTCGAGCTCGGCGCGGCTGCTCACCACCGCTTACCTCATGCGCGAGCACGGCCTCGTGGCGCGCGGGGTTCAGCTCGGATGGCGAGCGATCCGCGCGTCGCCATCGGCGGACGCTCGCGCGTATCGACTCGTGTATCCCATCGTGCATCGTGAGGCGATCATTCTGGAGTCGCGCCGCCGAAATCTCGACCCGGCGCTCGTCGCGGCGATTATCCGGCAAGAATCAGGATTCAACCCGCGGGCGACATCGGGCGCTGGCGCGCGGGGCCTCATGCAAATGATGCCCGCGGTCGGCCGCGCGGTCGCTCGGAGCATTGATGTTCCCGAGTGGCGTCCCGATCTGCTCTACCAACCCGACATCAACCTCCAGCTTGGCATCAGGCATCTCGAGGCATTCATTTCCCGCTACGAGGCTCCCTATGCACTGGCGGCGTACAACGCCGGTGAATCACGTCTTGTCCGATGGCTCAAGCGGCCGGGAGCTCGCGATCCGGAGCTGTTCGTCGAACGAATCCCATTTACCGAGACGCGGGACTACGTCCGCATCGTGCTCCGCAATCGAGCGATGTACCGGGCGCTGTACCACTGGTGATCGTGGGCTTGGGCGCGGATAGTGAGTCGGCCGCAGCGGCGCCCGTCCCAGCGCTCTCGCTACGGCGTGAGCTCACGCGCAAGGGGCTGCATCTGCTGTCCACGGTCGTGCCGGTAGGCTATGCCGCAGGCGTCCCCCGCGCGATCGTGATTTGGGCATTGGCTTTCGCCCTCGCCGTAGCCGTCGCTGTCGAAATCGGCCGTTCACGAAGTGCTCGTGCTCGCACCGTGTTCGACACGGCCGTTGGCGGGCTATTGCGTGAGCACGAGCGGCGAGGCCCGTCAGGCGCCACGTGGCTGATCATTGCACTACTCGTGGCGGCGCTGGTCTTTCCTCGTGACCTTGCGGTTGCCGCGATGTGCGCGGTCACCCTGGGTGATGCTGCTGCAGCAATCATCGGAAGGGTGACGGCCCGCTCCGCCGCGCACCGTAAGTCACTCGGCGGGAGTGCAGCGTGCTTCGCGGCGAGTGCAATTTCAGCGAGGACGATCGCTGGATTTGCTTGGCCCGAGGCGATGATTGCCGGCATTTTGGCCGCACTCGCGGAACGACCACGGCGTCCGCTCGACGACAATGTTCGCATCGTGATAGCGGTCGGATGCGGTATCCTGTTGTGGCGCATGGGGTTCTCTTGACAAAATCTCAAGGTGCACATATATAAGGCCCGCGAGCCAACGCCGGCTCGCTCCGTCGCAGCGTGGCGACGGAACCGTATCATCCCGCAGGAGGCAGCTCGAATGGCCAGAGGGAAAGTCAAATGGTTCAATGACGCCAAAGGATATGGCTTCATTGAGCAGGAGAGTGGCGAAGACGTCTTCGTGCACTTCTCCGCTATCGCGATGGAGGGATTCAAGACTCTGTCGGAAGGACAAGAGGTCGAGTTCGAGATTCGCACCGGAGAAAAAGGGCTGCACGCCGCGAACGTGGTGCGAGTCTGACACCCAGCCAGACTCTCGGCCGTTCGATGCTGTCTACGCCTGCCGACTTCGGCAGGCGTTGACGTTTTAGTAGCTTTCGAGGATGCCGCAACCGCCGTCCTCGCCCCGCCTCTTTCTCATCGATGGCTACGCGCTGATCTATCGCGCGTTCTTCGCCCTCATCTCGCGCCCACTCACGACGAGTCGTGGGGAGAACACATCGGCAGCGTGGGGGATCGCCAACTTCCTCCAACGCCTTCAGGTCGCGCACGCGCCCGAATACCTCGGGTGGGTTCACGATTCCGGGCTCTCGTTCCGTCACGAGCGCTATCCGGCCTACAAGGCAACTCGGCAGAAGCTGAGTGACGAGCTTCAGTCCGATTTTGATCGCGGCATGGAGCGGATCGCCGAGATGCTCAGCGCTTTCCGGGTTCCGGTGCTGGCCGTCGAGGGATACGAGGCGGACGATGTGATCGGAACACTGGCTCGCCAGGGTGCACAAGCGGGCGTGAACGTCGTCGTCGTCTCCGGTGACAAGGATTTCCAGCAACTCGTACGCCCCGGGGTATGGCTTCTCAATCCCGGTCGAGGGGGCTCCGCGGCAGTGGAAGAACAGTGGGTGAGCGTGGAGAACGCGGGTGAGCGGCTGGGCGTCGACCCATCGCTCGTCACGGATTATCTCGCACTCGTTGGCGACTCGTCCGACAACGTTCCTGGAGTTCCAGGAATCGGTGACAAGACAGCTCGTGATCTCGTGCAACAGTACGGCCCTGTGGAGTCGATACTGGCCCACGCCGCGGAGCTGCAGAAGAAGCGGCCCCGGGAGGCGCTCCTCGATCCCGAGAACGCGGCGCGTGCGCGGCTGTCTAAAGAATTAGTAACGATACGCGACGATCTTCCAATTGCGCTCGATCTCGAGCGTCTGCGTGTGCAGCCTCCCGACGTCTCGCGCCTGCGGCCGCTCTTCGTCGAGCTCGAGTTTCACAACCTCGCGCGAGATCTGGCGCCCGAGGTGGTCGCCGCGCCGGAACGGCCCGCGGTCCAGTATGAAACCGTCGACACCGTCGAGCGCATGCGCGAGGTGCTCGCACTCGCCCGGCGCGTACCTCACGTCGCAATCGACACGGAAGTGACCGTCGACTTCGACAGTCCAACGCCGGGCGACCCGCTGCGTTCCACCCTGGTTTCCATCGCAATCGCGGTCGCTCCGGGAGAGGCGTACTACTTTCCGTTCCGTCACCGCTCTCGGTCGGTCACGCAGGGCGAGCTCCTCGTCGACATTCCCGGGGACCGCGCGCCCACGGATGCACGCGAAGATCGGGGCCTGGTGATGGGTGGAGACGAAGCGGTCGCCGTCGCGACGATGGATGAATCCTCCACGGCGAAGCCGGCCCGTCGGAAGAAACCTGCTGCCGCGGCGCGAGTGGAGCCGGACTCCCTCGCCGCACGGGCCCTGGCGCGCGGCAAGCAGCTCGTTCGCAACCTGCCCGCCCTCGATGCAGCCGAGATGGCCCCGCTGCGTGAATTCCTCGAGGACGATGCGGTCATCAAGGTGGTGCAGAACGCGAAGTTCGACGTGCTGGCATTCCGGCGGGCTGGTATCGATGTCCGCGGGTTGACGTTCGACACCATGCTCGCGAGCTACGTGCTGGATCCCGGCCGTCGCTCGCATGGGCTCGATGTCCTCGCGCTGGAGTTTCTCGAGCATCGCATGACCTCGTTCCAGGAGTTGTGCGGGCGTGGGAAGACAGCGATCCCCTTCGATGAGTGTCCCATCGAATGTGCCCGTGATTACGCCTGCGAAGATGCCGACATGACTCTTCAGCTGCATGAACGTTTTGCGCCACAGCTGGAGTCATACGGTCTCATGCGTCTCTTCCGCGAGATCGAGATGCCGCTGGTCGAAGTGCTCGCGCGCATGGAATCCGAGGGAGTTTCGATCGATCTCGAATGGTTCCGCTCACTCAAGGCGCGTTTCAAGGCCGAGCGTCAGGCAGTCGAACGCGGCATTTATGACATCGCGGGAACCGAGTTCAACATCAACTCGAATCTTCAGCTTCGAGAAATCCTTTTCGACAAGCTCAAGCTGCCGGTATTGAAGCGTACGTCTACGGGGCCTTCGACCGACGCCAGCGTGTTACAGGAGCTCGCCGAGCAAGGGCACCAGCTACCCGAGCGCCTGATGGAGTACCGTGAGCTGTCGAAGCTCGAAAACACGTATCTCGATACGCTTCCGGCGCTCGTGCACCCTACGACCGGTCGTTTGCACACCTCGTTCAATCAAACGGTCGCGACGACGGGAAGGCTCTCGTCGAGCGATCCCAACCTTCAGAACATTCCGATTCGGAGAGAGCTGGGACGCGATATTCGGCGCGGGTTCATCCCCCGAAAGGGCTGGAAGCTCGTCGCCGCCGATTACTCACAGATCGAGCTCCGCCTCCTGGCGCACTTGTCGGACGACACCGCGTTCGTAGATGCATTTCGCGCCGGTGGCGATATCCACCGCCAAACGGCCGCGATCATTTTCGGGGTGCCGGTTGATTCCGTCTCGGCGGAAATGCGGGCGCGTGCGAAGACGATCAACTTCGCCACGATCTATGGGCAGGGTGCGCACGCCCTCTCGCGGCAGCTCCGCATTGAATTCGCGGAGGCGCGCGCCTTCATCGCGGCGTACTTCGAGCGCTTCCAGGGAATTCGGCGCTATCTCGATTCCATGGTCGAGTTTGCGCGCGAGCATGGATACGTTCAAACCATCTTTGGGCGCCGGCGATACATTCCGGAGCTGCGCGATCGCAACTTCAACGTGCGCGCCTTTGGCGAGCGAACGGCAGCCAACTCACCGATTCAAGGCTCGGCTGCCGATCTGATCAAGATCGCCATGATCCGCATTGACCACGGGTTGGGTGCACATGATCTGCGAACCAAGATGTTGCTCCAGGTTCACGATGAGCTCGTATTCGAGGCACCGCCGGACGAGATCGACGTTGTCACGAGCCTGGTCAAGCGTGAGATGGAACAGGCCGCGGTGCTTTCTGTCCCGTTGGTCGTCGATATAGGCATCGGGGACAACTGGATGGAGACCAAGGAGTAGGCTTTTCAGGGCTCGACGGCGTCTCGTTTTCAGGCACCTGTGGTCTCGCATTCTGCGTCGAACGTCGCATTTCGGCGGCCCAAACCGCTATCCCACCGTGGTTTTCTGCCACCGTAAACAAAGTCGTACCAACCACTTAGCTAAAAGTCCACTCACGGCACCGGCATTGCCTTCCCCTAAGGGCAGTAGTGCCCCTAAATCCGCCGAAGGCATGGTCTCCATGATTTACCATAAACGCAATTCAGGCTTCACGCTGATCGAACTGTTGATCGTGGTAGTGATCATCGGGATTCTCGCAGCGATTGCGATCCCGAAGTTCGCCAACACGAAGGGAAAGGCATACGCAGCCGCGATGCGCAGCGACTTGCGCAATCTCGCGGTAGCTCAGGAGTCGTACTTATACGACCACCATGTGTATGCAGGTTCCCTTGGCGCGATGAACGTCAATCCCTCCAACGGGGTGACGATCACCATTGGCGTCGCGACCGCCCAGGGCTGGAACGCGCAAGCCGAGCACTACATGGCGAGCCCGATCCGCTGCTATATCTACGTCGGTAACGCTCCGCTGGCACCGGCGACGACCGACGGCGTAGTGGTCTGCCAGTAGTAACAACAGCGCACACGGACGTGAGTGGATAGACTCCCACCCACCGTCGACTACATCGAGTTCGCGAAGCGTCGTGATGGGATGATCCACGCGATGGATGGTGGGCTGTGGCTGCACCGCCACGTATGGAAGGGGCACAGGATGGCGCACCTCGTATCGACTGATCGAGAGCGCCTCCTCGAGTATGGACGCGCGGTTGGCTTGCCGGAGCATCGACTCCAATTCAAGCCGCTCAAGGATCCGCGCACCGGCATCCGACGCGATGCCTGGCACTGGGATCTCGTCGGCGAATGGCTCCCGCCAAAGGTTACCGAGGATCGTTGAGGGGCGAGGAAGTTCACTTCCTCGCCCCTCTTTTTTTTATCCTTTCGTGTCCGCAATCAATCGTCGTTCCGCCTCACGAGCAGCCTGCTCGCCAACGCGAACGTTGACGAACGCGAGCAGGATGCCGCCCAGCGCAAAGAACGCGATCACGGATAGAATCGCTCGGCGGCTCGACCCTGTCGTTCCAATAACGGACGCGAACAAGAGTGGCCCGAAGATACCGGCGAACTTGTTGAAAACACTGAAGAACCCAAAGAATTCGCCCGACTTGTGGCGCGGGATCATGTTCGCGAACAGGGAGCGCGACAAGGCCTGCGTTCCACCCTGCACCATGCCAACGAGGGCCGCCAGGATGTAGAAGTGGGTCGCCGTACTCATGTGATAGCCAAGGATGCTGATCCCCGTGTAGACCAAGAGTCCCGCGAAGATCGCCCGCTTGGCTCCGATGCGTCCGGCGATCATGCCGAACAGAAACGAGAACGGAATACCGAGAAACTGAACAATGAGAATCGCCGTGATCACCGCATCCTGCGGAATGTTCAGCTCGGTGGCATAGGCAGCCGCCATCTTCTGGATGGTGCTGATGCCGTCATTGTAAAAGAGGAACGCAATGAGCATCAGAAACGCGTGTCGGTATCCGCGCAGCTCGTGAAAAGTCTCGCCGAGGCGCACGAACGCATGTCGCACGACGCTTCCGCGCGGCGTCTCGTCGGGCTCGAGAAGTCGCGGTGGCTCGCGAACACCCCGGAAGAGCGGAATCGAGAAAAGGAGCCACCATACGGCGACGGAAAGAAACGCCAGCCGCACCGGCAGTGTCGCCTCGTCGGGGGTGAGCCCGTCACCAGACGGTAGCCCGAACCACTCCGGCTTTTGAATCCAGGCGAGGTTCAACGCGAGGAGCACTCCGCCTCCCGTGTACCCGATCGCATATCCCGCGGTCGATACACGATCCATCTCTGTTTCACTCGCGATGTGCGGAAGCAACGACTCGTAAAACACGTACGTCGCCGCGACGGAGCTCATCGACAGCACGTACAGCACCTCCGCGAGTCGCAGGTCGCCGGAGCCGATGAAGAACATGGCCGCCGTGGAAAGAACGCCCGTCACGAGAAAGATCCCGAGCAACCGCTTCTTGCGTCCCGAGTAATCCGCGATCGCTCCGAGTACGGGGGAGAGAAGCGCCACGATCGCGACGCTGATGGCGTTCGCAGTCGCGAGATGCTGGTTCGCGACCTCCGAGGGTACGTTCGCCCCGGCGACGCGGATGAAATAAATCGGAAATACCGCCACCATGATCGTGGTTTGCACCGACGAAGCAGCCCAATCGTACATGGCCCATGAGCGCAGCTCACGGCGATGCAGGCCGAGTCGACTCAACATGCCTGACTTGCCGGGAGCCTGCCCATCCGCGATTGTCCCGCCCGTCCTTTCCATGACGCTCCTTGTACGGGTTGTTGCGCAGCCGTTGACGCGCCGTCCTCGGGACTCGATTTTTGCCGCATGCTGACCCCGTGGATGGCCGCGCGCCGCTCCGTGCTTGCCTGGTGCATACTCGTCGCGTTCGGCGCGTGCGATCGATCACGGGACCCCGGCCGACGAACCGACACAACACTGCCACCGTCCGTGGGCGCTGTCGAGTCGCTTCCTCGGGGAGAACAGGCACAGCGATGGGAGAGCGGCACGGGCGCCGTACTGCTTGTGCGGGATGATACCGTCACGCGTGCGATCTATCCGACGCTGACGCAGCTCGACTCGACGGCCGTGCTCGATGAAGACGTCGTGCGGGGCTTCATCGCCGAGGCCGTGTCGACCGAGGGTGCCGCTGGCTCGTTGCGCATACGGGGGTTCAGCGCGATCGAAGAAGAGTGCGCGGTGTGGCCGGCAGTCGCCCTGGCAGCGGATTCATCGCGGAGCTGGACCGTCGCCTTTCAGCGCGGCGTCGCATCCCCGATCACGCTCCGCCCCATCGAATCCCTCACGGCCGTGGACTCGGCGCGCCTCGCCGTGGATCTCACTCGCCTGGCGGCGCTGCTGCCTAACGACACATCCCGGGTGTTTCGCGGCTTGCCGTTCGTGATCAGGACCGCCCATGGATTCACGCCTCCTGGCGGCATGCCGTCCGTCGTCGCAGAGATCGTCCGTCGGGTCAACGTCGAGGCCAACCCGCGCGAGGAAACACTGCTCCTCATCGCCGAGCGCGAGGGGCCCGGGGCCGGGTGGCGTACGGTGTACTCCGAGCGGGCTTCGGGCGACGAGCTACATGTGGAGCGGGCCACCCCACTCGCGGCCGTGATGCTTGGCGCGCAATCGCTCCCGACGGTCGTCATCGAGCGCACCGGCGCCGACTGGGTTACGTATGCCTTCATTCAGCGATTTCGCGACGGCGTATGGCGGGAGAGCTGGGAGAGCGCTCACTCGGGTTGCTGAGACGTTGCGGTCGCACCCGCCTGCTCCGGTCGAGGTGCTGTGCGGCGCTCGGTGACATCGGTGATCACGTCGCTCAGCAGATCTCGAAAGTGGTGCGCGGCCAGCAAATGGAGTGAGCCGTACCCGACGATCCAGAGAGCGAGCGCAGCGCTGAGGAGAGCCAGCCGCGGCCACCCCCACCCGAGCACCGCCATGCCGAGGGTAATCAGTCCGGTGAGTGCCTGGAGCGCACCGAAGTACAGCCGGTAGCTCACCCGCCACGGACCACCACCCCACGCGCTGAGTGTCGCCGTCCCGCGTGTGATCAACGCGAGCCAGCCAACGCGTGCAAGCTTCCACGGCGGCGGCATGCGGAAGACCAGCTCACCAGCCGGCGCCCGGTCGGTCGTAGCACCGCGCTCTCGCAGCGCGCGGTCGAGCTGCACGAGAATCGCCTGGGTCTGACGCACCGTTGGATTGGTGCGCAATAGCAGTGAACGTCTCACGAATTCCTGTTCCGCCTCATGCCTGTCCCAGCGCGGCGGGCGTGGCGCCCCGGCCTCGCCGCACGCCCAACAGAATGAGCGTGAGGGCATACGGCAGCATCAGAAAGAACTGATAGGGAAGTTGCCATCCCATCGCCTGAAAGAAGAACTGAAGAGCACTCGCCGCGCCGAACAGGAGTGCCGCAAGGCCCACGCCGACAGGGTGCCAGCGACCGAGGACAACAATGGCGATGGCGATGAAGCCGCGACCAGCCGACATGCCTTCCGCAAAGGTCCCTGACTGGGCGAGCACCAAGGACGCCCCGCTGGCCCCCCCGAGCATGCCGCCGAACAGGACGGCGCCCAACCGTAGCCGCCCCTCGCGTATCCCGGCCGTGCGGGCCGCCTCTGGAGCCTCGCCCACGGCACGAAGAGCCAGCCCCAAGTGCGTGCGATAGAGGAACCACCAGAGCGCCGGAATGAGAAGATATACCGCGTAGGTAAACACCGGTTGCGCAAAGAGCGCTCGCCCGACCAGGGGTATGTCGGACAACACGGGAATCGGCAGCGGTGCGATCGTGGGAATGCTCAACGCCGCACCCGCCGCACCGTACGCCGTGCGATACACCGTTCCGGTGATGCCGGTCGCGAGAAGTGTCATCGCGGTGCCAACGATGATCTGGTCCGCTCGCGCGCCGAGCGCGAATGCGGCAAACACGGCGGCCGTTGCCACGCCCGCGAGTACCCCCGCGCCGATGCCCCCGACCGCTCCCGCACTCGCACCGACCAGCGCGCCGAAAGCTCCAGCGAGAATGATCCCCTCGAGGCCAATGTTGATCACGCCGGCGCGTTCCACGACCGTTTCACCGAGAGCGGCGAGCGCGAGCGGCGTCGCCGTGCGCACCGATGCCTCCAGAAGTGCGTCGAGGTTGGCGATCACGCGATGCTCGGAGTGGGCGGATGGCGAATCTGCGACGCTTCATGTGCGGCGTCAGGGGGCCCCCCAGCCGCATCGTTAGGTAGCCGCCGAGACGCGGTCCAGCGGTCTGCGAGGACAACCGCCAAGACCAGAACGGCCTCGATGGCCGTCACGACCACCGAGGGAATGCCCGCGTCGCGCTGCATGGCGAGCGCCCCAGACTCGAGCGCCCCAAACAGAATCGCCGACGGGATGATCGCCAACGGATCGAGGCGTCCCAGCAACGCGACGACGATGGCGGTGTAGCCATAGCCTGGCGACAGGCTCTCGTAGAGTGCGAAGGTCACCCCGGAGACCTCGACGGCGCCCGCCAGGCCCGCGAGGCCTCCCCCCACGAGGAACGCCCACCCCGCGACGCGAGCCGCATCGATGCGCCCGGCGATCTTCGCCGCATCGGGATTCGCTCCCACAGCGCGCAGGCGAAAGCCGGCCGCGGTCGATCGTAGCCACCACCACAACGCCGGCGCGACGAGGAGTGCAATGACAAAGCCTGCATGCAGACGCGTGCCAGGAATGATGCGCGGCAGGCGTGCCGCGTCGACGATGGGTGCGCTCTGCGGATAGATGCCTAACGGCTCCTGCAGCGGGCCGTGGACGAGCACCCCCACCAGATGCAGCGCCACGAAGTTGAGCATGATCGTCGAGATGACCTCGAGCACGCCCCGCCGGCGACGGAGCACCTCCGCGATCGACGCCCACAGCGTTCCGGCCAGCGTTCCCGCGCCCAGCACCAGGGGTACGAGCAGGATCCGTGGCACGTCGGCGAGGAGAACACTCACCCCCGTTGCAGCTACCGCCCCGGCAAGGAGTTGCCCCTCGGCACCGATGTTCCAGATGCCAGCCCGGAAGGCGAGCGCGACGCCAAGGCCGGCCAGCAATAATGGCGTGGCGCGCACGAGCGTGGCCGACGCGAAGGCAGTCGTACTGCCGAAGGAGCCCCGCCAGAGCGCAACGAGCGCGCGCTCGGCGTCATAGCCGGCGAGATGCAGAACGCCGGCGAGCAGGACGAGCGAAAGTGAGAGTACGGCGAGGGCGAGCGCGACACCGGACCAGCGCGCGCGATAGATCCGCAACACGCCGCAATTCTAACGCGCGCGGGTGCGCGGCCGCACCCCCGCGCCACAACGCGGGCGGGCTCGGCAGAGCCTCGCCCGCGAGTGGATCACGATCCGATCGTATCGGGCCTAGTTCTGATGCCCGTTGGCCGTGATCGCGATCTTGCGAGCACGGGCCGTGGCGGCCTTCGGAATGTTGATGGTGACGACCCCCCGATCGAACGAAGCCTGAATGCGCTCACTGTCGACCGTTTCGGGGAGGCGCACCACGCGCTCGAATTCGCCAAGCGTGCGCTCCGCCACGTAGATCTTGTCCTCAGCGTCGTGTTCGGCGCTGGCGCGCGTGCCGCGAATCGTCAACGCGCCCCGGTCGAACGTGAGGTCGATCGCGTCGTGAGAAACCCCAGGCACATCGAGCGTCACGATGAATGCATCGGCGCGCTCGACGACATCCATGGAGGGCAGCCAGGTGCCGGCGTTTCCGAAATTGCGCGTGAACACCCGGTCGAGCTCCCGATTCAAGGTCAGTACGCGATCGAGTGTCGGAACGAGAGTGCGAACGGTCATCATAGTAGCTCCTCTGCAAATGCGCTCCGCGGTGTTGCGGAGGTCGTGATACGTGTGCACGGCGAGCCCGTTCCCGCCGCGACCGCCGCGACTGGAAGCAGCCGACATGCCGATCGATCCGGCCAACGTGGCAAGCCACGGGGCGGGGAGGACGATCGTTCCGGCAGCGAGGTCTGCCACGATGACGACCGTCAGGCCATGACCTCGCGCCGCCGCGCCAGGCTGCGGATAGCCAAAATGCCTGCGACAGGTCCAACCGCGAGCATCCCGAATGCGGCCGCCCATCCTGCACGTTCGACGATGGGAGGAACCAGCTGAATCGAGATCAGCGTGAGCAAAAACCCGAGGCAGGTCTGCGTAGTGAGCGCGGTCCCCACGGCGTGAGGAGGCACCGCTTCGGTCACGAGCGCGCTGAATTGTGCGCTATCAGCGATGACGAAAAAACTCCATACCGCGACCATCGCCGCGGTGAGGCGCAGATCCAGGCCAAAAAATACCCCCGCCAGGAGCGCACAGCTTCCGCTGAGGGCGAGCGCGATTGTGATCACGCGCTCGCGACCGCGACGGTCGGCGGCTACGCCACCCCACACGCATCCGAGCGCACCGAAGGCGATTACGAGGAACGCCGTCAATGCAACGACGTCCTCACCGGCAGGGTCCCGGGACGCCGCGGTGCTCGCGGCAAGAAAGGCAGGGATCCAGGCCCAAAACGAATACAGCTCGAACATGTGGCCGAGGTACCCGCCCGTCGCGAGGCGCCAGCGAGGGGTGCGAAGGACGGTCCCGACGAGCCCCCACGAGAACGGCCGCGATGCGAAGGGGTACGGGCCGTCGCGATAGGCGATCACGATGATGGCGGCGCCGAAAACCGCGAACAGGGAGGAACCGAGAATCACCGGCATCAGATCGCCCCATGCGAACGACTTCACGAGAAAGGGCAGCGCTTTCCCGATCGTCAGCGCGCCGACGATGACGCCGATCGCGAGTCCACGACGTGAGCGGAACCACGTTGCCGCCATCTTCATCCCTGGCGGATAGACCCCGGCGAGGAACAGCCCGGTGAGAAAGCGTGACGCCAGCGCAAGAGCGAAGTGGTCGCTGACCAGTAGCAATCCGTTTGCGATCGCGCCTAACGTGGCGCAGATGGCGACATAGTAACGCGACGGTACTAAATCGGCGAGATTCAGCACCGCCGCCAGGGCCGTGCCAACGACGAATCCCAGCTGCACGATCGCGGTGAGCCAGCCAACTTGCGCCGTATCGAGCGACCAGCGCGCCTGGAGGAGCGGCGATACCGCCGTGCCCGCGAACCAGAGCGACATCGCCAGCAACTCCGCGAGCGCGAGAAGCCCCAGGGCGCGCCAGCGGAGGGGATGCGAGTCCTCCACCCCGTTAGGCGCCAAGCATCGCCCGACCAATCCGGTCGGCGTCGAGAGGGATCTCTTGAACACGTCCGCCGAACGCAACGATCACGCGGTCGGCGAGGGCCAGCAGCTCGTCGAGATCGCTCGCATGGACGACCACCGCGGCTCCGCCATCGCGCGCGTGCTTGAGGCGCTCGCGAATCGCCGCCGCCGCACGAACATCGAGCCCCTGCGTAGGATTCTCGACGACGACCAGCTGGGGCTCGCCATCGAGCTCTCTCGCCAAGACCAGCTTCTGTTGATTGCCGCCGGACAAGGTGCGGACGGGCACATTCACGTTGCCGGCACGTATCCCATGCTGGTCGACCAGCGCACGTGCGCGCTGGGCAACATCGCGCCAACGGACGTGCCCGCGCGCGCTCCCTGCACCACGGAGCGCAACATTCTCCGTCACCGTGAACGACGGGATGAGCGCGTCACGCTGCCGGTGTTCTGGAATGAAGGCGACGTCAGCGGGGATTCGAAGCTCGCCCCTCGCCGGCGCAAGTCGCCCCGCGAGCGCGAGGAGCAACTCATGATGACCCGAGCCCTCGACCCCCGCGATCCCGAGTATCTCTCCCGCACGCACCCCCATCGACGCGTTGTGTAGACGCACGACCCCCCGGGCATCGCGGAGCTCGACCTCATCGAGGTCCGCGATCAACGCACCGGGTTCTCGGGGTGACAATGTGGGTGGCTCAGCCGCCCCTCCATCCGGAAACATCGCTCGCGCGAGGTCCTCTTCCGAGATCGCTCTGGCTGGCGCGGTGAGCACCGTGCGCCCGCGTCGGAGCACCGTCACCTCGTCGGCGATGGCAAGCGCTTCGCGAAGCTTATGGGTGACGAGCACCACCGCACTTCCGCCGTCCGCAACGCGCCGCAGGAGCGTCATGAGCTCCACCGCCTCGGCGGGCGCGAGGACCGCTGTCGGCTCATCGAGGATGAGCACGCGCGCGTCGCGCGCAAAGATCTTGAGCAGCTCCAGCTTCTGTTGCGCCGCAGGCGGAAGGTCGCCGACGCGCGCGTCGGGATCGATGCGGAGCGACGTCCGTTGAGCGAGCGCACGCACCCGCTCCGCGGCCTCACGCGGCTGGTACCGCCCGCGACCGCCCAGCGCGAGGTTATCGGTGACGGACATCGCCGGCACGAGGGAGAAGTGCTGTTGCACCATGCCGACGCCATGAGCGATCGCATCGGCTGGCGAGCGAAACCCCACGACATGTCCGTCCAGCTCGACGACGCCGGCGTCGGGTCGGTCGAGGCCGTAGGCGATCCGCATGAGCGTCGTCTTGCCAGCTCCGTTTTCACCTAGCAAGGCGTGAACGGTCCCAGACGCCACAGTCAGCGCCGCCCCATCCAGCGCTGTAACCGGTCCGAATCGCTTGACGATCGACTGCAGTGAGAGGGCGTCCGGCGTCACAGTCCGGTCGGAGCCTCGAGAAATACCCAGGAGAGGCCGTACGTCGTGCCCACATGTTCGGCGAGGGCGCGGACCCCCAGCGTTTCAGTGGCGTAGTGGCCGGCGTAGATGATCGTTAGGCCCGCTTCCTCGGCGTCGATCGCCGTCCAGTGGGGCCCTTCCCCGACGATCAGGGTGTCGATGCCTGAGCTAATCGCCTCGCGAAGTGTCTCCTGGCCAGCGCCGGCTCCAGTGCAGATCGCCCAGCGCTTGGTCAGCCTTCCGTCGGCGTCGCCCGCTGTGCGCACCTCGTGTCCATGGGCACTGGCGAATCGCGCTGTGCGATCGATCAGCTCGCTTGTCGCCATGTCGCAGACCCCAGCCACGCCAATGTCGATCGTCTTGTACCGCGCAAACCCTGCTGAGGGCTGGAGACCGAGCTCGCGTGCAAGCAGGGCGTTGTTTCCCAGGTCGGGATGCATATCGAGCGGTAGATGAGCGCTGTACACGGCGATATTGTGTTCGAGCAGCAATCGCACGCGCCGTAAGAATGCCCCGCGCAATGGTTGCGTCCCGCTCCAGAACAGCCCGTGATGCACGATGAGCAGGTTGGCAGCCGCATCGGCAGCAGCGCGAATCGTGCGCTCGCGCGCATCGACGGCCGCGGCCACCTTGGTGATGGGCGACTCCGTCTCGACCTGAATGCCGTTGACCGCGCCAGCGAAATCGGGAATTTCAGCAACGCGCAACGTGGCATCGAGGTGTTGCGCGATCTCGGCGATCGTGACCCGCTTCATGGGCGGCGTCCGACCGAATCAACGAATTCAATGCGTGGCGGCTGCAGCTCCCCGCTGATGATACGACGCTCGGTCGAGTCGACGCGCGCGAGTACGCCGGCGGGAACGCGATCCCGCCACGCCGGATTGAGTACGAACCGTGTCACACCGGTGGTGCTGCCCAGTCGAAGCACACCCGGACGGAAGCGTCCCTCCTTTACATCGCGAGCGACTGAAAGAAAGGCGTGCGGGAGATCGATGACGACACTCCCGATGATGACATCGGGCGCGACCGCGTTCTGATCGACGTTCGCGCCGAAGACCGCCACGCCCCTGGATTCTCGCGCGGCCTGAAAGATCCCCAGGCCCGCGGCATCTGCATTTTGAAAGATGAAGTCGGTTCCTCGCCGAATCTGCGCGATCGCCTGCTCCTTTCCGGCGCTCGCGTCCTCCCAGTTGCCGACGTACGAGGTCAGCACGCGCACGCGCGAATTGATGGCGCGGGCCCCTGCTTCGAACGCGGCAAAGCTGCTGCGCACCGGTGGGATTTCCGTTCCCCCAATGGCTCCAATGACATTCGATTTCGTGAGCGATCCGGCCAGAACTCCCGCCACGTATGACGGATCCTCGAAGCCGAACACCATCGGGGACACGTTAGGCGCCACTCGGCTCCCCGACGTCGTGATGAAGACGGTACGCGGAAAGTCTGGCGCGACGCGCTCGGCGGCATCCTGGAATTCGAACCCATGGCCGAACACGAGTTGATATCCCTCGGAGCCGTAGTGACGGAAGTTCTCCTCGAAGTCGGCGGGTGTGCGGGTCTGGATATGGCTCACGGAGGCGGCGAGCGAATCGCGGATGCGCAGGAGACCCTGATACGCTCCGCTGTTCCACGCCTGGTCGGAGATCGGCCCGGGGGTCAGCAGCGCGACCTTGAATGTGCCCGCCGAGTCGGAGGGCCGGGAGTCGCGAGAAGCCTCACCACACGCGAGGGTGAGCAGGAGTGGAATGACGTGGACAACTGTGGAAAAGCGGCGGGGACGCGAGAGGAGAGCGGCCATAAGCGCTGATGGCGTCGGTGGATACGTCGTGTGGAAAACGAAACGCGAGGCAGGGCTCGAAGCCCTGCCTCGCGTAGTATACGACGCGGGTGATCGCGCGGTGAGGTCAGCGCACGACCGCGACCGGCTGCTTCTCTTTCGAGGAATGGTCCAACTGGCGCTGCGTCGGTTCGGAGACGTCCGCGATACGGACCGTCCCGTTGATGCGACCACCTTCGGCGACGGCGATGGATTTCGTGTTGATGTCTCCGACGATCGTCGACGTGGCCTGAATCTCGAGGCGCTCGGTGGCGCTGACGGTTCCCTGGACTTTCCCGCCGATTACCGCCTCGCGCGTGGTGATGTCACCCTTCACCTCGCCCTGGCGGCCGATGAGCACTTGGCGACCGGCGCGAATCGAGCCTTCGACGCGCCCTTCGATCTTGATCACGCCTTCCGTTTCGATGTCCCCGATCACACGCATTCCACTGGCAATGATCGAGAGCGTGCCTTCGCCGTTACCGCCGGTCTTCCCTTCGCCCGCCGACGTGGGCGTGTCCTTGAAGATCGCCATGAGTCATTCCTTCTTCTTGGTGATGAGCAGCATCGGATCCACGGCCGCACCGCCTTGACGGACCTCGAAGTGAAGGTGCGGCGCCGTGGACTGACCAGTGTTTCCCGAGAGGGCGATCGCGCGGCCGGACGGAATCTTCTCCCCCTGCTTCACGAGAATCTGGCTCGCGTGGGCGTAGAGCGTTTCATACCCATCGCGGTGCTCGAGTCTCACGAACTTGCCGTATTTCGCATCGTCCCCCACTTCGACGACTGTCCCACCTCCAGCGGCACGGATGGGCGTACCAACGGGCACGGCGACGTCGAGACCTGGATGTGGACCGCTGTAGTCGGTCGAGTCGGCGCTTCCGCGTGTCACGTATCCCTCGACTTCGAGCGGCCAGAGTGAGGGAAGCGTGGGTGTCGCGGTGTCGGGTCTTGGCGGTGGCGGTGGCGGTGCGGTCACGACGGGCTCTTTGACGGCAGCGACTGGGCCGCTTGCGCCCATCATGGTTTGGACCTGGAGAAAGCGCCGCTCCATTTCCGCGAGTCGGGCCTGCAGGGTGTCGAGCTGCTGCACTTCCTTCGTGAGTATCGTAACGCGACCGGTGAGGAACGGAACGCGGGCCGCCTGGGCAGCGAGATACACCCAGCTGATCGTGCCCACGGTGAGTAGTGCGCCGCCCACGTACAGCGCCATGCGCAGGAGGCGGACCTGGCGCTGTGTGAAGATGATGGTTCGGTTGGCGAGGCCGGATTCGCGTTGCACCTGGATGATCATCGATCCAGCGTGCGGCGTGTAGATGTTGCCGTAGCCTTGGCTTCTGGAGTGTGTTGGGTCCGTCATGTCATGTCGCGTCGTGAGCCGAGGATGAGATCGAGCAGTCGTTCGAGGTCATCTGCGGAGTAAAACGATATCGCAATACTGCCGCGATAGTCTCGCGACACTGTTACGGCGATGTCGGTCTGAAGGTGTTTGCGAAGCTGGTCCTCGAGGCGCTGAATCTCGGAGTAGCTGCGATTCTGAGTCTTGACGATAGGGTGTCGCTTCTCGGGTCGAGCTCGTCGCGCGCGCGACTCGAGGTCGCGCACCGAGAGACCTTTGGTGACAGCTTCTCGTGCGAGGTCGGTGATGGCTCGCTCGTCTTCGAAGGCCAGGAGCGCGCGGGCATGTCCAAGTGTCAGGTCGCCTTGCTGCACCATGGTTCGCACGGCTGCGGGTAGCTGGAGTACCCGGAGCGTGTTGGCAATCGTGGTGCGATCCTTTCCGATTATCTCGGCGACCCGTTGCTGGGTGAGCCCGAATTCCTCGATCAGGCGCTGGTAGCCTTCGGCCTCCTCCACCGCGTTCAGATCGGTGCGCTGGAGGTTCTCGACGAGCGCGAGGGTGAGGAGCGTGCGATCATCGATGTCGCGAACGACGACTGGAATGTCGGTCCACCCGAGCTGAGTGGCAGCGCGTAGTCGGCGCTCGCCGGCAATGAGCTCGTAGCCGCCGTCGGCGCCGGGCCGAACCACCACCGGCTGCAGGAGGCCGTTGGCCTGAAGGCTGGCCTGGAGCTCCGCCAGATCTCCGGGTCGAAACTCCTTTCGTGGCTGATAGGGGTTCGCGCGGATCTGCGCGATGGGGACGTGCTGAACTGCCCGGCGCTCAGCGCTCGTGGGCGTAGTGGTGCTACTGGTGATGAGGGCCTCGAGCCCGCGGCCGAGTCGGCGTGGCTTATCGACGGACATGGGGGAGGGGCACGATGTGGATCCTCCGGCGTCCGTGTGCGGAACGGGGTCCGCGGACGCTTTCGGGCTAGGTACTGACGAGTGTTGGAACTGCGCCGTCACCCTCGCGCTCGGGGCCATCGCCCTGGCGTGCGGGTCGTTCGATGAGCTCCTTCGCGATCGACATATATGCCTGCGCGCCGATGGAGGCTACGTCGTAGAGCAGGATCGGCTTGCCGAAGCTCGGCGCCTCGGCCAGGCGGACATTCCTGGGAACGACCGTCTGGAAGACCTTTGGCCCGAAATACTCGCGGGCATCAGCCGCGACCTGGCGGGAGAGGTTGAGTCGAGCGTCGTACATGGTCAGGACGACGCCTTCGATGGCGAGGTGCTCGTTGGGTCCGCGCTGAAGCAGGTGAACGGTGTTGAGCAGCTGGGAGATCCCCTCGAGCGCGTAGTACTCGCACTGGAGCGGGATGAGGATGGTGTCGGCCGCCACCAGCATGTTGACTGTGATCAGACCCAGCGAAGGCGGACAGTCGATGAGGATGAAATCGTACTGGTCCCGAACCGGCTCGAGCGCCTCACGCATTGCCGACTCGCGCGAGCGATGCTCCACCAACTCAATCTCGGCACCGGCTAGATCAGGGGTTGCTGGGGCGACGTCGAGGTGAGCGAACTGCACTGCCTTGACGACGACGTCGCCAATGCGCGCCGCGCCAATGAGGGCGTCGTAAACGGTGAGGTTCATCTGCTCACGAGTGACGCCGACCCCGCTGGTCGCATTGCCCTGCGGATCACCGTCGACGAGCAACGTTCTCTTCTCGGCTGCGGCCAGACTCGCAGCGAGATTGACGGCGGTGGTCGTCTTGCCTACCCCGCCCTTCTGGTTGGCGATTGCGATTACGCGACCCGTCACGCGAAGCCCCCCGTCGTTGACCTCAGGTTCGGTCGCGGAATATAACCCCCGC
>DATFFP010000031.1:0-18346 GCA_035249985.1 Gemmatimonadaceae bacterium
AACGCGTCGCGCATGGCTCGCGGCGGCATCGGTGGTTGCGATTGTCGGCGCAGCCGTTCTCGCGTCGAACGTGGACCGCGAACCGGGATCCGCTGCTCTGCCTCCGGTCATCGTCCAGACCGATGAGGCGGCGCGTGCCGCGCGCGGCGCATCGGAGCCGCCCGACGTCGCGCCGCCGCGTTCAGCGCCGCGTGTCGAGCTCGTGATGGGCGGAGGCGTGAGCGATCTCGCCGATGCCGATCTCGAGTCGCTGCTGGAAGTGCTCGATGACGTCGATGCGGAGCTCGACGTCGAGCCGGCGGTTCTGCTGCCCGTTCTCGAAGGAGACGTCTAATGCGCGTCCGGCGAATGCTGATGCTACTCGGGGTCGCGATCATCGGCGCATCGCCGGCACTCGAGGCCCAGAAGCCCGCGGGTGAGCCGCCGCCGGCGCGTCGCCAGGCGCTCGAGCAGCGTGTGCGGCAGCGCACCGCCGCGGTCGTCCAGCAGCAGCTCGGGCTCAATGCGGAGCAGATGCGACGACTCGGCGACGTGAATCGCGAGATGGAAGGACAGCGGCGACTCTTGAACCAGCAGGAGCGGGAGATCCGCGTCGGCCTCCGTGCGGAAGTCATGCGTGGGGACAGCGCGAATCAGGATCGGGTCGCGCGGTACGTCGACCAGCTCATCGACGTACAGCGTCGCCGCATCGAGCTTCTGTCGCGCGAGCAGCGTGCGCTCGCGGCGTTCATGACGCCGACCCAGCGCGCGCAATATCTGGCGATTCAGGACCAGGTGCGGCGTCGGATGGAGGATATGCGTGGGCGGCGCCGTGGCAGCGGCCCGGCACGCCGCGGAGATACCTCCATGCGAGATACCGCCGCGCGCCGGCCCTGACCAGTGTTCTGGCCACACTCGGGACGCTAGATTTCCCGACGCGCCCGGGTGGCGGAATCGGTAGACGCAGGGGACTCAAAATCCCCCGAGCTTTGGCTCTTGCGGGTTCGAGTCCCGCCCCGGGTATTTCACGAATCGGTACCACAGAACGGCCGCGATGCATCGCGGCCGTTCGCGCATCCGAAAACGCCGTCCGGCGTTCAACTTGCAGCGCCTTTCTCGCGCCGGTAACTTTTACCGGCTACCCACGACCGTTCACGCATCACCCTGAGTCATAGATGGCAACTTCGGCAACCGTGAAGGCGGCCGCGGCCGGTCTCGAGGACGTAGTCACCGGCCCGTCCGAGATCACAGACGTCAACGGCAAGACCGGGCAGCTCATCTACCGCGGGTACGACATCCACGATCTCGTCGAGAACACGACGTTCGAGGAGGTCGTCTACCTGCTGTGGTATGGCACGCTCCCGACGCGTGCCGACCTCGACGGATTCGCCGAAACGATCCGCTCCTGCTATCACCTCCCGCAGGCGCTCGTTGAATCGCTGAAGCGTTATCCGAAGGATGCCGACCCCATGGACGTCCTGCGGACGAGCATGTCGGAGCTGTCGTTCTACGACCCGGACAAGCAGTCCCCCGTGGATGATCGCACCGCGAACTTGCGGCGCGCGGCGCGGCTTCAGGGGCAGATCTCCGCGATCGTCGGCGCGTGGGCGCAAATCCGTCAGGGTAAGGAACCGGTCAAGGCCGATCCGTCGCTCTCCTTTGCCGGCAACGTGTATTACCGGCTGCTCGGCAAGCGCCCCGAGCAGCTCGAAGAGCGCGCGATCGATGCGGCGCTCATCCTCCACGCCGACCACGAGCTCAATGCCTCGACCTTCGCGGCGCGCGTGACCGCCGCCACGCTCGCGGACATGTACGCCGCCATCGTCTCGGCCATCGGCACGCTCTCGGGTCCGCTGCATGGCGGTGCCAACACCGCCGTGATGGAGATGCTGCTGGAGATGAAGAAGGAGGGAGAGGAACCGGGGCCGTTCATCAAGAAAGCGCTGGCGGGGAAGCGCAAGATCATGGGCTTCGGCCACCGCGTCTACAAGGCGGAAGATCCGCGCGCCACGCATCTCCGTCGCATGTCGGAGGAGCTGGGGAGCAAGTACAAGACCCCGCAGTGGTTCGAGATGTCGCGGCGCATCGAGGAAACGATGAAGGCCGAGAAGAACCTGCTCCCCAACGTCGACTTCTACTCGGCCTCCACGTACTACGTGATGGGCATCCCGACCGATCTGTACACGCCGCTGTTCGCGGTGAGCCGGCTGTCGGGGTGGGCGGCCCACCTGCTCGAGCAGTACGCCAACAACCGGCTGATTCGGCCGCGCGCCGAGTACGTGGGGCCGCGCGGGTTGCGCGTGACCCCGATCGATCAGCGACGTTAGGCATTCAATCCGCATGCGCACGGGCGCGCCCCCAACCGCGCCCGCGCGACATCTCCCCCTGATCGAGTCATGACCAGCTACCGATTCGCCACAGTGCCGCGGGATGGCGAGCGCATCGGCTTCTCCAATGGAAAGCTGAACGTTCCCGACACGCCGATCATCCCGTTCATCGAGGGAGACGGCACAGGGCCCGACATCTGGCGCGCGTCGCGTCGCGTCTTCGACGCAGCCGTCCAGCGCGTCTTTGGCGGGAAGCGCCGTGTCGCCTGGATGGAGGTCTTCGCCGGCGAAAAGGCCTTCAAGGCGCACAACGACTGGCTGCCGCAGGAGACCGTCGACGCGATGCAGGAGTTTCGCGTCTCGATCAAGGGTCCGCTGACCACGCCGGTGGGTGGTGGAATTCGGTCGCTGAACGTGACGCTGCGGCAGGTGCTCGATCTCTACGCCTGCATCCGTCCGGTGCGCTACTTCGAGGGCGTCGGCGCCCCCGTGAAGGAGCCGGAGAAGGTCGACGTCGTCATCTTCCGCGAGAACATCGAGGACGTCTACGCCGGCATCGAGTGGAAGGCGGGCAGCGACGAGGCCAAACGCGTCCGCGATTTCATCGTCGACACGATGGGCAAGAACGTCCGCGAAGGCTCCGCCATCGGTATCAAGCCGATGTCCGAGTTCGGCTCGAAGCGGCTCGTCGACATGGCGATCCGCTATGCACTGCGTACGGGCCGCGAGTCGGTGACGCTCGTGCACAAGGGCAACATCATGAAATTCACCGAGGGCGCCTTTCGCGATTGGGGGTACGAAGTCGCGAAGGAGCGCTACGGCGAGCACGTGATCAGCGAAACGGATCTCGCCAAGATCAGCGGCAGCGCGAAGGTCGATTGTCTCGTCATCAAGGACCGTATCGCCGACGCAATGTTTCAGCAGCTGCTGCTTCGCCCGTCGGAGTATTCCGTGATCGCGACGCCCAACCTCAACGGCGACTATCTCAGCGACGCCGCCGCCGCGCAGGTCGGCGGCCTTGGTATGGCGCCAGGCGGTAACGTCGGTGATGGTCTCGCGTGCTTCGAGGCGACGCACGGCACCGCGCCAAAGTACGCTGGCCAGGACAAGGTCAATCCCTGCAGCGTCATTCTCTCGGGCGTCATGATGTTCGAGTATCTCGAGTGGGATGACGTCGGACGCCTCATCGTCAAAGGCATCGAGCAGGCGATCAAGGCGCGCCGCGTGACGTACGATCTCGCGCGGCAGATGCCAGGGTCGACGGAGGTCAGCACGTCGGCGTTCGCCGATGCCATCATCGCGGGGATGGCGTGAGCTCCCTGCGATTCTCGGTTCGCAGCGGACAGCTGCGCTCCGTCGACGTCCCGCTGCTCGTGCTACCGCTGGCGAAAGGCACCAAGCTCGACGATGGCATCAAGGCACTCGACGACACTCTCGGCGGGGCGCTGTCGCGTGTCATCGACCGCCGCGATTTCCGGTTTGGGCGAGACGAGACGATGCATCTCGTCGGGGCGGCGAAAGGTCCGCAACGCATTCTGCTCGTCGGCATGGGGACCGTGACCGAGCCCGCCGGCGCCCTACGCCGTGCGGCGATGATCGCTGCGCGCTTTGCTCGCCGCACTGGGGCACGCGAAATCGCGTGGTATCACGATGGCTCCGCGGGCAGCGTCGAGAGTGCGGTCATTGGACTGTCGATGGGGGTGTGGGAGTACACCGAGACGAAGACACCTCCGCCGGACGACGAGCGCCGTCCCGCGCCTGACGAGGCGGTGGTACTCGTCCAGGACGAGAAGCGGGCGAAAGGCGAGGTCGAGACCGGCGTGGCGATCGCCGAGGGGATGGCGCTGGCGAGACGTCTCGCGATGATGCCGGGGAACCTCTGCACCCCCGACTACCTCGCCGACATCGGTCGCGAGATCGCAAAACGTCACGGGATGAAGGCCACCGTGCTCGGTCGCAAGGAAATGGAGGATGAAGGCATGGGATCGTTTCTCGGCGTCGCGCAGGGCACGCCGCAGGATCCCAAGCTCATTGCGCTCGAGCATCGGCGGGGATCGGGCCGGCCCATCGTATTGGTCGGCAAAGGCCTCTGCTTCGATTCGGGCGGGATCTCGATCAAGCCCGCGCAAAGCATGGAGCTGATGAAGTTCGACATGTGCGGCGCGGCTGCCGTTCTGGGCGCCATGGAGGCGATCGGGAGGCTGGAGCTCAAGGCCAACGTCGTCGGTGTCGTCGGCAGCACCACGAACATGCCGAGCGGAACGGCATTCAAGCCCGGAGACGTTCTCAAGAGCCATCTCGGGAAGTACATCGAGATCGTCAACACCGATGCCGAGGGGCGTCTCGTACTGTGCGACGTGTTGTCGTGGGCGCGCCGGTACGAGCCTGCGGCGGTACTCGACGCGGCCACGCTCACCGGCGCTTGCGTCATCGCGCTCGGACATACGGCATCGGGCGTCTTCGGGAACGATGAGGCGCTGGTGCAGGAGGTGTTAGGCGCGGGGAAGCGGGCGAGCGAGCCGGGATGGCACCTTCCGACCTGGGAGGATTACAAGGAGCTCAACAAGTCGGACGTCGCCGACATCAAGAATTCCGGTGGCCGCGCCGCGGGCGCGATCGCGGCAGCGATGTTCCTCAAGGAGTTCACGGAGAGCTACCCGTGGGTCCATCTCGACATCGCGGGCACAGCGTACTCGGAGACCGATCTCGTCGCACTTCCGAAAGGGCCCACCGGGGTACCGGTGGGAACGTTCGTCGAGTTCGTACGCGGGCGGGTGAGCTGAGCGCGCGGATCTGGCTTCGCTGCGCCGGCCTCGGCCTCGTGGCCGGGGCCATTTTTTACTCCAGCGCCGCGAGTCAGGACCCGCCGCGCGATACCGTCGCCGTGCCGCGAGACACCACGCCGCCCATCGCCGACACGATTCGTACGCGCCCGGACACGGTGATCCGGCGCGATACGGTGAAGGCGCCGCTCGCGCGTGGCGAGTTTCCGGTCACGATGGACGCCGCCGGGCGTTACCACTGGACGCGCGACGAGCTCTTCGCCGGTGGGGGCCTCACGCTGCTCGAGCTGCTGGAGCGCATCCCGGGTGCGACGCCGTTTCGGTCGGGGTGGATCGCCGCCCCGGCCCAGGTCACCTGGTTAGGTGGCGGGGGCCGCGTCCGCGTCTTCTACGACGGCATTGAGCTTCAGCCGTTCGACGATCGAACGGGCTCGCTGCTCGACCTGGCGGAGGTTCAGCTGTGGACGCTCGAGGAGGTGCTCGTCGAGCGCGGGGCCGACGAGCTTCGGGTGCACCTTCGCTCGTGGCGAGTTGAGCGAACGAGCACGGCGTCACGGACCGATGTGTTCACGGGAGATGAGGACACCAACCTGTATCGCGGCATGCTCGGACGCCGGTTCGGCCATGGCGAGGCGATACAGGGCGGGTTCCAGCAATACGGCACGAGCGGCATTCCCTCGGGCGGCGGCGATGAGCTGTCGCTCATCGCCCGGCTTGGCTGGGCGGCACGCGGCGTGAGCGTCGATGGATTCGGGATTCGCGCCCGACGACAACGCAATGTTCAGCGTCGGGGTGATGCGTACGAAATCCCACGCGTGAACTCGATCCGGCGCGATGCGTATGGCCGCATTGGCATCGGCGACCCTGAGCGCGGAGGCTGGGCCCAGCTCGTGCTCGCCTCCCAGGCGTTCACGCGGGAGCGGATCGATCCGCCACGGCTGCCGATCGACACCATTGAAGTCAAGCGCTCGCAGAGTCAGGTCATGGGCGCGCTCGGCTGGTCGTCGAATGTCTTTCGCACCAGCCTTACGAGTCGCACGTACGGTGGCGACGATGGGTTTCATGCGATTACCGGACGTGTGGCCCTCGATCATCGCCTGGGAGGAATTGCCGCGCTCGCGGAATGGCGGGGTGGAGATTCGACATCACTGGGGGAGATCTCGGCCCGCTTCTCTCCGCTGTCGTTCCTGTCCTTCGCCGCGGTGGCGTCGCTGCGTCGCGCTCCGAGCGACCTTGATGCTGACGACATGATGAGTGCCCGAGGCGAAGTGGCGCTCCGGCTCGGCGACCTGTGGCTGACCGGGGGCGCCGTCACGCTCGACTCGATTCACGTCACCCCGCCGATCATCTTCGATTCCACGTTCGTGGCCCACGATGAGGGACGCACCGCAGCCCTGTTCGGCGGCGTGCGGGGGCGCGTGTGGCGCGCCGTTCACGCCGACATCTTTGCGGTCCGCTGGGAGCGGCAAGGCAGCTACCGACCGCAGATGCAGGTTCGCTCCGAGGTATACGTCCGCACCCGGTGGTTGAGGAAGTTTCCCAGCGGTCATTTCGGGGCCCTGATCTCGGTCCGCCACGATTACCGCGATGGCGTCTCCTTCCAACGCTCGACGGGTCCGCTCGTCGCCCTCAGCAGTCACGAGCTCAGCTCCCTGCTCGAGATCCGGCTCGTCGACGCCGTGCTGTTCTGGCGGCAACGCTACACGATCGGACAGCGGGCGACCGAGCTGGTGCCCGGGTACACCCTGCCGCGCCAGACGACGTTGTACGGAGTGCGATGGGACTTCTGGAATTGACAAGGTCGTTGCGGCACCGTAACTTGCACGACTTGCCATGATCCGAAGCATGACGGGGTTCGGCGCCGCCGCAGGACAGGTGGGAGCGGCACGAGTGAGTGTCGAGCTTCGAACCGTCAACCATCGCTTTTTCAATCCAAGCCTGAAGCTCCCCGCCGAGCTCTCGCGGTGGGAGGGCGAGGTACGCGAGACGCTTCGGCGCGCGATCGCTCGCGGACACGTCACGCTCATCGCTCGCATCGAGCGCGAAGCGGCTGGCGACAGCGTCGTCGACGAGCGCCGGTTCGCGGACGCGCTGGAGACGCTCCGTCGCCTGCAACGCGCCCATGGGCTGGAGGAGGCGGTGAGCGTCTCGACGGTACTGCGCATGCCGAACGTCGTGACGAGCGAGCGCTCGGCCGAGCCTGGTGGTACGGTGGAGGAGCTTGTCGAGCTTGTCAGGCAGGCGATCGCGGCGCTCACGGCGATGCGGGAGTCGGAGGGGCAGAGAATGGGCACGGTGCTCGCCGAGCGGGTCGCGCTCGTGGAGCAGGCGCTCGGGCGGATCGCCGCCCGGGCCCCGGAGCGAATCGTCGCCGAGCGCGAGCGATTGCGCGCCGCGGTGGCGGAGCTGACGGGAAGCACGACGATCGACGAGCAGCGTCTGGCGCAGGAGATCGCGCTACTGGCGGATCGGCTCGATGTTGCGGAGGAGATCGATCGCTTTCGGTCGCATATTACGGCGTTTCGTGACACACTCCAGCGAGGTGGTGCGGAGCCGGTCGGAAAGCGCCTCGCGTTTCTGCTGCAGGAGATGGTACGCGAAGCGAACACCACGGGAAGCAAGTCGCGCGATGTCGCCATGACGCATGACGTCGTCGCCGTGAAGGAGGAGCTGGAGCGGATCGCCGAGCAGGTCGAGAATCTCGAATGAACCCTTTTCCGCTCATCCTGTCGGCGCCATCAGGGGGCGGAAAAACCACGATCGCGCGGCGGCTGCTGGAGAGGCGCTCGGATGTCGGATACTCGATCTCGTGCACGACGCGCCCGCCGCGCGCCGGAGAAACCACGGGGCGTGATTACTTCTTTCTGAGCTCGAAGGACTTTCGGGAGCGTCGGGAGCGGGGAGAGTTCGCCGAGTGCGCGGAAGTGCACGGGAACTGGTACGGCACGTTGCGGAGTGAGATCGGGCGGGTGCTGGCGGAAGGAAAGCACGTGATCATGGACATCGACGTGCAGGGAGCAGCGCAGTTGGCGCGCACGTATCCGCACGCGGTTCTGGTGTTCGTTCTGCCCCCGTCCGCGGATGTGCTGCTCGAGAGGCTGAGAGCGAGGAAGACCGAGGATCGCGCGTCGCTGGCGCGCCGCATGATGAGTGCGCTGGAGGAGCTGCGGCACGCGGAAGACTATCATTACGTGGTCGTGAACGATGATCTGGATCGCGCGGTGGCGCGGGTGTCGGCGGTGATCGACGCCGAGACGAGCCGCCGCGAGCGGGTGCACAATCTGGAGGAGCAGGTCCGATCGCTGACGGAGCGATTGGAGCGGGAAGTCGACAACAATTCAACCGAGTGATCCCATGCAGGTTTTCACGCCAGTCGAAGTCGCGCAGCACGCGGCGAACAAGTACCTCGGCGTTCTCGTCGCCGCGAAGTATGCGCGCATCATCAACGAGTTTCCGCGGGACCGTTCGCGTCCGGGCGAGAAGAAGCTGACGACGCGCTCGCTCGAGGAGCTCACGGACGGCGCGATCGAGTATCGCGTCCTTCCGCGCCGACGCGGCCAGTAATCTCCGCATGCGCCCGTACGCCGGCCGTCGCATCGTCCTCGGCGTCACGGGGGGAATCGCGAGCTACAAGACGGGGTGGCTCGCGCGTTTGTTGACGTCAGCCGGCGCGGAAGTGGACGTCATAATGACGCGCGCCGCGACGGAGTTCGTCGGTCCGGTGACGTTCGAGGCGTTGACCGGCCGACCAGTGCATACCGACCTCTTCGAGGCCGGGCGCGCCCTCGATCACATCGCGCTCGCGAAGGCGGCGCATGCCGTGGTCGTCGCACCGGCAACGGCCGATTTTCTCGCCCGCGTCGCCCACGGGTTCGCCGACGATTTGCTGACGGCCTGCCTGCTGGCGACCGAGGCACCGGTGCTCCTCGTACCGGCAATGAACGATCGCATGTGGGCGAATCGGCAGACGCAGCAGAACGTGAAGCATCTTCGCGAGCTGGGACACGTGGTGATCGAGCCTGACGAGGGACCCCTCGCTGCCGGGGAAGGGAGTGGGCCTGGTCGCATGCCCGAGCCCGAGACGATTCTCGCTTACGTCGGGCGCGTGCTCGAGACCAACGGCGCGTTTCGAGGCCGACGCGTCGTCGTGACCGCCGGCCCAACGCGCGAGCCGGTGGACCCGGTGCGGTTTCTCTCCAATCGCAGCACCGGGAAGATGGGCATCGCGATCGCGGCAGCCGCATGGCGCCGCGGCGCAAGCGTCTCGCTCGTGGCCGGCCCACTGGAAGTTCCGCTGCCGCCCGGCATCGATGTGACGACGGTCGAGACGACGCAGGAAATGGCGACCGCCGTGCGTGCCGCGCTCCCGCAGGCGGATGCACTCGTTATGGCGGCCGCGCCTGCGGACTTCGGCGCGGCGGAGCCTGCCCAAAAGAAGATCAAGAAGAAGGACAACCCCGAGACGATCGCCCTCTCCCCCACGCCTGACATTCTCAAAACGACGCGAGATGCGCGTCCACCTGGCGCAGTCGTCGTGGGCTTTGCGCTCGAGACGGGCGACGCACTCGCGGGCGGGCGGGAGAAGCTCGCCGCGAAGGATCTCGACTTCGTGGTGGTCAACGATTCCACCGAGGCTGGCGCTGGATTCGCGGTCGACACCAACCGCGTGACGATCGTACACCGCGACGGCCGAACCGAAGCGCTTGGACTCATGCCCAAGACGGACGTCGCCGACGCAATTCTCGACCGCGTGGAGGCGCTGCTGCGTGAACGTTGAGGAGATGTTTCGGCGCTATCTGGAGCAGCGTCGCGAGATGGGCGAATCGGAGCTGGTGCTCGACACGCTCACCGTCGACGAAGTGTTGCGCATCGTGGGCGCGCAGGGAAAACGCGCCCCCGCGCGGCCGGCAAGTCCCTCGGGGGGCGGCGACTGGCGCCAGACGCTGCGCGACGCCGATGCCGAGGTGATGGCGCCAGTCGCCCGAATCCCGCGGGCCGACGTTCCGCCAGCGCCTTTAGCGCCTTTAGCGCCCCCAGCGCCCCCAGTGCCTCCAGCGCCTTCAGCCCCTCGCGTCACCACGCGCCTGTCGGCCCTGGCCCCTGCGGGCCTCGTCGTCGGTGGTGGAGAGGCCGAGCTCTTTGGCGGGCCGATCGGGCGAGCGGCGAGCCTGGGCGACATCGCCGACATGGTGCGCACGTGCACGCGGTGCCCGCTCTACGCGACGGCGATCAATCCGGTGCCTGGAGAGGGAAGCGCCACCGCCGAGCTCATGTGCATCGGCGAGGCGCCCGGTGCTACCGAGGACGAGACGGGACGTCCCTTCGTCGGCCAGGCGGGAAAACTCCTGACGGATATCCTCCGGGCCATTAAGTTGAGCCGGGAGGAGGTGTTCATCGCGAATGTGATGAAGCACCGCCCGCCGGGGAATCGGAACCCAACCCCCGACGAGATCACCGCGTGCAGTCCCTACCTGTTGCGGCAGGTGGAGCTGATCCGTCCCAAGGTCATCCTCGCCCTCGGGACGTTCGCCGCACAAACGCTGCTCGACACGAAGGTGGCGATCGGCAAGCTGCGCGGCGCGATGCACTGGTATCACGGCACGCCCCTCATCGCCACCTACCATCCGGCGGCGCTTCTACGCAACCCTGGCTGGAAGAAGCCCACCTGGGAAGATGTCAAGCTCGTCCGTCGAATACTCGATTCCGTCGCCGCGTGACGCCTACCGCGATCGGCGCCCTCCCTGGTCGGAGGACGCCGAGCAAGCGGTGCTCGCGGCCATGCTCATCGACCAGGATGCCATCCTTCGCGCGACGGAGCACGTGGACGACACGATGTTCTATCGCGAGGGGCATCGGCGGATCTTTCGCGCCATGGTCGCCATCTCCGAGCGCGGCGACGTCGTGGATCCGCTCACGTTGTCCGACGAGCTCGAGCGTCGAGGCGAGCTCGACGCGAGCGGCGGAAAGGATTACGTCGGCTTTCTCGTCGACGCGGTTCCCACGGCGGCCAACGTCGAGTACCACGCGAAGATCGTCCGCGAAAAGGCGCTGTTGCGTCGCCTCATTGAAGCGTCGACGGATATCGTCGCTGAGGCGTTCGATGCGCGGCAAACGGCGGGTGAGCTCCTCGATCACGCCGAATCGCGCATCTTCGAGATCAGCCAGCAGCGTGGGCGCGAAGGATTCACGCGGATCAAGGAGCTGCTCTGGCCGACGATGGAGCGCATCGAGGCGCTCCAGCGCGGCGGCAAGTCGATCACTGGCGTTCCGAGCGGGTTCAACGACCTCGATGAGCTGACGTCCGGGTTTCAGCCCTCCGATCTCATCGTCGTCGCCGCGCGCCCCTCAATGGGCAAGACCGCGTTCATCCTGAACATCGCGCAACACGCGGCCATTGAGCACAATGTTCCGGTTGCGCTCTTCTCACTGGAAATGAGTAAGGAATCTCTCGTGCAGCGCATGCTCACGGGAGAAGCGCGCGTGGACGCGCAGAAGCTTCGGAAGGGAATGCTCCGCGACGACGACTTTCCGCGCCTCGCACGCGCGGCGGGCATTCTGGCCCAGGCGCCAATCTTCATCGATGATAGCCCGGGGATCACGCTGCTCGAGATGCGATCCGCGGCCCGGCGGCTTCGCGCCGACGCGAACATCGGGCTCGTCGTCGTCGACTACCTCCAGCTCATTCAGAGCACGTCAGACGCCGAGAACCGCACGCAGGAGATCAGTCAGATCTCGCGCTCGCTCAAGGCACTCGCCAAGGAGCTTGCGGTTCCGGTGGTCGCCCTCTCGCAGCTGTCTCGCGCGACGGAGCAGCGCACCGACAAGCGGCCGCAGCTCTCGGATCTTCGCGAATCGGGCGCCATCGAGCAGGACGCCGATCTCGTGATGTTCATCTACCGGCAGGAGATGTACGAGGGCCCAACCGACAAGGACGGCAACTCGCTCGAGGGGCGCGCCGAGGTCATCGTCGGCAAGCAGCGCAATGGGCCCACCGGGATCGTGAACCTGTTCTTCCATAAAGCGTACACGCGCTTCGAGAACTACAGCGGACGCGCGCAAGCCCAGTGAGTGCGAAGGTCAAAACGGTTTACCGCTGCACGGAATGCGGCGCCGAGCACCCAAAATGGGCCGGACGGTGCGACGGGTGCGGCGAGTGGAACACGCTCGTCGAGGAAGCGGCAGCCCGGCTTCCCGCGGGCAAGGCGGGCGCGGCGCGGCGCCAGGGCGGGGCGGCCGCGTTAGGCGTTGGCGGGAGCGTCGTCGCGACGGCCAAGCTGCGCGACGTGCGAGGGTCCGAAGAGCGCCGCCTGCGTACCGCCATCAACGAGTTCGATTTCGTCCTGGGCGGCGGCATCGTCCCCGGCTCGATGATTCTCATCGGCGGGGAGCCGGGCATCGGGAAGTCCACGCTCCTGCTTCAGGTCGCCGGCGCTCTTCAGGCGAGTGACCAGCGCGTGCTCTACGTCTCCGGTGAGGAATCGCCGCTCCAGGTGAAGCTCCGCGCCGATCGCCTCTCCCACACCGCCGCCGACGTCGAGCTGCTCACCGAGACGATGCTCGAGACCGTGCTCGCGACAGCCGCCGGCATGGAGCCGGCGGTGATGATCGTGGACTCCATCCAGACGATCTTCACCGCCGATCTCGAGGGCGCGCCAGGAAACGTGGGCCAGGTGCGCGAGTGCGCTGCACGGCTCATGCGCTTCGCCAAGGAGAGCGGGACGGCGGTGTTCGTCGTCGGCCACGTCACCAAGGGCGGCGGCATCGCTGGCCCGAAAACGCTCGAGCACATCGTCGATACCGTCCTCTACTTCGAGGGAGAAGGGTCGCTCGATCATCGCGTGCTGCGTGCGACGAAGAATCGCTTCGGCGGCGTCGACGAGATCGGTGTCTTCCGCATGACGGAAGCCGGTCTCATTCCGATCGAGAATCCTTCGGAGCTCTTCCTTGGCGATCGCGACCACGTCGCCTCGGGCAGCGCGGTGACCGCGCTCATGGAGGGAACTCGGCCACTTCTGGTCGAGATTCAGGCGCTCGCGGCGAAGGCCGGCTTCGGAACGCCCCAGCGCGTGTCGACCGGATTCGATAGCCGCCGCCTCGCGTTGTTGCTCGCCGTGCTCGACAAGCGGGCGGGGCTGCCGTTCGCCCAGCTGGACGTCTTCGTCAACGTCGTTGGGGGCGTGCGGCTGCACGAGCCGGCCGGGGATCTCGCCGTGGCGGCCGCGCTTGCCTCGAGCGTGTACGATCGTGCCCTCCCCGCTCACGCACTCTTTCTCGGCGAGGTCGGCCTGGGAGGAGAGATTCGCCCGGTGTCGCAGTCCGAACGGCGTTTGGCCGAAGGCGCCAAAATGGGCCTGACGACGGTGTATCTCGCCGAGCGCGGCGTGCCGAAGCGGCTTCGCGATGTGAACGCGATCGGCGTGCGCACGATCAGCGACGTCTTCCGGCATCTCTTCGAGCGATGACCACGACTCCGGACGTTGGGGTGGTCCTCGTCGCGGCGGGGGCTTCCTCGCGGCTGGGCGGCAACGAGCTGAAGCAGTTTCGATGGATCGCGGGAAAGCCGATGCTGTTGCATTCACTCCAGCTCTTTCACGAGCGGAGCGACGTCGCGATGGTGGTGTGCGTGCTCCCTCGCCAGTATGCTGGCGATCCTCCGCCGTGGATCTTTCAGTGCGACGTCGAACGGTTGCTGGTGTCGGTTGGCGGACGGGAACGCGGCGAGTCGGTGCTGCGCGGTCTCGAGGATCTGCCTGACGAGGTGCGCATCGTCGTCGTTCACGATGCCGCACGGCCGATGGTGGGAATGGACGTCGTCGACCGTGTGATCGCCGAGGCCCGAGCCGGACGAGGTGCAGTGGCGGCGCTCCCGGTGACCGACACGCTCAAGGAGGCCGACCCCGACGGTCGCATCGTGCGTACGGTGGCGCGCGATGGCCTCTGGCGCGCGCAGACGCCGCAAGCTTTTCCACGCGCGATGATCGAGGAGGCGTATGCCCAGGCGCAGCGCACGGGCACCTTCGCCACCGACTGCGCCGCGTTATGCGAAGGGCGTGGGTTCGAGGTCGTCGTCGTGCAAGGGAGCGAGCGGGCCGTGAAGGTCACTGAAGAAACCGACTTCGCGCTCGTGGAAGCCATGGCTCGAGGGGGGAAGTGACCGGCCCGCGTGCGATCCCATTCTGGTCGTCGGCCGAGATCGAGGCGGCCGTCTCCGACACGATCATTCATCTCGAGACCCGTGGCGTGCTCGGATATCCGACCGAGACCGTCTACGGGTTTGGTGGGGCCGTCGATCATGATGCGGTCGATGCCCTCGTGAAGCTCAAGGGTCGCCCGGCGGGAAAACCTTTTCTCATCCTCATCTCATCGAGCGACATGGTGACGCGGCTGGATCTTCATTTCACCGGGGACGCCGCGCGGCTCGCGGCGCGCCACTGGCCCGGGCCGCTCACGTTGGTCCTGCCTGGCGGAGAACGGCGAGTGCCGGACCGCCTGCGCGGTCCGGAAGGAGGGGTCGCGGTGCGTTGGACGTCGCACCAGGGAATGGCGCACCTCATCCAGCGGTACGGGCGGCCCATCACGTCCACGAGCGCCAACCGGCCGGGCTCCCCGGCCGCGGTGGCGGCGTCGGAGATCGTCGCCCAATGGGGAGATGCCATGGCGCGTGGAACGCTCCGCGTCCTCGACGGCGGGCGCCTCTCCTCCTCACCGCCATCCACCGTGGTAGATTGCACCGGCACGCGCCCCCGGGTGATCCGCCCGGGCGCCATCGCCGCCGCCACGTTGCGCGAGAGCGTGCCCGACCTGATTGGAGATGCCTGAGCCGATGCGCGTGCTTTTCGTCTGCACCGGCAACACATGCCGCAGCCCGATCGCGGAGGCCCTCGCGCGCCGATTCGCCGCGGAGCGCAGCCTGTCCGAGATCTCGGTAGGGAGCGCCGGCACCGCCGCATGGGATGGTGCCCCGGCGTCCGATGGTGCGCTGCTCGTCGCGATGGAACGGTCGGTGGACCTGTCCGGCCATCGCGCGCGCCTGCTCACTCGCGAGCTCGTCAGCGGAAGCGATCTGATTCTCGCGATGGGGCCGCACCACGTCGAGCGCATCGAGGCATTGGGTGGCACCGGCAAAACGCACCTCCTTTCGGCGTACGCCTCGAGAGGGCGCAGCGACCGCTCCATCACCGATCCGTTCGGCGGCGATCTCGACGACTACCGTTCCGCGTTCGATGAGCTCGATCGCGAAGTGCAACACGCCATCGAGCGCATCGCGACGGAGCGCACGCCGGGACGATCGTGAGGCGCGCACCGGGTCGTCTCGTCCTCGTCGGACACCCGGTGGCGCATTCGTTGTCCCCCGCGTTACAAAACGCCGCGCTCCGGTACGCGGGACTGCCGATCACTTACGAGGCAATCGACGTCCACCCCGACGCTCTTGCTCCCGCGGTCCAGCGGCTCCTTACGGCGCGCGCCGCGGGGAACGTCACGATCCCGCACAAGGAAGCCATGGCACGCCACTGTGCGCGTGTCGACCCCGTCGCCGAGCGCGTCGGCGCGGTGAACACATTTCGTGTGGCGGACGACGATGTGCTCGAGGGAACGAACACGGACGTCGGGGGATTCGACGCCCTTGCCCGAGAGGTTGGTGCGTTGCGCCCCGGAGCTCGCGTCGCGGTTCTTGGGGCCGGGGGATCCGCCGCGGCAGTGATCACGGCGCTCGAACGGTGGAGCGGAGCATCGGTGTCGCTATACAATCGCACGAAGCCGCGCGCTGAGGCGCTTCGGGCGCGCTTTCCCATTGTCGAGGTCGTGGCCGCGACGGCTGACGAGGCCGTTCGTGACGCCACCGTTGTCGTGAACGCCACGTCGCTCGGTCTCCGGGCCGACGATCCACTGCCCGTTCGGATCGAAAGCCTTCGCCCCGAGGCCGCCGTGCTCGATCTGGTCTATCGGCCGCACGAGACGGCGTGGGTGAGGGCCGCCCGTGCGCGAAAGCACCCCGCGGTCGATGGGTTGTGCATGTTACTCGAGCAGGGTGCGCTTGCCTTCGAGTGGTGGTTCGGCATCGGCGCCCCGCGCGACGTTATGCGCCACGCGCTGCGGGCCGCTGCGCGCGAATGAATGGAGCGATTGGTGCGTGGCGCGCATGGGCACAGGCGGCGACGGATCTATTCCTCCCGTGCGCGTGTGTCGTTTGCGGGCGCCTCAACGACCGGTCGGACCGCGGGCTCGCCTGCGCACGGTGCTGGAATCGGGTCGTACCCCTTCCCGCACCTCGGTGCGACCGCTGCGGCCACCCAACCGGCCCGCGTCGATGCACGTGGTGTGACGTGCTTCCCGCGTTCGTGCGCTGCGCCCGCTCACTGTGCTGGGTGGATCGGGGCACCGGGTCCGCGCTCGTGCACGAGCTCAAGTACGGGGGATGGCACGCGCTCGCCGCGCCGATGGCCACGAGGATGGCGCGCTTGCAGTGGCCGGAGGATGTCGAGCGGGAACGGACTGCGCTCGTAGCCGTTCCATTAGCAGGAGCACGTGAGCGCGAGCGTGGGTTCAATCAGAGCGCGCGTCTGGCTCACGCACTTTCCCATCACTGGCACACTCCTGTGTGGGGAGACGTACTCGTGCGAGCGCGTGCGACGGAGACGCAAACGCGGTTGACACCTGAGGCGAGGCGCCGCAACGTTTCCGGCGCATTTCGTGCGGTGGCGGGCACCCGCGCGCGCCTTCGCGGCGCACACCTGATGCTCGTCGACGACGTGGTGACGACCGGCGCGACGCTGGTGGAGTGCGCCTCGGCGCTGCTCGATGGCGGCGCGCGCATCGTGAGCTTCGTAACCTTCGGCAGGGCGCCCGCGAGTGGCGACCGCTAATTCGACTGGAGTACGACCGTCATGGCAATTCGGGTAGGAATCAATGGATTCGGCCGCATCGGCCGGCAGGTAGTTCGCGCAGCGAAAGAAACCGGTGTCGATCTCGATTTCATCGCCGTCAATGATCTGACGGACACGAAGACGCTCGCGCATCTCTTCAAGTACGACTCGGTGCACCGCACATATGACGGCGAGGTTCGCGCCGCCGAGAAGTCGGTGATCATCGATGGCGACGAGATCACGGTGCTGTCCGAGAAGGATCCCGCCAAGCTGCCGTGGAAGGACCTCGGCGTCGACATTGTGCTCGAGTCGACCGGACGATTCACCAACGCGGACCAGGCACGGGCGCACATCGCCGGCGGCGCACGGAAGGTCGTCATCTCCGCCCCGGCAAAGGGTGAGGACATCACCCTGTGCATGGGCGTGAATCACGACAAGTACGACGCCGCGAAGCACCACATCATCTCGAATGCGTCGTGCACGACCAACTGCCTCGTGCCAATGGTCAAGGTCGTCC
Organism: Gemmatimonadaceae bacterium; assembly: GCA_035249985.1. GTDB lineage: Bacteria > Gemmatimonadota > Gemmatimonadetes > Gemmatimonadales > Gemmatimonadaceae > JAICNG01. The sequence continues at coordinate 17,471 of DATFFP010000031.1, forward strand.
GCGACCGCTTTGGGTTCCGCCACGGCTCGATGACGACGGTGCACAGCTACACCAACGACCAACAGATCCTCGACCTGCCGCACAAGGATCTCCGTCGCGCGCGTGCGGCGGCCGTTTCCATGATCCCCACGACGACCGGCGCCGCGAAGGCGACGTCGCTCGTGATTCCCGAGGTCAAGGGAAAGATCGACGGCATCGCCATTCGTGTTCCGACGCCCGACGTGTCGTTCGTCGATCTCGTCGTGGAGGTGGAGCGCCAGACCACCATCGAGGAGGTCAACGCCGCCTTCAAGAGCGCGGCGGCGAGCGGCCCACTCAAGGGAATCGTCGACTATTCGGAGATCGAGCTGGTGTCGGTGGATTTCATCGGCAACCCGTTCTCCTGCGTGCTCGATGCGAAGAGCACGAACGTCATCGATGGTACCCTCGTGAAGGTCTGCGGCTGGTACGACAACGAGTGGGGCTACGCGTCGCGGTGCGTGGACGTGCTCGCCATGGTGGGGGCGAAGCGATAGTGCTCGCCGTCCTCAACAAGCAGACGGTCGCCGATCTCCCCGAGTCCGCGATTCGCGGTCGGCGCGCGCTCGTCCGCGTCGACTTCAACGTGCCGCTCGATGAGCATGGTCACGTTTCAGACGACACGCGTATCCGGGCCGCGCTGCCAACCCTCGAGTACCTCGCGGAGCGAGGCGCACGCGTGATCGTGCTCTCCCATCTCGGTCGGCCGAAGGGGAAGCCCGAGCAGAAGTACTCGCTCGAGCCGGTGTCGCGGCATCTTGCGACGCTCACGAGATACCGCGTGCGTTTCGTCGAGACCACCGATACGGACGAAGCCCTGAAGGCAACGCATGCGCTTCCGGAGGGGGAGATCGTTCT
>DATFFP010000032.1:0-5355 GCA_035249985.1 Gemmatimonadaceae bacterium
GGTCCTCCCCGCAGTCGACCTGTTGCCGGCCTCGTCGATCGCGATGACGGTGATTTCGTTGTCTCCGAACACACCATACGCGCTCGGAGTCATGTTCTTACCGATGGCGGTGTTCTCGTGAACACCGTTCACGTAGATCTCGTATACGATCACATTCTGAGGCGTCACGGCGTCGGTGGACGCCGTCCACCAGACTTGCATCTCGAGATCGCCGTAGCTGAACGCCTGCACGTTTGATGGCTGAGTCGGCGGCGTCACGTCGGTCCCGTCGTTCACCTTGGTCGCGACGCTGAATGGTGGGCTGACTGCTGACAGGTTGCCCCCTGACTCGTTGACGAAGCGGTCCTTGGCCTGAGCCGTGAACGTGTAGGTGGTCCCCGGCTGGAGCAGGGTGAACGTTCTCGACGTCTCGGAGACCCACGTAAACCCGCCACTGCTGATCTTGACGCCGTCCTTGGTCACTGTGTAGGAAATGAACGGGGCGTCGTCCGTCGACGACCAGGCGAGCCCTATGTGCCTCGTACCGACGCTCGTTACCGTGAAGGTAGGAACCGTCGGTGGTGTATGGTCCAGTGGAAGCGACACGGTCACCGTGTTGCTGCTCGCCGACTTGTTTCCGGCCGCGTCCACGGCGTACATCGAGAACGAATAGGTGCTCCCGTTATGAAGGGGCGGATGGGGATACTTCCACGTGACGCTCGTCTGCGTGCCGGGCACGGCGATTTCGCGTCCCCAATTGTCGCGGACCCGATACGAAGCGCTGCCGGTCAACGCGTCCCAGGCTAACGAGACACTCCACGACGTGTTGCCGGTCGAGCGAAGATTCAACGGCCCCGTCGGAGGCTTCTTGGGCGCAGACCGCGCCAATGCGGGCGAGTCCGTCGCGAGGCTCGATGGTGCAGTGGTGTCTTGGCACGCGACCGCCACGACTAGAATCGCAGCCGTCGTCACACATCTCGCAAATGGACGCATAGAAGCCCCTGGTTGCCGAGGAAATGACCAGCCTCACCGCCGCCCTGTGCAGCGACGGGCGACGCTAGCGACATTCGAGAGTCCTCAACAACCAATCTGCGGGTGACGGCACAGGGCCGGCGGTGAACGCATGATGGGAAGAGCCGAAAGGCGCGGCCGAGAATGCCCATGTTCACTCGGGCGAGATGAGCATTAGGCCGCGCTCCACCGTCGCCCGCGAGGGCGCGGCATGGATGGCGATCGGGGCGCTGACGTGCCTCGCAGGATGCTCGCGCACGAGTCAGCCGGACCGCTCCCCCCCGAGCACGCCCCAGGCACTCGAGGCGATCGTCCGGGACTTCGCGGACCAGCATCGACTGCCCGGTCTTGCCGCCGGGGTCTGGCGACGCGGCGAGGTCATCCTTCGAATGGGCGTGGGCAATCAGGATGGGCCCGGGTCCCCACCGATCGATGGCGAGACCGTTTTCCACCTTGCGTCGGTCACCAAGCCCTTCGTCGCGACCGCCGTGATGCAGCTCGTGGCGGCGGACAAGATGTGCCTCGACTGCCCGTTGCAACGTTATCTGCCATACTTCTCGATGCAGGGGCCGGGCGCTGAGCGGATCACAATCCGTCAACTGCTGACCCACACGGCTGGCACGGGGGACACGAGCGACTTCGGCTGGACCACTCCGGAGTACGACGACGGGGCGGTCGAGCGATACGTTCGGAGCCTGGCATCCGTGCGTCTCGACTTCGTGCCCGGATCAGAGTGGCGCTACAGCAACCGCGGCTTCGACGTGCTCGCGGACGCGATCGCCAAGGCCGACGGGCAGGCGTTCGAAACCGTCATTCAGCAGCGTATCCTGACTCCCCTGGGCATGCGCCGGAGCACGTTGTTGATGAGCGATATCGACTCCGCCCGGATGGCGCGTGGTCACCGGCGTGATGGGCGCGCCGTCGGCTACTATCCCTACAACCGCCGCCACGCCGGGAGCTCTACGCTACACTCCACCCTCGATGACATGCTCCGATGGGCAGCCGTCAACCTGGGACGTGGTTCCCTTCATCAGCGGCGAATTCTGCCCACGACCGCCTACGAAGAGCTCTGGCACCCATACTGGGACATCCGAGCGACCATCGCCGAGCAGACGCGCAGGGCGGGCTACGTGTTCCCATACGACAGCCTGGCCATCGGGCTCAGCTGGTTCCTTCCGGTACAAGATGGCCGGCAGCTGGTCTATCACAGCGGCAGCGATCCTGGGTTTGCGAGCGCCGTGCTACTCTCTCCGTCGGAACAGATCGGGGTGGTGGTGCTGATCAACGCCAGCGGTGCTGACCCACGAGCCCTCAGCCGATCCCTGCTCGACGCAGCGCGTCGCTAGAGCGCGCCGCCCAGAATCCGCTCGAGCACCTTCGTGTCGAGATTACCGCCGGAGAAGATGACGCCAACGCGCATTCCTTTCAGCTCGTCCCGCAGCTTGATCGCCGCGGCCAGACCGAGTGCGCCGGCTCCCTCGACCAGGTTGTGCGTCAGCTTGAGCACGACGCGGATCGTTTCTGCAATCTCGGCGTCGGTCACGGTCACGAATCCATCGAGTCCTTCGAGCAGCGTCTCGAAGGTGAGCGCGTACGGCTGGCGTGTCGCGACGCCTTCGGCGAACGTATTCGCCCGCTCGGTGCGCAGCGGAGTGCGCGCGTGCCAGGAGTCATGGATCGCCGGTGCACCGGCCGCCTGCACGCCGTAGACCTTCAACGTGGGGGCCAGCTCACGCGCGACCGTGAGCGCACCCACCGACTGCGATCCGCCGCCGACGGCAATCACGACGGCATCGAGCCCGCCGGACTGCTCGAGCATCTCGAGGCTCATCGTCGCCGCTCCGGCGATGACGCGCAGATCGTTCGTGGAGTGCGCAACGGCCATGTTCTGCTCGCGCGCAACGCGCAGCATCACCTCGACGGACTCGTCGTAATCGCGCCCCTCCTCGATGACGGTGGCGCCCCATCCGCGCATCGCCGCGTTCTTCTCCGGGTTGTTGGCTGCCGGGACGCAGATCGTGGCGCGCACGCCGAGGAGTGAGGCACCGTAGGCGATCCCCTGGCCGTGATTTCCTGTGGACGCGGCGACGACGCCTCGGGCACGTTCATCGGCGCTGAGCCCGGTCACGAACGACAGGCCGTTGCGTGCCTTGAACGAGCTGGTCGGTTGATGATTCTCGTGCTTGATCAGGAGCGACGTGCCGGCGGCCATCAGCGCATCGAGCTGTGGATAGCCGCGCAGTGGCGTGGGCACGAGGTACGGCGCGATCCGCTGGCGCGCATGCTCGACATCGTCGAGCGTGATCGGCCATGCCGGCGCCATCGTGCCAACGGACTTGGGCACGGGTGTCGCTTGCGTCGTCATGTCGTCAACGCCCCTACCTCGGCGTACCCCCGGCGGCGCGCACGTCGGGCGACGCCGGCTCCGGCCGTCGCTTGAAGTTCGTCGGCGCGCCGCCGAGATCCATCTGGAGCTCGTCGACCTTCCCCTGTGCATTCAGGCGGAACGTCACGAACGTCGTCCCCAGTGACCGCGCCGCCCAGCGCGCCCGGAACGTGTCGAAGTGCCAGTGCTCCAGCTCTCCCTGAAACGCGGGACCGCGATCGATGCGGAACTTGCCGCTGTCGGCCCGCACGCGGATCTGCCCGTACATGCTGTCGACGTAAACGCCGGCGTACTGCGCGAGCGGAAGCGAGGGCCTGGTGTTAGGCACGCGCTCCGCCTCGCGCTTCTTCTGCGCCTCGCGAGCCCGCGTCAGGAGCGAGTCGGTCACTCTGAACATCTCGGCGTTCCAGTCTTTCGCCTTCGGCGTCTTGAGATGCAGGTCCCAGAGCTTCTGCACGACCACGTATGGGAGCGAGGTGCCACTCATGTTCGTCAGCACGACCACGCCCAGCTTTTCCTCGGGCAGCATGGCAACAAGGGCAGTCATCCCATCGATGTTTCCGCCGTGCTGGACGACGAGCCGGCCCTGGTAGTCGCTCAGGAACCAGCCGAGTCCGTACGCCAGGAGGTGCGCCCCAGGATTCATTCGCTTCCAGCCACCTTCGAGGCGAACGACGGTGTGCGGTGTGTGCATTTCCTCGATTTGCTTCTCACTGATGATCTGCTTACCGCCATACCTGCCCTTGGCGAGCTGCAGCCGAACCCACTGCGCCATGTCGACGACGTGCGAGTTGATGGAGCCGGCCGGCGCGATGTTGTCGACATTGCGCCATGGGATCACTCGCACCGTGTCCTCGATCTCGGCGTGCGGCGTCGCGACGTCGCGCATCGAGGCGAGCCCCTTGATGCTCGTGTTGCTTTGCGTCATGCCGAGCGGCACGAAGATGCGGCGTTCGATGAAGTCATCCCACGTCGTGTTCGCCACGCGCGCGGTGAGCTGCCCGGCGGCGAGGTACATCAGGTTCTGGTAGCCGAACTGCGACCGGAAGCTCCACGATGGCGCGAGGAATCGTGTACGCCGCATGACCTCATCGCGGTCGAACTCGCTGCCGTACCAGAGCATGTCGCCGCGGGCGAGGCCGCTGCGGTGGCTGAGAAGGTCGCGGATGGTGAGCTCGCGCGAGGCATAAGGATCGAAGACGTGAAAACCCGTGAGATACTTTTCCGCGGGATCGTCCCACGCCACCTTCTTTTCGTCGACCAGCAACGCAATGCCAGCGGCGGTGAACGCCTTCGATGACGAGCCGATCGCGAACACCGTTCGGTCGGTCACGCGGTCCGGCTTCGTCATGTCCTTCACGCCGTAGCCGCGCGAATATATGACCGAGTCGTTGCGCACGATCGCGATCGCGACTCCGGGAACCTTCCAGGTCTTGCGCGCGGTCTCGACGTAGGCGTCGAGCCCCGGATACGGTTCGCGAGACTGGGCGCCGACCGTCGATGGCGCGAGCAACGCGATCACCACGAGGGCGAACGGGAAACGAGTGCGAGTCATGACGAATCTCTCAGGAGCGAGTGAGCTGACTTTGACCAAAGGCCACGGCGGCGACGGCTCTCGCGCGACGCGCCCTGACAGCTGAACACAGAGGACACAGAGAACATCCACAGAGACTGTCACAGAGAACGTCAACTGCAAGGCTGTTAACAAAAAGCTCATGCAGTTGTGGTCCTCTGTGGCAGTCTCTGTGGTGTTCCCTGTGTCCTCTGTGTTTCAAGCTGTCAGGGCTTGTGGTGGTATAAGTATTCTGCGGTCAAACTTACTTGAGCCTGGGCACGACCCAATTCGCAATCTCCCCCATGACATCGGGCCCGATCTTCCCACTCCGCAGACGCACGTATCCCGCGGGATTGCCGATCGAGTCCGGAAGAAAGAGGTGATTTCGATTCGCCAGAACACGGACGGTCACGTCGCGGTTTCC
>DATFFP010000033.1:0-30111 GCA_035249985.1 Gemmatimonadaceae bacterium
CGCGGCGGCGGTCCGGGCGGCCCAGGGGGCGGTCGTGGTGGACGTGGTGGCGGCGACGGTCGCGGAGGTCGCGATGGTGGTCGTGGCCGCGGTGACGGCCGTGGCGGACCCGGTGGGGAGCGCGAAGGCAGCGATCTCATCGAGAACGTGATCGCGATCAATCGCGTCGCCAAGGTCGTCAAGGGTGGCCGCCGGTTCTCCTTCAACGCGCTCGTGGCTGTCGGCAACGGGCAGGGTGAGGTCGGCGTCGCCACCGGCAAGGCGAATGAGGTATCGGAGGCCGTCCGAAAGGCGGTCGACGCTGCACGTCGTCATCGCGTCCGTGTACCTTTGACCGGAGGAACGATTCCTCACGAGGTCGTGGGCCAACATGGTGCGGGCCGGGTACTCATGAAGCCAGCGGCACCGGGAGCCGGCGTCATCGCCGGCGGTGCGGTGCGCGCGGTGCTGGAGTGCGCGGGCGTCCAGGATATTCTCACCAAGAGCCTGGGCTCGACGAATCCGCACAACATGGTGCGCGCCGCACTCGATGGACTGAGCCAGCTCACGACGATCGAGCAGATCGCTCGCGAGCGTGGAGTCGAGATGTCGAGCATCCCGTATCGTTCGCGCGCGAAGGGGAAGGAGGTCGTACATGGCTAGAACGTTCGTCTGGCACCGCACGCGCGGTCCGAAGAAGACGGAGCCGGTGGGCGCGCCGACCACGGGGCGCGTGCTCATCGAGCAGGTGCGAAGCGGCATCGGGCATCCCAAGAAGCTGCGTGCCACGCTCGATGCGCTCGGCCTGCGCCACCATCAGGATGTCGTCGTGAAGCAGGATTCCGCGTCGCTTCGCGGCATGATCAAGCAAGTGCGCCACCTGGTGAAGGTGACGCCGGTGAAGGAGTGACATCGTGAGCAAGCCGAGCAGAGTTGGACTGGACAACCTGAGTCCCGCGCGGGGCTCGCATCGGGACCGCAAGCGTGTTGGCCGCGGCCCGGGCTCCGGAACGGGTAAGACCTCCGGGAAGGGTCACAAGGGAAGCAAGGCGCGCGCAGGGCATGGTGGCCCCGGTGGCGGCAAGCCGCACTTCGAGGGCGGACAGATGCCGCTCACGCGCCGGCTGCCGAAGCGGGGCTTCACGAACGAATTCCGTGTGGAGCACCAGGTCGTTACCCTGGAGGCGTTGAACCGCTGGCCCGAGGGGACCGAAGTGACGCAGGAAGCGCTGGCCGAGAAGGGCTGGGTCCATCGCCGAAAGGGTCCGGCGAAGGTGTTGGCCAATGGCAAGCTGACGCGTCCCGTGATCGTGCGCGGCATCAAGATGAGCGCGGCGGCCCGGGAGCAGATTCTCGCGGCGGGAGGCCGCGTCGAGGCCTAACATGGCGCAGACCAATCCCGCCGCGGCCGTCGGCAATCTGTTCCGCACGCCGGAGCTGAAGCAGAAGATCCTCTTCACGCTCCTGTGTCTTCTGATCTACCGCGTCGGTGCGCACGTCACCGCGCCGGGCATCGACGTGGTCGCGCTCCGCGATTTCTTCGCGGCGCAGGGACAGGGCGGCCTGCTGGGCCTCTACGACCTGTTCGTCGGCGGGGGCCTGTCGCGCGCGACGCTCTTCGCGCTCGGCATCATGCCCTACATCTCGTCGAGCATTCTCTTCCAGCTGGCGGGGGCGGTCATCCCCACCGTCGAAAAGATGCAGAAGGACGAGGAGGGGCGAAAGAAGATCACGCAGTGGACTCGTTATGGCACGGTCATCATCGCGATGATCCAGGGCTACGGCTTCGCCCTGTTCACCGAGTCGCTGCAGGGCGCCGTGCGCGTGCCGGGGTTTGGACATCAGCTCCAGATGACGCTGTTCCTCACCACCGGCGCGATCTTCGTGATGTGGCTCGGCGAGCAGATCACGGAGCGCGGCATCGGGAATGGCGCGAGCCTCCTGATCTTCTTCTCGATCGTCGAGCGGATCTGGCCCGGCATCTTCCAGACGTTGAACTTCGTCACGACCGGCGCGCTCGCGCCGCTGAAGCTGGTGGTGCTGATCGTGATGATGATCCTCGTCGTCGCGGCGACGGTCGCGATCACGGTGGCGGCGCGTCGGGTGCAGATACAAATCCCGCAGCGGGCGATGGGGCGTGGGCGCATGCGAGAAGCGGCGCGCAACTTCATCCCGCTCCGCATGAACGCCGCGAACGTGATGCCGATCATCTTCGCGCAGTCGCTCATCGTCGTGCCCGGCACGATCGCGCAGTTCAGCGGAAATCCCCGGTTGCAGACGATGGCGGAGTACTTCAATCCCGGAACGCCGCTGTATTTCCTGCTGTCAGCGATCCTGATCCTCTTCTTCACGTATTTCTACACGTCGATCATCTTCAACCCGATCGACATCGCGGAGAATCTGAAGAAGCAAGGAGGTTTCATTCCCGGGGTGAAGCCGGGCGCCAAAACGGCCGAGTACATCGACCACGTCGTCAGCCGCATTACTCTGCCCGGCGCGGTCTTCCTGACGCTCGTGGCGCTGCTGCCAATCTGGATCGCGGGCCTGTTCAATGTGCCGTTCCAGTTCGGCGGAACCTCGCTCCTGATCGTGGTGGGCGTGGGCCTCGACACGGTGCAGAAGTTCCAGGAGGCCCTGCTGCTGCGGAAGTACGACAGCTTCATGAAGAAGGGTGGACGTGTGCGGTTCCGCGGCCGTGGCGCGCCGGCGATGGGAATCGCGCTCATCGCGGCACTCGCTGGGGCGACTGTGACGCTTGTCGTCTAGGACCCGGTTGAGCTTATCGTCGATTACGGATTGCGGATTGCTGATTGCGATCAACACTCGCAATCAGCAATCCGCAATCGTATTTCCATGATCATCGTCCTCCTGGGACCACCGGGCGCCGGCAAGGGCACCCAGGCCGAGCCGGTTGCGCAGCGGCTCGGGATTCCAAAGATTGCAACCGGGGACGTGCTGCGGGCTGCTGTCCGGGAAGGCACCCCGATGGGGAAGGCCGCGCAGGGCTACATGGATCGGGGGGAGCTCGTTCCTGATGCCGTGATCCTTGGCATCATGAAGGAAACGTTCACGCGGCCGGAGATGGCGCGCGGCGTCATTCTCGATGGGGTCGTGCGGACGGTTCCTCAGGCGGAGGGGCTCGAGCGCGTACTCGGCGAGCTGGGCCGCCAGGTTGATGCAGTCCTTCTGTTCGAGGTACCAGACGACGAGCTCGTTCGCCGGCTCTCAGGCCGCACGATCTGCGATCGCTGCCAGACGCCCTACACGGGGCGTGAGCCGGGCACGCCATGCCCCAAGTGTGGCGGCACGCTCGTGAGGCGGAAAGACGACGATCCCGACGCCGTACGCCGTCGTCTCCGTGTCTATCGTGACCAGACCGCTCCCGTCATCGACTGGTATCGCAATAACGGAACGCCACTCGTGGCGGTGGACGCCGTGGGTTCGCCGGCAGACGTAACCGAGCGGGTCGTACGCGCGCTCCCGAAATGATTCAGTTGAAATCACCGCGAGAGATCGACGTCATGGCCGAGGGCGGTCGCATTCTCGCGGAGACGGTCGCGATGCTCGCCGAGGCGGTCAAGCCGGGAATGACGACGGCCGATCTCGATCGTCTCGCCGAGGACTTCATTCGCTCGCACGAGGGGGCAGTGCCGGCGTTCAAGGGGCTTTACGATTTCCCGGCGAGCGTCTGCACGTCCATCAATGACGAGATCGTCCACGGCATTCCGTCGAGGACGCGGCAGCTCGTCGAAGGGGACCTCGTGTCGATCGACGTTGGCGTCCGGTACAAGGGATATTACACCGACTCTGCGACGACCGTCGCGGTCGGCGAGGTGGACGACACCTCGCAGCGCCTGCTCGACGTGACGCAGCGGGCACTCGAGGCGGGGATCGCGGCGGCGCAGCTGGGGAACCACATCGGCGACATCGGCGCCGCGGTACAAGGCGTGGTCGAGGACGCGGGCTTCAGCGTCGTGCGCGACCTCGTCGGACACGGGATCGGCGTGGCATTTCACGAGGAGCCGCAGGTTCCGAACTACGGCAAGCCGAAGCGCCGGGAGCGTTTGACGGCGGGGCTGACGATCGCCATTGAGCCGATGGTGAACGCGGGCTCCGCGAAGACGCGCACGATGCCGGACCGCTGGACGATCAAGACGATCGACGGCTCGCGATCGGCGCATTTCGAGCACACGGTGGCGATCACCGAACACGGCCCGCGCGTGCTGACGCGGCTAGCCTAGCTCAGTTAGAGGAGACTGCGTTTGGCCAAAGATGGGGTCATTCAGGTCACGGGCACGATCATCGAGCCGCTTCCGAACGCGATGTTCCGGGTGGAGCTGGAGAACGGGCACGAGGTGCTCGCCTACATCTCGGGGAAGATCCGCACGAACTTCATCAAGATCCTCCCGGGCGACAAAGTGGCCGTGGAGCTGAGTCCCTACGATTTGTCGCGAGGGCGGATTACGTATCGGTACAAGTAGGAAACGAACGAGGAACGAGGACGCGGCAATCATGCTCCAGCGCCAGAGCATCCCACCCACTTCGTCGTTCCTCGTTCCTCATTCGTCCTCGTTGCGGTACTCAGCCTTTCGTGATCTCCCTCTCCACCAGGTCGACCACAGTCGCGGCTCGCTGCGACGTCTGGGACGCGAGTCGCTGCGCTTCCGCTGCCAGCGCGGCGCCGACTGATCGATCGGGGAGCGCGGCGACGTTGATGCGCACGTTGTAGGCTGCGCCGCGGCAGGCAGCATCAGCGAGCAGGGCGGCGACACCGGCGTCGGACACGGCGTTCGTGTTGCCGCGTGCCGCCACGGCCGCGGCGATCTCGGTGACGTCGCCGCACAGCCGCGCCGTTTCGAGCGGGACTTCGGCCGCCCCGATCAGCGCCTTCTCGATCGCCTGTTGGCGTGACGCCGCAGCGGCGTCTGGCTCCTTCGGCATCTTGTAGGCCTCCGACACCGCCCCGTACGCCCGGGCATCCGCTTCCACCAGCGCGGCGAGCCGGGAACCTAACGATGCCGCACGCGCGCCGAGCTCTCGCATCTCCGCGTCGACCGCGGCGTACTTCTTTCTCCCCGCCGTGAGTCCCGCGACCATCTGTCCGAGCGCGGCGGCGAGCGCCCCGACGTGGGCGACAACGGAGCCGCCCCCCGGGGTGGGACTCGAGGAGGCGACGGAGGCGACGAAGCCCGACAGGCTTTCTCCCCCGCCGCTCCAGTGCGAGGTGGCCAAGCGGACCTTTCGCTCGAGCACCTGATCGACCGAGAATCGGTCGAGCTGGAGGTGCCGCACCGCAGCGTCGAACAGCGCGCGCTCCGGAACCAGGCCAACGATCTCGCTCCAGGTGGGTACGACCCCATTGGCAGCGGCCTCCATTTTCACCGCGTCGAATGCCCGGTGCATCGGGGTCTGATCGATATCGACGAGATTCATCGAGACCTGCGCCTGCCCATCCACCTCGAGGCCGAGCCCCTTGACGTACTTCAGGCCGCCTGACGAGCCACGCACCGCCTTCGCGACCTTCTTCGCCACGGCGAGATTTTCCTTGTCGCCGAGATACACGTTGTACGCGACGAGGAAGGGGCGCGCGCCGATCGCCACGGCGCCGGCAGTGGGGTGCACGCGGGCCGGCCCGAAATCGGGCGTCCGCGCCGGATCGCCGGGGATAGCGTCGCGCAGCCCCTCGAACTCGCCGCGCCGAACGTCGGCGAGGTTCGCGCGCTCCGGGCGCGTGGCGGCGCGCTCGTACAGGTAGACGGGGATGTCGAGCTCACGGCCGACGCGCTCCCCCAGCGCTCGCGCGAGCGCAACGCACTCCTCCATTGTCGTTCCCTCGAGCGGCACGAACGGAACGACATCGGCGGCGCCCATCCGCGGGTGCTCACCCGAGTGCCGGGTGAGGTCAATGAGATCACGTGCCTTCGCGATCCCCGCGAACGCGGCCTCGACGGCCGCGTCCGCCGAGGCCACGAACGTAATCACGGTGCGGTTGTGCGAGGTGTCGGACGACACGTCGAGCACCGCAGTCCGATCGCTCGCGGCAATCGCCTCGCGGATCGCGGCGATCACCTGCGGTCGGCGGCCTTCGCTGAAGTTGGGGACGCATTCCACGAATCGGGTCATGATTCTCCAGGCGTCGTCGAGGTCGTCGAGGATGTCGAGGTAAACGAGGCGACGTCACCTGGATCACCTTGACGACCTCGATCACCTTGATCACCCCAGCTACACATCGCGCAAAACCTTCAACATCCACTCATGCATCCACGGATTCCCGGCAAGGGCGCCCGATCGAGAAAGGGGAAGGTCTGCGCCTGCCAGATCAGTGATTACTCCGCCGGCCTCCCGGATCAGGAGCGCCCCGGCCGCGAAATCCCACGGCTCGAGGCTGTGCTCCCAGAACGCGTCGAAGCGGCCGGTGGCGACGGCGCAGAGGTCGAGCGCGGCGGCGCCGGCGCGGCGGATGCCCGCCGTCGATTGCATGATCACGGGAAGCTCGCGCACGTATCGATCGATCTGCTCCGGATACTTGAAGGGGAATCCGGTACCGATGAGCGCGCGCGCGGGCTCGCGCACGTCACTCACGTGAATCGGGCGGCCGTCGACGGTCGCACCCTGGCCGACGACGGCGACCCAGCTCGAGTGAGTCGGCACATTCACTACCGTGCCAACGACCGTTTCGCGATCGACGAGGACGGCCACCGAGACGGCGTACTCGGGATAGTCGTGGAGGAAGTTCGTCGTGCCATCCAGCGGGTCGACCAGAAACGTGATTCCGGAGCCTGCAGCATCACCTGGCGTGAGCTCCTCCCCAATCACCCGCGCGTCAGGGAGCGCCTGCGCGACGATCTCCCGAATGCGCTTCTCGGCCGCGGTGTCCACGATGCTGACGTAGTCGGAGCGCCCCTTGGGCTGCCACTCGACAGTTGCACCTGCGCCGCGATGCGAGCGCACGATCGTCGCGGCACCGTGGGCCGCGGCGACGGCGACATCACGCAGCATCTCGAGGTCGCGCGCTGTCGCTTGCAGCGCATTAGGGGCACTCATAGCTTGCCGTGATGCCTCGGATCTTCAGCGGAATTCAACCCTCGGGCGAGTTGCACGTTGGCAACTACCTGGGAGCGGTCAAGAATTGGGTCCAGCTCCAGCACAGCTACGACTGCATCTTCTGCATCGTCGACTACCACGCGATCATCGTCGCTTATGAGCCCGACGACCTGCGGCGAAGAACGGCGGACATGGCGGTGTCGCTGCTCGCCGCCGGTCTCGATCCCGACAAATGTACCGTGTTCGTCCAGTCCCATGTGCAGGAGCACACGGAGCTCGCCTGGATTCTCAATACCATCACCCCCATCGGTGAGCTGGAGCGGCAAACGCAATTCAAGGACAAGGCGCAACGCCAGGAAAGCGTCGTCGCCGGCCTGCTGAACTACCCGGTCCTTCAGGCCGCCGACATACTCCTCTACCGTGCCGACGGTGTGCCGGTGGGCGAGGACCAGGTACAGCATCTCGAGCTCTCGCGTGAGATCGCGCGCAAATGGAACGCGCGGTTCGGTCAGGGCGAAGATTTCTTCCCCGAGCCCAAGCCGCTCCTGACCGCCACACGGCGCGTCATGGGGCTCGATGGTCAGGCGAAGATGTCCAAGTCGATGGGAAACACCGTGGGGCTTCTCGAGCCGTTCGACGCTGTGTGGGAGAAGCTGCGGCCCGCGGTCACCGATCCGAAGCGAGTGAGACGGACGGACCCGGGAACGCCCGAGGTGTGCAACATCTATCACCTGCACAAGGCATTCAATCCGCCGGAGACGGTGGAGCACGTCGCGACGATGTGCTCGACCGCCGGCTGGGGCTGCATCGACTGCAAGAAAGTTCTGCTCGAGGGAATGAAGCGCGAGCTGGCGCCGATCCACGAGCGCGCGCGTGAGCTCACCGCGAATCCGAATCGGGTCCGTGAAACGCTTGCCGCGGGCGCCGACCGTTGTCGCACGCTCGCCCGCGTGACGATGGGTTACGTTCGGGAGAAGATGGGGCTCGTCTAAGCGGTTACGGAATACGGATTGCGGATTGCGCACGACGACGGGTGGACTCACGTTCCCGTCGCGTTCCGCACTCTGTCGAGGTTCCCAAATGGCAATGGACCCGAATGGCCCACACGGTGTGCTCACGCTGCTCTGTCTTACGTGCGGCAATCGCAAATACTACGACGACACGCCGCCCAACCGGGTGAAGTGCGAGAAGTGCGGGAACACCGTATTCCGCAATTTCTTTTCTCCCACCGAAGCCGATGAGGCTACCATCGAGCAGCTCGAGGAGACGCGTCGTCAGATCGCGCTGGACGATGTCTCCCCCGACACGACGCCCGACGACATCTCCGAGCTGAACAACCCGTAAACATCGCCTGGAGGTGGCTCGCATCGACACGTACACGATCCTGGCACCGATGGCCTTGCTCCAGCTGGTGCCATGGCTGGAGCCGCTTCCTTTCGACCTGCTTGGCCGGCTCGCGCTCGCCGTGCTCCTTGGCGGCATCGTCGGCGTCGAGCGTGAGCTGTCGGGGAAGCCCGCGGGGCTTCGCACCAATATCCTCATCTGCCTCGGGTCCGCGCTGCTCATGGACCTGTCGATCACCATTGGAATGACGGATGGTGATGTCCGCATCGGCGACCCGGCTCGTATCGCTGCCCAGGTCGTGACGGGCGTCGGGTTTCTGGGTGCTGGCACGATCATGCAGGCGCGTGGCGAGGTCGTCGGACTCACGACCGCGGCGACGATCTGGGTCGTCGCGGCGATCGGCCTGGCGGTCGGCGCTGGACATCGCGCCGAGGCAGTGGCCGCCGCCCTTCTTGTCACGCTGGTGCTCACTGCCCTCGGCTGGCTCGAGCGATGGATGCTCTCCTTTCGGCGCGTCGTGAATGGCACAGTTCGGCTGCGGCGGGACGCGCGCTTCGAGGAGATAACCCCGATCTTTCGCGGGTCGCGCATCGCCATCCAGTCGAAGAAAGTGATGGAGGAAGACGAAGGGCTCGTCTATCGTCTTCAACTCGTGGGCCCCAGTCGCCAATACGATCGCCTGGCTGAAGAGCTCATGCATCGCCCGGAAGTCATGAGCGTCGAGTTCGACTGATCGGTGTCGGACACAGAGCGGACACCGCACGCGCAGGGCCGTCTCGTCGTCGACCTGCGGGCGGTATCACGCGCATGGTCACTGACGGACGAAGCCGCCGGGGTCATCCGCTCGTCAGCCCCGCCGGGCTGGACGACGTACATCGTGGAGTCCCCCACGATCTCCGATGGCGACGGAAATGCGTCGCCGAGCGCGGAAGTGATGCGGGAGATCGCCAACGCCGATGCGTACGTGGGGTTTGGCATGCCCCGGGTCCTCTTCCTCGCCGCGCCGCGATTGCGGTGGATTCACTCGGCGGCGGCCGGCGTGGGAAGCCTGCTGTTCCCGGAGTTGGCGGGGAGCGACGTCGTCCTTACGAACTCCGCGGGTGTGCACGCCGTTCCCATGGCGGAGCACGTGTTAGGCGGGATTCTGTTCGTGCTTCGCCAATTCGATGTGGCGGTGGCACAGCAACGCGATCGGGTGTGGAATCGCGATGCGTTCGTTGGCGAGAACACGCGGGTCCGCGAGCTCGGCGAATGCCGCACGCTGATCGTTGGCGCCGGCGGAATCGGCACCGAGATCGCCCGGCGCTTCTCGGCGCTCGGCGCGCAGTGCACCGGGGTCCGGCGCCGTCCGGACCGCGGTGTCCCCGAGGGTTTCAGGGCGGTCTTCGGGGTCGACGCGCTCGATTCGCTCCTGCCGAGCGCCGACATCCTCATCATTGCGGCGCCCGCGACGGGCGCAACACGCGGTCTGGTGACGGCGGAGCGACTCGACCATCTTCCTCAGGGCGCAATCGTCGTCAATGTCGCACGCGGCTCATTGCTCGACGAACGTGCCCTGGCGTTACGCCTGCGGGACGGGCGCGTTGGCGGAGCGGTGCTCGATGTCTTCGAGCGCGAGCCGCTGCCACCGGACAGCGAGCTGTGGAACGTCCCTCGGCTGTTGCTCACGCCGCACGTGTCGGCAACATCGCCGCGCGGCTATTGGCGGCGTGAACTGGAACTGTTCACCGACAACTGGGCGCGCTTCGCGGCGGGACGTCCGCTCAGGAACGTCGTGGACAAATCGGCTGGCTACTGACTGAATGGCGAGGGCATGGAGAAGATCATAAAGGCGGCGGTGGAGCGAGGCGCGTCGGATCTGCACATCAAGGCCGGGGATGTCTTTCGCGCGCGCATCGATGGGCGACTGGTTCCCCTCACCAAGCAGGCCCTCACCCCGGATCAGACGAAGGCCATCGCGCTGCGGCTGATCCCGAACGAGGACGACCGGAAGAAGATCGACCGCATCACCGACTACGATTGCTCGTGGGGAATGGCCGGCGTCGGGCGGTTTCGCGTCAACATTCTCCGGCAGCGCTCGAGCTTCATGATCGTGATGCGCGTGATTCCCTTCGAGGTGCCGACCTTCGACGGGCTCTCGCTTCCGCCCGTCCTCGCGCGTATCGCGCAGGCGGAGCGTGGGCTCGTCCTGGTGACGGGGGTGACGGGGTCGGGGAAGTCGAGTACGATGGCAGCGCTCGTGAACTTCATGAACTCGAACATGAGCAAGCACATCGTCACGCTGGAGAACCCGATCGAGTTTCTGCACCGCGACATTCAGTGTTCCGTCAGCCAACGCGAGATCGGCGTCGACACGGAGAGCTTTCGCACCGGCCTGCGCGCGGCACTGCGCCAGGATCCTGACGTCGTCATGGTCGGAGAAATGCGCGACGCCGAGACGATCGATACGGCCATGAAGGCGGCGGAGACGGGGCATCTCGTGTTGAGCACGCTGCACACGCCGGATGCGCACACGACGATCACGCGCATTCTGGCGATGTTCCCGCCGGAGGAGCAGGGCATCACCCGTGTGCGCCTCGCGGAGTCATTGCACGCCGTCGTGTCGCAGCGGCTGTTGCCGCGCGCGGATGGCAAGGGACGCATCGTGGCCGCCGAAG
Source organism: Gemmatimonadaceae bacterium (assembly GCA_035249985.1). Taxonomy (GTDB): domain Bacteria; phylum Gemmatimonadota; class Gemmatimonadetes; order Gemmatimonadales; family Gemmatimonadaceae; genus JAICNG01. Next base: position 11,025 of record DATFFP010000033.1, read on the forward strand.
TCATGATTGCGACCCCGTTGGTGCGCGACCTCATCATGGATGAGCAGCGCACCAGCGAGCTACGCGACGTGATCGCCGAGGGCCGCGACCAGTACGGCATGCAGACATTCGACCAGCATCTCGCCGACCTCGTCGGGCAGGGCGCGGTGACCTACGAGGTCGCGCATGCCGCGGCGTCCCGGCCGAGCGATTTCGCCCTTACCGTGCGCACCTTCAGCGAAACGCGATGACGAAAGTACTCGGCGGCGTCATTGGACCTGTCGTCACCACCTTTGACGAACCCACTGGCGACCTTGCGGCCGTGCCGTTTCGCGCCAACGTCCGCGCGCATCTCGATGCGGGTCTGGCGGGCGTCGTCGTAGCTGGCTCAACGGGTGAAGCCGCGTTGCTCGAGGAGCACGAGCGGCACCGTCTGCTCGAATGGGCGCGCGCCATCGTGCCTGACGATCGGTGGCTCATTGCCGGCATCGGCGCGGAATCGACGCGCCTGACGATCCGGCGCGCTCGCGAGGCGGCTGAGCGTGGCGCCGATGCCGCGCTGGTAGTGGCTCCGCACTATTACGGGGCGCAGATGACGCCCGAAGCGCTGGCCGCCCATTTCCGGCAGGTGGCGGATGAGAGTCCCCTGCCCATCATCCTCTACAACATTCCCAAGTACACGCATTTTCCGCTCGCGGCGGGGCTGGTGCGCGAGCTTGCAACACATGGGAACGTGGTTGGCATCAAGGACAGCTCGGGCGATCTGGCGCAGCTTGGCGGCTACCTCGACGCGCAGACCGATCGGTTTACGGTGCTCACGGGAAGCGGCGCTGGTCTGTATTCGGGGCTCGAGATGGGAGCGCGAGGGGGTATTCTCGCCGTCGGGCTGTTCGCGGCACCCGTCGCCGTCGCGGTCTGTCGGTCCTTCGCCAGCGGCGACATGGCCGCCGCCGGGCGCGCCCAGGAGCGCCTGGTCCCGCTCGCTCGAACGGTGGTCGGGGAGCTCGGGGTCGCCGGGGTGAAGGCGGCGCTCGATCTCGTGGGCCTAACGGGTGGTCGGGTGCGAGCCCCGCTGCTGCCGCTCCGCGGAGCGAGTCGGGAGCGCGTCGCCGAGCTGCTCCGCACGGCCGGGCTGTCGCGCGCTGCCTGACGAGTGAGCGCGCGCCCTGTCGACAGGGCAGCCGCGCGCCGGCACCTGGAGGCGCTGGCTCGCGCGCCACGTCCCGCTGGCGGACAGGAGGAGGCCCGCGCGCGCGCCTACTGCGCCGATGTGCTGAGCGCCTCCGGTCTCGCCGTCGCGGAGGAGCCATTCTCCTATTCGACAGTGCCCGGCCGAATGGCGACCCCACTGCTGGGCGCGGTCTCCGGCGCGCTGTTCGCGGCCGTGGGCCACCTTGGATGGCGGAACGAGCCCGCGCTCGCTCTGGCCGTGCTGGTGGGCGGGGCAGCGACACTCGGGGGAGTCGCGTGGTGGATCACCCGGTTCGGTGTGCTCGGTCTGCCGTGGTTTCGTGCGCAGTCGAGTAACCTCGTCGCGAGCCGGGGGAACCCGTCGGTCTGGCTCGTCGCGCACCTCGATTCGAAGTCGCAGCCGGTCGCGATCGTCGTGCGCGCGCTCGGTGTCATCGGACTGATCGTGACCGCCCTGGCGGCGGTGGTCGCCGGCGCGCTGCACGTCGCCGGGACTGACGTCCGCTGGGCATGGCCCTGGATCACCGCACTCGGAGTGCTTGCGTCACTTCCTGTTGCCGCGAGCGTGGTGCGCTCCCGGTCGCCGGGCGCGTTGGACGACGCCTCGGGCGTCAGCACCGTCCTCATGGTGGCGCAGTCGTTGCCACACCAGCTAGCGCTCGGCGTCGTTTTGACGAGTGCGGAGGAGTTAGGGCTGGCAGGTGCACGAGCGTGGGTCCGCGGCAGGGGCGCGGTTCACGCGATCAACGTCGATGGGGTCGATGACGAGGGCGTGCTGCGGTTCACGTGGACGAGGCGGCGCCCGACGAGCCTCCTCGAGCTGCTCGCGGCGCGCGCTGGAGAAGCGGGAGTGCCGGCGAGCGCGGGGCGATTGATTCCTGGGGTGCTGCTCGACGGAGTCGCGCTTGCGGATGCGGGATGGCAGGTGGTCACGGTGAGCCGGGGGACGCTGCGAACGGTTGCTCGCATCCATACGCCGCGCGATTCGCTCGAGCACTTGAGTGGCGAAGGAATCGCCATCACGGCGTCGATCATTCTCGCCGCGGTCGCGACCAGCGCCTGACGAGAGGCAGGGGACTGAATGGAAGAGCTACTGCTCGCGATCGCGCTGGTGGTCGGACTCCTGCTGATTCCGCTCGGCCTGCCTGGGCTCTGGCTCATGGTCGGCTCCGCGCTGCTCTACAGCTACGCGAAGCCGAGTATCTCGGTCTGGACCATCGGGGCACTTACGGTCCTCGCCCTCATTGCCGAGCTGATCGAGTTCGCCCTATCGGCCCGGTATGCGCGCAAGTATGGTGGGTCGCGACGTGCGGGATGGGGCGCTATTATAGGCGGGGTGGTCGGTGCTTTCGTCTGGACCCCGTTGCCCGTGATCGGCCCGATGATTGGCGCGTTCGCGGGCGCTTTTGTCGGTGCCTGGGTCGCTGAGATGACGCGAAGCGCCGAGGTTCGCGGCGCCACGCGTGTCGCGACCGGCGCATTGATCGGACGGATCGTCGCGGTCGCGATGAAGGTCGGGATCGGGCTCGTGCTCGCAGTGTGGGTACTCCTCGCGTTATGGATTTGAGCTGATCGGCAGAATCAGGAGCGCGCATGATGGACGGGATGGTCTCGGGAGAGGGCCGCACAGTGGAAGCCGACTCGCGTCGCGGCGACGATTCGGTCGGGAAGGGCGGTGAGACGCGCGGCGAGGGGGGGAAGTACGTGTACTGCATCATCCGCCTCGACAGCGCGCGCGACTTCGGCCCGATTGGCATCGGCGACGGGGCGAACCGCGTGTACACGGTGCACTACAAGGATCTCAGCGCCGTGGTGAGCGACACGCCGATCGTGATCTACGATCCCACGCGCGAGAACGTGCTGGCGCACGAGTTCGTGAACGAGACGGTGATGCGCGAGCACACGGTGATTCCGATGTCCTTTGGAACGGTGTTTCGCTCCGAAGACGACGTCGGCGAGCTGCTGCGGTCGACCTATCAGGCGTTCAGCGATGTGCTCGACAAGATGCAGGACAAGATCGAGTTCGGGCTCAAGGTGCTCTGGGATCGGGACAAGGTCATCGCGGACCTGGAGCGCTCGAACGACGAGATCCGGCGGCTCAAGGACGAGATCACGCGCAACACGCAGAGCTCGACGTACTTCGCGCGGATGCAGCTCGGCCGACTGGTCGAGGGCGCGCTCGAGGATACCGGCAACTCATTCGTGTCCGACATTCACGAGACCTTGAAGGAGGTTGCCGTCGCGAGCCGCAGCAACAAGCCGATCGGCGACCGCATGATCATGAATGCCGCCTTTCTCGTCGAGCGTCATCGCGAGAAGGATTTCGATGAGAAGGTGCGCGAGGTGTCGCGAAAGTACGAGGACCTCCTGACATTCAAGTACACGGGTCCGTGGCCGCCGTACAATTTCGTGAACATCAAGCTGAAGTTGGAAAAGGCTGAATGAACCGGGGTCAGGAGTCAGGGGTTGACAGGCGCTGGAAAAGCGCTGAGGGCGCTGGAAAAGCGCAAGAATCCCAGCGTTTTCCAGCGCTCCCAGCGCTCTCTCGGCCTGACTCCTGACTTCTGACCCCTGGTCTTCATGGGCCTCCTGTCGAAAATCCTCCTCTTCCCGGTCACCGGCCCCATCGCGGGCATTCGGTGGTCGCTCGAGCAGGTGCAGACCGCGGTCGAGACCGAGCTCACCGATGACTCCCGGATCAAGCAGGAGCTCATGGAGCTGCAGATGCTCATCGAGCTCGGTGACATCGATGATGCGGAATACCTCCGTCGCGAAGCTCTCCTGATGCAGCAGCTGCGCGAGGTTCGCTCGTGGCGTGAGCACTTCGGCATGTCGGCGCCGGGCGGGCCGGTGCGGGTTGCGCGCGGAGCGTCCGCGGAGGAGTGAGCCAGCTCGACCCGCTGCTCGCGTCGCTGCCGCGATGGATCCTGGTGGCGGGCAAGGGCGGAGTCGGTAAGACCACCTGCGCGGCCGCCCTCGCGGCACGGAGCGCAGCCCTCGGCCAGACCACACTGCTGCTCTCGACCGACCCGGCGCGGTCCTTGGGCGCCGCGTTAGGCACGGCCATTGGCTCGACACCGGGCGCTGTCGCCGGGCGGGAGCGGCTGTTCGCCATGCAGCTCGACGCGCAGCATGAGCGTGACGCGTTTCTCCAGCGGTGGCGGTCGGTTCTGATCGCGATTCTCGACCGGGGCACGTACCTGAACCCGGAGGAGCTGGCGGGGTTCGTCGATGATGCGCTGCCGGGAGCCGACGAGGCCATGGCGGTGTTGGCACTGCTCGAGCTCGAGCGGGATGCGCGTTGGGCCCGGATCGTCGTCGACACCGCGCCCACGGGCCACACGCTCCGGCTCCTCGCGCTCCCGGAAACCTTTCGCGCCGTGATCGCGCTGCTCGAGATCATGCAGCAGAAGCACCGGTTCATGGTGCAGACGCTGGCGCGACGATACCGCGCTGACGACGCCGACGCGTTCATTGCCGACATGGGAGAGCGGGTGGAAGCGCTGCGCGCGACGCTTGCTGATGATGAGCGCACCGCCGTGGCCCTCGTCACCCAGCTCGAGCCTATGATCGTCGCGGAGACGGTGCGCTACGCGCAATCGTTGCAAAAGCTCTCGATTCGCGTGGGCGCGCTCATTGTGAACGCCGTGCCGGGACCCGGCGAGACAGGTGACCACGAGCTGATGGACACGCTTGCCCGCGTTGCGCCTGACGCCCTCCGGTTGACCGTGGGACGCCGTCCCCGGGCCCCGAGCGGGCTCCGGGAGATCGAGGCGCTGTTCGACGGCGCGCCGGGGCAGGGGGGCCAGGCCGTCGCGATCAGCGGCAGGATGATCGACACACCGCGCTCGGCGGTCGACCCGGCAGTCGCAGGCCTGGTGCGCCCCCTGACGATCGTCGCCGGGAAAGGTGGAGTCGGAAAGACGACGGTGGCCTGCGCCCTCGCTGTGTCGCTGGCTCGCACGGAGGAGCCGGTGTTGGTCGTATCCTCTGACCCGGCGCCCTCCGTCGCGGACGCGCTCGGGCAGCCGGTGCCCGATGCCGATGTGGACGTCGACGGGGCGCCAGGGTGTCGCGCTCGGCAGATGGATGCGACCATGGCGTTCGAGCGGTTTCGCGCGAACTATGCCGACCGCGTCGACGCGACGTTCGACCGCTTGATGACGGGCGCGCTCGATCTTGCGCACGATCGGGCGGTCGCGCGCGACCTGCTCGCCCTCGCGCCACCGGGCATCGATGAGCTGTACGCCCTCATCACGTTAGGCGACCTGTTGGCCGAGGGCCGATACGCGCGCGTCATCGTCGATCCGGCTCCGACCGGCCACTTGCTCCGCCTTCTCGAGATGCCCACGCTTGCGCTCTCGTGGACGCATCGGCTCATGCGGCTGATGCTGGAGTACAAGGAGGTGGCCGCGCTCGGAGAGGCGGCGCGGGAGATGCTCGATTTCGCCAAACGCACACGCGCCTTGCGGGAGCTGATGGCCGATCCCGATCGAGCGTCGATTCTGGTCGTCGCGAATGATGAGCCGCTGGTCCGCGATGAGAGCCGTCGGCTGATCGATGCGTGCCGCTCACGTGGCATCGCCGTCGGCGGGCTCATCTGGAATCGGAGTACCTTCGCTGTCGCTCCCCTATCCGGGGAGGGTACCCCGCGGCAGTTTCTAGCTCCCGCGGCCTCGCCTGCCCCGCGGGGGGCACCCGCGCTTCGCCGCTGGTGCACCGCCTGGCGACCGATCGACGAGGACACCGTTGCCTGATCGCGTTCTGTATGCCTACGCCGTGACGCCACCGTCCCTCGATGCCTCGGGGGCGCCCGCCGGCATCGACGACGCGGCGGTACGAACGGTGATCGAGGGTGACCTGGCCGTGCTCGTCTCGAGCGTTGACATGGCCGCGTATGCGCCGGATCGCGTCGAGCTGCTTACGGAGGAGGTGGGGTGGGTGGCGCCGCGTGCGTCCGCGCACGATGCGGTCGTCACGTGGGCCGGGGACCGCGGAGCGGTGATCCCACTCCCGATCTTCACGCTCTTCCACGATGAATCGCGTGTGCGGGAGATGCTGCGCGAGCGGGCCCAGGAGCTGCGAGCAACGTTCGAGCGGATTGGTATCGGGGAAGAGTATGGTCTGCGCATCTTTCGGCTCGACGAGGTGCTCGCCCAGGGCATCGGCGCACTGAGTCCCAGCGTCGAGGCGCTGGAGCGTCAGGCCCGCGACGCGACGCCGGGCCAGCGGTATTTACTGCAGCGCAAGCTCGAAGCGGAGCGACGCTCCGAGCTCAAGCGGGTTGCCGCTGAGGTCGCTCGCGAATCGTTCGAGGCGCTGGCGTCGCTCGCGCTCGAGGCGGTGCGCGAGCCGCTGCCCGCGAAGGGGCGCGATGATGCGCCTGGCGTTGCTATTCTCAACGCGTTCTTTCTCGTAAAGCGTGGCGCCCTGGCTCCCTTTCAACAGTCGCTGACGGCGATCGTTCGGGAGCACCAGCCGCACGGCTTCAGGTTCGACTTTACCGGCCCGTGGCCGCCCTATCACTTTGTGCGAGCGGGCGCTGATGCGGGGACCCCATGACGGACGCCCCGCTGGATCCCGCCGACGACGATGCGCTCGTGCTGAGCGACCTGTTGAGCCACGTGCTCGACAAAGGGGTCGTGATCACGGGCGACGTGATCATCTCGATCGCTGGTATCGATCTCATTTCGGTCAGCTTGTCGGTGCTCATCAGCGCTCTGGAGACACTCGAGCACAGGAGCGTCGGCGTCAGCGGACGGCTCGCACACCCGCTTGGCGATCTATCTCTACTGCGTCCTCCGCGCGACGCCTGAGCCGCCGCCGACCCTGCTGGGGATCGACGGCGCGCCGGTGCGCGGAGTCGATCTGGGCGGACTGGCGGCATGGGTCAGCGAGATGGCGTCGATGACCGTCGTGCCGTCGCCACAGCGCGCGAAGGAGCACGATCGTGTGGTGCGCGTCGCGCTCGAAAGCGAGACGCCACTTCCCGCGCGGTTCGGCCAGGTCGTCGCGGGCGAGGACGAGCTCCGCGCAGTCTTGTCGGAGCGCCGGTCCACTCTCGAGTCGGGGCTCGACAGAGTCGCGGGAGCCGTCGAAATGACGGTGCGGATGCTCGTACCCGCGCCGCGGCGTGTGCCGATCGACAGTCCGGTCGTCGGTCCGAAGGGCGCCGACAGTGGACGGCGATATCTAGAGCGCGTTGCCGCCGTTCAGCGCGAGGAACGAAACGTGCTGGCAACTGCTGGGATACTCCGCGACCGGGTGAGCTCCGCTGTGGGAGACCTCGTTCGCGCCCAGTCGTTCGCCGGGGCGGTGGCGGGATCGAGTCTGGCCACGCTGTCGCACCTGGTCCCGCGTGAGAGAATCGAAGCATACCGGAGAGCGCTCCAGACACTCCGGCAGCAAGACCCTGCGCTCACCATCATGATATCAGGGCCGTGGGCACCCTATAGCTTCACCGAGGGCATCGGCACGTGAGCGAGGACCGCGTGACGGAGGTGACGCCTGGGGCCGCAGCCGAATTCGAGCGCGAGCTGCACGAGATTGCGCGGTCGCTGCCGGAGCGGATCGACGCGGACCCGGAGCACGTCGAGCAGGGATTGGCCAAGCTCGTATTGACGTTGATCGAAGTGTTGCGCAAAGTCCTCGAACACCAGGCCGTCCGACGAATGGACGGCGGGTCGCTGACCGACGAGGAGGTCGAGCGTCTCGGTTTGGCGCTGCTGCGGCTGAGCGAGCGCATGAATGAGCTGAAGCGGCTTTTCAACCTCGACGATGAGGACCTGGAGATCGACCTCGGGCCGCTCGGACGGCTGCGCTAACCGCGGGGAGACCCGCCGACCGGAGCAGAACGCCTTTGCCTGATTACATCGCGCCCACGCGCAGTCACGGCCTGGTCGACATTCTCGACCGGGTGCTGGACAAGGGACTCGTGATCGCGGGTGACATCAAGATCAACCTCGCCAACGTGGAGCTGCTCACCATCCAGGTGCGCCTCCTCGTCTGCTCGATCGACAAGGCAGCGTCGATCGGCATGAACTGGTGGCAGCACGACCCTCGCCTTACGACGCGGGCCGCCGACGCTGGCGCGCTGGGCTCGGGGGAAGTCGAGAAGCGGCTGGAACGCATCGAGCAGCAGCTGCGGCAGCTCACCGAGCGGAGCGGCGCCAAGCGCCGACCGTCCACTTCAACGGAGTAACGGCGAATGGCAGTCGAACGTGCCCCCGGTGGCAGTTCCCTCATTGACGTTCTCGATCGCGTCCTCGACAAAGGCATCGTGATCGACGCATGGGTCCGCGTCTCCCTGGTCGGCATCGACCTGGTGACCGTCGAAGCACGCATCGTGGTGGCTTCGATCGACACCTACCTGCGCTTTTCCGAGGCGGTGGGCATCACGGCACCCTCGGCCCGGCCGCGCGAGCTCTCGGCGGGCGGCGAGGCGGAGCTCGATCGCGTGATGCGCGAGAACGCGGACCTCAAGCGTCGACTCGAAGAGGTCAGTCGTCGCGATCGCGCCTAACGGTTGATGCGGGTCGCGCGGAATGCCGCCGAAGCTCCGGCGCGGTTGACCGGGGACGACCTGAACGGGCTGCTGACGTCGCTTGCGCAGGCGCAGTCGTGGACCGATGCAGCGCACACGCTCCTCCGCCAACTTGCCCAGACGGCCGGGGCGCGTCGTGCGCTGCTGCTGATGATCGACGGCCCCGCCCACCGGTTGAAGGTGACTCACGTGGTGGGCGCTCCGGAAACGCTCGGCGCGGACGCCCTGATCCAGCTCGACGAGAACGATCATCCGCTCGTCGTCTCCGCAATGTCGCTCGAGGCGGTAGCCTGCCGCGATGCCGTCCTCGAGCACGACGGTATCCCCTTCGCGCCGTGGGCGGCGATCCCCATCCCGCAGCCGCTGCACCGCGACTCGCTCCCGCGCGCCCGCGACGGAGAGCTCGCCTTTACCGGGCGATTCCGCGATTGCGGCGTGATGCCGGTGGGAACGGAACGCCGCCGCCGCGTCGGCCTCTCTCCCTTCGCCGTCGCCGTTCTCGAGTCGCGCGTCGATCCCGACACCGTCGAGGCGCTGGCCGAGATGGCGAGCGTGGCCGGTCCGATCGTCTCGCACATCTTCAGCGTCGAGGAGCAGCGACGGTACGCCGACCAGCTCGACCGGCAAACGAATCTTCTCACGGCAATCATCAACGCGCTGCCCGATCCCATCGTCATCACCGATACGTCGAACACGATCGTCGTGCTCAACAAGCGGGCCGAGCAGCTCCTCGGGATGCGGCCCGATGATTCGGAGGGGCGCCGCCGCGCGGTCGAGATCAACAACCTGCTGTACAGCTCCTTCCTCTCGAAGGCGATATCGCCGGGCGGCCTCGGGGCCGGAGCGCGCGAGCTCAATCTCGTCGATCCCACCGAAGGCACGGATCTCCTGTTCGAGGTGTTGGCCCACCCGCTTCCGGTGGAAATGGCACGTCGCGGCTCCTATCTCTCGGTCCTGCGCGATGTGACCGACCTCAAACAGGCCGCGCACCAGCTGCAGCGGCAGTTCCATCGCGAGCGTCTCGCCGAGCAGCACGCCTCCCGCGAGCGCGATCGCCTGGGCCTCATTCTCCAGAACGTCGCCGATCCGATTCTCGTCACCGATGGAAAGTCGAACATCATCCTGATGAATCGACAGGCGGAGGAGCTCTTCGAGCTCACCGATGCCACCCGCCGTGATCAAACCATCATTCAACGGGTGCGCAACAACGACACCAAGGTCACGTCGTTCATCTCCGATTTCGCGCTCACGAACGACCGCGCCCGCCGGGCACAGGTGTCGCTCGTTCGACCGTCGACAGGCGCGGCACTCCCCATGGAGATGGTGTCGGGAAAGATCTTCGACGAGCGCGGCGAGCCCATGGCGATCGTCTCGGTGCTGCACGATCGAACGAAAGAGGTCGAGAACGAACGGCTCTACGAGGAGCTGAAGCGCTTCAGCGCCGAGCTCGAGGATCGCGTGCGGGAGGCGACGCGCGATCTCGAAGAGCGCAATCTGCGCCTCCAGTGGCAGTCGCAGGAGCTCGAGAAGGCCTATCGGCTCAAGAGCGAATTCCTCGCCAACATGTCGCACGAGCTCCGAACCCCGATCAACGCCTTGATCGGCTATACGTCGCTCATGCTCGATCGCATCTACGGCGATTTGACCGCGAAGCAGGAAGAAGGGCTGCACCGCATTCAGGTCTCGTCGCAGCATTTGCTGGCGCTCATCAACGACATTCTCGATCTGGCGAAGATCGAAGCCGGGAAGATGCCGGTCCATCTCGAGCGCCTCTCGCTGAACGACCTCCTGCAGGACGTCGCCGCCCAGATGGAGCCGATGGTGCGACGAAAGGGTCTCGACTTCAACGTGCAGCTTCCGGCAGAGCCGGTGCAGATGGAAACCGATCGTACCAAGGTACGTCAGATCGTGCTCAACCTCGTGTCGAACGCGATGAAGTTCACGGCACGCGGGTCGGTATCGATCGCCGCGCGGACGGATGGCCAGCAGGTACGCATCGCGGTGAGCGACACGGGTATCGGGATCCGGCCGCAGGACCTCGAGGTCATCTTCGAGGAGTTCCGGCAGGTGGATCAATCGCGCACGCGCGAGTACGGCGGAACCGGCCTCGGCCTGAGCATCACGCGAAAGCTGATCGCGCTTCTTGGCGGGGACATCGCGGTGACCAGCCACTACGGTCGCGGGAGCACGTTCACGGTAACGCTGCCGCTGACGAGCGAGGCGCTCACGAGCGACGAGCAGGTGACGCGCGTGGCCTTGGCACCGCCACCGCGGACATGAAGGAACGGCAAAGATGACAGAATACAGAATACAGAATTCAGAATTCAGCAGTCTCGGCTGAATTTCAGAATTCTGTATTCTGTATTCTGTCATCTTTGCCGTTTCTCTCCCGAACCGACTAACTTTCCCTTCATGTTCGACCAGCACATCCGAACACTCGTCGTCGTCGGCGCCCAGTGGGGAGACGAAGGCAAAGGGAAACTCGTCGACGTGATCGCGGAGGGCGCTGACTGGGTCGTGCGATACCAGGGTGGCGCCAACGCCGGTCATACCGTCGCGATCGGTGGCCGCTCCTTCGTGCTGCATCAGATTCCGAGTGGGATCCTGCATCCCGGCGTGCGCTGCGCGATCGGCAACGGGGTCGTCCTCGATCCTGACACGCTGTTCGAGGAGATCGAGGAGCTGATCGCCGACGGTGTGGATGTCTCCGGCCGCCTCTACGTCAGCGACCGCGCGCATCTCGTCATGCCCTATCACAAGCTCCTCGACGGAGAGAGTGCGGCCAGCAAGCAGATCGGCACGACCGGACGCGGGATCGGCCCCGCGTACGAGGACAAGGTCGCGCGGCGCGGCGTCCGCGTGCTCGACCTGCGTCACCCCGAGCGGCTGCGCTCACTCGTCGAGAGTGGAATCGCCCACGCCAACACGCAGCTCGCGGCCTTCGGCTCATCTCAACGCGCCGATGTCGAGTCGACCGTCGATTTGCTCGAGCGTCTGGCGCCCCGGCTCCTCGAGCTCGCCGACGACATCGGCCTCGTCGTTTCGCGTGCGCGGAAGTCCGGCGCCGCGGTACTGCTCGAGGGCGCCCAGGGCTCGCTCCTCGACGTGGATCACGGCACTTACCCGTTCGTGACGTCGAGCAACACGACCTCGGGAGGCGCTGTCACCGGCGCGGGGCTCGCGCCAACATCGATCGACGCGGTGCTCGGCGTCGTGAAGGCCTACACGACCCGGGTTGGCAACGGTCCGCTGCCCACCGAGCTCGATGAGCCGCTCGCCAGCGAGGTGCGCAAGCTCGGCAACGAGTATGGCGCCACAACGGGGCGGCCGAGGCGGTGCGGATGGTTCGACGCCATCGTCGTGCGCTATGCCTCACGCATCAACGGACTCACAGGGCTGGCCGTGACGAAGCTGGACGTGCTCGACACCCTCGAGCGTCTTGGCCTCTGCACCGGGTACGAGCTGAACGGCGAGACGTTCACGGAATTCCCCGGCGACCTGGTGACGCTCGATGCGGTGAAGCCTCGCTACGAGTGGATGGAGGGCTGGCAAAAACCGACGACGGACGCGCGTCGCATGGAGGACCTCCCCTCGCAGGCCCGCCGATACCTCGACCGCATTGAGGAGCTCGCGGAGACGAGGATCGCGTACGTCAGCGTGGGAACGCGGCGGGATCAAATCATTGGACTTTGAGACGGACGTCGTCGTCGTCGGCGCTGGCCCCTGTGGCCTTGCCGCTGGTATCGCCATCGAGCGCGCGGGATGGCGCGCGCTGATCATCGAGGCGTCGTGTGTCGTCTCATCGATTGCCGGCTACCCCACGTACCTCACGTTCTTCTCGACCGCGGAGCGCATCGAGATTGGCGGAATGCCCTTCGTCGTCGCGACCGAGAAGCCGACGCGCCGCGATGCGTTGGCGTACTATCGCCAGGTGGTCGAGCGACATGGGTTGATCGTGCGCCAGTACGAGCGCGTCGAGCACATCGAAACGGGGCGGGAAGGCTTCGTCGTCCACTCACGGCCGCGCGGTCAGGAGGTGCGCACGACGCGAACGCGCGCCATCGTCATCGCGACGGGCTACTTCGACTCACCGAACTATCTCGGCGTCCCCGGTGAAGACCTCCCGCATGTCACGCATCGGTATCGCGAGGGACATGAAGCGTTCATGCGCGATGCCATCGTCGTCGGCGGCAAGAACTCCGCGGCGGAAGCGGCGCTGGACCTGTACCGGAGCGGCGCGCGCGTGACGATGGTGTACCACGGCGAAGGATTGTCGCCGAGCGTGAAGCCGTGGGTCGCACCGGACCTTCAGAATCGGATCACCGAGGGGCACATCGTCACGCGGTGGCGGTCACGGGTGGCAGCGATCGAGCCATCGGCCGTGGTGCTCGACACGCCGCACGGCGCCGAGCGCCTGGCGGCCGACCACGTCTACCTGCTGACGGGGTACACGCCCGAGCATGAGCTCCTCCATGCCATCGGCGCCACGGTGGACCGCGCCACGGGGATTCCTGTGCACGACCCCGCCACCATGGAGACCGACGTCCCGGGAGTGTTCATCGCCGGGGTCATCAGCGCCGGTAACGACGCGAACAAGGTCTTCATTGAGAATGGCCGTGGCCACGGGGAGCTCATCGCGCGCCGGCTCACCGCCATGTGGAACGACCCCGCAGCGTCGCACGAGGCACACGCAGGCCGCTAGCCCATGCGAGTGGGCGTCGTCATCTTTCGCAAATGTCCTCGATCAGCACCTTCCCCGATGTGATGGAAAAGCTCGTGTCGCTCGCCAAGCGACGCGGGTTCATCTTCCAGTCTTCCGAGATCTACGGCGGCACCGGCTCGGTGTGGGACTACGGCCCACTCGGGGTCGAGCTGAAGAAGAACCTCAAGGACCGGTGGTGGAACGCGATGGTCCGGATGCGGGATGACATCGAGGGGCTCGACGCCGCGATCCTCATGCATCCACGGGTGTGGGAAGCCAGCGGGCACGTCGCCGGGTTCACGGATCCGCTCGTCGATTGCCGCAACTGCAAGCGGCGCTTCCGCGCGGACGATCCGAAGATCAAGGGCACCCCCGGCACGCCGGACGCCCAGTGCCCCGCCTGCGGAATGAAGGGCACGCTGTCGGAGGCACGTCTTTTCAACCTCATGTTCCGGACGTTCATGGGGCCCGTGGAGGACACGGCGTCGGTCGTGTATCTCCGACCGGAGACGGCGCAGGGCATCTACGTCAACTTCCTGAACGTGCAGCAGTCCACCCGACAGAAGGTGCCCTTCGGGATCGCGCAGATCGGGAAGGCGTTCCGGAACGAGATCACACCGGGAAACTTCATCTTCCGCACGCGCGAGTTCGAGCAGATGGAGATGCAGTTCTTCGTCGATCCGGCGGCAAACCACATGGAATGGTTCGAGTACTGGAAGGCGCAGCGCATGGAGTGGCATCGCATGCTTGGCCTGCGCGAGGAACGGCTCCAGTTCCATCAACACGATCCGCAGGAGCTCGCGCATTACGCCCGCGCCGCCTTCGACATCCAGTTCGATTTCGGCGGTACGCTCGGCTTTCAGGAGATCGAGGGCGTTCACCACCGCGGCGACTTCGATCTGGGTCGTCACCAGGAATACTCCGGCAAGAAGCTCGAGTACTTCGATCAGCCTAACAACCGGCGGTATGTGCCGTTCGTCATCGAGACGTCGGTCGGAGCCGATCGGACGCTGCTCGCGGTCCTCGTCAACGCCTACCGTGAGGAACAGGTCGCGGGAGAGGAGGAGGGACGAACCGTCCTGGCGATTCACCCGTCGCTGGCGCCAGTGAAGGCAGGGGTCTTCCCGCTCGTGAAGAAAGACGGAATGCCAGAGATGGCGACGCGCCTGGCCAACGAGTTGCGACGGCACTTCCCCGTGTTCTACGACGAGTCGGGGGCGATTGGCCGGCGGTATCGGCGCCAGGACGAGGTGGGAACGCCGTTTGGCGTGACGATCGACGGTCAATCCACGACGGACCAGACGGTGACCATCCGCGATCGCGACACACTCCAGCAGGAGCGTGTCGATGCTTCGCGCGTCGCCGACGTGCTGCGCGAGCGGCTCGCCGCGTGAGACCCTTGTCGCTCGATCGGCTGCGCCTGGATGGGCAGCGCTTCATGGAAGAGGTCTCGCGTGAGTACTTCCTCGCGCACGCGGGGCTCAAAGCGACCGCCGACCTGCAGACGATCTACGAGCGTCACGCCGGGATCCTCGGCGAGGATGCGCTCGCGCTCGTGCGTGAGGAATTCCGAGGTGCCGCCCCCGGATCGGACGCCCATCGCTCGGCGCGTCTGATGCTCGAGTGGCTCACCGATTCTGTCGCGAGCCGCGCCCTCGCTGCCCTCGACGAGCGGGAGATCGCGTGGGAGGGGAGCGCGGTCGTTCGGCTCGACGACGGTCGCGAGCTTCCATATCAGCGCGCTGCCATCGATATCGGCAACACCGCCAATCGCGACGAGCGCATGATGATCGAGCGGGCGCGCGCGCGGGTCGTCGAATCCGAGCTCGCCCCGCTTCGCCGCGAGCGGTTCCAGCGCGAGAAGGAGCTCATCGAAGGGATGGAGATCGCGCCGACGTTCAACGCCACGTTCGAGGCATTGAGCGGCGTGAACCTCACGGGACTCGTCGGCGAGTGCGACGACTTTCTGCGCGACACGCAGTCGATGTGGGACGATGTGTACGCGGAGACGGTGCGCAGCAAGCTGCGCATGGATCCGGCGGACGCCACGCGCGCCGATGCATTGCACCTCCTCCGTGCACAGGAGTTCGACGCCCACTTTCCGAGCGCGTCGATGGAGGCGTCGATCAGACGTCAGACCGCCGAGATGGGCATCGATCCGGACGCGGGCGGCCGGATCATTTTCGACACCGGGGAGCGCGAGGGGAAACGAGCCCGGGCTTTTTGCGCCCCCGTGCGCGTCCCCGATGAAGTCTATCTCGTGCTGCGCCCGCACGGCGGGCAGGCGGACTATCGCACGCTGCTGCACGAGCTTGGACACGCACTGCACTTCGCGTACACGCGCCCCGATTACCCCTTCGAGTGGCGGTGGCTCGGCGACAACTCGGTGACCGAGGGGTATGCCATGCTCCTCGATCACCTCATGCACGACGCGGGATGGCTCGCGAGATATACCGAGCTCGGGCGTCGCCATGCACCGACGTTTCTCCGCACGGTGGGATTCGAGGAGCTTCACTTCCTGCGGCGATACTGCGCCAAGCTCATCTACGAGGTCACGCTGTATGGCGGTGAAGTCGGCTGGGATTCCCTTCCGGATCTCTACGTCGACCGCCTCACGAGCGCGACGACCTTCCGATATGATCGGGCGGACGCGTTCGTGGATGTCGACCCGCGATTTTACGCCGCGCGGTACCTGCGCGCGTGGCAGCTCCAGGCGCTCCTCACGGAGACGCTCGTGGAGCGCTTCAACGAGGATTGGTGGCGCAACCCGCACGCAGGACCCTGGGTGATCGGCACGCTCTTCGGTGAGGGACAGCGGGAGCTGGCGGGCGAGCTGGGCGAAAGGGCCACGGGTCGAGCGCTCTCATTCGCTCCCCTGGTGCGCGCCATCGAGGATCTGCTCGTCACGTCGTGAGCGATCCGTATGCGCCAACCGATACCCCGGATACTGCTGACGGCCACCGTCATCGGGTTGGCTACGCCGCTCGCCATGGCACGCGCGCAGAACCCTGACGCGCGCGCTGCGCTCGCGCGCCAACCGGACTGGGGCGCCGTCCGCGACGAGACGGTGCGCCACCTGCGGCGGCTGATTCAGCTCAACACGGTGAATCCGCCAGGCAATGAGATCACGGTTGCGCGATACCTCGACAGTACCCTGCGCGCTGCCGGCATCGAGACGCACCTGTTCGAGCCATCGCCGGGGCGAGCGGCGTTCGTCGCGCGAATCAATGGGAACGGCGCAAAGCAGCCGGTGCTATTGATGGCGCACATGGACGTCGTCGGCGTCGAAGCGGATCAATGGACGGTCGACCCGTTCGCCGGGGTCGAGAAGGACGGCTACGTGTACGGGCGAGGGGCGATCGACGACAAGGGGATGCTCGCCGCGAACCTCGTCACGATGCTGCTGCTCAAGCGCAACGTGATCGATGCCGGTGGATCGCTGCAGCGCGATGTCGTTCTCGTCGCCAACTCGGATGAGGAAGCGGGGGGCGAATGGGGAATGGGGTGGCTGATCGCGAACAAGCCCGACCTCATTCGCGCCGAGTTCGCGCTCAACGAGGGGGGGCGCACCCGGGTGGTGAATGGGCGACCGCTGTACGTCGCCGTGCAGAACACCGAGAAGGTTGCGCACAACGTCCGCGTGATCGCGAAGGGACCGGGCGGTCACGCGTCCGTTCCGCTCCCCGGCAACGCGATCAGCCGCCTGGCCCGGGCCATGGCCAGGATCGGCGAGTACGAGGAGCCGGTGCGCATCAACCCGACGACACGCGTTTTCTTTTCCGAGCTGAGTAAAGTGTGGCCGAATGCCGCAGAGCGTCGTGCAATGGCCGACGTGGCGTCGCGCGATGGGCGGCGCGTCGCCCGTGGCGCGCGCGTGCTCTCGGCGATGCCGATCTACAATGCCGTGTTGCGCAACGGCATCTCGGCGACACTGATCGAAGGCGGAATTCGCACCAACGTAATTCCGACGGAAGCGACGGCGAACCTCAACATTCGTACGCTCCCCGGTCAGTCCATCGATTCGGTGGTGGCGCGGCTTCGGCGCGTCGTCGGCGACAAGCAGGTCACCTTCGAGGTCAGCCGCGACACGATCGATGCGCCGGCGTCGTCGTTCCGCTCCCCGATGTTCGGCGCGATCGCCGACGCGGTGCGATCGGTCGATTCGAGTGTCGCCGTGGTCCCGTACATGAGTACCGGCGCGACCGACAGCGCGCGACTCCGCGCGTGGGGCGTGCAGACGTACGGCGTGCTTCCGTTTCCGCTCGCCCAGGAAGACGAGGAGCGTATGCACGGGAACGACGAGCGAGTCCCCGTGGAGAGTCTCCTCTTCGGGACGAAGGTCATTTACCTGACGGCGATCAATGTCGCTGGCTGAAGTGTCAGGGTCCTCGGGGTTCTCAGGGTCCTCAGGGTCCTCAGGGTCCTCAGGGTCCTCGGCGCGAACCCTGAGCACCTACCCTGAGGACCCTGAGGACCCCGAGGACCCTGAGGACCCTTGCTATGCCTGAAGCCCAACCACAACCCGTCCTCGTCATCATCTCCGACTTGATCTTCCGCTCGAAGATCGACGAGGCCGCGCGCCGCGCCGGCGTTCCGCTCCGCATCGCCAAGAGCCCCGAGCAGCTCGAGCGTCACCTCGGCAACGCGACGCCGGCTGTCGTGCTGATGGATCTCGAGATGGAGGGCGCCGACACCCCGGCGATGTTGTTGCGGCTGCGCACGCACCCCGAGGCGGCCAAGGTCCCTGTCATCGGCTTCGCTGGCCATACGAACGTGGAGGTCATCCACGCCGCCCGTGCGGACGGTGTGCAGGTGATGGCGCGATCGGCGTTCGTGGCGCAGTTGCCGGCGATGATGGACCGGATCGCGGCGCATGCGCGCGGCTCGTCGGCCCCGGAGTAGGGAACCGGCTACACATCCACTCCACTAGCCGCCCACGCAGCGCCGCCGGTAGATTTCGAGCGTGAACGCCACCCGCGTCCGCATCCCCGTCGACACTGAAGACACCGCCATCCGCGAGCTGGTCGCGGTGCGCGAGATCGTCCACGCCTTCCTCACCGCCGATCGGCCGGAGGAGGTGTTTCAGTTCGCGCTCGAGCGCGTGAGCCCCCTGGTCGGGGCTTCCTTCGCATCAGTCTATCTCGTCGAGCGGGGGGACGAGGTCATGCGCCTGGCTGCCGCGTACAACTGGCCTGAGCGCTTTCGCCCATTTCTCGGGCAAATGCGCGTGCGACTCGGGCGCGGACCCAGCGGCGAAGCAGCAAGCGAGCGGCGGGTCGTGCAGGTCCCCGACGTATTTGCCGACAAGTCGCTCACGGACTGGCAGGACGCCGCGTCCGAGATGGGTTTTCGCGCGATCATCGCGCTCCCGCTCCAGACCCGCACCGGGGTGCTCGGGGCGGTCGCGTTCTACTTCGCCGAGACCGAAGGATTCGATCGTGTCGAGCGCGGGCTGCTCCGCATCGTTTCCGATCAGATGGCGGCGACGGCCGAGAAGGCGTCGCTCATCGAAGAGCTCCGGCGCGCGAACGCAGCGCTCGTGGAGTCGAATGCGGAGCTGGAACGGCAGTACGTCGCGGCGCTCGAGGCGCGGCGGCTCAAGGACGAGTTCCTCGCGAACATGTCGCACGAGCTTCGCACACCCCTCACCGCGGTCCTGGGATACACGTACC